>CP070659.1:0-19115 GCA_020355125.1 Candidatus Bathyarchaeota archaeon
AATACGCCATGTAGATTGTGGAGTCGCTTAGAGTTTAGATGATCCAATATTGGCCCCCAGGCAAAGGATTTACTAAACCTGTTTTACTCGCACAAGCCATTTAACGAAACCAATAAATGATATCGTTGAACCATTGGCGAACATTTTCTGGATAAATTTTTGCTCTAGCTATACAACTGTGCGCCTTGTCTTTCCAAATCTTATCTGAATAATTCAGAAACCATTGATTTCTTAAAACCTTAACTATACAGGAACAAGCACATCTACAAACAACTTGACTAGGTAATTCATACATTAAACTCGCTACATTTTTCTCCCTAAAATCCTTTATCATAACTTCTTTAACATCACGTACAGTCTTACCAGCATACTCGTTACAATTATCCTTTAAAACGCCTCCATGAAATTCCTTTCTATAAATCACTTTAGTAGCTTCGTCTAAACGAGGATCGTTTTGATTTTCAATCTTTAGCTCATCAACAATTTCTTTTGCAGGGAAATTTCCGAATCCCTCTAAATAGATTAACGAAATAGGTTTAATACCATCAATGATATTGGGATCAATCCCATATTTACGAAGAATTTCTGGTTCACTCTTCAAATCTTTGAGAGCAACCCAATCGAAAGGTGCATGCGCAGGAACGCTGTAAACAATCCCACTTCCTACATCTGATTCAACAAACCAACCGGGAAGAATAAAGATCTTCTCTTTGTTTACAGGATTTATACACGTTTTTCCAATCAAATCAGTGGCTGAAACCTTTCCGACAACTCTGGTATTTTCTAGTTGATGAGCTAATTTTTCCGCCGCTTGAGTACTGACAATCCACTCCTCGTCTTCAACACCAAGAACTACATATTCAGAATCAGGATTAATCCAAAGATTTGTAGCTCCGTAAATTGTCTCAGGTCGTAGTGTAGCCCCAAGAAGAATTTTACTATTAAACTTAAACTTAATTAATACATAATCCTCAGGTGCGACATCTTCTCCTACAAGCCGATCAGCCTCTCCTGTTGGGCTTTCGCATTTAGGGCACCACACCACAGGATGGGATCCTTTAATAATATAATTCTTTTCCATGAGTTTAAGATATTGCCATTCTACAAAACGGCTAAAACATGGGTCATGAGAAGTCGTATGGAACTCTCTTCTCCAGTCAATGGAAAAGCCCATTCGTTTAACGACTATTTTGCCTTCTTGGGTATAATAAGTTGCCATAAATACTGGATCAACAAATTTTCTAATCAGCTCCTCAGGCACTCCATCTATATCTCTAAAAGCTTTAATCAAATCTCTGTCATTATGTTTTACTCTTTCAGAAGCACCTGCTATAGTTTCTCCAGTCCAATGCCAAGCCCATGGAAAAAGAACATTGAATCCCATCATCCTTTTAAATCGAGCATATACGTCAATTCTTGTTGAGGTAAAGCCATGTCCCACATGAAGAGGCCCGTTCATATACGGATAAGGAAAGGTTGCAAAGATTTTTTTCACATCTTTACGAGGATCAGCTTCAAAAATTTTATACTCGTCCCAAGCTTTTTGCCATTTTTCTTCAATAATTCCGAAATCCAGGGTCATATAACTTCCTCTTCTGATCCTAAAATTTGATTTTTAACTACTTTTTCAACAATTTTTAATGCCTTTGACGCTTCATCCACCTTTACTCCTCCTCCTTGCCCAAAATCCGCTCGTCCATTTCCTCCACCTCCAACTATTTTTGCTACTTCGTTAGCGATTTTTCCCGCATTTACTTTGATTTTAACTGCCTCTTCACCGACCATTACAACAATTTTAACAGTCTCATTCACATTACAAATGACTGTAACAGCCTTTGGCTCCTTCTCTACTAAGAAACCAGCCATCTTGATTAGATAATCAACATCAGCTCCTTTGATAAGTCTCAGTACTAATTTTATCCCAAAAATTTCCTTAGCCTGCCTTAGCATTGCCTCTGTCTCAAATTTAGCTAATGTATACTTAAGCCGATCAACTTCCCGTCTTACTTCCTTCAATTCTTCAGAAGTTCCCTTTACGGCTTTTAGGGTATCATTTACTGGTACATTAAGTATCCTAGACACATTTCTAAATGCTTGCTCTGTTTCCTGAACATATTTTAGCGCAGGGAAGCCCGAAGCAAAAGTGATCCTTTCAACGCCATCTTGTATCCGTTCTGTTTGAAGAAGTTTGAGGAGACCTATTTCACCGGTTCTCCTAAGGTGAGTACCTCCACACGCTTCAACATCCCAGTCACCTATTTTTACTATACGTATCTTTGCTCCTGGTACAACTCCACCCTGGTAAAGCCTAAAACCATACATTTGAACAGCTTTATCTCGTGGCATCCATAACACTTCAACAGGAAGATTCGTCATGATTTGAGAATTCGCCATTTTCTCAATATTCGTCAATTGTTTAGGAGTTATTCTTTTCCAATGAGAGACATCGAGTCTAGATTTCTCAACTTCTTTTTGAGCACCTGCTTGCCACGCATGCTCACCAACAATTCTTCTAACAGCTCCCATAATAATGTGAGTAGAAGTGTGATGCCTCATCAAACTTAGCCGATGAGCCCAGTTAATTTTCCCAATAATCTCCACTCCTTGTACTAAATAATCAGATTTCACATGATGGATTACAATATTTCCAATTTTTTGGACGGAAAAAACGTCCATTTGTTTATTATCAAACAAAAAAGTTCCGGAATCAGAAATCTGCCCCCCTCCTTCAGGATAGAACGCTGTCCTATCCAAAACAACACATTTTCCACTGGCAGGCGTATTTACAATTTTAAGGATTTTTGCCTTAAACTCTGTTTGATAAGGGTCATCATAATATAATAACTCGGTCTTGGGAAGGTTTGAAACCTCCTTTTCTAGTTCAAAATCAACTGTAATTTCCTTTCTTTTAGATATTGTTGAAGCTGTGTGTCTTTGTGCAACTAAAGAATAGAAATTGTCTGGCACAGATAGACGAATACCTTCCGATTTAACGTTTTCTCGAACTATTTCCGGAGAAATTCCATGAGAATCGTAAAGCTCAATAATAGTTTTAATAGGGATTTCAGTTTTTCCCTTCGATTTTATTTCTTTAGCTATTCTCTTTGATAAATTCATTCCTCTTTTTAACGTATCACGATATTTCTTCTCCTCGAAGATCAAGGCTTCCAGAATCTCGTTTTCCATATCTTTTATATGGGGAAAGCTTTTAGACCAATGATTTATCTGCATTTCTACAATATCTAGGAATTGGTTTTCAATCCCAAGAAGCCTAAGTAAACGATATGTTCTTCTAATTAACAATCGAGTTAGATAACCGATCTTAATGTTTGAGGGAAGAGCTCCTTCAGCTAGCATAAAAACTAACGCTTTGGTATGATCAGCAATACCATAGGCTCCTTCAATAGGGACCATTATCTTATCTAACTCAATAGGGTCCATGGCAAGTTTGTTGGCAACACTCTTTCTTAAAATCATTCGATCGGAAATTGTTACTGCATCCATAAGCGCTGAATTTTTAACACTTTCAATAAGAAGTCGTTCGTCAATATCAACGAGACCTGCTATATGCATTATCTTATCTAGAATAGAGCCATATATTGCCTCAAAGCCACTAATCGTTCCTTGTGAAAGCCACGTAAACCGTTCCATCCCATAACCTGTATCTACTATTTTTATCGGCATATCCACATATTTGTCATTAACTACTTTATATTGCATAAAAACAAGTGTTGCAACTTCCAGCCCACCTATACAACTTTCAAGACATGGTCCAGCATTACCTCCTCCAGACCAGATTCCTTCTTTGTAAGAAACATTTTCAGTATCAATGCCAAGCACATTTGTTACAAATTTATGATGATACCTGACTGTATCGTCTTTCCAATAGATCTTTACGTCAGGATAGTTAAAGGCATGAGCTCCGCCCATTTCAAATATAGTGAGATGTCTACCAGCAGTAAGTCCTACATTATCGATATCTATAAAGCGTAAACAAGGTTGGCTAATAACTAAAGGATTTGCCGGAGGCGGAGTTATCCCTTCTGTTACAAAAGGTTGAAAATCAGCGATACTAGCAATTGTTACAAAGAGATCATCTCTCCAGCGAGCAATTACAGGATAGGGTTGAATCCGAGTATGATTGTTTCTTTCAAAGAATTTTAAAAAGGCTTCTTTAAGCTCATCTAAAGTATAATGTCGATTGGTAGGTGGGTTGTGAATAAAAGTGTATTCGCAGCATGGTGCTTCCATACAGTTATCTACAGTCCTATCCTGAGTCCAGAAAAACTTGCCACATTTTTTACATTTTTTCCTGAAAAAATCGTTTTCAACAAAAAAGGGAACAATATATTCTTTTTCAGAAAACTCCATTCCTTATTCACCAAAATATTCTTTAAATGATATATAATGGGCTCTGCGCTCTAAATTTCTATATCGGCCCATAATTTAACTCTTTAACTAGAAAAATAGCTGGCTATAAAGAATATATAGGTAATTTGAAGATTACATTGACTTATGAATAGAACCTAGTAGCTAGTAGATATTCAAGAAAATAGTGAACAAAAAATAGCTTATTAGGTTTACTGGAATAAAGCCCCCAGCCCTGCGAGAGCCTCTTCTTCTTTCTCCTCTTCTTTTTCCTCTTCTTCTTTTTGATCAGATACAGGTGCTGTAGTTGGTGCGGGTGTAACAGGAGCGACTACTGTCGAGACTGTTTTAAGGGCTTCATCAATATCTATCTCAGACAATGTTGCTACTAGAGCTTTTACTCTAGCTTCTTCTACTTCTCCGCCTGTAGAAGCTAGGATCTTTTTAATATTATTTTCATCGATCTTTTGCCCTGCTGCATGTAGTAGCAGTGCTGCATAAATATACTTCAATCATTATTCACCTCCAAATCCTCTAAAATACCTATTTTTCTAATTATGGTATCTTTTTTTAGAATTATCCTCCTTTTCAACTTTTTGTATAGCTTATAAATAAATCATCTTAATTCGGGCGGAACTACGTTTTTATTCATTACTGATAACTGAGAAGCTAGACCTAGCATTTTAATATATGCGTTAGTAATTAATTCTATTATCAACTCCTGAGTAGGGTACGCTATAGCTAAGCCAACGTTTTTAGCGTTAAAATACGCCTGTTGGAGAATTAAAAATAGTGTATCGGACGTTGGGTAGGCTATTTTGATAGCAAAGTTTCTAGCTCTATTCTTCGATTCTATTATTTGTGCTTCTGTTTTCTCCAAGTTTAAGCTTAGTTGATCCGAAGTAAAAATGTTACCATCATCATACGCAGCTTCTAAAGTAAGTCGAATTTCGATGGGTTTGACGCCCATTTTAGATAAAACACTTGCAATTTTTGGAGTTATAACATTTCCTTCTTCCGATACTATGGTGTCCTTAATAACCCAAACGCTACCTTCTTCAATCCTAGTCCTAATTCCTGCCTCATGCAATTCTGATATTGCCGGCCCTGGGGGAAGGCCTGTATTTCCAGCAGGTATCACAAGATCGTAGGGTGCTACATCACCTGCCTTCGCAGTTGTCTTTATCTTACTTTTTTCAAAAAGTAGACTCAATCTAAAGGGATTCATTTCAGTGAAGACTAGGATGTTTGGGCCAACTAAGTATTTTTCTATAGCGTTAGCATCTGCTTTATTACACTTTTTAAGAGCTTTTTTTATGATGAACTTTTTAGATACCTTCATAAATACATTTGATCTTAACTTTTTTGTTATTTCTTGTAGTTGTCTAGATCTTACCTTATATAGACTTGCTAATCCAAAGACGGTGTATTTATTAAATAAATTTGTTAGCTCATCGATTTTTCTAATCTTTTCTTGAATAGTCTTTTTCTTTAAAATTACTGTCATTATCTCACATCTTAACGTATTTTAGTTAATGGTCCCATAGTTGTTTTTACAAATACATTCCCAATATTTTTTGATCCCTTTGGCAGTGTTTCTTCAAGTCTAGTTATTATGGTTTGAATATTTTCAGCTACGTAATTATCAGGCATATCTTCTGTACCAACGTTACACTGTGAGTTCAACTGGTCTCGAACCCTCACTCGAGTCATCCGTCTATGTTTTTTAACTACGCTATTAATATCTGCCGTAGGCGGGGTTGGAGTTGGCATTTTCCCTCTTGGACCGAGAATAGGGCCAAAAACTCTGCCTACAAGAGGCATTAGAGACGCCTCTGCGATAAAGTAATCTGTTTTTCTAACAAGGTTCTTAGCACTCTTTTTATCGTTTGATAATCTATCCAATTCTTCTTTTCCAATGACTTCTTCGACACCAGCATCTTTAGCTCGTAAAGCGATTTCAGAGTTAGCGAATACAACAATCTCTGTTTTTTTTCGTGGGGGATAAGGCAATTCTATAAGTTCATTTATCCGGTTTTCTGGTTTCTTCAAGTCGATTCCGATTAAATTTATGATAAGGTCAATTGATTGATTGAAATTTCTCTTCTGTGTATTTTTTTTTGCATCTATAACTGCGTTAATTATCGTTTTTTTATCTATTGGCAAATTTATGATTCTCCTGAAATTGATTAGCTTGTAGAAGTCTATTTAAAGAATGCTACTCTTTTAAAAATTCATCGAATAATCCTTTTTCTATTTCAACTTGAATTTCATTAGGTTCTTTCCCTTCAATAGTAACACCTAAACTCATACAAGTTCCAATAATTTCTTTCATAGCACCTTTTAAAGTCTTTGATAGAAGAACATTTTGTTTAATTTTCGCTATGTGGCTTATCTGCTCCATAGTTAAGTTACCAATCTTTTGAGTGTTAGGATTTCCAGACCCCTTTGATACACCTAACTCTTTTACTATCAACGCAGCGGTCGTAGGAGTTCCTACTATTACTTCAAATCCTTTGGTTTCGAGATCAATTTGGATTTTTATAGGAACCTTCATTCCTGCATAATCTTGTGTGATTTCGTTAATTTTTTTAACAACAGCTAGGACGTTTAGACCTAAAGGACCCAACGTTGGGCCTAATGGCGGGCCTCCTGTAGCTTGGCCACCATTAATGAGGGCTTCGACAACCTTTTTTTCACTCAACTTTCCACTTCCTGTTTAGGCACCACTGTTTTACTAACAAGCTTCAGGTAATCTGAGGAGACAGTGATAGGTAAAGTAAAAGTAGCTTCCAATAATTCTAAAGTAGCTTCTTGCCTTACTTTGTTGACACGTGTTATTTTTGCCTTCATTCCCCTAAAAGGACCTCCTGTAATTTCTACTGTATACCCTACATCAAGCTCTTCTATTATGGGTTTTGTTATTAGATATTTTTCAATCTCAGAAAACGGGACTTTACCTGGAATTCGCGATCTTATATGTTTTATTCCCTTTATTGCTTCCTCAACAATATGTGGTCCTTGAGCTTCAATAAAAATATACCCCCTTAGAGTTTCGGGTGCGAGAATTGAAATAATTGGAAAACTGTTAGTTTTAATCCTACTAGCAACTAATTCAGCTGCGTTTTTTTCTTGACCAACCATTGTTTTAATGGCATAAATAGATGGTTTAATACCCTTTTTTTCACTCATAATTTATCTTTTCCTATATCTATCAACATCATGGTGTCACTGCAGTAGCTTGAAGCATGGTAGCTATAAATTTTATGACAAAAGCTATAGTCCCAATAATCGCGATGCCAAGGAGACTGATCTTAATTGATTGCCATAATTCTTCTCTCCTAGGTTTATCAATTAGTTTTATCAGCCTTTTACTTGAAGATATAAATTTTTTAAGGTCCAATGAGTTCACTTCCGACGTATATTTTCAACTTTAATTTAAATATATCCTTCGAAGGATACGTAGACAACAATTGAACTTAGTCCAATCATATTTCGGTAGCCCATTTATTTGATTTTTTAAAAGTGTATTTGATAACCTAAACATTTGGCATAATAGCGCGCTTTAGAAAGATAGTGTATAGATGATATTATAAACGTTTGTTCTTAGGTATGGCTAGTTAAAGACAGCTATACGATGAATCATATATGACCAAAAATAGTAAATCAAATTTGTAGGAAGAAATTGGCTTGTGTCTTAAAAGATGGCTTTGAAAAATTTCTGCTTTTCATCCATATAAGGAGTAACTAATATGTATTTCCATAGTCCTTTTATTGAAGCTGCTTTTTCTACGGCATTCAATATGTTTCCTATCTGATCAGCTAATCCCATCTCTACAGCAACATTTCCTAAAAATACTCGCCCTGTTTTAATCATATTAATATCCTGCTGTGTAAGATTAGGTCTATTGATTCTTATGTCGTTTATCAATTTGTTGAATATGTAATTAACCTCTGCCCATATGCTTTCATTCTCAGCCTGTGTTGGCGATCGCCATTCAGCTCCTACATCTTTTTCACTACCTGTATTCCAGATCCAAATCTGAATACCCTCTTTTTCATAATACTCGGATAAATCAATCCAAGT
This sequence comes from Candidatus Bathyarchaeota archaeon, assembly GCA_020355125.1. GTDB lineage: Archaea > Thermoproteota > Bathyarchaeia > RBG-16-48-13. Next base: position 8,456 of record CP070659.1, read on the forward strand.
AGCAATCACACCTATGCCCCCGGTTATAGTGTTCCTATGAGTAAAAATATGTGTAGCAAAAGATGCAATGTAATATCCTCCTGAAGCACACTGTGCTCCCATAACTGCAATCACAGGTTTGACAGTTGCTAGATCTTTAACATAGTTACTTATCTCTATACAAGAATAAGCATCGCCACCGGGAGTATTCAGATATAGAACTACTGCTTTAACATTTCTATCCAATTTTCCTTGATAGAGAGAAAGGGTAGTTGATTGGAAATCATAAATTGGGCCTTCTATGCTTAAGAAGAGGATTTGATTCGTGTAAATGTAAAATGAAAAGGAAAGCCATCCAAGAAAGAATACTATTATAATGGGCAGGACGATCATTTTCCGTTTAAACATGCTTTTTCCAAATATTTTAACATCCATATTTATGTAACCTCCCTTCAGTACAATTATTTCGCTCCCAATTTTTCTCCACATTGAGGGCAATAGGTTATACCCTCGCTGACTTTGGTTCCACATTTTGGGCAAAACGAAGTAATCGATGAGTTAAACGAGTCAGAAGCCGGTCTTAAACTATGTTGGAACGAAGCGGATACTGATTCCTCTTTTTCTGGCATAAACTCTAAGATTATGAGGAAGATTCCTGCTGTGATAAAACCAAAGAAAAACGAAAAGGAGTATATTGTTCCATAGATACCCAAGGCGATAAGGATTAGTCCTATGATTCTGTAGAATCTCACTTTTTTCTCAACCTAGATTTTAGATTGTAAACATCAGGAATATATTATTATTTTCCAACTTATTATATATGCTATGTTGAATAACTAATTATGCCAAGTATGCGAACGCAATAAAGCAGTTGATGAGGTTGAAAACATGAAGGGTAAAGATTTTCTTACAATTTCCGATATAAGTGAAAGAGAATTAATGGATATTCTTAAGCTTTCTATTAAATTGAAGAAAAACAAAGTTTTAGAAAAAATGAAAGGTAAAACATTGGCTATGCTTTTTGCAAAAACATCTACCAGAACGAGAGTTTCGTTTGAAGTGGCAATGGCACAGCTTGGTGGTCACGCTATATATCTAAATTGGAACGAAACAAATTTTGTTAAAGGCGACATAAAAGACGAAGCAAAGGTTTTGGGACTTTACTGCGATGCAATTATGGGGCGAGTGTTTAAACATAATCAAATCCTAATGATTGCTGAAGGAAGCGATAAACCAGTAATAAACGGTATGGATGACCTCCATCATCCTTGTCAAGCACTTGCTGATTTCCTAACCATATTAGAGAACAAGAAAACGTTTAAGGGTTTAAAAATAGGCTGGGTGGGTGACGGAACCAACGTATGCCACTCTCTTATGCAAAGCGCTGAATTGGTTGGGCTGGAAATGGTTGTTGCATCGCCAAAAGACTATGAACCAAAAATTAGAACCAATGCACGTATTGTCCAAAATCCCTTGGAGGCAGCAAAAGATGCTGATGTTTTAGTTACCGATTCTTGGGTATCTATAGGCTTTGAAAAAGAGAAAGAAAAGCGGATAAAAATATTTCGACCATATCAATTAAATTCTCAACTCTTAAACATAGCAAAAAAAGATTGTATAGTCCTCCATTGTCTCCCAGCACATAGAGGATATGAAATAACATCGGAAGTATTTGATTCTCCTCAGAGTAAGATCTTTCAGGAATCGGAAAATAGACTACACACAGAGAAGGCGTTACTATTACATCTTATATCGGACGTGCTTTAGTAGAACAGCGAAAAAAAAATACTTACAGATTGAAAACAACTAGCATTAAGCGAGAATTTTTTCTATTAAAAAATTAGGGTTAAATTGTTCCAAATCATCATAGGATTGACCTATTCCTAAATACATGGTAGGTTTCTTCGTCACATAAGCTATAGAAATAGAAGCTCCTCCTTTAGAATCGGCATCTATCTTTGTTAAGATGGAAGCATCAATTTTAATGTATTTATTGAATTCCTCAGCTTGATTTACGGCATCGTTCCCAGTTAAAGCGTCTCCAACAAAAACTACTAGGTCGGGATCAGTCACTTTCACGATTTTTTGCATTTCAAACATTAAATTACGATTCGTTTGCATTCTACCTGCAGTATCAACTAACACAGCATTGATACCACTTGCTATAGCATGATTAATTGCATCAAAGGCTACAGCCGCAGCATCAGATCCATATGTATGTTTAACCATACGAATACCAAGACGCTTCGCATGGCTTTCTAACTGCTCTATTGACCCTGCACGATATGTATCACTTGCCGCTAAAACAACTGAATATCCATTAGAAAGAAGTAACTTCGCAATTTTAGCAATAGTTGTAGTCTTACCAGTACCATTCACACCTACAAAAACAATGATAAATGGTTCTTTAGCCATACGTTTTTTAGAAACTAGATCGAGTAAATCGATATTCTCATTTGTTTGTAGAATTTCATAAAGAACTTCATTTAGAATTCGTTTTACAATTTTTTTCTTATCATCCAGCCTCCCAATTTCAACTCCACGAAGTTTTTGCTTTACATTCTCACATATTTGATCTACAACAATCAGAGCTACATCATTTTCTAAAAGAGCTAATTTAAAATCCCACAGAATGGCATCAAGTTTCTCATTGTTAAACTCAGTTTTTGAAATTGCATTGATGATTCTATTTACGCCTTGTTTAAGCCGCTCAAACATTCATATTGCCTTCATTTTGCTGTCTTGCCATTATCCGTAATTGATTCTGAGTTCTACGAATTTGAACATTCACATCTTCTAATTGTTTTTGAACAGCATTCTTAGTTTTTTCTAATTCTAGAATTCGGGTTCCAATATCTTCTTGCGCAGAAGCGATATTTTTTACTGTAGAAACGTTAGCGCCAATGCCTACAAGAAGATTCTTAGTGTCTGTTATTTGGGCATTAATATAAGACCCCCCACCTATTGGCACGAGAATGTGGGAGCCTTTGTCTTCATTTTTTATCCCATTAATTGTTTCATTAGCTATCTGCAATTCTCTAATAGCAGCGTTAATGAAACCGATACGTGTTTGGAGAGTGTTAACAGTCTCTTCAAGAACGCGAAGTTCAAAAACCATTCTTCTTAATTTCTCATCGTCTTGAGACATTTAAACCATCTTTTTATACCGTAGTTTCTATTAAAGCTTTATTTCTTCAATGGAATTCACTCTAATATGAACTCTCTTTACCTTATGTTGTCCTCCAAAAACAGTATATATTTTTTCTATGGCATCCTTTGGCTTAGTCGCTTTTAGATCCTTCGAGAATTTTACATGATAATTTGGGTCGAGAATTTCGCCTTTAACTCTAAAGAGTTTGACTTCAGTCAACTTTTTTCATCTTCTATAAATAATCATCTAACGATACTTAATAACCATAACCCACTTTTTATTCCTATCCCATTAAATATATTAATCCCTACTTCTTTTTATCTTACTCGCGTGCTAGAGGGGATGAACAAGAAGGATGCCACAATGGCATAGTAATTTGAATAAGAAAAAAACTACAGGCGGTAGAAAGCGAAATTATCGAGCTAAAAGATCCTTCGAATCAGGTAGTTACCCAATTGAAACCAAACTCGGAGAAGCTGTTAAAAAAATTGAAAAGAGAAGGGGTAACACCCTTAAGCTAAAAATATTAAAGGAGAAACATGCCAATATTACTAACACCTCAACTAATAAAACTGAAAAAGCTGAAATCCTACGAGTCATAAAAAATCCCACGAGCGTTGATTATGATCGAAGAAAGATAATGACAAAAGGTTCTATAATCGAAACTTCGCTAGGGGAAGCAAAAATCACATCAAGACCAGGACAAAACGGTGTGATAAACGCGGTTTTAACTAGAAAAACACGAACGAGATAAAACCCTACATAGAAATATCAAAAATGTTGTTTTAACTTTGAAAAAGAATAGAAACAAAATTTTAACACTCTTAGGGAAGGTGCTACACTTTTCATCAAATAAAAAACTAATTGTAAAAACTAAAAATAAGGTTAATATCAAAATACCTGTAATGAATGATAAATTAAACCAGATCGGGATTGTAGCTGATATGTTTGGCCCAGTAAACAACCCCTACATATCTATAAAACCAATTATTGAAAATCCAGAACAATATATCGGACATATTATATATGCATTAAACAGAAAAGCGCGCATTAAAAGGAGATAAAAAGACAAATGAATGATAATGAGAATAAGTCTGCCGATCCTACGCAACAAGTAGGAAAAAAATGCCCTGAATGCGGTAGAGAACGTTTTATTAAAGATTACGAAACAGCCGAAGTCGTATGCATAAGCTGTGGCTTTGTAATAGAAGAAAAAATTGAAGATACCGGACCTGAATGGAGAGCATTCGATGAAGAACAAAGGAAAAAAAGAATACGTGTTGGATCACCGATGACGTATACAATACATGATAAAGGTCTTTCGACAATGATAGATTGGCGAGATAAAGATACTTATGGAAAAAAACTCTCACCTGGTCAAAGGGCTCAAGTATACCGCCTTAGAAAGTGGCAGAGAAGATCCAGAGTTTCAGACGCTACTGAGCGAAATCTAGCCTTCGCTCTTTCAGAATTATCTAAAATCAGCGCAGCTCTTAATCTACCTAAAAACATTCTAGAAACAGCTAGCGTTATTTACAGAAAAGCGGTCAAAAAACGACTAATCCGAGGTCGATCTATACAAGGCGTTACCGCTGCCGCGTTATATATGGCTTGTCGTCAATGCGGAGTTGCACGAACATTAGATGAAATGGCCCAATTTACATCAGTGAGTCGAAAGGAAATTGGAAGAGCATACAGATTTATGGTTAGAGAATTGAACGCACAAATACCACAATCAAATCCATCGTACTATATTAATCGGTTCTCAAACCAATTGGTTTTAGTTGGAAGCATTGAAACTATTGCCATGAATGTCTTAAAATCTGCAAAAGTTTTACAGCTAACAAGTGGAAGAGGCCCTCTTGGCATAGCCGCGGCTGCCACATACATAGCTTCGACCCTTGGAAATGAGAAGAGGACTCAAAGAGAAATCGCAGAACAAGCAAATATCACAGAGGTAACAATAAGGAATAGGTATAAGGAACTCATAGAGAAATTAGAAATCGTTGTTAAACTCTAGACACACGCGCTAATCCTAACTAGATATCGATTGTTTGTATGAGATAAACTACATTGATAACGAATAAAGAAGAGGGATATACGTGCCTAGACGCAATGAATTGGAAGATCAAGCTCTTCAAATCATAATTAATAGAGGCCCTAAAGGAATTCTACAAAGCGAGTTATGGAGGGAATTAGGAGCAAATAGCCGCGATGGATCAAGGATCTCATTAAAACTTGAAAAAAAGAATCTGATAATAAGAAAGCGCGAAATGTCAAAAGGTAGATGGTCGTATCGCCTTTCTATAAAGAGGCCCTTATTGGAGATAGATTCTATTCTTGACATTCCCTGTATTTCGTGTGAAAACATAACATTTTGCGTAATGGGTGGAGAAGTATCACCGATAAGATGTAAAAACATAGCTAACTGGCTTATTACATTAACTGATTGAGAGGAAAAGCTATCAATAATGCGTGCTAGATATATAAAAATGATAAATTCATTGATAGGTACTAAAAATTTTTCATAAAAATAAAAAGCTTAGTAAAGACATCTACAATTATTGTCTAAAAGCCTTATACGTCAAGAAATTGAATCATGCTGGAAAAAAGAAAAAACAAAGGTACAAATAAAAGTTTCATATAAGTCGTTTTAGCGCGCACTAATTGAAGCAAGACCACTTGGATATGAAACTGTAGGTTCAGACTTGCGCAAGAATTTTTTAAACAATCTACTGCTTTGGTGTTAAAAGAGAAAGGATACATAATGATATAAACATCAGAACATACGAATAGTATAGTTATTATTTATTAAGGAACATATGAGCCTAACAGGAACCACAACAATCATTTTAAAAAATCATTAACAGGTCGCGATCGAAGGAGAATTTAGTTTTGAAAATTATTTTCTTAGGTACTGCTGGAACTTTACCTACTATAAATCGAAACCTTCCCTCAATAGCTATTAAGAGGAAAGGGGAAATACTTCTCTTTGATTGTGGAGAAGGAACGCAAAGACAAATGCTGAAAGCTAAACTTGGCTACTGCAATAAAATATTTATTACTCACATGCATGGAGATCACATTTTAGGTCTTCCAGGACTTTTACAAACAATGTCTCTTTTCCAAGTCGGATTTCCTTTAAAAATATTTGGACCAGAAGGTATCGCTAAGTTTATAAACGATATAATAAAAATCGTGAAATTTAAGCTAACGTTTCCTGTAATAATAAAAGAAATTAGTGAAGGGAAAGTCTGTAAGGAAAAGGAATATTATATACAAGCCTCATGGATGGATCACACAATTCCAAATCTTGGCTATGCGCTCATTGAATATGAAAGACCTGGTAAATTCTACCCAGAAAAGGCTATTTCACTTGGAGTTCCAGAAGGTCCACTTTGGTTCTCACTTCAACATGGTAATGAAGTTGCACTTGCTAATGGTAAAATTATATCTCCAAGATGTATTGTAGGTCCTCCTAGAAAAGGGAGAAAAATTGTGTATTCTGGAGATACAAGGCCGTGTGAAGCTATTTCGAATTTAGCTAAAAATGCCGATCTGCTAATATATGATACTACGTTGGATGATAAGTTGACTGAAAAAGCTAATAAATTTGGTCATTCAAGTCCAAGCCAAGGAGCAACAATAGCAAAAAAAGCTAATGTTAAACAACTAATTATGACACATATAAGTGGAAGATATAACAATGCAGATTTACTAATCCACCAAGCTCAGAACACTTTCCCAAATACAGAAATGGCTCAAGATTTAGCGGAATTTAAAGTCTTGTATCCAAAATGACCCGTTATTAAACTCGATAATCGCCTAGATAACTAAAGTAGTTGTTTTGTTAGGCGTACTAGAATGTGAGATATAACATATGCATACACGCACCAGTTCTCCCTCGCGTAAGAGCGTGAATAGCTTTAAGTTACTACGATGCTATGAATTGTCTTTTTTTCAAACCTTCCCTCTGGAAGAGAAAGATGTGGATAGACCTTGGTTTCAGATAGATGGCAACCACATGAAAGGACAACATCATCAGCTACCACTGATAAGTTTTCTACCATAGCTAGCTAGCAGCGTCACCTCGTTAATGAATAAGGCATATAAGTCACCTCCAATAATACAATTTATCGGGGAAAACAATGGTAAAATGTCCCGAGTGTAATAAAGAAGATATGAAACTTGTAAAGGAATGGGATCTTAGTCCAAAAGTTCACATCAAAATGTATGAATGCTGTGGCAACAAAATAAGAGAATACATAACAAAGTAATTTTTTATTATTTTTTTCTTTTTTTTATTCCTAATACTAAAGAAGCGCTCAAAAATATTTGCTTACATCAGTAACTAAACCACTTAATTATTAGGCTTGAAATGACAAATAGTACAATCATTAAACAAAGTAGAAGAACCACATCATGTTCCTTCATCCTTTTGTAGTGAAGAATTAAGGTCCTTAAACTTCTAATACGGTGAGAATAAAGCAGCCCATTTTCGTCCATAAGTGTTTCAGCTTTATCGTTGAGAACATAAATAGAATAAAGGATAAGAAGTGAATTTACGATATGAGGAACTAAGGTTACCAATAGAACCAGCTTTATATTAAATAATATCGAATAAACCGCGAGGGTTATCCCTATTGAGAATGTACCAACATTGCCAATAAATGCTTGGCCTTTATAGCTTAAATATCCCAGCAGCACTAGGCAAAGAATGGGAACGATAGTTAAAACAATACTTCCAGAAGCTATTGTCAAACCGATTAATATTATTAGACCTGATAGGGATTCAAGTCCATTAAGACCTCCTAATTGATTGTATATATTTGTTGTCACTGTTACGATTAAGGGAACAATAATTATAAAAAAAAGAGCCCCAAAATCTATATAACCAAGAAGAAGAAGAGAAATTGTTGTTCTATCAGAAGGTTTCAACACCATGTAAGGCAGCGAAGCAAATATGGGTAGAATAGCTTTATACCGCCACGATAAATCAACAATATCGTCGAAGAGACCCATAGTACTACCAAAAAGGACTGATGTAGCTAGGGCTAATGATTCTTGCTCCATTATCCCAAAAAATGATAGAGTGAACCAATAGCAGACACTTATAAACGAGTAGAAAATTCCATAACAATTTGGTATTAATGGTTTTGAGGGCTTATGGTAATCTACTGCTTTTGGAAAAGGCAAATTCAACATACCCCTAGCGCGCGCACTAAAGTAATACGAATAAAGAGGAATCCTCTATATATATTATGATTAAATTTTAAAGCTATTCCCGTGATGGTATTAATGCTGATCTCTAAAGAAGACTTTGCAAAGTATCCTTTTACTAAAGAAGCCAATAACTTTGTTACAAATTTAGACTTAAAAATAAGTGACTTAGCAAACCGAAACTACGGAGAAGTCGTTAATAGGGCGGAACAAAGGATCGAAGAAACAATCATAGAGAACATTGTAAAGTGGCATGACCCCGTAATTTATGATATAGAGATCCTCTCATTCCCAGTAGCAATAGCTTTTGTTACAACAATTAATGATGATTTCCTTAAGAAAAGATATGCATTAGCAGAAGCTAAAAAAACTGAAATCCTCCTCCGAAAGGAGAGAGATTAAAAAATTTTAGATATATCCAATTCTTTGAATTGGAAAATTAAAAAGGCTGATCATGATTGTTCTTTCGATTATTTTTTAATCTTTACAGATTATCTTAAAAACGCTCCAAGTTCTTATGATAGGTGGAAACTTGTAAATAGAACCATAATAGAGGGCAATGTATGCCTTAAAAAAAATGAACTGGCGAGACTACTCAGTGAAGAAATTCGAAAATATGTTGAACGAATAATTGAAAATAGTCCAAAAGTTCAGTTACCACCTTTATTACATGGAAAAATAGAGCGTATTAATCAGATTCTAAACCAAAGAAGAGAGTCGATAGGCTTCCAAGAATACCCTAAAGTAACTTTAACAGCAGCTTTTCCTCCATGTGTTAAAAGGTTATATGATTCGCTTCTTATAGGCCGACACATATCGCATATTGGTCGATTTACTCTAACATCGTTTTTTCTTAACCTTGGTATGAGCATTGAAGAATTATTAAAGTTATACAATTCAGCTTCAGATTTTGATGAAAAACTCACTAGATATCAAATTGAACACATAGCTGGCAAAAAGGGATCAGGCACCAAATATACTCCTCCAAAATGCGATACTTTAAAAACCCACGGAGTATGTATTGGGCCTGATGATTTGTGCAAAACGATAAATCATCCTCTTTCCTATTATAGGAGAAAAATAAAGCTAATTAAGGATCTAGAGAGCGTTAATAATGATTGACGACTCCATTGCTTTTGTTAAACAAAAATTTTCAGAATATTATCATGAAAATATCCAAAAAATTCTTATGCCCACATCCTTTGAAAAAAGAGAATTCGGATTTGAATCCTTTAAAGAAGGAATGATGATTAGACATAAAGGATTTAAAAATAGAAAAGTTTTTGACAAGTTTTTAAAGATATTAGTGCCTTCGAATATATATTATTCAGCAGCATACTATAATAATCCAGAAGAATCTATGGCACATAAAGATTGGATCTGTGCTGACTTAGTTTTTGATATAGATTCTGATCACATTCATGCCCCATGTCTACCTAATCATTATTACTGGATTTGTTTGAACTGTCAAAACATAGTTCGAAAGCCAGGAGTCAATTGTAAAACCTGTGGCTACAACAAATTTAAGAAAGAAACGTGGCTTTGTGAAATATGTCTTGAAAAAGCTAAAGATGAAACCTTAAAACTTTTAGATTTTTTAATGAAAGATTTTGGTTTCTCATCTGAAGATATAAAAATCAATTTTTCAGGGCATAGAGGATATCATGTCCACGTAGAAGAGGAAAATGTAATTCAACTTGGACAAATTGGGAGAAAAGAGATTGTTGATTATATTAAAGGCATAGGTTTAAACGTGGAGTACCATGGCTTATTGGAAATCAGAGAAAAAAGAATGAAAGAGATAGTTGGTCCTGATTTAAATGATGTGGGCTGGAGAGCGAAAATCGCACGAGGAGTATATGATTTCTTATTAACAACCACAAAGGAACAACTTGAAAAAGTAGGCGTAAAGAAATCTATTTTAAAAAAAATCTTAGCAAATAGAGATTTCTTGTTAGAAGTGTGGAGCAAAAAATCAGCTTGGGGAGCTATTAAAGGAATTGATCTGAAAACCTGGGAAATGATTGTGCAAAATAGTATAAAGGAACAAACCGCGTCGATAGACACTGTAGTAACTACAGATATCCATAGATTAATCCGAATGCCTTTAACGTTACATGGTAAAACTGGATTTAAGGCAATACCGATTACAATAGATAATTTAGATACATTTGATCCGTTCTCAGACAGCATTGCTTTCAATAAAGGAAGAGTAAGAATATATACCAATGAAGTCCCTAAATTTCGAGTAGGAAATGAAATTTTTGGACCTTTTAATAATCAAATGGTAGAATTGCCAATAGCTGCAGC
>CP070659.1:19215-22416 GCA_020355125.1 Candidatus Bathyarchaeota archaeon
ACATCACGATAAGAATTCAGCATCAATGTCTTAAAATCTGATAAATCTAATCTGAAACTCGATCGTTCAACAGTGTCTCGGAGGAACCGCGAATAAATCACAGCAGAAGCGGCATAACATAGAAGCATAAGGGTATACAGATATCTCATTGCTGTTTCTACTCCCACCTCATCAATAAGGAATCCAGCAAAAAAAGGCGCTATTACGGCTATAGCACTTGGAATAGCGTTGGATGTAGCAAAACCTATCCCTCTTTGTTTAGGCGGTAGAGAGTCAGCCATAAGAGCAGACTGGGCTGGAAAATGGAAAACGATGAACCCTCCAATGAAGTTCCCTATTGCAAACATTACCCAATCGTTAGCTAAGATATAGAATAAATTAATTAACGCTGATAAGAGCATTGCTAAAAACATTAGTCTAACCCTGCCACTGCGGTCTGCGAAATATCCTGCAATAGGAAAAACCAATAAACTTGCTAAGGGTCGAAGAGAATCAATAATCCCTATGTTGCCTGTAGTGCCCCCTAAAGCCAAGATGTAAAGAGAAATATATGGAAAGACCGCACCACGCGCGAAGAACCCTAGGATACCGGTAACTGTTATGACTAAAACGTTTCCTTTAAAAAAGTCAAACATTGACTGATCCCTTCTTGTAAGCCTTATTCATAGAACATAGCATTAATCAATGTTAACACCCAGTTCTTCAGCAGTTTCAACAATGGCCTTCCACCATAGATCATCTACGAAAATGCCAAGCTTCCTCCTATTCTCTTCCTCCTGCCATTCGGGTTCGCCAGGATACAGAATTTCCTTAAAATTGGATCTTGTTCGAGAGGTTTTAATGTGGTTAATCATCGATTCAACATTGTTTGTAAACTCGTCTAATGAACAATAGCCGGTTGGGTCGATGGCTGTAAACAGGTGTCCAAAGCCATTTGCATCGAGACTACACCTCGAACCAATAGCTCCTGCTAATGCCTCAACGATGATACTCAATCCATAGCCTTTGTACTCGCTGTGGGGATAGCCAAAGGCAACCGGTTTCGCCTCGCGTTTTACATATGCTAAAGGATCATTGGACCAGGTGCCATCTGGTTTAATAAGCCATCCATCAGGTGCGTTCTGACCTCTAACCGCCATTACTTGGAGGTGTCCCATAGCTACGCCTGTGGTGGCCATATCAAGGATAATGGGTTTGTACTTTCCAGCAGGTATAGCGACGGCTAATGGGTTGATGCCCAATCGTCCATCAACTCCCCCATAGGGCACGGCCGAGTGTCCACCGCCCCGACAGAGAGTAATCCCAATCATATTATTTCTGGCTGCAAAGTAGGAATACCAGTACAAAGCACCTGTGTGTCCCGTTCCTGTTATGCCAATACTTCCAATTTTATACTTTTTTGCTTTTTCTATTGCCTTTTGCATTGCTTTATATCCCGCGACAAAGCCAAAGCCTGAGCCTGCATCCCACATGGCAGTAGTAGGCGTATCTAAAAGAATTTTGATTGGTGTTCTTGGAACGAGTGGGTAACCAGACGTTAGAGGCCCTTCTTTTATCTTTTTAATGTAGCCAGGAATTGCTCTTACTCCATGAGAGTCTACTCCGTGGAGACTTGTATCAACGAGAATATCTGATACTATTTTTGCCTCCTCATCAGATGTGCCAGCAGCCTTGAACATTGCTGTACTTAGTTTTCTTAGAACTCCTTCCTTTATTCTTACCAAGAAAAATCAATTTTAACAAAACTGTATATAAAATATTTATCTCTTAGGGTACCTGTTTGTACCAATGCTTGCGCGCGCTAACAGCACGTACACTGGAGCCTTAGATATGGAGATCATACCATTCAATTGGTGAAGCAATTATTTCCGAGCTTAAGAAAAAACGTGAAGAAGAAGAACTTGTAAACTGTAATACAGAATTAGTAAGCCTATTGTTATTAAGAGGTGTTTTATCCAATCTTTGCTCCAAGAAATACCAAAGGGTATCCCAATAATAAAGCCAATTACATGAGATATAAAAGACACATTGCTTTGAAGTTCAAAGTAGATAGCAGCCACATTATATAAGAAATAGATGATAGCCACAAGCCCCAGAGGCATAAAAAGGGAAAAAGAGAACTTTAAGGGTTTAACAAGCATTACAATAGAGGTTAACGTGAAAATAGCTCCAGATGCTCCTAGCATAGCAGTCCGTGAGTCATAAAAGAATGAACTTAGTAAGAACGCCATTATTCCGCCAATAAAGAAAGCAAGCAAGATTTTATTTTTTCCTAGTTCTTCTTCGAGGGTATTTCCAAAAATAAATAGGAAGAACATATTACTTACTAAATGCAACCCGTCGTAATGTATGAATAATGCTGTAATGGGAGTCCAGATTTTTCCTTGAAGAATGTTATCAGTGCTAAAAACTAGATTATTGAAAAGAAATTCATACTTGATTGGACTTAAAAGCCAAGCAATTATCGATGAAAGGATACATACTACTATTATCCAGTTTATTGATCGCATAGATCTCTAACAATAAGATGTCGCTATAAAAAAATTTTTAGATCGTTATTCGTATTTCAAAAAAAGCTTTCTTGCCCTTTCGAGGTAACAGAAACTACTACTACGATAGTAACTCGAATCAACAATATTATATGTTGATAAATCAAAGATATTGAAGGACATAAATGAAAAAAGGTGTTAAGTTTAATGGTTTCGCTTCGCGACATGTATCAACGGGTCTTCACAGGTCCCCTTGTGACGCAGAAAGACTTCTTCAGCCTTGGCAAATTCCTCCACCCCCTTCAAGAACTCGCGGAAGAGTATGGTATCACCCGTGATCCGAACGACTACGTCCCCACCGACCCCGGCATGGCCGACAACCTCTTCCAAGCTGGCATGGCCTTTCTCGAAGAGAAGGGCATGTGGTGTATGGATACGTCCCGCGTCGTCCACTTCACCCGCGACGAAATAAAAACCAGCCTCGCCAAACTCCCAACCAAGATCAGCTTTGGTGACGGCACGGAGCGCGTCACCGTCCAACATCGGAGCACCAGAGATAAGAAACAACCAACAAAAATGCTTGGCGGCTGGGGCGTGGGATGCACATCTCCTGAGCTGTTTTTGAAGGCACACCAATCGGTGGCTCAGGAAGACATCGAGATCCTGCAAGACGGTGTCCTCACCCAGATCGGCGGCGAACGCGTCCGAATCA
>CP070659.1:22516-29592 GCA_020355125.1 Candidatus Bathyarchaeota archaeon
AAACCCGCTAAAAGAGGAATTTTGGTATGTTTTCTATCTCGTTTTACTTGTTTTTATGTAGATTCTTGCATGCTTGTTCTAAGGCCTTTTACTCCTTCGATGTTTATAATGTATAGTAATCCAGACGCTTTTTCAGGCATGTGTTGTAATCTATTATCCGTAGTTGTCGGAGCAACTTGAAATATTACATGTATTTTTTGTTGTTTTGCTTCATTGAGAAGACTGCTTGCTTCTTCATATGGGAGGTCAGGAATAAGAATTCCTTGAGCATCTACCTTTTTGATTTTTTTCAGGAAGGTTTTTGTTCCCGTTGAATAGATGATGTTAAAGTACGTTGTCAATATTATGGGGGCATTTAGACCTTTTTTTCGCAGCTTTTCTATTCCTTGAATGCATTTAATTGGTGTGATGTTATTTCTCAAGGCTCTTTGGCAAGCTGCTTGAAAAGTTGGACCATCTGCTGTTGGATCAGAGAAGGGAATTCCGAACTCTATTAGATCTGCACCGTTTTCACATAAGTTACTGATTAGTTGTTGGGAAAACGCTTCGTTTGGATCTCCATAATATACATGCGGCATAAAAGCCCCTTCTCGTCTTTTTTGTAAATCTAAAAATTTATCCTCAAGATTCATAAAAATACCTCATAAGGGTTTCAAGATCTTTGTCGCCCCTTCCCGAATAATTTACTACTATTACTTCTTCTTCGCCAAATTCTTCCGGATGATTTAAAAGATAAGCGATAGCATGTGCGGTCTCAAGAGCTGGTAGAAGTCCTTCTGTTTTACACATTATTTTAACGGCGTTAAAAACTTCGTTATCAAAAGCATAGCAAGATTTTACTCTGCCCATTTCGCATAAAAAGGATATTTCTGGACCTCTTCCTGGATAATTTAAACCTGAAGCTCGGGTTCTAGAGGGCTTTATTTGTCCATCTTCGTCCTGTAAAACTTGCATTAATGCTCCATGAAGAATCCCTGGCCTTCCTAGTTTGAAGACAGCAGCACTGTTATCCGCATTCAAATTTTCACCCCCTCCTTCAATGAAGTATAACCTGATGTTCTTATTGTTGATAAAAGGTCTGAATGCTCCCAAGGCATTACTTCCTCCACTACCACATGCTAATATCGCATCAGGTAGCTTTCCCTCTTTAGCTAACACTTGCTCTTTGATTTCCTCACCTATAACGCTCTGAAAAGTTGAAACAATTTCAGGGAAAGGATGAGGTCCAACTGTTGACCCCATCAGATAATGAGTAGTTCTCGAACACGTTGTCCACTCTCTCAAAGTGTCAGAAACAGCGTCTTTCAGAATTCCAGACCCCGATGTAACAGGAGTTATGTTCGCACCCAGTAGTTTCATTCGTTTAACATTACTTACTTGTCGCTCAATATCTTTTACTCCCATGAAAATATCTGTTTCAAGCCCACAAACATTGCCTGCCATCACTGTCGCAAGCCCATGTTGTCCCGCTGCAGTTTCTGTAATTAAACGAGATTTTTTCATCGCTTTCGCTAGAAGGGCTTGACCTAGCGCATTGTTTAATTTATGTGAGCCTCCACATAGCAAGTCTTCTCGTTTCAAATATATTTTACAACCCACAGATTTGCTAAAATTGTTTGCATAATAAAGAGGCGTCGGTCTTCCTCCATAATCTCGCAGTAAAGTCGTAAATTCTTCTTGGAAGGAAGGCATTGGACAGTGCTTGTTAAAACCTTCCTCTAACTCTAAAAGAACAGGCATCAAAATTTCGTTTACATATTGCCCGCCATATTTACCATATCTTCCTTTACTCAACATCAAAACCCTCCAAACACATTCAAGTTAAGTTGTTACATGTTTTATGACCGTGTTAACGTGTATAAGCTAATTGTCATATAGGCCAACGCTCTTAGCATTTTCGATGAAAGCTATTACTTTCTTTGAATCTTTTATTCCTAGACACAATTCAACACCCGCACACACATCAACTGCATATGGCTGAACTTTGGCGATAGCCTCCTTAACATTTTCAGGAGTTAGACCTCCAGCCAAAATGAGAGGTTTTGGTTGAATCGTTTTTTTAACTTGTCTACTTAAATCCCAATTATGGACGATGCCAGTTCCACCATATTTACCACGAACATAGGAATCTAACAGAATAGCATCGAAGAACGTTGCTTCTAGCGCAGATTTGAGGGCGTTAATTGGGTTCGCATTAATGGCTTTTATCAAAGGAATATGCGGTATTTTTTCTCGGAGAATATGGGGGTTTGTAACGTATTTGCCATGAAGTTGAATAGCATCAGGTTTTAGCTTATCATAAGCTGCGAAGAGCTCCTCTACGTTTCTTGGAACCATAACTAAAATACGTTTTACGAAAATTGGCACTAACCTTATTAGTTTTTCAGCCATTGCTAGCGATATATTTCTTGGAGAGGAAGGCACTCCTACAATAAATCCAACCGCGTCTGCACCATGGTTAGAGGCTATCTTTAAATCCTCTTTATTGGTTATTCCGCAGATCTTCACTTTTACTTTTCTCATAAGGATGTAACAAGCTCCCTAACTTTCTGCGAAATATTTTTTGTTCTCATAAGAGCTGATCCTACTAGGAAAGCCTGCGCACCTGATTCCTTCAGAAGGTGAATATCGTGAGGATCCTTTATCCCGCTTTCGCTAACCACTATTTTTCCCTGTGGTTTTTCCTTCTGAAGGATGTTTATGGTAGTATGTATATCAACTTTTAACGTTCTGAGATCCCTGTTGTTTATACCGATTAAATCAGCTTCTGTGTTACATGATGATGAAAATTCATCCTTTGTATGAGTTTCCAGTAACACTTCGATCTCTTTTGAGTGTGCATACATGATCATATCTGAGAGACTGCATTCACAATAACCGCGATCAAACAGGGTTTTAATCAATAAAATGGCGTCTGCACCAAATTCAGAAGCAGCCTCTATTTGGATCTTGTTGAGAAATATATCTTTCATTAAAAGGGGTAATTCAACTTTTTGACGCAAAATATTAAATGTGCTTAACGATCCCATGAAATGTTTCGGTTCAGTAATAAAGGATAAAGCAATTGCTCCTCCATTCCGCATCTCTGATGCAATACGCCCGACATCTGGGTTTTTATGGAGTATCCCGTGAGTAGGCGATGCTATCTTTATTTCAGCAATGACTGACGCGTGAGCAAAATCTGTTATCGATTTTTTCAAGCTTAATGGTTTAATTTTATTAACACACACGATACGATTAGTGTAATAGCCGTTAGCGATTGTTCTTTTAGCATCTTTCGCTAATATATCGAGAAAATCATCCATAAATGGTTTCCAACCTTTCGAGTTTTGATAGGTCCCCCTTGCTGGTCTTCACCAACATTTTTAATTTATTGTACGCTTGACCGCTATCGATTGATTGTTTAGCCAATTCGATACCTTTTTTAAAGTCTCCAGCTTTGCCTCCTACAATGATTCCAGCTGCCGCATTCGCAAGAACGATTTCGTTTTTCGCATTATTTACGTTACTCTTCCCAGTAATAATATCAAAGCTGACTTTAGCGTTTTCTTCTGGTGTTAAACCCATAATTTCTTGAGGCTTAGCTTGATTAATACCGAGTTCTTGAGGAGTTATCTCAAATGTTTGGACTTCGTCTTTTTTTAGCCAGCCAATAACTGTTTTTCCAATTGTGGAAATTTCATCTAGCCCATCTAATCCGTGTACTACCATGGCTTCTTCGCACCCAAGTTTTTTCAAAGCGTGTGTAAGGGGGGGTATTAGGTGATCGCTATAGACGCCTAATACTTGACAATTTGCATTTGCTGGATTTGTAAGGGGGCCAAGAACGTTAAAAATTGTTCGAATACCTATGTCTCTTCTTGGACTCATTGCGTATTTCATTGCTGGATGAAAAATGGGGGCATACATGAAACCTATTCCAATATCTTTAATTGCTCTTTCAACAACGTCGGGCGTTATATTAAGATTAAAACCAAATTGTTCTAATACGTCTGCACTTCCACTCAAGCTTGTAAAAGATCGGTTTCCATGCTTTGCAACCGCTATTCCCGCTCCAGCTACAATGATAGCTGCTGTTGTACTGATATTAAAGGTCTTTATTTTATCTCCACCAGTTCCTACGATATCTACGAGTCTTCCATCTATTTCAGGATGAATACTGCAACAAACCTCTTTCATTGTAGTTGATAGGGCTGCAATCTCGTCAGCGGTTTCTCCTTTCATCCTTAGAGCTGTTAAAAAAGCTGCTATTTGTGAGTTAGTGGCTTTACCAGACATAATTTCTTTCATAGCTTCCTGTGCTTCTTTGAAAAGAAGGTGTCTATGTTCAACGAGTTTCCCGATACATCCTTTAATCAATTCTTCTTCACCCATTTTCCAGGAAATTGTTTATCATTTTCATGCCATATTCAGTCAAAATTGATTCTGGATGAAATTGCACACCTTCGATAGGATAAATAGTGTGGCGAACACCCATGACTTCAAAATTTTCTATCGTTCTTGCTGTTATTTTAAGACAGGATGGTATAGACGTTTTTTTGGCAATTAAAGAGTGGTAACGTGTTGCTCGAAGCGGATTGTTAATGCCTCTGAAAATGCCCTTTCCATCATGGTGTATCAAACTTGTTTTACCATGCATTAGTTTCTCTGCTTTTTCAATTTCGCCTCCAAAAACGTGTACAATACCTTGAGATCCTAAACAGACACCAAGTGTTGGGATTTTTGTGCTCATTTTTCTAAGTATTGTGGAACATATTCCGAAGTATCTGGGATCATTAGGTATACCAGGACCTGGTGATATTATTATTCTATCTGGTTTTAGCTTCTTCATCTGATTAAAAGTTATTTGGTTATTCCTGTAGACTATAGGCCCGCCACCGAGTTCTCCTACGTATTGAACGAGATTATAGACGAAAGAATCGTAATTATCGATGATTAGTGTTTTCATGTTTAGTCTTCTCCAGAAGCTTCTAATGCCATCATTAAAGCTTGAGCTTTATAGTCCGTTTCAAACCATTCTCTTTCAGGAACAGAGTCGGCAACAATACCGGCTCCAACTTGAATATAGCCTTTATTTCCATTTATGACTAAAGTTCGGATAGTGATCGCGAAGTCGCTGTTACCATTGAATGAAAAGTAGCCAACACCTCCTGCATAAGGTCCCCTTCTCGTTGGCTCAGCTTCTTCTATGATTTCCATGGCTCTGATTTTTGGAGCTCCTGATACAGTTCCTGCAGGAAAGATGGCTTTTAACGAATCATAATTATCACAATTTGGCTTCAATTTACCTGCTACTCTTGAAACGATGTGTTGAACATGGCTATACTTATGCACTTCCATGAATTGGGGCACATGGACGCTTCCATACTCTGATACCTTCCCAATATCGTTCCGAGCCAAATCAACTAGCATTATATGTTCCGCTCGCTCTTTTGGATCGTTTAGCAACTCCTTTGCTAGAAACTCATTCTTTTCATTATCTTCTGTAATAGGTCTTGTGCCAGCTATTGGATAAGTCTCAACTACTCCCTTTTCTATTCGTACAAGCATTTCAGGACTTGATCCAATGATTTGCCTTTCTTTCATTTTTAGGAAGTACATGTATGGCGACGGATTGATTCTTCGAAGTGACCTGTAGAATTGAAGGAGATCTCCCTTTAAAGTGATCTCGTATCGCTTGGATAAAACAACTTGGAGGATATCACCAGATACTATATAATCTTTCGCATTAGCGACTTCCTTCTCAAAGGTTTTTTTAGATAGATTTGTTTTTGGCTCAGTGTACTGTAAAGATTGAATCTCAAGAGGACTTTTCATAAGTCTTTCAAGATCTTGTAATCGGTTTCTAGTTAAATAATAGTAAAAAGCCTTTTGGTTCCCATGGTCAAACATAATTCCATCGTCATAGATGGCAAGTTCAATGTCTGGAAAATTTAGATCATCCTTTGCACTTTTTGGCAGGTTCTCCCAATAGCGAATTGCGTCATAGGAAAAATAGCCTATTGCGCCTCCAATTAATCTCAGTTCATGAAAGGGGAGAAAAGTGCTTTCTAAGGTCTGCCTTATTTTGGATAAAGGCTTATCTGTTTTTTCTTTGATTCTTGTTTGCTCTCTTACATCAGTGAATACGATTTCTCCGTTTTTAACTGTAATAATCGATCGGGGGTTAAAGCCGATAAAAGAGTATTGAGTTAATTTTCTTGGTCCCTCTATAGATTCGAGGAGATATGTGTAGTCATAATGTTTATGAATTTTAGCGAAAAGATCGAAGGGATTTACATGAGCGATCTTTCTTAGTCTTATCTTTGAAAGGTTTTTAGTTCCCTTTGATGGGTTCAAACCAAATAGGATACCCCATTTGTATTCCTCTAGTGTGTGCAGCTTTTAGAACAGTTTAGTTCTTCGACGTTATATATAAAACTTTTGTGTACAGTAATGTACATTATTGGTCAGTAACCCGTGAAACATAATCAACAAAGCTGATTTCTTTTCTCATAGCAATTTTCTCCAACTTCCACGAATTAACGCGCGAGCGCTCTTCACTCTTCAAAAGATTTTCAGTCCATGTAATCAGTGATTGATTAGCCCACAATCGTCAATATTGAATTTCTAAACGAACAAGCTATTAGGATAAAATTACTAGTGTAATTTCTATGGATCCCTTAGCGCTTGGATTAATTCTTATTTCAGCACTTTTTCATTCTATCTGGAATGTACTGGCTAAAAGAAGCTTGGATAATCATGCGTTTTTTTGGTGGATGCTTGTTTTTGAAGTTATCATGTTTATTCCTCTTTGTCTTTACCTTTTTCTAGCTAGAACCATAACTAGTACTGGATGGTTTCTTGTTGTGTCCTCTGGAATTGTTCACTTTGGATATTGGGTAACACTCAGTTCGTCTTATATGCTTGCTGATTTATCGATCGTTTATCCAATAGCACGCTCAGCGCCACTGTTTGTTACGTTATTCGCAGTTCTTTTCTTTGATGAATCATTAACATGGTGGGGCTTCATGGGAATGTTAAGTGTATTAATAGGTGATTATCTCCTTACATTAAATTTTCCAGAAAATAAAAAA
>CP070659.1:29692-33718 GCA_020355125.1 Candidatus Bathyarchaeota archaeon
AGAAGCACGAACAGTACCATCGCCAGAAGACAGTGTCAGGAATGGTTCGACCGCAAATACATCGTCTACCTTAAGTCGTGAAAAATCATATTTTGGAACGTTAGGAATCGACTTTCCAGTATGCAGTACATACCTACTCATTTGATGGCCTGTAAGGTTTTTAATAGGTTTATAGCCGTACCTTTCAATTACGCTTTGAATGGTTTTGCCTATTTGATCCGTTTTGATCCCAGGCTTGATAATTCTAATAGCCTGTTTCAAAGCTTCATTGACAGCATAGATCAAGCTATCGTATTCTGGGGTTAAACTAACAGTAAAGGCTGTATCAGCGATATATCCGTTAACGTGAACACCTAAGTCTACTTTTACAACGGCCTCCTTTGGGATCATTTTTATATCCTTTGGAGGAGAGGAATAATGAGCAGCTACGTCATTTATGCATAAGTTACAAGGAAAAGCAAGGTCTCCACCCTTTCTCCTTATAGTGTCTTCCACCTTTTGACAGATTTCAATAATAGGCACACCTTCTTTTATCATGTTTCTTATTTCTTTCCGGGTTTCTACAGCTATTTTACCAGCTTTAATATAGCATTCTAGTGTGTCTTTAGGCAAAGTTCATACCTCTCCGATTATACTAACTAATTTAATAATTCAGTATTAAAAGAGTATGATTTCCATGCAAACGAAATACAATCGAGTCGGTGTAGGGGGGACATTTGAGTTACTTCATAAAGGCCATAAAAAACTAATCTTAAAAGCTTTAGAAATTTCTGATCGGGTGATAATAGGGCTAACGACTTCTACGATGCTGAAGATGTACCCTAAGCCTCATAAGATAGCGGACTATGAAGAACGAAAAAAACAACTTACCAATTTTGTAAAGAGTAGGGAAGTCCTTGATAAGGTTCAAATAGTTCCGATAAACGATCCTTATGGGCCTGCGTTGGATGACTCAACGATGGATGCTCTCGTTTGCAGTATCGAAACAGCTGATATGGCAAAGAAGATAAACAAATTAAGAACCGAAAGGGGTCTTAAACCTCTGGAAATAATTGTTATCAACATGATATTGGCTGAAGATAATGTTCCCATTTCCACGACAAGAATTAAGAATGGAGAAATAGGCCTAGAAGGAAAATTACTTCTTTAAGTATTAACGTTTTAAATTGATTGTTTTTAAGATGTAAAAGTTTTAGAAACCTGCTCATTAATGAATAATGTGAAGTTAATGGTATCAGTAAATATAGAGTTTATAGGTATACTTCAAGGAAAGATGGGGAAAAAAAAACATAATGTTGAGCTTGTCGATTCGGTAACGATAACGACTCTTATCCAAATGTTAGAAAAAACTTTTAAAAAAGATACACGGGCTATCAGTGAAGCGCTGAATCCTGAGACGGATCTAATGATTCTTGTGAACGGTAAAGAGATTGGTATCCTAAATGGCGTTAATACGGTCTTAAAAGACGATTCGACAGTTACCTTTATTCCAATTTCACACGGCGGCTAAATCTTTAGGACTTTTGAGAATTGCTGGCTTTAAATAAAGATTTATTTGTATGCGTTAATTAGCTAGTTTATTAGAAACTTCAAGACAGCTATGCAAGAATTCGTTGTGTAGGAATTATTGGGCTCTATCTAGAGTAAAAGTTGTAGATTCGTTTATTTATTTGTGGAGGAAACGTGTTGGAAAAGAGACAGAAGAACGTGATAACTTTCTTGAAGCGATTAAAAGGAACGTTAGCTGTTAAAGTTCTTACAGAAAACCAAAAAAATCAAATCCTTGAATTGGAAAAACGAAACGAAGAGAAAAAATACTTTGAAATGTGTAAAACTCTTAACAAAGCGGTTAGAACAGCTATAGAGAGAGATACTACGGTTGCTATGGTGATCAAAACATCCGAGTTCAACTATCCTCCTCCTCCTTATATGCAAATGAAATACGAGGATCAAATAGTAGGTGAATTTGTATATGAGGAAGATGAAATAAGGGAGCTAAAGAAGTCAAAGGGAAATGTGTTTTTAGGTGAAAATTTTGTGGTTTATCTTACCAAAATACCAAAAGATGTTTCTGCCAGAGAAGATATGCGTATGACTCATATTGTCAAACCTTTTAAAGAATTAGAAAAATTAGATGGAATCAAGCACGCTGTTTTCGGAGAGCCTTGTAACGAATGTGATAATTTTATTAAAAATCTGCTTTCTGTAAAAACAAAGGATCAAACAGTTGGTACATGTATTATCGGTTTTAATGTTGAATAATGCAACTGCGTTTTTTATACGAAGTAGGAGAAAGAAGTCCTATTCTATGTTTATTCTTTCTCCTTTATGCTTTGACTTTTTAATCTTGGCCAAGGTAACTTCTAGAACGCCATTAATGTAGCTTGCTTTCGAACTCTTTGGATCTACTTCGTGTGGAAGTTCAATTTCCTTACAGTATTTTCTATTGTTTGTATTAACTGATACGGCTAACACTTTTTCTGAACAATTTAAAACTATGTCTTTTTTGTCTACACCCGGCACTTCAGCGACAACTTTTATGGTTTCTCCTTCAGAAATTACGTCAACTAGAGGTTCTCGTTCTTCTCTGTATTTTAAAGCGGGTTTCTGTATTCCGAAAGGTGTAGTTTTTGAGAAAGGCTTAACGTTACCGAATTCTCTAATTACGGGTTTGCCATTAGGGTCGAGGGTCATCGAGTAGCCATAAACGATTGGACCCATTTGTCTAATTATGCTTCCATCTGGAAGTTTTCGTTCTTTAATGTAGTTTTTTGGTAAATTTTCAAGCATTTCTTTTAACATATCGTCCATTCTTCTATCAAAATTTTCAAAATCTTCGAAGCTAAAAAACGGCATTCGCCTCCGCCACCTTCTCAATCTACGATTAAAATCTTCATCCCAATACAATATGTTTCACCTCCAAATTTATTAATAGGTGTCAAAAACTCTCTTCTTTGCGTAAAAGGCTAAATCTTTTTCCTGTTATTGATCTCTCAGAGCGCGCATTATATGCGTTGGTAACGAATTTTTTAACTAGATAATGTGGTGAAAGGCTAGGAACGTTTCATGTGCTGGTTTAGGATTACTGCATGCGCTACTGTTTGTGTAGTCATCCACCATTACGTTACCTATAATGCCACGTCTTACTTATAAATATTACCAATTAGTAACATTTATAAGTAAAACTCAGTTGAAATGGTCCTCATCAAGGTACATTATAGTAAAAATGGTGCTATATTGTCGGTCCAGTTTTTCTTATTTTGATAAATTTTTTGATTAACATAGATGTAACTGTACCACGTTCACCAGTTCCTATCTTCCTAGCATTTACTTCTACTAATGGTGCTACTTCTGCTGCCGTTCCTGTGAGAAAGGCTTCGTCAGCATTATACAACTCATGGACAGTTAGGTCCTTCACAGTAATATCAATTCCCTCTTCGTTAGCAAGCTCGATAATCGTGTTCCTCGTTATGCCTTCTAGTGCGCCCGCTGTTATGGGCGGTGTATAGAGTTGTCCATTCTTTACAATAAACAAGTTATCACCGGTTCCCTCAGCAATAGTGCCATTTTGGTTTAACATAATAGCTTCATCGACCCCCGCTCTGTTTGCCTCAATTTTTGCTAGAATATTGTTCAGATAATTCAGGGACTTAATCATGGGGTTTATTGCGTTAAAAGCATTTCTTCTAGTTGATGCAATTATCGCTGTTGCTTCTTTTCCTTCGAACAAAGGTGCAAGTTGATCGGCAATAATGATTATTGACGGCCTAGAGCATGAAAGTGGGTTTAATCCAAGAGTCCCTATGCCTCTAGTAATTAAAACCCGAATATACGCATCTTTTAATTTGTTTTTTCGCAATGTTTCTAGAATTGCTTGTTTGAATTCTTTCTTCGTGAGGGGAATGTCTAGCTCTATTGAATTGGCTGACTCATAGAGTCTTTTTATATGCTCTTCTAATTTAAACACGTGTCCATCATAAGATCTTATTCCTTCAAAAACTCCGTCTCCATATAAAAGACCGTGAT
>CP070659.1:33818-42742 GCA_020355125.1 Candidatus Bathyarchaeota archaeon
CAAAATTTCTTCATTTTTCTTGCAGCTATCACGAATTGTGATTACAAATCGATTTCCAATAGCGTTTCCTAAAGTAATTCTTTCATCAGCATATTCAAATTATTTTAAAAATATATCAGGGAGCTTTCAGCGGATCATGTCCTTTATGGTTCCTTTCCAGAGCGATACACGTTGGGCAGTGATCGCCTGCTTATCCTTCATCCCTGAAATTCCAAAACGTTTCAAAGAAACTCCGATTTTTTTTCGAATATAATTAAGAGCTCTAATAGTATCCCAATTCTCTTTAACAAGAGTGAAATGCAGATAACGATCACTTATTTGGAGTTTAGCTGCTAATCTATCTTTTACGCGATTAAAAGAAGAATACCCAATTTTACAAATACGGTTATCCCATATTTCTTCCACAATAAAGTCACTTGGAGTGGTACGAATTTTTCCAGCAAGTTTAAAAGCGTTTGCCAAAGATACTTCTTCTCCTATAATGCCTATGGTGATATTTCTTAATTTTAACTTCCTTTTACCGTGTGCGTGCTAATTAAAGGTATTCTAGAAGTAGCTATTGAAAGCTAATAAAATGTGCATCACCATATCCATTTAAACGAATGCTGTTTAAATCTTATATTCACGCATATTATGAAAATAGTGTGAGGAGTCGGGGTTTTTATTATGTCTTTAAAACAGGCTTTTTCTAAAATTGAGAACTATAGAGATGAATTAATGGATATTTGTTCTAAACTTATCCAATGTCCTTCATCACATCCTGAAGGAAGGACTGTTGAATGTGTCGCGTACATTAAGGATTATTTTGATCAACCCGGCATCTCTACAGAGATTTATCAGAGGAATAAAAACAAACCGAACATTGTTGCTAAAATCAGAGGACACGGAAAGAATAAAATAATGTGGATCGGCCATCTTGATGTGGTTCCAGCAGGAAAAACTGAAAGCTGGACTTACCCGCCTTACAGTGGGAAAATTACAGAAGACGGATTCATATGGGGAAGAGGCGCCAGCGATATGAAAGGAGCTTGCGCCGCAGCAATAATTGCTGCTCGAATTTTAAATGAGCTCAAAGAAATTCCTAATAACGTAGACTTTTGGTTTACCGCTGATGAAGAAATCGGAGGAGTAGACGGCGCATATTGGCTCGCTCAAGAACGGTTTTTTCAGGGAGAAGTATGTATTATCGGAGATGGTAGCCCTGGGACTTCTTACAATCCAGCAATTGATTTAGGCTGTAAAGGAAGTGTAAGAACTTGGCTTAAGGCTTGGGGAAAAACAGCCCATGGTAGTAGACCCTTCTTGGGGGATAATGCGATTGAAAAACTCCTAAAGGTAATCCCTCATGTAAAAAAAATTGCAAATTTTCCACTAGATATTCCTGATGAATTGGAACCCATAATAACTTCCACTATTGAATACATGGAGAAAGAGGAATTTGATGATAAACAAAAAGCAGCTCTTTTGAGACTCTTCCACTATCCCTCGATAACCTTGAACATCCTTAATGGAGGTGTAAAAACTAATGTAGTCCCGGACTATGCTGAAGCCTACTTCGATATTCGACTCACCTCTGGGAGTAAGCCTGTTAGGATCCGAAATACAATATCAAATTATGTCAAAGAAGCATGCGAACCTGATGTGAAAGTAGAGTTTTTAAAACCCTCCAACACTGCAGGCTATTATGAGTCTCCTAAAACACTTTTTGCAAAGCAGCTAGCAGAAGCTGTTGAGCTGTCTACTGGAAAAAAACCAATATTTAAACTACTAACAGGCGGCACTGATGCGGTGAGAATAAAACGCTTCATCGACGTACCTTGTCTAGGCTTCGGATCAAGTATTGAGGGACAAGCACACGCTCCTGACGAACACAATCATATAGAATTATTAAATATGAGCACTAAAGTCTACACTGTTTTCCCCTTGATCTATAAAAATTAAGCACTGGTTATTCTTAGCGCGCGCTATGGTGGAGGTGCTGAGTGGGGGCAAATACATATTCGAATTAGGTATTTTTCAAGTAAATTTTAACGGATGATGATACCAATAGGAAGGCAACTGCGAGAGAAGAGATGGTTTCAGGTACAGCAATCCCAGCATTATATATTTTTAATCCATATAACATCCATGAAAGTACGATTATTGTGAACGATAAAACTCCTTTATACGATTTCTTTTCGATGGTATAAAAGATAGACGTAAAGCTTATCGATATAAAGAACAGCACAGAAACAACGAGATGAAGAAAACCGTAAACTTCATCGAAAGTTCCTATTAGTTGAAGAAGGAATGCGGAAAATATGAGAAAATAACTGGTATACTTCGCATGTTTCCTGAATATAACAATAGCGTACACTAAAACTACAAGTCCTGCAGTTTGTAGGCCAAAATTGAATACCGGAGCGACAGGGCTCTTTAAGGAATGTCCTAGATCACTTAGAGCGTTATGATGCCAGCTGAACCAGGGTGAAAACATGATTGAAAACCCTATGGCGATGTAAGCTATTAGGACGCCTAAAACGCCTAACAATGAAATCTTTTTTTGGCTCACAGTGGCACCTCAATGAGTTATCATAGAGAGTAATTTTTTCTGTTCCGCACGCGCATGGAAGGGAATCCATAACTCTTCAATGTCACGTTTATTAATAAATACGACCCTCCACATATCAAAAATAAAATAATATATATGCTGTTTTTCCATTCCCTATTTGCCATCTTCCTGTAAGTGTTATCAATACATGATTTGAAAACAAAAGCCGTGCGTGAATTAATAATCATGTAATCACTCTTCTAGTCAAAGAGATTCAAGAGCACGACTAAACTAATAATTTTCTGGTAGTTCATACAATTCGTTATCTTGCATTTTCTTATTCTTTAACCTCAGTACAACATAGATTATGATCACTGTGAATAACCCCCCGCCTATTAAAATTATAAATTTTGGAATTATGAAAATCGAAACTATCGTGCTATCAGCTCCCGCATATATCTCGTTTCCAGGCCAACTAGCTTTCACGGAATAATAACCCCCACTCCTCGTATTCCACAAGAATTCATATCGGCCTATCGAATCCAAGCTTTTATTTCCAATAGCGATCCAGTTATTCTGTGTAGAAATATATAACGTAACTAAACCACTTGGATTTGAAACAGAAACTTGCCCTGATAAGACTACATCACTTCCCTCAAGAATAATGTTTGAAGATATCCCCAACGAAATCGTCGAAGTTTCCGGATTACCGAAGCTTGATGACACTTGGCCTGGTGCAGATTGTTCGTAGCCATCTAGAGAGATAACGGTGACTTGAGAGCCTTCTAATTCTGGAGGGCATTCGCCAATACGCCATCCGTTCTGCCAGTTATTACCTGTGCATTCTGCAATATAGTATCGGACCCCTTCATTTTCAATATATGAAATTTCAGTACGCGCATCTTTTGGAGGACTCGGAAGATTTATTCCTATATTCATATGGCTTTCTTGTTCATATAATAATAAGATAACTTCCATATTTTGAGATTTAATCAATGATGCTGCTATAAACGAAAGCAAATCACAATCTCCCTCGTTTACAACGAGTGTCTCAACAGGATATTTCGCCTCATCAATCACCCTATAAGTAATTTGATGAACAAGCATTAAAACTGCATTGATAAACTCCTCTTCTCCCGTGAAAACACTTCTAATATCTTCTGCGATCAGAGCTAATGAATAAGGTGTAACATAGCCTGCTAATTGAGTCTGAGAAAGTGGGTGCTCCTTCTGATTATAATATTCATATAATGATGGCGTCACCGATACAGTTAGACGGTAAGTATTTTTCCCCTTAACAAAAAAATATTTTTGCTCATAATTTTGAGCATAACAAGAAAGAGGAAGAATACTGATTAAAGACCAAATAGCAACAACTATAACAAATTTTCGTACTAGATGTTTTCGTATGTACATTAATAATCAAAAATCTCATTTTTTCAATAAAAAAACTATGAAATATAAATCTGGATATCTGAACAATAAATCAAGCGTGCGCTTGTGATATAAAAGTAATCGATTCTACTGCTAATAGCGCATACGCAAACCTCCTATATTTTCTCTTTTAATGTAATTGATAACTTGCCTGTAAACAATGAACATTATAGCTAACGCGCGCGCTATTCAGCAAAAACCTTGATCATTATGTGTATTTATGATGTAGCACGCGTACGCAAAAGAATTAGTTGCAGGTAAGAATATGATGGAGTCCCAATCCATCCTTTTCTCCAATATTGGGGACGTGTTCCTGTGAATTATTTTCCATCAGATTTTATATATAGTAAAAAAATCCATTTGTCTCACAGGACTTTCTACTCGCCTTTTTTGGTTTTCGATTCTACACTAATACTCTTACCTGCATCTTAATTTATTATTTAACCTTCGATTTATGATTTCCTTACCTGATTATCTAAATAATACCGATAATTACTCACAATTTTTCACAAAAATCTGATAATTAATAGAAATTATTTGATATATGGCAGAGTATTCTGGGGATTACTTTTATTCACTTTTCATCGAAAAAGTGATTATTCTATTCAGTTAGGTATAATATGGAACTAATACTGATGCATGCGCGGGGCATAGGTACGTCCCTCCATCATCTTTTCGTCCTTTTGTCCCTACGTCCCTATTATTGCGCGCAGAGATTTCTCTTACATTTAAATACATGCCACAGCTTCTATCTCGACTCTTATTTTTGAGTTCGCAAGTTTAGCTTCTAGACAGCTCCTAGCAGGATATGGTTTATTAAAGAATTTTTTATAGACCTGATTCATAGCATTATAGTCCCTTATATCAGCCAAGTAAACGGTTACTTTTATCACATTTTTTCTGGAGCCTCCTCCTGCTATTAGTACAGCCTCCATATTTTCTAGTGTTTGTCTCGTTTGTTTTTCTATCCCCTCAACGATTTCACCCGTTTTTGGATCTCTTCCAACTTGACCTGATGTGAAGATAAAATTGCCTCCTTTAAAACCATGAGAAAAAGGTAGATCCGACTTGGGTAAATTTTTACTTATTATTGCGTCCATATATATCGCCTTACTAAATCAACACTTTTGAAACCAATAAAAAGTTTTCTAGTCTCTCAGTGACAATTTTTTATTGACAAATAAGTGTTTTTAGGGCATATTTTGCTATTTTTTCTTCATCTAACTCTACTCCTAATCCTGGAGTTTTAGGCACCTCCACGTATCCGTTTTCAATCTTTATTGGATTCCTAACGATATCTTCTACGTAGGGGAACGGAGTTGTCATTTCTGTCACATACTTCATGTTTTTATAATGAGATGCTACAAGATGTGCAGAAGCTGCAGTAGATATTCCCAGTTCGCCAGTCGAATGCACCATACATGGAATATTCATGAGTTCAGCTAGTGATATTACTTTTTTAGCATTCGTGATACCTCCACCTGGTCTATATATTTTTAAACCCAAAATATCGGTGGCTCTATACGCAATATGTTGTACAACATCTGCTAAGCTATAGAGAGACTCATGAGCCATAATCGGTATATTGACAGCTCGAACAATTTCAGCCATTCCTCTCAAATCATACCATGGTGTAGGTTGCTCCACAAATTCAATATCGTATTTTTCTAGAATTTTAATGAATTTAATAGCTTGATAGGGCATATACGATTGGTTTGCATCCACTCTAATATGGATCTCTTTTCCTAAAGCTTCTCTTATAGAACGAATAATATTCTCATCTTCTTTTAATCCTTGGCCGATTTTCACTCTCAAACCATTATGGCCTGCCGCGATCAATTTTTCTGCGGCTTTGACCATCTGTTCGATCGTACCTAAACCTACGTAGAATCCTATAACAGGAAACCTGTCTCTGGAAAGGCCTCCCATCAATTTGTGGATCGGTATTCCTAATGTTTTACCCATGATATCATACAAAGCTATATCAATGCCCGCTTTGGCATGTATGTATCCCCCTCCTCCACCTTGAGCATTCATTTTCAACCAGATCTTTTCTAAATTGAAGGGATCTTCCTTAAGAAGCATTGGAGCAATGTAGGTATGTAAAGTAGCGGCGATTGTTTCCTGACATTCCCAATAATTTATAAAGCTACCATTGGATTCGCCTATTCCGACAATGCCCTCATCCGTGTGAACCTTAATCACTACAAACTTGGCTTCTTTAAAAGTTCCATACGCAATTTTTCGTATGAATTCTTTTTTTCTAGGAATAACAACAGGGATAATATCAACTCTAGTAATAATCAAAGAAGATACTTCCGGCGAATTATCGCATAATTTGATCTTTTTATATATTTAACGCGTATTAAGAATTTATTATATTTGAGATAGATGATGCCTTTGCCAACTATAGATTTAGTAATTAAAAACGGCAAGTTAGTCACATCTAATGGTATCTTTGAAGCCGGTTTAGGTGTAAATGAGGGAAAAATAATTATTATTGCTAAAGAAGCCAACTTGCCTAAAGCAGATAGAAGTATTGATGCCAATGGAAATCTTGTTCTCCCAGGACTAATTGATGCACATGTTCACTTTAGAGAACCAGGGAAGATAATAAGAGAGGACTTTGAAACGGGTACAAAAGCAGCAGCAGCAGGAGGAGTCACTACAATCTTTGAAATGCCGATTTCAACTCCATGTGTATCTAATTCGGACATATTAGAAAGAAAGAAGACGATAGTTAAGAAAAAATCTTTAATCGATTTCGGCTTATACGCAGGCGCGGGCATGCACAATATAGACAAGATAACGGAGCTAGCGACTGCAGGAGCAATAGGCTTTAAAACCTTCATGCATGCACCCCCAAAAGGAAGGGAAATAGAATACGAAGGAGCTTATACAACTAACGACGGCTCTTTACTAGAAATCTTCGAAACTACAGGCTCTACTGGGTTAATATCTTCCATTCACGCCGAGAATAATGCAATTATAAACATTTTAACTAATAAATTAAAGAGAATTGGACGAAAAGATGCCCTAGCACATCCTGAATCTCGACCAAACTTTGTAGAAGCTGAAGCTATTTCTAAAGTGATTACACTCGCAAAAGCAGCCGGAGTCCATCTTCATATAGCTCATTTAAGTACTAGCGAGGGACTCCACCTAATAGCTAGAGCAAAGGCCTCGGGACAGGAAGTAACAACTGAAACATGCCCACACTATCTCGTATTAAACACTAAAGCTATGAAGAAGTTAGGCCCTTTAGCCAAAATAAACCCTCCCTTAAGATCAAAAAAAGATATGGAAGAATTGTGGATAGGACTAAACAATAGAACCATTGATATTATTGCCAGTGACCATGCACCTTATACCAAAGAAGAGAAAGAATCTGGAAGGAATGATATATGGAAAGCTCCATCGGGGACTCCAGCAATTGAAACAATGCTACCCCTATTATTACATAAAGTAAACGAAGGTAAACTCTTCCTTGACACACTTATAAAAGACACCTCTGAAAGGGTTGCTAAGATTTTTAGAGTTTATCCAAAAAAAGGCATAATACAAGTGGGATCTGACGCAGATTTCGTAATCGTTAATCTCAACCTTATTAAAAATATTGATAGAGAAAAAATGTATAGTAAAGCTAGAGATCTAATCCCGTACGACGGTTGGAAAATAAAGGGATGGCCCATAATGACCATAGTTCGGGGAGAAATCATAATGAAAGAAGAAGCCATTTTCGGAAAACCTGGTTATGGCGATTTTATATCCCCATCAATGCACGATAAAAAACCCGCTGTTTAGAAAAAAGCTAGCTCGCAAAAACTATTCTCATCAATTGCTTACAAATACTGCTTTTTTTAAAAAACAATATTCTATACCTAGAGAAAAGGAAAACAATAATGCATTAGCGCGCGCACTATAGATGATAGAGACATATCCTTAGCACGCGCTATACTTGCGTACGCATCAAAAAATGATAAATTGTCACCTTGTTTAAACATTATAATCATCGTTAAGTGCCTTTAATGGTACATAATTAGAATTAATCATGAGGGTCAAAATTGAAAAGAATACTATCAGTTATCCCTGAGAACTGTACTGGCTGTCAAATATGTATGATACGATGTTCATATTTTCATAATAAGACACATAGTCCTGCAAAGTCTCGAATATTTGTTGTACGACGACAACCTACACGTGGACGCAATAATTATGTAATTACACCAATAATTTGTATACAATGTGGCTTATGTATGTACGCTTGCCCAATTCCTGAAGCTATGAAAAAGAAAGGTGAAACAGGAGCAATAATAGTAACTGATAAATGTATTGGCTGTGGCGAATGCGTAATAGCATGTCCATATGGAGTTATTTTTGTTGATACATTCTTACAGAAGGCTATAAAATGCGATCTATGTGAGGGAAAACCACAATGTGTAGAACATTGCAACTATGAAGCTCTAAAATATTATGAGCCCATAGTAGCTGCTATGTTACGACGATATAATCTAGCCGAAGCTATAGGCAGAAAGGAATTGGTACAAATAACAAAAAATCCCAAATCAATATTTGGTGAGTAAACTATTGTGAACAAATGGAAGGGATTTGTTGGTAATATCTTAAGAATCAACTTATCTAATAACAGAATTTTAGAAGAACCTTTGGACAAAGAAACGGTGAGGAGGTTTTTAGGAGGAGTAGGATACGCTTCAAAGATACTTTGGGATGAAATTGAGCCTGGAATCGATCCCCTTGGCCTGAAAAATAAACTTATCATGACCACCGGCCCGCTTACGGGGACCCTATGTCCAGGTTCGGGTAGTTGGGACATCTGCTTCAAATCGCCACTTACAAATGTTTGGGGAGAAACTAGATGTGGAAGCAGTTGGGGACCCGAGTTAAAGTATGCAGGGTATGATATGGTAGTATTAGAAGGGTTTTCTGAAGAACTGGTTTA
>CP070659.1:42842-45548 GCA_020355125.1 Candidatus Bathyarchaeota archaeon
CGAGAAGGTACAGACGAATAAACTGATACATACCTTCCTCGGCGCAGACATCGCAGATATTTCAGGGTACGTTGGAAACTTCGAAACCCGCATCACCGACATACAAGGTGAAGAGAAAAAGATGGAGCACGGGATCGTAATCGTGGCTTCTGGAGCGGAGGAGTATAAGCCAAAGGAGTATTTGTATGGGAAAGATTCGAGGGTAATTACTCAAACGGAATTGGAGAAGAGACTGGGGACTAGTGGTTATGTTGATAAGTTAAATTGTGTGGTTATGATTCAATGTGTTGGTTCAAGAGATGAGGCACGTCCTTATTGTAGCCGTGTGTGCTGTGGTGAAGCCGTGAAGAACGCCGTAAAGATTAAAGAGAAAAGCCCTGATACGGATGTGTTCGTGCTCTATCGGGATATGAGGGCTTATGGGTTAACTGAAAGTTACTATAATAAAGCAAGGGAGCTGGGTGTGGTCTTTATCCTCTATGTTGAAAATAACAAACCTGAGATTGCGACAAAACAGTTGAGAAGTGGAGATCGTTTAAGCGTCTCGGTGTATGATCCTATAGTTGGAGAGCAGCTTTCATTAGATGTTGATCTCGTAGTGTTAAGCACAGCGATCATTCCGTTTGAAGAAAATAAGATTCTTTCACAGCTACTGAAAGTTCCCTTGAACGAAGACGGGTTCTTCTTAGAGGCGCATGTGAAGCTGCGACCGGTCGACTTCGCCACCGAGGGCGTGTTCCTATGCGGAATGGCCCACGGACCCAAATCCATCGAGGAGAGCATCGCTCAGGCGCATGCCGCCGTTGCACGAGCCAGTACCATCCTATCGAAAGACCAGATCGAAGCTGAGGGAACGATAGCATTTATCAATAAGAGAAGATGTTCTGGCTGCGGAACCTGCGTGGTAGTATGCGCTTACAACGCGCTAGAACTCGACGAGAAAGAGAAGGTGGCCGAGGTCAACAGTGCGCTCTGTAAAGGCTGTGGTGCCTGTGCAGCAACTTGCCGAAGCTCCGCTATAGATTTGAATGGCTTTACGAACGAGGAGCTGATTTCGGTAGTTAGTTCCCTTTAGGTGATAAAGATTGGAAACTATACAAAAAAACGATTCAGAAGCTAGCTCGAATGAATCATGGCAACCGAAGATTGTAGCCTTCCTCTGCAATTGGTGTAGTTATGCCGGCGCTGACTTGGCAGGGGTTAGCAGGATCCAGTATCCGCCAAATATCAGAATAATTCGTGTTCCCTGTTCAGGGCGGGTCAATCCCCTCTTTATCATCAAGACGCTGCAATATGGTGCTGATGGAGTCTTAGTGTCTGGCTGCCATCCTGGTGACTGCCATTATATCAGCGGAAATCTGATAGCAAGAAGGAGGTTCGCCCTATTGAAAAAATTCTTAGAGTACATTGGCGTGGAGCCTGGACGGCTCAATTTCTCATGGATTTCTGCCGCTGAGGGCGAGAAGTTTTCAAAGGTTGTATCCGAGGTAGTAGAGAAAGTAAAAGCATTGGGTCCGGCTACAAGACTTGTAAAGGAGTGAAAACAGTGATGACAGAAGCCGAGCAGAGTATGAGAAAAACTGCCAGAAAACTACTCGAAGAGAAAAAGGTTGCCATGATAATTGGATACGAAAAGGGGACGCTCCCACTCCGCACAACCCCCTGCTTCATCAGCGACACTAAAGAAGTAGATCGGCTAGTGTGGAATGCTACCTGTGCAAACAATCTAGCAAAATACATTATAGACAGTAAAGGAAAAGTGGGCATCATAGCCAAAGGCTGTGATGCAAGATCTATAGTTACCTGTATCGTTGAAAAGCAGATTGACCGAGAGAACGTCTTTATTATCGGCCTTCCTTGCGCTGGCATCATTGATCGGAAAAAAATTGAGACGGAACTGGATGAACAGGAAATTCTTGAAGCCAAGATAAACGATGACCACATCATCCTCAAAGGCGAGAACTTTGAAAGGCAGTTTGCTGTAAAGAGCATCATAGACGATTCCTGTCTCTCCTGTAAATATAGGAATCCCCCCATATACGACGTTCTAGTTGGTGAAAAAGTTCCAGATTCTATGGGAGACGACAAATTTATTTCGGCGTCTCGGAACGAGTCCAAATCAGATGAGGAGCGCTGGGAGCTGTTTACGAAGGAGCTAAACAAATGTATCAGATGCTACGCTTGTAAAAACGTCTGCCCGCTATGTTATTGTAACGAGTGCTTCGTTGATCAGAATATGCCCACATGGTTAGGCAAAACAGATAATCCTTCAGATACGATGGTTTACCACATTATTCGAATTTTACATACGGCCGGCCGATGTGTTGATTGCGGAACATGCAGCCGCGCTTGCCCTATGGGAATCAATCTGAGAGCGCTAACGCAGAAAATGGTTAAACTTGTCAAGGAGTTGTATGGTTTTGATGCTGGACTCAGCATAGAGGATGTTCCTCCTCTAGCTACTTTTAAGCAAGATGATCCCCAGGAGTTCATCCAATGAAGAAGGATATACCAATGAAGGGAATAATAGTCAAGAAACCCCAGCTACCTAAGCTAATCGATGATCTGATAAAAAGGCACAAGGTTTACGCGCCCATCGAAAAAGACGGTATAACGCGTTATGATATAATTGGGTCGAGCAGTCAAGTAACTTCAAACTTTCAGAGTAAATTATCTTCAAAAGACGTGCTTTTTCCAAAATGTGAA
>CP070659.1:45648-64076 GCA_020355125.1 Candidatus Bathyarchaeota archaeon
AAGAAACAGCTAGGTAACACAGGAAGCACTGGTAGCGTGGTAACAGTGACCATCGAAGCTGAATTCGACGTAACTACATCAATGTACTTACGTATCGACAACTTCAAAAATATCAAAAGTTAGTACGAGATGTAGCAAGCCTATTCAATCGTTCTTTGTGAGAAAATATTTTAGGATCGGGACTAGTGCACGTATAACGAATAGAAATATGGAGTAAGTCTTTACTGTTAGGCTTCTCTCTAGAGAAGGATAATAGCTTGTGTCGATATGGTTTGCCCAAAAATTTTCTCTGGATCATTCGAACTATAGTAGAATAGAGAGATTTGGATTCCAGCTCCTTCAGATCCTGATTGATACGTAGGACACTGTATCCCCCATCTCCAATCATCTAACGTTCCTCCATATTTCCAATCATTCTCGGTTGTATACGCAGCAAACACTAAGACTTTTGAGCTGTTAGGATACACTGTGAACACGTCATCAACGTTGTTGTATGGTGTTAAAACGGGAGATCCACCATACGATACGTTGTTTACGATAAAGAAGTTCGGCTCTTC
Source organism: Candidatus Bathyarchaeota archaeon (assembly GCA_020355125.1). Lineage (GTDB taxonomy): Archaea > Thermoproteota > Bathyarchaeia > RBG-16-48-13. The sequence continues at coordinate 46,206 of CP070659.1, forward strand.
ATGGGCACCGATCGTCGATAATGACGTGAGTGTTAAAAACGATATGGGGAGAATTGTACAGTTATGCTGCCACTTGTTCGTAATGTTTACATAGAACGCGACATAAGTATCGTTCTTCCAAATCACACCGGTGTCTGATTGCACTCCACCCGTTCCAATAGATGAATATTCATTATAAAACCAATCTATTTTGAAGACTCCTGCAGCTCCTACATCCATCGGATCTCCACCCGTTGTCTCTAGTGCATAGACATCTGTATCGAAATTGCCTCGTTCAGTATATACGGTAACGATTTGAAGCTTACTAGCCTGAGGTATTGGTGTCAATATGAGATCGTTGCCGATACCAATCGTTGACTCCTCGATGTTCAGATGGTAATCAATCTCGTAACGTGTATCATTAATCCACAAGGCTACAAGATGTACGGCCACTTCACCTGTATTTCGAATATCGACATTGAGTTGCTCCTCTACAAAGTATATCGCTTCGATGTCTATCTGTTCATTGACCCGATCATTCTCCTCAGCTGCAAGGGCTTGTCCCCAGATAATAATGTTTTGGACGAACGCAGACAAAACAACTAGCGCCATCAATAGGGATATTGCTACAACAGCTCCACCATTCTGATTTCTTATGAATTTTTTAGATGCAAGTATCATTGACAATCTATTGTAAAGCAATAAATAGGTATAGTCTTTATGAAGCGAGGATCTAGAAAGAAATATTATATAGATTGTGAATACCAGTCGATCTTAACGACGGAATGGAGCAGAAATTAACAATCATTCAGGAAACGATGATTCTTAATGCTATAACAATACTGCTATTTGCCCTTTGCCATAAGGGCGCGCGCGTAAAGAAACACAGGCGCTAGCCATCAATGGGTTTGTCGTTGATAAACAATTTTGCCTCCCACAATTGTCATATCTATAGGGATATTTATGATTGATTCAGGAGAGACGGATAGAATATCTTTCCCCAAGACTACTATATCCGCATACTTGCCCGGTTCGATGGAGCCTATGGCCTTTTCTTCGAAAGTATGGTAAGCAGCATTTATTGTATATAGTTTTAGTGCGTCCATAACCGAAATTCGTTGACTAGTGCCTATTTTTTTACCACTAGAAGTTTTTCTATTTACTAGGGCATGGATACCCATTAAAGGAGGGTAAGGTGCTGCTGTATGATCGGAGTGGGCGGCTACTTTGATGCCTTCATCAAGAAAAGTTCGGGCGGCAAACATGCGTTCAAGTCTTTTTGCGCCAAAGGCGGGAAGTATTTTATCCCCATGATAGTATGGATAAGGGCCAAAAATCGTAGGTAAAATGCCGAGCCTCTTGATTCTCTGGACGATCTTTGAAGTAATAACAGTGCAGTGGATAATTCTGTTTCGAGGATCTTTGCGAGGATATTTTTGTTGCGCTTCCTCGATTACATCTAGAAACATATTTATAGCTCTTTCACCATTGGCGTGGACGGCAAATCGATAGCCTTTTGGATAAGCGTTCATTATTATTTTGTATAATAGTTCTTTAGTGATGGCTGGTTCGCCATAGTAGTTTGATCGATGTAGATAAGGCTCAGTAACCCAAGCTGTTCGAGCGGATATAGCGCCATCAACAACAATCTTTATTGCGTTTATTTGAACCATGGGATCTCCAAAGCCCTCACCTATTCCTAGGGCGATTAAGTGAGGCATAAAATCATACCATAGATCTAATCTCATTCTTATTGGTAATGCCTTATCTCTTGCGAGTAGCTGGATAGCTTTCACTACAATTGAATGTGTTATTCCTCCATCACTTGCACAGGTGATGCCATGAGCAGCATATTGTTCTGCCATCCATTGTATTCCGTTCATCGCTTCCTTCAAAGTTGGCGGTCTACCAAATCTTATCGGCTGTATCTTTTTTCTTGCATTCTCGTGAATCCAGCCTGTTAATTTTCCTGTCTTAGGGTCTCTTTCGAATCTTCCGCCAATTGGATCGGGCGAATTCATTGTTATGTTCGCCATTTGGAATGCTCTACTATTAACAATTGAAAAGTGACCACCAACGGTAGATACTATTACTGGGTGATTTGGAGCCACTTCATCTAAATCCCATTTAGTAGGATGTCTCTTCTCGACCAGCTTGGAATCATCTTCTTTGACTACGTTTATCCACTCATCTTTAGGCTTCTTTTTTACCTGTTCTAAGATTTTGGCTTGAATATCGGAAATCGATCTCGTCCCTGTTTCATAACTTGCATCGATTACTCCCATCGCTCGCATGGTTCCTTCCGCACTCGTTATATGGCAGTGAGAGTCAATTAAGCCTGGAATCACCGTTTTTTCATTTAAATCAATGATTTTGGTCTGGGGTCCTATGAAGGAGTTGATGTCCTTAGTTAACCCAACTTCCAATATTTTTCCAAACTTGACAGCTATGGCTTCAACCATGGACTCGTTTGCATCTATAGTTACAACCTTTCCATTCTTAAGAACCATATCAGCCATCAAATAAGATCCCGACCTTATTTAAAATCTGGATGGAATTTAAGGTTTGAGATATTATACAAACATTTAAACTGTACATTTAGTATACGACAACATTAGCGCTCGTACTAAAAACGAAGAACGTACGGATATTTAGATCGTCAAAGGCTATTTTAAACAGTGAGGGATCTATTGTAAACCGATCGTCAAGGAAGTTATACGATGTTCTTTCGATGGGTTATATCAGTGTTTCCTTCCTTAGCTTAGGTCTTCTAGCCATCTTCACATTTAATTTGATTCCCTCTAGAAACATTCAAATCGGAAAATATTGGACCACTTCTATCTTTATGCTAATTTGTGGTTTAGGCATAACTGTTGGACTCTTCCCTTCACAATGTGTCCGTAAGATCAATTTTGTTAGAACTCTTAAGGGCTCTAAGATGAGTTTTCTAAGGAAAAAAAACATGAGATTAAGAGGTCATCATCCTACATGCGGAAAATTTAGTTCTCACGTTCTTCAAGTTGGACATAAAACATACTGTGCAGGCTGTGTCGGGTTAATCTTTGGAGCAACAGTCTCTCTCTTTGGATGCTTTTCCTATTTTTTTACTAGGCTTTCTCCCGAAGTTAGCATGTTTATTTTTTGGTTAGGCTTCATTAGCGTTAGCTGTGGATTGCTTCAACATTTTTTCTTAAAATGGTTTAATGGCATACTGCACTTCTTTTTGAATATCCTTTTTGTTCTAGGAGCGTTCTTTCTTATGGTTGGTATTAGCGAGATGACGAGCAACATTGTTATTGATTTTTATCTTTTTGCTTTAATCTTATATTTCATTCTTACTCGCATGACACTCTCTCAACTAGAGCATAGCAAAATTTGTACAACTTGTAGTTCGAAAACATGTAATATCTCCCAAATCGATAATCTATAACTGATATTTGGATCTTACAATCGGTTTCATAGCGCACGCTAATGACTCATAAATGGGCAAGAAATTTTACGATTGTTGATGTTTACAGTATACATAAGAAAAATGTAGATGTGGTATGAAAATATTTTTATACAGTATCTTTGGATAGTTTCCTTTGTGGTGTGTTTTGAAAAAATATTTGTTCATCTTTATGGGTGGAGCTGGAACAAATAGCGGAAAGGAAAGATGTATAGTCCACTGTCCAGAACTGGATCAAATAGTTATAGGCGTTCCAGATATGAAAAAAGCAATTGAAGTTGCTAAAGAATTTGCAGAGAAGGTCGAAGCTATCGAACTTTGTGGATATTTTGGTAAAGAGGGTCGAGATGTTGAGGTAGCCAAAGCGTTAGGGACTAAATTCCGTGTCGGTGCAGTAAAATATGTTACAGATTGAATAGTAAATTGGAGTGCGCGTGATCATTTAATTCTGTGGAAAAAACGAAAGCCTATTTATATGAACGAAGAGTTAGTGAGGTTATTTTACTCTAGCATATACGCGCATTATAACGTTTCAGCTTGCGTCGGCAAGTTAATAATTGGCATTTTTTAGCTTCCATAGCATGATCTAATTTATTAATGTGAATAACATTGTTATAGTAATGGAGGTTTCCAGTTGAAATATCCATGTGAAGTTGTTGCTAAATACGTCCTACCTTCGTTTAGGTCACTAATCGCAAAGGAATTAATAGAAAAACATGGTTTTACCCAAGTTGCTGCCGCAAAGAAGCTTGGAACAACACAAGCTGCTATAAGTTATTATTTTTCTTCAAAACGTGGAGAAAAATACGTAAAACTATTGGAAAACAAGCCTTTGATAAAATCGATGGTTCAGGACGTTACCGATAAGCTTGCAACGGGAACTATTTCTTCAATTGAGATGAGGGAGAAATTATGTGCTATTTGTTCTTCTATCAAAACTCCCAGAATCCTCGATAACCTGAATACAAATTCGCATTAGCAGATCGCTATAGACAATATGAGGATCGACGCACGGCCTTTACATCTTTTTATAATACTGTGAGACATGTAGGGCGCCTTAAATCTAAAAGTTGAATTGGCAATCAAAAAGTTTTAGTCTTTTCTTCCATTGTTTGTTAGTAAAATTTATGAAGAGTTGGATATGGCCTATATTCGCAAATCCCCGCTTGTAAAAGAATTTTATTGCTTCAATATTTCTAGTCACCGGTTTAACACTCAAATATTTTACATCTAATTTACGTGCTTCTAAAACTAAAGCTTCAACAAGTTTCATTCCCACGCCCTTATTTCGATTGCGTTTACTAACTACAAGAGGTTCGATTTCCGCCTCTTCTTCATTCACTATCAGTCCTCCGAACCCAATTACCTTTTTATCTGTTGCCGCAACCCACAGATGTTTGGTTCCTAGCTTGGCTACATGTTTGTTAAAATAATTCTCTGGGTGGAGGCCTCCTATGCTTGGATCTTGATAAAGCTGACGATGTTGTTCTATTAATTCTACCCATAAATCTTGGCAATTTTTTCTATCGCGTTGTGAATATTTTCGAATTGTAAATTTAATCATGTTAATCGACGCTATTACAAATATGCAATAATTACAATACTACGTAACTGTAGGAGCAGGATTAATAATTGATATAGCGCCTTTTCTTCCAATTCTTAGTTGTGGTTCACCCGAGAAGCTAGAGACATAACCATTGTTAATTTCCACTTCATCGTCGATATGAACCTTATCTATCTGGTTATTCCATAAACTAAGCTTTATTGTGCCAGTTTCATCAGCAATCGTTACATTTGAGACATATGATTGAGTTCCAAATCTAGTAATTACTAGTTTTTTCGGCGTAGTATCAATAATTTTTGCCTTAACATTAACGCCCTTCATTCCAAACCTCAGTTCACCAATTTTCTTATGTTTTTGAGTTGGTTTCCTTTTTGCGTACTTAGATGTTTTTATGCTTTGAATGTTAAGTTTGAGCATTCGAGCTAAATCATGAGTCTGTAAAATTTCTAGTTTTATTGGGAACTGTGAGATTATTTTTCCCTCTTTATAGAAGAGAAAAGTAGCTAAATCTTGATCTAAATGTCTTAAAACAATCTTCAAACCGTTTTTACTATATGTTTTATTCTTCCATGCTTGAACAATGGCTTCTATTAAGAGAATTGGATTAAAATCATGTTTTCTCGCAATTAGAACGATGGACTTAAGAAGGTTTTTATATAGATTTGATCTGCCTTTAGGTCGGCCTCTGATGTTTTCCTTAAACGTATTATTTTTCAATGAATTAAACAAATATTAAGGCTCCTTGCAATACATTATGATAAAAACAATTACAAGTTTTGACAATATTATGCGGACTCCCACTAATAAACCATGTCAAAAGAAGTACCTATTGCGCTCACTATATTGAATAGCCGTAAAATAGTGGTTAGGCGAGAAAAAATTTAAGAAAAATCATTTTCTTGCTCCTCTAACGCACGCGTTAGATTAAAATAATATGTTTGACAAATTAGGATGCTTAAACTGTTAAATGGAGACTAAAAACTGGCAAAAATTCTAGCACCTATCAGAACCTTTGAAGAAGCTGTAAAAGTAATAGAGGTAGGAGCAGATGAAATTTATTGTGGTGTTAGAGTACCCAATATAGGTCGTTTTGAAGTAAAAAGAATGTTTAATCCCACTCAGGAAGTATCTGGATATTATGAGCTGGGCAAAATCATTAAATATGCCCATGATCACGAAATCGATGTAATAGTTACTGTAAATCAGCCATTTATATCTGAAACGATGAAAAAGGAGATTTGGAATCATTTTCGCGCATGCATAGACGAAGATGTGGACGCCTTCTTAATTGGAGATCTAGGTGTTTTATCAATACTAAAAAGTCTCGATAAAGACGTAAAATTCTATGCAAGCACATATATGATTACTATGAATACCGAAACAGTAGAATTTCTTAGGAAATTAGGTTTCAGCCGAGTGATTTTAGATCGTCAACTATCAATATCAGAAATGGGGCATATAATTAAAAACAGTAAGGTTGATTTAGAAATTTTTGTTCATGGGGGAGGATGCTCTAATATAGATGGTAGCTGCTACCTCTTCCACTATATGTTTCCAGGAATGATGAAGTACCTGTCAATGACCACAAACTTATACGGCAACCCATGTACTCTTCCATATGATATTTATGATTTGGAAAGTAATGCTAAGCTAGCTAATAATGTCCCTATAATGGACGCCTTTGAATACTGTTCATTATGCAAATTGCCTGAATTAATCAAACTTGGAGTTACAGGCTTTAAAATAGAAGGACGCGGAAGCAATATTTTGTATAAAGAAAACACTATAAGGATTTATCGAGAACTTATCAATCTTTTAAAGCAAGAAGATCTACAGACTTTTAAAGAGAAAGTTGAATCCTTGAAAAAAAACTTCAAACCAGCTCCGCCCTCTTTAGCGACTCTTAACGATATGCTATGTTCTCAGAAACGCTGTTATTATCCACCCCTTTTTCATTCGCCAAGTAAAATGCCAATATCATGGCAATCTTGGACTCGAATGCAATTTAACACGTTGGTATTACTGGAATGAAACCCCGAATTTCTATACAAGTAGAAGATTTTAACATGTTAAATGAAGCCATAAATAGTAACTGCAATACAATTCGTTTTGGATCAGAATTCTGCATGTGGAAGATTCCAAACTTCAATGTTTTGCAGAAAGCTTACAACCTTACTATGAACGTTCAAAAGAGCTTTAAATATATTTCTCCAAGACTTTCAGATAACGCTCTAAAAAAAGTAAAAGAGCATATTAACTTTCTTAACTCAATGTGAGAATGTGAGATTGTAATTAATGATATTGGATTACTTAATATCCTAAAACAATATGATAACGTCAAACCATGTTTAGGCAGACAATTAATATTTATCTTAGCACGATGCCCGTGGCCTGAACTCCCTGGATGGGATGCGGGATACTTTGAAAAACGAAGAGTTAAAAGCCTGTTCTACCAGACGAGTTTAAACTTTAAACCATCAATTAATATCTACAAAAGTTATGGTATCTATGGCGTCGACTTGGATTTTATCCCAGAATGTTTTTCCCACTATAACTTCCTAAATGAACACGGCCTCAAACTATCTATACACTTATTTTTAGCCCCTGTAGCAGTAACGAGACGCTGTCACACAGCAAGATTTCTTAACGAAAAAAGTCCCAAAAACTGCTCAAAACCATGTAATACAAGAGCTTTCTTAGTTAAACAAGACATAATTGGAGTTGAACTACTAATTGGAGGAAACGTGGTCTTTAAACGTTTTCACCCATCTAAAAAACATATCGATAAATTGAAGAAATTCAATGAAATCATAATTTCAATGAGTCCAGTAACAGAAGTTAAAAATACAACTAAACTAAACAAAGTTATAGAGAATTTAGGACTCTTCCCTCAAAAAATTTAGAAGTTTTTCTCGTAATCTTTATAAGAAGGTTAAAATCATCTTCGTAGATTGTCCGGATTAATAGTCCTCAATAATGTTTTGGTCGCAGGTACATATCCTCTAGATAGTGTAATTTTTAGCTTTCTTATTTTTGCGTCTTTAAATTCATATACTCCCTTGCAATGAAGGATTCCAATATTCCCCTCAGGAAATACTACATTTATGACAAAACTATTGATAACTTTATTCGATTGAACCTCAAAATTTTTTTCATAAAAAGTAGTTTCTTTAAATAATTGGCTAAATTCTTCTGCCCATCGCGTTATTTCCTTTACTCCATTAAATCTATAAATTCCCCAACTAAGGGCCGCATCATTAATAAAATAAGAGGCAAAAGCGTTAACATCTTTCTTCACTAAAGTATCATAAAGTTTGGCTATTACATTCCGTTTTTCTGCTTCATTCATCATTAAAACAACATAGTTTATCGATTTATATACTATTTTAAGTATCCTCTTCTCGCTTGATTGTTTTTAAAAGCATGAAAAGGCGTAGTTCGTTTATCTATTATGATCATCCTTTATATTCTGAAACAACCATTGCATTTGCTTTATCATATGGCCTTAAAGAAACTACGGTATTAATGTAAAAATTATTTGCTTTTAATTTTTCAACTTCTTCCTTAAATATTTCAGATAATTTTCGAGTCGAGTTTATGCTTCTGGCCTTAATAGCAAGCATAGCTGATCCACCATGTCTCAGATGAATTTTCGCGTTATCAGATAATATTTTGGCCTGTTCAGGTTGAGCGACATCACAATATATCATATCAACTTTTTCAAGCAGAACACGATATCTCTCAGGAAGACGTGCATCTGCAAAAATTGGGAAAACCCTTTTTCTAAAGGCGCAAACATTGCTTAGAAGTTCTCTGAGGGGTCTTGGAGAGGATTCAACACAGTATATACAACCACTTTCTCCGATTATATCTGATATGTGGCTAACAGTGGTTCCTGAAGCTGCGCCCAGGTATAGAATTCGATTACCTGGGTGGATAGGAATATTTGGTACATTCCTTAGAATGGCTGCCGCAAGCTTACTTTTATAGGGATCCCAGATTCGGAATTCTTTATCATTTATTCTAATTAGTCTCTCTCCATATACTTTTTTTCCAGGAGAAAGATTCAGGGTTGCAAGTTTGGAGATGCCTTCTTCTGAAGAGATCCAGTAGACTCCTTTGAGTCTTTTATGAGTTTTAACTATGTGGCTCATTGCGCCTTCTCTCGCTTCTTTAAAGGTCTTTCATACTTTCTTTTTATTTCCTGTAACCTCCTTTCAAAATCATCTTTCAATTTATTTCCTTTGTATGTGCCATTGTAAGCATCAAACCTAGCAGCAATAGCAATTTTACTGGCCAAAACACGCGCTATTTTTCCTCTCTGCCATCGGGGTGATTGATGAACAGCTTTGTGCTGAAAGATGATGCCATGCTTAGGCGGCTTTGTTCCCGTTCTAATTGATCGGAACAAAGCTTTTTCAGCCCCTAAAACTTGGATAGTGCTAGCGGGTTTCCTAGCTAAATTGTCCAAGCCTCCAGCTAAAACTATTAAGCGAGCTCCTAATGTTGTACCAACTAGATTTTGAATGTTGGGTGCTATTTCTTTCATAACTTGGTTAATATATTCCTCAAGCCTTTTATGAGGTTTATATCAATTATATACTTCTTTAGCGAAGACTTGGATCTCATTAAGGTCCTTTTTATTGATATCGGTTCCCATGGATTTCGATGCTAAGCTTGATATCTGAAGCGCTTTGTCTTGGTTTACCCCCATAGCCATTACATTCTCAATCGTATAGTTGTTTCTTTTGATATGGGAAGAGATGGTTTTAAGATATATGTTATTGTTTTCAATAAATTTATCTAACTCTGGAAAATAGTAGCCATACCATTCTCTTAATCTATTACAAAAAAGGTTTATTATTTTATCTATATCGTCGAAGGCAAGTATAGCTTGTGAAAGGAGAAGGTCTCTTCTGCTAAAGGCTTGTTGTATTGTAATTTTTGTCATCTCCATATAAATCTCATGAATATAATTATATAGCTCATTAATGTCTTCAAAACATTTAGTTTCGAGAACTATCTGATTCATTTTAGCTCGAAATGTTTCTCCAGCCTGGCTTGGATTCTCTATCGAATATTCTATACCCAATTTTTCTTGTATCGATCTTGCTGTTCTAAAATCCTCAAAAATAAAAAAATCATAATTGTTCTTTTTAAGGTTTTTAAGCATAATGCACAATTGTTCAACATAATCTCCGTTTAGTAACTTTTTCAGTATTTCAACGGCTTGTTTGATTTCCCTAGAAAAAAGTATATAGTCAATCATCTTGTTCTCTTCATTGAAGGCAAATAAACCTACAGGAGATTTGACAATCGAAGCTTTCAACCAATTGTCTCCTTATATTTTAATGATGGAAACATCTTTATTATCAATCTTGAATAAAGCTTTCTAAACGAGGGAATAATAATATGCCATTCGACATATCTATGCATATTGCTGGGTTAAACCTTAGAAATCCTACGATGCTGGCCGCGGGGATTCTAGGTATGACGGGATTAAGTTTAAGAAAAGTCTGGAATGCTGGAGCGGGGGCTGTTGTAACTAAATCTATTAGCTTTCAACCCAGATTAGGCTACAAGAATCCAACAATTGTCGATGTTGGCTATGGTTTTCTAAATGCCATGGGAATTCCAAATCCCGGCGTCTATGAATATGTTGAAGAAGCTAAAATTGCTATATCAGAAGGAGAACTAGTCATTATTGTAAGTTTATATGGAAATACTCCACTGGAATTCGCGAAAATGGCTAGAATTGTTGAAACCGCCGGAGTGAATGCGGTTGAGCTGAATTTATCATGCCCCCATGTAAAACTTGGAGGAATGGAAATTGGTACAAATCCCACTATTATTGATAAAATCGTGAAAACAGTGAAAAAACACATAAACATTCCTGTTTTCACTAAGTTGACTCCTAATATTTCTGATATCAAAACGATTGCTAGAGCTGCTGAAGACGCGGGAAGCGATGGAATCGTAGCAATCAACACTGTGAAAGCTATGGCGATAGATGTAGAATCAGGGCGCCCTCTTCTTGCTAATAAATATGGTGGCTTATCAGGACCAGCGATTAAACCTATTGCTTTGAGATGTGTATACGAAATAGCCCAAAGCGTCAATATACCTGTTATCGGATGTGGAGGCATAACAGATTGGAAGGATGCAATAGAATTTTTTTTAGCTGGTGCATCAGCAATTCAAATAGGCACTGCTATAGCGTATAAAGATGTAAACATCTTCGGAGAGATTATTAAGGGTATCAAATGCTATCTTAAAAGAAAAGGATACAATAATATCAAAGAAATAGTGGGCTTATCTCATACCTAGAATTGTAAAGAGTGGAAGCGGCTATATATGTCTCAAAAGTTCAAGAATATTCGCAGAAGAAATGTACATATAGAGGACATTATAGAAGAGACGTTAAACGTAAAAACCATCTTATTCCGAGATAAATTCTGCCAATTGGCTAAACCTGGTCAGTACGTAATGATATGGATTCCAGGTATAGACGAGATCCCAATGAGTATTTCAGTCAGGAATAGACTCAGTCTTTCAGGAGTAACTGTTGAACAGGTTGGGGAAGCTACTGAAGAATTATTTAAAAAAACATTAGGAGATATTATTGGCATAAGAGGGCCATTCGGTAATTGGTTTCAACCAAATACTGGCAACGTAGCTTTAGTTAGTGGTGGAACTGGCATAGCTTCGTTATTTCCCCTAATTGAAACATTGATAAAAACATCAGCTAAAATAGTTGCTGTTTTGGGGTTTAAAAGCCTCAAAGAAATTATCTTTCTAAATAGGATTCGAAAACTTCTTTCTGATAAAAGATATCATCGAATAATTGTTACAACGGAGGATGGAAGCTATGGTCAAAAAGGATTAGCTACAGACGTTGTTAGCAGTTTGTTAAAAAAAGAAACTTTTAAGATGATTTATACATGTGGACCAGAACTGATGATGAGAAGAGTCTTTGATCTGGCGGAAGAATCGCGTACACATATCCAAGTATGTTTAGAACGAATAATTCGATGTTCCGTGGGATTATGTGGAAGTTGTTTTATAGGAGAATATCGAGTATGTAAAGAAGGATTAGTCTTATCGTCTGAGCAGCTAAGGCAAGTCAAAGATGAGTTTGGGACATTTAAAAGAGATTTTAATGGAGTTAAAATGCACTTCAAAACCACGCATTAGCACGTGCTCTAGTTACTCTCTAAAGTTAGTTTCTAAAATATATGCTATTAAAATACTGAATCTGTAGTTTAATAGAATTTTTGTCCTGAAAATTTATTGAATTAATTAAACCATTCGTTGCTATTAGTTAGCTAGCTCTAAACCAGTGTGTCAAAAGGTATCAAATATTATCTTAACTTCTAATTTGTTCTTAAAAAAGTATTTACGAAAAAGGCTTAAAAACCTCAAAACTAGAATAAATAAAAATTAATTCATTAAACTGGAATAAGAGTAGAAACTGTTTCCAAAGTTGATGTGTGTGAGTATGGTAAATACAGCTGCAGATGAGAAGATTAGTATGTTTAAAAATTGAGGCAAACACTTTGAAGGTTCCATTTTTAGAAAATAAAGCTGATGTTTTGAGATTGCATTGTATTAGAGCAACAACCAAAGCGAAATCTGGCCATCCTACAACATGCCTTTCATGTGCGGAAATTATGTCAACCTTATTTTTTAATGAAATGTGCTTGGATCCAAAGAACTTGGATTATATTGATAACGATGAAATTGTATTATCGAAGGGGCACGCCGCTCCTATTCTTTATGCTGCATTAGCCGAAGTTGGAGCTATACCTAAAGATAGAATGCTAACTTTGAGAAAATTTTCATCGGAATTGGAGGGCCATCCTGTACCTAGTGTAAAAGGAATAAGAGTGGCAACAGGCTCCCTAGGCCAAGGCTTATCGATTGGCATAGGCATAGCTTATGCAAAAAAACTTCGTAATATAACGCGGCGGGTCTATGTTCTCCTTGGCGACGGTGAAATGGCTGAAGGATCTGTTTGGGAAGCAATTAATTTTGCCGGAAAAGTAGGATTATCGAATATAACTGCCATTTTGGATATGAATCGACTAGGGCAAAGTGGACCTACAATGTTTCAGTGGAATTCAGATGCTTATGCTCAGAGAATAAAGGCCTTTGATTGGGCTGTCTTTACCTGTGACGGCCATGATATTAGTGAACTCATAGAAGCGTTTGCTTGGGCTAAAAAATCTAACCGGCCTTCTTTCATAATTGCTAAAACAGTAAAAGGCTATGGAGTTAGTTTCTTAGAAAATGCTAATGGGAAACATGGAGTAGCATTAACAGACGACGAACTCTGTATAGCAGAGAAAGAATTGCTTCCAAAAATAAGGGAAATAAACTATCAACCCAAAAATATAATAAAAGCTGCGGTTCCGCTGGCGAAACCCCTGTTTGATTATACGATTGAAACAGACTATCGAATGGGAGAAATGATAGCGACTAGAGTAGCCTATGGAAGAGCCCTAGTTAAACTTGGTGAAATAGATAACAATATGTTTGTATTAGATGGAGATGTTATGAACTCAACTTATACAACTTATTTCTTTGAAAAATTCCCAGGTCGGAGTTTACAATGTTATATTGCAGAACAGAATATGACGAGCATCGCTCTTGGCCTTCAAACACAAGGGTTTAACGTGTTCTTCTCTTCTTTTGCAGCTTTTTTAACTAGAGCATTTGACCAAATAAGAATTGCGGCCTATTCTAGAGCTAACTTGAAAATCGCAGGCTCACATGTTGGAGTTTCAATAGGGGAAGATGGCCCCTCACAAATGGGTTTAGAAGATATAGCTCTTTTCCGTTCTTTGATAAACAGCATTGTTCTTTATCCAAGCGACGCGGTGAGCGCTGAGAAACTGACAAAATTAATGGCAGACTATGAGGGAATTTCATATCTGAGAAATACGAGACCTAAGACTCCCGTAATTTATGATAATAATGAGGAATTTATTATAGGGGGCTCAAAAATCTTAAAACAATGTAAATCTGATGTAGGAACGATTGTAGCAGCAGGCATAACACTGCACGAGGCTCTAAAAGCCTACTATGAATTGAAGAAAGAAGGAGTGTATGTCCGGGTGATAGATTGTTACTCTGTAAAGCCTCTAGATAAAGAAACCTTAAGAAAAGCATATGATGAAACAAGACACATAATTACCGTTGAAGACCATTACGCAGAAGGAGGATTGGGTGAAGCTGTAGCATCTTTGGGATTGAAACCTCACATTCTAGCAGTGAGAAAAACGCCTCATTCAGGCAAACCTGAAGAACTTTTAGCAGAACAAGGACTAAATGCTGTTAGTATAATTGCGAAACTTAAGGAGCTATTAAAATAAAATCTTCAACATAATTGGTGACTCATGCACCCTATCTATTTTTTAATTTTAATACTGATTTGAGTCCAATCACTTTTCACTCCTCGAAGAGAGGATATTCCTCCCAAGAGCATACCACCTAATATTTTTTCAACAAATTCGTTTAACTCGATTCTTTCACCATCAATAATTAGTTCAACTATCAAAAACACCACCCCAAAATATAAAATCGTTAAGTGTAGTTAAAATCTTTCTATTGCTAAATATGATAAGACTTATTACAAGAGAACGACTGAGGATTTACAGTAAATCCACGAGCTTTATTTACGCTATCCAACATTTTCCACAACATATGTAATTTCTTACTGTAACTAAAATCTGCCGATCCAACTCAGTTATCGTTTTTAAAGTAATCTTGAAATATATCTTGGTTTATGAAGTAAGCTAAATGGAGTAAAACATTGTGAATTCTCTGCTTAAAATCAAGATAATACGTGGTGTAAAAATCGTAACGTATCCATTTACGGATTATTTTAAAGGCTTTGAGCAAGTACAAGCAGTGAAAAGTCTATTTGGTGAACAAACTGAGAACATACTTAAGGACTTAAGAGTCGAATTCACTAGTGGAGGAAGATATATGGGAGTCAGTAGCGAAGATGGACACCTCCGCATTAATGCACAGTATTTAAACACTGGAAATCTAATAGATATTTACCTCGATATCATACACGAACTTGTTCATGTGAAACAATTCATGGAAGGAAAGGAATTAAGAGACAGAAATTTCCAGTATATTGATAGACCTACTGAAATTGAAGCTTTTCAACATGCTGTCAACGAAGCTCGAAATTTAGGAATGAACGATAAACAAATTCTAGAGTATTTAAAGACGGAAACTATGAGCAAAGATAATCTTCATCGTTTAGCTAATGCCGTTAATGTGTACATTAATTAGGATAGCGCGCGCGCTATAATTATGGGTGAGCTACGGATAATTATTGTAAAAATACTGTTACATTGGAAGTGGGGATAAGGGTTCCATAATAGACAACAATTGGAGTAAGTGTAGCCATCACAGAAATTGAAGCCATCGCTTTAATGTTATTCTTTTTGAAGAAAAATGCATGAATGCAATCTTTAGGTAAACCATCGATAAAGAGGAAGAACTACGAAAACATAACCAGAAAGAGTGTCAGACGTAGTGCGGGTTTTTCTTGCGTGTGCTAATAGCTAGCGTGTTCGCCATCTTTGTATGCTAAATGTTGAAGCGTTTTATTTATCTTTAACATACATTATTCCTCAATGGTAATAGCTTGAACAGGGCACGCGTCACTGGCTTCTTTAATACAATTGTACAAGCTCTCTTCTATTACTCCAATAGAAATATCTTCTGATGTTTTTTCACTATATTGGTCAATAACTCGATTTTTTCCATTATCGTCCCCAAGTTCAAAAACCTGCGAACAGATGTTTGGTGCTACTCCGCAACCTATGCATGTATTTCGATCTACAATAACTCGATACTGTACCATACTGTTTCGACTCCTATTTTCATCGATTGTGCAAATAATAACAAGAGGAAGGAAAAAAACATTTTCCTAAAGCTAGACTGATAAAAATGAGAATTTGATGGGTAAAGATTAGATAATTTTATGAACAATCGAAATGTTTCGTGCAATTGCTTTCATTTCTTCCAACATCATATCTGTTGATTTTTTACTACGTGTGTTAATTGATTTACTATCAGCAATAACCTTAATTGGGTTATTATAAGGAAGTTTTATTTGAATATCTTTCCATACAAATATCTCATATCGATGAGTAAACTTGGAAGTTTTTTTCCAAATCCCCTTTGCTAGTCCTATTTCAAAAAATATCCAATCTCGAATGGATTGCCTTTTTAAAGTATTTTTTGTCAGGACGGAAAAAAAAGCTTCTGAATTATTTATTGCTTGGCTAATCCGTTCTACAGGGTTCTTTTCATTGGTTTCTTGGTTAGCAATGAAAGGTGTGACGTGTTCATTTTTAATTATTCTTATAATTTTTTCTAATAGTTTTTTAGACATTAAAGTATGTGCTATAAATATTTGAGGCTGTTCTCGTTTTTTTATTCGAACGGCTTGTAGTTCTTGACTCATTACTGCAGTAGCCATGATTCAATTCTCCATAATAATGGA
Source organism: Candidatus Bathyarchaeota archaeon (assembly GCA_020355125.1). Classification (GTDB taxonomy): domain Archaea; phylum Thermoproteota; class Bathyarchaeia; order RBG-16-48-13. Next base: position 62,727 of record CP070659.1, read on the forward strand.
TAATTAAAAATAGAACTTAAATTCTTTGGAAAAATGATGGTTGCCCCGTTATTCGTTAAATAATGTGGCGAGCGGGTACTGTTTAACTAATAAATATTAAATTTTTTCCTCGAATATTTTAGCATTTAAGAATTTCTATTTGTAATTTAAAATTGCTATAGGTTTTGCACAGAATTTAAATTTATTCTTAATTATTATACTTCAATAATGCTATGTCTTTCAGGACGATTCCTATGATCATTGAAAAGTCCGCAGGTTTAATAATATATAGGCTGGATAATTGTGAAGCCTATTTTCTTCTACTTCGCTATGGATGGGGGCACTGGGGATTTTCTAAAGGAATAATAGAATCTGGTGAAACAGAAATAAAAGCTGCAATTAGAGAAGCTAAAGAAGAGACAGGCCTAAATAATTTCAAAATCATTGATAATTTTAAAGAAAATATCGAATATTTCTATAGGAAAGCTGGCGAAACAATTCATAAAAAAGTAACATACTTTATTGCTAAAACAGAGGGTATCAATGTAAAAATATCGTTTGAACATACAGGATATGAATGGCTTAGATACGAAAAAGCATTACAACGGTTGAGTTTTGAAAATACTAAAATGATTCTAAGAAAGGCAAAGAAGACGATTGCAAGAAAATATAATGCTACAAATAATGTATGTTAGCTCAAATACAACGCGCGCATGTATAATTTATGATTGTACCCGAAACTAAAAGATTCAATTCTCAATTTTTTAAATCTATAATAAATAAACTAAATAAGTAACACAAAATCGTCCTTTACAGGAATACTATACAAATAACGTTCGGCACTTTGTATCTTGGGGCCGTTATAGTGAAACTAGAATCTAATGAAAAACCGGAGAGAGGCGTCCTCGCTACTTTGACGTTTTCTCACCTCGCACAGCATTTTTACGCTGGTTTATCAGTGTTGTATACCGATATTATGTTTGACCTAAAATTAAATTACATACAACTCGGCGTTATGACGGGCACAACAAGAATAATATCAGGTTTTCTTCAAATCGTTTGGAGTATTCTCAGTCGATATTTTTCTAGACGATTTTTACTTGGCTTTGGAAATATACTAACGTCAATTGGCTGTTTAATAATGGGCAGGTCTCAAAGATTTATAGAAATTACTAGTGGAAATGTAGTAAGTGGAAGTGGACAAGCGGCTCCGCATCCTATTGGTACATCGATAATAGCTAGCAAATTTCAAAAAAGCAAAATTGCTGGAGCACTCTCAATTTTTTATGGTCTTGGATATATTGGTAACATCATAAGTCCCATTATATTATCGACAATTTCCCTCGCGATTGGTTGGCGTCAAGCGATATT
>CP070659.1:64176-76015 GCA_020355125.1 Candidatus Bathyarchaeota archaeon
TATCAATACTGATTCTAAACACTAAAGTCCATATTCATGCTGACGAACTCTTTAAAACTCAATACCCTACGATGTAGAAACTATATTATCAGGACGCACGAACGGCTGACTTTAGAGCGATCATACAAACTTTGTAAGAATTGAATTCTTTAAATATGTAATTGTAAAAAAATAAAAATAAATAGTGCATCAAGAGGAGATAGAATGGTTGCAGTTACCATTGACTTGCCTGAATGGGTTTATGAATTTTTTATAGAAATGTATAACATGAATTCAAGATTATCAGATGAACCTATAACTTTTGAGGAATTCTTGAAGCATAGCATCACTAGTATGGTGAATGAATTTATTCCTGAGGCAAATGAAGGCTATTAGCGCGAGCGCTTCCAGTTAGATAACTTCCTTGAATGACCATGGATACTGTGCAATATGTTACTCACTTTTTTGCACCTAATTCTTATCTTTATCTCTAGCGCGCGATTAATGATTAGGAACTTGGCATTATATGTTAGGTATAACTTCATCGACGAAAAGTTCCTTTTCCTCTTTTCTGAACGATATCTGACCTAGTATGAAATAGGTAAAGCCCAGTTCAACAAATTGATGAAGTTTTTCAACACATTCTTCAGGGGTACCTACAATATTTTGTCTCACGTATTCTTCTGTTGGAATTCTTTGTGTTTTCCAAGTACCGTCTTCAGCTAGGACATAAGACCAAGAAGCGGATGTTAAGTTTTCTAATTTCTCTTGTACCTGATTCGTGGTTCTTGCGATAACAAGATCTCCATACCAAGATTTTTCGATTTCATTAGGATCTCTACCAATCGCATAGCAGTGCTTCTTGAGAACAGCAAGTTTATGTGCACATTCCTTTAAACCCACCGCATCTCTACAATAGATGTTCCATCCATCAGCCTGCTCCGCTACGGCGCGTAGGAGGAGCCGTTCTCCGGTGCCGCCGATCCAGATGGGAGGATGGGGTTGTTGGACGGGTTTTGGATTGCATAATGCGTCGTCAATGTGGTAGTACTTCCCTTGGAAGACGGGATGGTCTTCCGTCCACATTTTCTTGATGATGGTGACCGCCTCCTTCATCTGAGCAATTCGAATAGGCGTTTTGGGAAACGGAATGCCATAAGCTAAGTATTCATCCTGTTTCCATCCCGCTCCAAACCCGAATTCTAATCGTCCATTCGACAGGACGTCGAAGGTAGCTGCCATCTTGGCTAATACCGAAGGGATACGATAGGAATTGCAGAGAACTAAGGTGCCTAATCGCAAGGTACGCGTCGTGGCTGCCAGGAAAGAGAGAAGCGTCCAACATTCGAAAAGCGGTGCGGTACCATTAAAAAAATGGTCGTATATCCATGCGGAATAATACCCTAACTTTTCGCATTCTACTGTTTCGTGTACAAGTTTGTCATAATCGTCGGAAGCAATATTTAGAGTAACACCAAACTTTACATCATTCAATGAAATATCCTCGCAATATCATTGGTCAATTTGATCATATAAGAACTACTCCTTTAGCACTTACGATTTTTCCTATGTCTTCATTCAATCCGCAATAAGTTCGTGCACTAATAGAGACCATCGCTACCAGTTTGGACGGTAATGCAGATCCAAATACTAAAGAATTAATAACATAAGATGGAAGTTATTACTTTTTATGAGAAAAGAAGTCAAAATTGATAGCACTAGGTATCTACTCCTAGACTGGAATGAAATCGCCGTGCTTATTAATGATTTAGCTGATAGAATTAAAGCCAGATGCTATACACCTAATTTGATCATTGGCATATTTAGAGGTGGAATGATGGTGGCTCATCTTTTATCTGATCGTCTGGGCATGTATAATATCCGAGGAATTGGGGCTAAATTGTATCAAAGGACGGGAAAAAGGGATGACTCTTTGGACATTTACCAACCCTTGCCATTAAAAGATTTAAAAGCCTATGACGTACTTATTGCAGACGACGTGTTAGACACGGGCACTACCTTTAGGGGTGTTCTAGAGAGCCAAATTCACCCAAAAAATCCAAGAAGATTATGCACCGTCTCCCTACATGTCAAACCATGGGCAAAACATAAGCCTAGTCTTTACGTGGAAGAAACTAACTGTTGGGTACGATATCCCTGGGAATCCTACGAAGTAGCCAGAGACATCTATAAAGATCTATTAGAAACCCATAGCCCAGAGATTGCAAAAAAACTATTAATTGAAAAGTTCGAGTTCAACCCATTTGTCATCGAAAGAATTGCGAACTCGATGTAGCCAAATCGGCCCTGAAACATCTACTATCATTTATTCACGAGGGGCTCAAAGTCAAATGATTATTTATTAATGTGATTCTACTAATGGCATTTTTATGGATAGAAAAGAAGTTATTCCGGAGCCCTTAATTACTGCAAATTTAATTAAAAACTTTGAAAAAATTATGGACCTCAGCTTCACAAAAGCTGAACGGAAACTGATGCTTAAAAAACTGGACCAACAACGCTCAGATATTAGCAATATCCGCAACGTGAAACTAAGCCATTGTGTACCGCCATCGCTTGTGTTTAATCCAGCTCCTTTTGAAACAGTCTACTCTCACGAGGGCGTGAACAGTGATAGAAAACTCAAAATAAGTAAAATGCAAAGGATATCAGCCCCATCAAACCTAGAGGACGTAGCGTTCTATCCCGTAACACATCTCTCTCAATTAATAAGGACGCAGGAAATCGAGTCGACACAGTTAACAAGAATGTATCTCGATCGATTGAAGCGTTATAATCCAATATTACGCTGTGTGATTACACTTACAGAAGAGAGAGCTATCCTCCAAGCTAAAAAGGCTGATGAAGATATCGCTTCTGGCCATTATCGAGGTCCCTTACATGGTATTCCCTGGGGGGTTAAAGATATTCTAGCAACACGTGGCACACGAACCACGTGGGGGGCTTCCCCCTTTAAGGATCAAATTATCGATACAAACGGTACAGTCTTAGATAGGCTAGAAGCAGCGGGTGCGGTCCTTGTAGCAAAATTGAGTTTAGGTGCCCTAGCATATGGTGACGTCTGGTTTGATGGGCAAACGAAAAATCCATGGAATATAGAAGAAGGATCGAGGGGGTCTTCCGCAGGTTCAGCTGCATCGGTAGCTGCAGGATTAGTAGCTTTTGCTATTGGAACGGAGACGTATGGCTCAATTATCGCGCCATGTACTCGCTGTGGTGTAACTGGGTTTCGTCCAACTTTTGGTCGAGTTAGTCGATATGGAGCAATGCCATTAAGTTGGAGCTTGGACAAAATTGGCCCCATATGTAGATCTGTCGAAGATTGCGCCATTGTCTTCAATGCTATCTATGGCCCAGACGAGAACGATGCTGCAACACTTGTAGACTATCCTTTCACCTGGAATCCAAGTAAAAGCATACGAGAATTACGTTTGGGATATGTGAAAAACGCGGTTAAGGCGACTAATACTCAGAATATTAACGATAGCAGCTATTTTTATGATGTAGAGCAAGATGTGGGAGAGTATGGTATTCAAACGTTATCAGTTCTACAATCTCTCGGTTTTAACTTAACTCCTATTACACTGCCGAGTTTTCCAATTAAATCAATTGAATGGATTATCGAATTAACCGAAGCTGCAGCTTCCTTTGATGAGCTTACTCGAAGTAACAAGGATGATCTCCTAGTAAAACAAGATGAAGAAGCGTGGCCAAACCTTTTCCGCGCGGCACGTCTTATCCCTGCCGTAGAATATATTCAAGCTAACAGGATTCGAACGCTTATTATGAAAGCTATGGCTACAGTATTTGATAACATTGATGTGTATATAGCGCCTTCAATGGGATATAATCTTATTTTAACCAATCTCACTGGGCATCCAGCAGTAGTGGTTCCAAATGGATTTTCAACGGATGGAAAACCCTGTAGCAGTATCACGTTTATAGGTAAACTCTATGGAGAAGCAGATTTACTGAGAGTTGTTAAAGCCTATCAAGACAGTACAGATTTCCACCAACGCCATCCCGAAATGAACTATTAAAAATGCACAAAAGTCGCAATATAGGATGCACAGTTTATAGGTTGCTTACTATCTTGCAGGTCACTTATATTTACGCTCTACAGACATACATTGGGCAAGCTCTAGAAAGATGATCGCTTCAAAGGCTCAGAGGAAGGATGATTGGATTTTTAAATCTTTAATCCTCCCCTAGCTAGCTAGATGAATAAATAAGTTACTGACTCAGGTAAGGGATTGCTCTCACATGTCTTGCGGATGATCTTTCCATCCTTTTTAGACAGATCATCAAGCTTGCATTAGCCTTATCCCAAGGGACCCCAACACTATACTTGTTTGCTTTAGTATACGTTGGTTGTTAAGGTATCAGTACTAAGTCGTGTAGCAATATCCTCCCGGCTGAATTTTTTGTCTGCTTCTTCTGCAACTTTCATGAGTTCATCGTTAATATCCTTGTCTAGTGGTTGTGGCTCATACGTGGCCAAAATCTCGTCCACCCGTTCACAACAGATCTTGAAGATGTTCTTCCAGCCTTTGGTCTCCCACTCCTTCCGCCAATCCCGATCCAACAACTCTGGTAGCCAGAATACATTCAAATTCCGCAAAGTTGATGGTTCGCTAAGATAATTACCAGCGACGCCGACTTTGAGAATCGTATCCAGATCTAAGGTTTCTTCATTTACAGGGATGCCTTTCATGCTCTCCCGGACTGTCTGGGCGATCTCATCATCGAGGACATACTGCTCTAAGCTGATAGACATTCCGCTCTCCAGCATTCCTAACCCATAGATTGCATTACCATGAGTGACACCGGCGCTCAGAAGTAAGGTATTTATGGCTTCTAGGCCAGATTGGGCGTCGAAGACCTTGGCATCTGTCTAGGCACCCGCCGACACATTCGGACACCGGTAGTACTGCGCCAACTCCGCTGCGGCGGCGTTGAGCAACGCCATCTCCGGATTACCCACTGGACAATAGCCCTTCCGTACATCCATCGTTGTTGCAGAGCATCCCATCGATCCAGGAATCCCGTTCCATCCTTCATCGTAGGCGACAAGCTGTGAGAAAGTTTCGAAGCTGAGCATCTCTGCGTTGTGGATAACCATGGTGCCAGCTAAGGACATTGGTGCAGTAGATCCTGATACGGCCATATTAATCGTCCATGTGGTCATGCCATTTTTAGCAGCTTGCATCATTAAGTCAAGACCATGGCCGGGCCACACTAAAGGACTCGTGGGACATACCCCACCACTTATGATTGGAGTCTTCAACAGTTTTTCTTTACTTCCTGCCAGAATGGAGCATAGTTCGATTGCGACTTGCATCTTTTCATCAGTATCTCCAATTGTTCCTCCAATTGCTTTGTTAGGATTACTGACTATGTTCCAGTTGCGAACTCTAGCTTTGAAATTTGATTGCCATGGAGGTATATCCCTCGCACAAACCGCGCTTGTTGGAACGTCGACAGCAGGTAAAGCATTGCCAACGATCAATACCTTTTCTTGATCTTTTGAGGTGGATGGATGAGCCACTCCTTCTCGATCAGTCATGTATGTCCCTTCGCCAAAGGTTTGGAAGTAGACTTCTCGCTTCGGAATCGGTTTAAAATCTCGATTAACGTATGGAATCTCGGGTTTAGCTTTCTTCATAAATTCGTTGACAACTGTCTCCGGAATTTTCGCTATCTTTGTTTTTCTATCTACTCCACAACCATATTTTTCTAGGTAATCTAAAGCCTTATCGTTGAGGAATTGGGCGCCAATTGTTTCTAATACTTTAATCGAAGCTCCGTGAATACGCTGGATATCATCGCGCGCTAGAATCTGTAAACGCATTTTTCCCACTATGTTTCACCTCCTTTGAATTTCGCAGTAACTAAATATGTGAATCATATATAAAATAAAACTACTGTTTATTGCTCGCTAGTTCATAAGATCGTCTCCATTAAATTTCGCCATAATGCTTACGAAAGGACTGAAGAACTGAGAGAACCAGCAGGAGGAAAGTACGCGCTCTAATCACTGGCACATTTAACAAGAAAAAGCAATCCATGACATAATCGTTATTAGGATATTAGTATACAAATAAACGTCGTAAAAAAATGACCGAAGAAGTTTATAAGAAACTTGCTGATGCATTGGACACGCATCCGAACGGATTTCCTCGGACAGAGTCAGGCGTTGAAATAGCGATTCTCAAGAAGATATTTTCACGTGACGAGGCGATTATTGCATGTCAATTGAGTCGTAAACAAGAATCATATGATAGTATCGCTGAAAGGCTAAGATTACCTGCCAATAGAGTTAAGTCTAAACTCACAGAGATGGTAAAACGGGGTCTTATACGGCACAATGTGCAAAATGGTAAGTCACGGTATCGACTGGCTCCTTTTATAATAGGTTTTTACGAAGCACAATTAGAAAATATGGACCACCAGTTGGCTCACTTGGTAGAGGAATATCTCTTTGAAGGTGGTGCAGAAGGAATTATGAGGCCTCAACCTGCGATTCACCGGGTTCTTCCAGCACAAGGCGCTGTGAAATCAGAGTGGATCCTGCCTTATGATGAGGTTAAGAACATTATTAAAGCAAATAATATTTTTAGCGTTCGAAAATGCATCTGCCGAGTACAACAAGATCATCTTGGCCGCAGATGCAAGTTTCCATTAGATGTTTGCTTAACCTTTTCTTCACGTAAACGTCCTCCTCGCCCAGGAGATATTTCGAAAAAGGATGCCCTCGCGCTACTTGATAAAGCTGATGAAACCGGCCTAGTTCATACAGTAAGCAACGTTATGGAGGGACTTAGCTATATCTGTAACTGTTGTAGCTGTTGTTGTAATATACTTCGTGGAGTAACAGATTTTGGTATAGAGAACTCAGTCGCCCATAGCAATTATTACTCTGAGATCAATACTGATGAATGTACTGGATGTGGTATATGTAAAGATCGATGCCAGGTTAATGCCATCTCTATAAAAGACGAAATTGCGGTTGTGAATCGTAGACGATGCATTGGTTGCGGTCTATGTAATACGGGATGCCCGACACGCGCAGCACGACTTCGAATAAAACCGGAAGATGAAATTGTTAATCCTCCAGTTGACTTTGAAACATGGGAACTTCAACGATTACGTAATCGGGGAATAATAAAATAACCATTTACCTCGCGCACTATCAAACTTTCGCGAATGAAAATATTGATTTCTCGGGCTCTAAATTATTTTGGCTCCACATCTGAAAATGGAAGAAATAAAAATCTTGATTTCACAGTATAGAGAGAGAGAGAGAGAGAGAGAGAGAAAAAAAAATCGTATTAAAAGAACGAATGAAAATACACGATTACCAAGAAAAAGCGCGGATATTTCTTATAAAGCAAGAATAAATCAATCTAACGACAAACCTTAAAATAGGCACTTAATCGATTCATAGGTTGGTGTGCGTTGTCACAGAAGGATTCAAAAACAATAGGCAAATCAATTGAGGAAACGAGGCAGTATCACATACAATATTTAAGAGCTATTAACTATTCAATAAGGAGAAAAATCCTTCGAAGTATTAGAAATGGCAACGTATGTATTAAAAACCTTCAAGCGAGCACAGGATTAGATCCAGATATATTAAATTGGCATTTGAACCTGTTAGAGTATGGCTTTTGTATAGAGAAAGAGATCAAAAAAGGGAAAATTGTTTACCGCATCACACAAGAAGGCGAAATTGTTGACTACTTGAAGTAGCAATCGCTTGCTGTCAGTACTATTAGACGTTTAGACTCTTACTTTTTTGTTATTTCACGATCAGCACTGGACATTCTGCGTCATTAGAAACTCTTTGGCTCACGCTTCCCAATAGGAAGCCCTTTACTCTTCCCAGTCCTCGATTTCCCATAACGATGAGGTCAAAGTTTCCTTTTTTACATTCTTCCACGATTTTGTCCGATGGTCGTCCAACTAGCAACTTCGATGTGACGTCTAAATCGGGATACTTTTCGTTTGCCATTTTGAACGCAGACGAAAGAATATCTTCACGTTCAACGTTGAATGTATGCTGGTATTTGTGTACTAACTCCTTTTTTGCTTTACATATGCTACAATCGATGCCTGTTCTATACGCATATACATAAGATTCTTCTGGAACAACCGTTAAAATTTCGAGGGCAGCATCCCATTTATCGGCTAAATTGAGAGCATATTCTAAGACCTTATCTGAATGTTTTGAACCATCATAGGGAACCAATATTTTCTTAATCATACGTATATTTCATCTCCTTCCATACCCCATACAATATATAACAGCGTTATACCTATTTATAGTTTTTGAAAGATAATGGCTGTACAGCCAACTAGAGCGCACTCCGTATGTTTACCTCAATAATATACAAAAAAGCACATGCCTTTCTCATCGTTTAAACGGCAATCACCTACAGTTTATTCCGCGTCATTAATGCTTTCCTCATACAGTTTCTATTGATTTATTGTTCAAGCGCGCGCGCTAATCCAAAAATCTAATACAAAATAGACTGCAGAGTCTGTGCGTAGATTTATAAAAATAATCAACACTACCCATAGTATGGATACTACAACTCTAGCGTTGAAAAAAACAATCTGGGACTGTATCGAAAAGAGAAAAGACGATGTTGTCAAACTATGTAGCAATATCATTAAAATACCTAGCGATAATCCACCTGGAAACACAACTCAATTAGCTACATATCTTAAAAGCTACCTTGAAGACCAGAAAATCGAAACTAACATCTACAAACCTAAGAGCGACAATCCCAACATCGTCGCCACAATTGAAGGATCGAAAGACAGCCCACACCTCATTCTCAACGGGCATATCGATCAATTTCCCGCAGAGGTAGGAGAACAGTGGAGTGATGATCCATATTCTGGCCAAGTCAGAGATGGGAAGATATATGGGCGGGGCGCTGGCGACATGAAGGGAGGGGTAACAAGCCTACTTTTTAGTTTCTGTTTAGTAAATGAAATGTGCTTAGATAGCCTTGGCAAGCTTACAATAACCTTAGTATCAGACGAGGAAACGGGTGGCAAATGGGGAACTAGCTGGCTTTTAGACAATATACCCGATCTACTCGGAGACGCTTGCCTTAACAGCGAGCCTTCTGGCCTAACTATAACCGTTGGCGAAAAAGGATCTGGCTATTTTAGGCTTAAGTCTATCGGCAAGCCAGCTCATGGAAGCTTTGCAGGATACGCGGGCGACAACGCCATCATGAAAATGATTAAAGTTCTGCCGTCTGTAGAAAAATTAAGCAATATAGGAGGGCGGTTTACTGAAGAAACACAAAAGTTGATTGAAGAGGGAATGAAGGGGTTCGATGCACGTCGTGCCCGAGCAGGAGCATCTACGCCTATGAGCCATGTGCTTAAACACGTTACTGTAAACATAGGTGTGATAAAAGGGGGCTCTAAAGTCAATATAGTGCCTGGTACTTGTGAAGCAGATGTGGGCATAAGAATACCGTTAGGAATCGATTGGAAGGAAATTATCACGCATATGGAACAAGAATTAAAAAAAATAGAACCGCCAATCACCTATGATTACATCAAGGATCCGAAAATGATGTTTCCAGCAAATTATTCTTCGACAAAGACAAAAATAGTGAAATTACTATGTGAAAATGCAAGGGAAGTAACAGGAAAAAACCCTTTAATCAGTTTTGGATCAGGAGCCTCTGATTGTAGATTTTTTAGAGCCAAGAACGTTCCATCAGCTGAATATGGACCAGTGGGTTACAACATAGCACGAGCAGATGAACACATATCTGTAAATGATTTAATCGAAGTTACGAAGGTCAATGCTGGTACAATTATCGATTTCTTCAACCAATAAAAGCTCCCTCAACAATAGACGTAGGAAAGTCTCCACCTAATGTTTAAAAGGGCATTAGCAAATATGAAAGAGCCCACATGATCTTAACAATTGTTTACTGCGTTACAACTAAACGGTAGTTTTATGTTTTCACGAAAATTAACTACCATAGGAACGTGTGTGTTGTAGGAGATTAGAAGACGGTGAAATCTGGCTTCGTACAAGGGTTTACTGCTCTCACTGTCGTTTCGTTCTTCTTTGTGATGGGAAACCTCCTAATCCAACCTATTCTTACCTTATATATGCGTGAAGTAGGAGCCACACTCCTTGAAGTAGGTTTCATGTTGGCGCTCTCCTCTCTTATTAGCACAGCTTCGAGGATTCCCTTCGGACTAGCATCAAAGAAGTATGGTAGAAAAACAGTAATCTTGTTCGCCCTAATTACTCAACCGCTCTCCATAATATCATTATATCTCGTTCCTTCACCTATCTGGTTCTATCCTGTACTCATTTTTCGAGCAATCCCATTTGCTGCGTATTGGTCATCAGCAACGGCTTTGGCTTCAGAGTTGGCCTATGGTGAGAAAAAAGGTGAAATGATGGGGCGATACTTCACAGCCTTTGGATTAGCCATGTTTTTTGCTCCGCTTCTATGCAGCTTTCTAACCGATTTCATAACGTATAGATCTATCATAATGATCACTCTAGTATTTCCGGTTATCAGCACATTAATATTCCTTCAAGCAAGAATATTGAGGAAAAAGAATGTGTCCTTCACTTTTCAATCTACAGAATCAGAAACCAGAAAAGGCTCTGTCATCGGTTCTCTTAGACGAATGTTTAATTCAACAAACGTGAAAGTCCTCGTTTTCGCAGGAGTTTTCATGTCAATCCCCCAGGGAATTTTCGATGCCTTATTCTCCATCCATGCGAAGGAGAGCCTACTCTTCGCTCCTTCATTAATCGCGCTCCTCTTCACAGCTAGAGGAGGAGCCAATGCGCTCATTCGAACGCCCATAGGAAAAATCATGGATATCATTGGCAGTAGGAAACGCCCTTTGATCATAGCTTATATCTTTCACACTCTAGCCTTTCTCTCGATTTCGCTGACAAGTAATTATCTCTTCCTTGTGGTAGGGATGATTCTTTTCGGACTCGGATGGGGGATGAGAGCAGTATCGGGCACAACGTTCCTTATTGAGAATGTGCAAGTCGCGGACAAAGATTTAGCTCTCTCTATGTATGTTACAACGTTCGGTATTGGAAGATTTTTTGGCTCAATCTTTGTAGGAGCCTTAGCCCCTCTCCTCAATACGTATGATATTTTAAAAATTCCAGCCGTTTTCATTTTCTTAGTTATTGTTGCCATGATATTATTCGCTAAAGAGGAAAAACAAGCTCCAAGATAAAAGAGCATTTCCATATCACTCATGTCATTAAAATCCGAATCATATCGAATTCACATTAGAAGAATATCTTTACAAGACAGAAACAAGAATTCAGTTATCGTGACATTCCATTATGAAAGACTCTCTTGATATCGATCTTGCATGGCTCGGTAATATGCGATCTATAGCTAGAATTAGGGGCTTCGTTGTTCTGATGGACAAGTCAATGGAGAGTGGAGGTGAGGATACTGGACTTCAGCCAACTGAATTACTTCTACCTTCTCTCGGCGGCTGCTTCATAAGTAGCATGGCGCGCGCGCTAGAAGATGAGAATCCTCGTTAAGGATCTGCAACTAAATATTTCTGGGCTTAGGGAAAGTAAGGATTCGCCTAGATTGGCGCAAATCAATATTTCTGTACAAGCTCATTTTGAAGGAACCGATCCTCAGAGGGTTCAGAGGTTAAGTAAACGCGCTGAGAAATATTGTATAGTTGGAAATACTTTGAAGATTGGAACTTATGTTTCGTTAACTATGTAGCAGTTTTTCAATGACCTGCGCACTTACCGAGTTTATCTTTTTACTCGATGAGATTGGCTAAA
>CP070659.1:76115-79097 GCA_020355125.1 Candidatus Bathyarchaeota archaeon
ATAAATAAAAGCGCTTAAATCAATATTGTATAATAAAATAGTGTGTTAAGAAATGTCAAAATTGTTAATTTTGTATTACAGTAGGACTGGGAATACAGAACTAATGGCAAGAGCGGTCTTTGAAGGCGCCAAAGAGGTTCAAGAAATAGATTCAAAATTGAAGATCGATTTTGAAGCGACGCCTGTGGACTTAGGAGAAGCTGATGCTTTAATCGTTGGTATGCCAACGTATCATCACGATATGACAAGAAGCATCAAAACGCTATTTGAGGACACTGCTAGCAAAGGAGTTAGTTTAAAAGACAAGATAGGAGCTACGTTTGGATCGTATGGCTGGAGTGGCGAGGCACCAAACATGATTTTAGAAATCATGGAGAAGCAATTTGAAATGAACGTAATACAACCATCACTACGGATCAAGAATAAACCAAACGAAAAGGGATTAGAAGAATGCCGTAACTTAGGAAAAAAGGTAGCTGAAAAGGTTAAAGCACGCGTTTTGAAATGAATCAAAAAACAACCATCGCTGTATTCACCTGGAGAGCGCGCGCGGTCGCAAAATACTTTTTCAACATGTTTGTTAGGATTTCTGTAGAGATGGCACTCCAAGTATGAGTGGCTCATAAATAAGGTATCCTACAAGTATGCTCAAGGCTCCTTGCATAGCATTAAACACAAGTATCAGAGGTATTATTGAAATCGAAACTTCATATGTCATGCCATAAATCAATGGAAGGATGATTATATTATATCCGATACTCATTGTAATGCATCTTAAAGCGATGCCGAGTACAAACGACATTGCCTTACCAATTTTTCCTTTAAATCTTAAACCCATAAAGATACCTACGATCGTAGAGAACTCTGCAATAGCCTTCATTGAGGAGCCTACAATATCACCTGATCGGATAAGAATGGCGAGAAAAGCCACTAAAGATGTAGTAGCACTGGGTGTCAAGCCATATAGAAGAATTGATAAGACTATAGGTATGCCTGTGAAGTCAAATTTAAGAACAGGATACCAAGGAAAGGGAATTTTAAAGCCCGAAAATTTCATCGTATAATCCAAAACAACAACTAAGGCGCTGAGTATTGCTACGCCAGCTAGTGTTGAAGACTTCTTCAGATTGAACTGCATATTCGTTGATAGAAATGAATAGATATTTATATTTTTAGTAAATTATATTAATCACATTACCACATTGTATTCGCGATAATCGTAAGTTATCTTGTCGTTTCCCTTACCCCCATTAGCATCCATTAGATCAATTTTGCTTAAAAGCGAGAGAGCAAGGCATGGCCTTTGTAATTAGAAATTAGGTTTTTACATTTAAACCTGAATACTAGCTTCGTTATGTGGGAATCTTGGTAAAAGACAATCATGAAAATCCATATAATTGTGAAAATTTCTCATAGAGATAATCGAGAGCATGTGTGGTAGCGCGGGTTGCCTTCTAATGGATTTTTACATCTAAACGAACCTTCCATTTTCGAGGTGCGAAGGGTAAGACTCTCACCATACTTTGAATATCGATTGTTCTCCCCAGTTTAGTAGCTATCTTTAACACTGATTCCTCTGCTTCAGAGTAGAGATCCGATTCCAAAGCCCAATGATAGAAATGAATGATTCCCTCATTTCTGGCACATTTAATTGCAACGTCCAAGAATTCGTGTGCTCCTTTAGGCAGAGGCATTAGAATTCGATCGAATTTTAAGTCAAGTTTCGGACATACTTCTCTGACATCGCCTTGGATAGGTACTATTTTTTCCGCCAATTTGTTAATCCGAACGTTTTCTAGGCAATAATGATGCGCTATAGGATTCAACTCAATGGCATAGATTCTCTTCACGTTGGGCTGTTTCTTGGCAATAAGGATTGGGAGCGGTCCTATTCCGCTAAACATTACTAAAATGACCTCCCCAGGCATTACCTGAGCAGCTATCTTCAGCCTATCGGTTCCCTCTCGAGATGAGAAGTAAACCTTTTGGGGATCAAGTTTGAAGTAGCAATTATATTCTTTATGGAGAATCTCAGTGTCATCATCCCCAAATATTAACTCATATTGCCTAAGTCTGTAAATCCCATTTCTCTTAGAATGCTTCCTAAGGACCGAGGTTATATTCTTATGAATCTGCATTAGAGCTTTAGCTATGATTTTTTCATGCGGTTTTAGTGGATCGGGAATCTCGATTATAGCTATTGCCTT
This sequence comes from Candidatus Bathyarchaeota archaeon, assembly GCA_020355125.1. Lineage (GTDB taxonomy): Archaea > Thermoproteota > Bathyarchaeia > RBG-16-48-13. Next base: position 78,323 of record CP070659.1, read on the forward strand.
TTGCCTTGAACCAATTATGTCAAAAGACCTAGGCATCAGAAGAAGCTCGTTAGGTGATAGTTTATTCTTCAATGCTTCCCTAAGATCGTTTCTCTTCAATAGCATTAGCACCCTAAAAGAGCTAAATATCATGCACTTACATTGACCATTTTAATTGTTCTAGAGCTCCTATATTACTCTTAGAATGGCTATTGCTTAAACGTGCTTCATGTAAGACCATGTTGTTTAGAGGGGCCATGTTTCCTTCTTGTATGCCATATCCCAAAAAAGGTATTCATAACGGCTACTCAGAATAAAATTTGAAATCATTTTATTTCTCAGTGTAAACGTCGATTCCAAGGTGAAACGATCAACTAAATTTTTATACCAGGTAACTAGGTCAAGGTAACTCTCAGAAGTGTAGGTTTCGAGCCACTCAGAAAAAATAACGTTTTTCCTAAGCCCCGTCTTTCTACATAGTTTTTTCCCGATCTTTTGGTATGTCCACATACATGGTAGCATTGCAGTTATTATTTCTGCAACTGTCCCTGAATAGGCGACATACAATAAATGCCGAGTATAAGCAAAATTGGTTGGAGCCATCTCAACAGAGTCTAATTCTTCGACAATACCGAGTTTTTTAACTAGATCATTTAACATCTTCATCTCAATTGTGAGAGAAGCGTTAAGCAGAGAGGCAAAGGCGCCCATCAATGTACGATCTTCAACTTTAGCAGTTGCAATGCCTAAACAACGAGCGTATTCAATTAAGAATGAGTAATCTTGCTCAATATAG
>CP070659.1:79197-82679 GCA_020355125.1 Candidatus Bathyarchaeota archaeon
ATCGTTTACAGGGATGCCCTTCATACTTTCGCGGACCGTCTGCGCGATCTCGTCGTCGAGCACGTACTTCTCCAAGCTCACCGCCATACCGCTCTCCAGCATTCCTAATCCATAGATATTGTTGCCATGGGTGACACCAGCTGCAAGCATGAGTGTGCTCATGCTTTCGAGGGCGGCTTGGGCGTCGAAGACCTTGGCATCTGTCTAGGCACCCGCCGAGGTGTTCGGACACTTATAGTATTGTGCCAGCTCGGCCGCGGCGGCGTTGAGCAGCGCCATCTCCGGGTTCCCAACGGGGTAATAGCCTTTCCGCACATCGAGGATCGAGGAAGAACAGCCCATACGTGCTGCTATTCCTTTAAAGCCCGCGTTATATCCTACCATTTGACAGAAGACTGCGAAACTCAGCATTTCTGCGTTGTGAACAACCATGGTCCCAGCCAATGACATGGGTGCCATCGAGCCAGACGTCGCCATCCCAATAGTGTTAGTGTTAAAGCCGTTTTTAGCAGACTGCATCATCAAGTCGAGACCATGCCCAGGCCACACCAGAGGGCTTGTCGGACAGACGCCGCCACTAATAATAGGCGTCCTCCTTAGCTTTTTTTCTCCCCCCGCGAGAATAGAACACATTTCAATCGAAACCTTCATCTTCTCATCCGTGTCTCCTGCACGTCCACCAATTGCTTTATTCGGATTGCTGAGAATATTCCAATTACGCACTGTTGCTTGGAAGCGGCTTTTCCATGGAGGGACATCCCTTGCCGCGACTGCAGCTGTAGGTCCATCGACGGCAGGTAAGGCGTTGCCCACAATAAGCACTTTTTCCTGATCCTTATAGGTGGATGGGCGAGCGATGCCGTTTCGATCGGTCATATATGTTCCCTGACCAAACGTGCGGAAATAAACCTCCCGCTTCGGAACGGGTTTGAAGCTCCGGTTCACCCGTGGTCTCTCGGGTTTCGCCTTCTTCATGAATTCGTTGACGACGGCTTCGGGAAACGTGGCGATCATGCGCTTCCGGTCGATGGTGCAGCCATACTTCTCTAAGTAGTCTAATGCCTTGTCGTTGAGGAACTGGGCGCCGATCGTCTCTAATACCTTAATGGATGCCGCGTGAATCCGCTCAATATCATTTCGTGATAGAAATTCCATTTTCATTTTTCCCAATACTTGTCACCTCCCCCGCATTTATTCATATCGACTAATTGACAGGTACTACGCCTATAACCTTTTCTACGTTTGTATAAAGACAGGTAGATTGCACAAAAGGAATGGTAGAAGAAATGCGCTAGCTAGCTGCCGCTTAGCACGCGCTCCATGATTAATACTGCGCGCGAGAATCCACAATGGGGATAATAGGTGTTCACAACGTGGTATGTGTTACAATCTACTGAAGAAGTGATACTGATGTTATAGGTTCCTCTCGTCGATTGTTTCGGTCCAATAGAGGACGTATCGTGCGTTTGGCACGGACAGGATTAGCGCCTGCAGGGATTTGACCGTGTATCCTTGTTGCCAGTCCCAGTCACTGTTGTACCCGTAGTAGACGCCGACCTTTGCTGGATGGAAGCTGTCTCCCCAATCCATGATGTAGCGTTCCATGTGGCTGTATCCGATGAAGTCCTGTCCATCGTAGAGGTAGACGATGTGGGGTTCATCGTATCGGTCGATGCGTGATGTGACCCAGCTGACGAGGTACAGCTGATAGTTGCCGTAGTCCCGTACCTGTCGATACCAGTCGTCGATCAAGGATTCCCGTTTATCTTTAGAGACTTCTAGCACCCATTCCATGTCTACCATGAAGCCAATGACACATGGATGGTTCCGCGTCCGTGTCTCAAGGATCGTGAGCAGGTTACTGACCCGTGCACGTCCCGATTCGACGCCGAGAAAGATAGCGACGCCCTCTGTATCCGCCTGCTTGAGAATGGGAGTGAGGTAGTCGGTGCCATACTTGATATAGGGGTCACTGGGATCCTGTGATTGACGGGTAGTGAAGAGGTGACAGGATCCGTCCTTCTGCATGCCTCCGATGCTGATGCCGAGGAGCGGCGCGATGGTGCCATTGGTGTCGCATTGGGATGCGAGGTAGTGCGCAACCTGTATCCATTCATCGGCAGACTTGTCGTTGAGGCTCCATGGACTCATGCCGACGCCAACATAGTAGTCAGCGTCGTGTAGCCGTGAAATGGATGCGGGTCCACGACTGTCCGATGGGAAGAGCGAGAGTAACGTGATGAAGACAACAGTTAACACGACGATGAGTTTGTTAGTAAGCATAGGACATCATTGCGTGGTCTTGATTTTGGTGGGGTTTACTTGTTCGAGGCGGAGCGTCATCTCTTGATGCTGTTCCTCGATGGATGGTGTCCGAGGCTCGAATAATGTCAATGTTACTTCCATGATTGATACCACTGGAATATTGATTACATACCCGCGCACACGCTATTTATTTCTATAGGTGGATGCCATTCCGCTCGCGCGTACAAAATAGGGATCTGATAGATGAGCAGACGCACTAATAAATAATCCAGTGAATTAGTATTATGGGGAATGCGTAATATGTCGATTATTCATTTTCTTCAGGAAGCCAAGAAATTTGCGGACAAAACGAGTGAACGTTCGTGTGCGAGAACGATTCGTGACCGCTGATGGATTTTGATATCGATCTGTATGTGTCTCACGTTCCCGGTGCGCGCGCGCTTTGTACCCGCCGAGGGACGATCAGTTTATTGTAGAGACTGCTACCGAAAGCATAGGCGATTTTAATTATCGTAGACTATTTTGAGTAAACAGTTTCACATATTTTTTTTAAACTCTAGCATAGCGTGCGTACTTACTGTATCGCGCGCGTACTGTTTTGCCCGGTTAGCGTTAGGATTTAGCCAGCTAGTGTTGGCTTATTTGTTTCTTTACGTTTCCACACTACATCTTAAGCTCTTAAACACTTAAACTAATAAGCTTATAAGTAGTTAAGCGTATAATATAATAAGTAAATAAGCGCGTTTAAGGTGAGTGGGAAATGACAACACCAACAAAAACAGCACATAGCCGTAGGCAAAAGAAGTGGCGAGAAAGAGCAAGGCAATCTACTTGTTGGAAAAAACACTCATGACACATATGAATCGCGTATAACAATTCAACAAATTAACAAATTGATAGTGGTTGAAATGGGTCGAATTTGTGTAACGCTTCCAGATGAACTGGAAAAGAAGCTCCGATTCAAGACCATCGAGCGATTCAGAGGCAAAAAGGGCGACCTATCCAGAGCCGTCGAAGAAGCCATAAAAACATGGGTTGCTAAAGAAGAATAGAGTGCAAGTACGCACCAGATAGGAGAAGCCAAATAAGAGCGTTCAAGAACTGTTCATGCTCAAAATATGGCAGCATCTAAACAGATATTGAGTAACGATCGAACATGAATTCTAGAAAGACGCCAATAAATGTGTGGAAAGAAAACTAAATAAAAGATAGTAAAG
>CP070659.1:82779-86999 GCA_020355125.1 Candidatus Bathyarchaeota archaeon
TGACGAATTCTCCTAAATAATGACCAATTTTTTTGGGAGTTATATCGACGGGGACGAATTCATTTCCACTATGAAGGAGTATAGTCGTGCCTACCATTTCTGGAAGAATTATTACATCTCTACAATGGGTTTTGATCATTAATTTTCCTCCTTTTTCCTTCTTCCTCTTAGAGCTACGTAATTTTTCGATAAACTTTTTCTGTTCAGTTGAAAGGCCTCTTAATAATGACCTTCGCTGTCTAGAAGGTAGTACCTTAATGAAGTCATCCATGGATATTTGTAATAATTCCTCTATTGTATAACCTTTATATGTAAACTCTCTTGGCATAACTAACTTGCCCTTCTCCCTTTATTTAAAGTTTACTAGAACGTATCTATTTTACTCAGTTACATCTTCAATACCTTTTTCACTAATAATAAACACACATTCTGCTTCGGGTAGGTAAGGGCTATCTATGAGTCTGGCGATCCGAAGGCCTCTTCTTCCTTTTCTTATGAAGACTCTGTTTGTGCTGAGATGAGCCAAGATATGGCCGCCTGCAGGTTTTTGAGTTGGTCCGAAGAAGGCGTCAGGCGAAGCTACTACTTGATTTGTGACTGCTACAGTAATGTTATAAATTTCTGCTATTCGTAGAAGTCTGTGGAGATGCTTGTTGAGCCTCTGTTGCCTTATTGGTAAAGTTTCTCGTCCTAAATATTCTGCCCTAAAATGGCTGATTACAGAATCAACTATGATGATTTTGATCTTCTTTTTTTCTATTAGCTCATCAGTCTTTTATATAATTAATATTTTATGATCGCTATTAAAGGCCCTAGCAATGATAATATTATTAAGCACTTTGTCGGGATCAACGTCGAATCCTTGAGCTATTTGAAGGATTCGTTCCGGTCTAAATGTCCCTTCAGTATCTAAGTATAACGCGCCTCCGTTTAGGCCTCCCTTTTCAGTAGCTAACTGAACAGACACACAAAGATTATGGCAAAGCTGAGTTTTACCTACACCATACTCACCGATTAGCTCAAGGACGGCTTGAGTTTCCACGCCTCCACCGAGGAGATGATCAAGCGCTTTACTTCCAGTTGTTAATCGCGCAATATCTTTTCTATGTTTAAGCAATTCTTCAGCAGTTTGAAAACTTATTTGAAGAATTTGCCTTGCTTTCATTGAGAGCTCCATAGCTTTGTCTCTTCTCATCCCCGTTATCTCTGATAATTCTTTTGCTGAAGCGACTGCAATGGATTCAAGCGTATGATATCCGCTTGATCGGAGTTTTTGAGCGGTTATGGGGCCAACGCCTGGGAGATTCTCTAATTTTAGGCTTTCATTTGGCATTATAGCATCTCCAAATGATTTCAAACGAAACGTAAGACAAGTTGTTATATATATGAGGAAATATTCCGAAAAAATAAATTATTTTCTTCTTTTTCTCCTACCTGTCTGTCTTGAAGCTATCATGCCGACTTTCTGGCCAGGAGGCGCTGTTCTCGAAACTGTGGTAGGTTTTAACGATGTGGATTTGTGTCTTCCACCACCATGAGGGTGATCCACAGCGTTCATCGCTATGCCACTAGTTATTGGATAGAGGCGTCCTTTAGATCTTAACCATGCAAGTTTTTTTCCCGCTTTTAGGAAAGGTTTATCTGTTCTACCGGCTCCAGCCACAATACCAATAGTTGCTCTACAAGAGTTTTTGAAGTACGTAGATTTTCCAGAAGGGAGTTTAACTAGTGTTCCTTCGGGTGTATGTGCTACAATCGTCGCATAAGTTCCTGAAGATTTTACTAGTTTGCCACCATCGCCTGGAGATAATTCGATGTTGCATACCATTGTTCCTGAAGGGATTTTGCCTACAGGAAGGATGTTGCCTATTCCTATCGGAGCAGCGGTTCCTAGCTGGATTTCTTGGCCTTTAGAGATTCCTTCGGCAGCTACATTAAAGAACACAGTGTTTTTAAACCGTATTTTAGCTAAGGGGGAACCTCTGCCCGATTCGTGAACTAGGTCTTCAATAACAGCCTTGACGGCTTCGTTATTAGTTTTCGTCAAGGAAACATAGTGTGTTGGAGCTACTCTTTTATGAGTTGAGGCTTTAAAAGTTGGAGCCCCACGGCCTCTCCTTTGAACTCTAATTTTCTTTCCCATGATACTAACCTTACCCTTAGAGTATGCCAAGTTTTATTGCTAAATCTGATGCCTTAAACTCAGGCTTTAGTTTTATGTATGCTTTTTTAACGCCTTTAGGTGTTATCAAAAGATTTATCTTTTCTACTTTCACTCCGTAAAGAGATTCGAAGTCCTTCTTTATATGATTTCTATTTGATTTAATATCTACAATAAAGGTTATCTTATTTTCTCTTTCAATTAGGCTAACGGCTTTTTCAGTCATTACGGGATATTGAATAGCTCGTTTACTCATATTTCGCGTCATCTCTTTCTGAAAACAGTGTGTCAAGATCTTTAAAGGCAGATAGCGTCCATATAGTTAATCTTCCAGGATTCGCTCCTGGAGCAAGCAATTCTACATTTATTTTATCGGCCTCTGCTATATCAGCTCCAAGAAAATTGCTAACACCGTTTTTAATTCCATTATCCTCACTAATAATAATCAGAGGCCCAACACTGTGTCTTTTTCTTCTGCCTCTACTTTTACCTCTGCCAGCTCGGATCTTCTTACTCTTTTTAACCCTTTCTATATCGGGCCATACTCCTATTTTTTTAAAAAAGTCTCTTACCTCACTAGCCTTATTGAGTTTTTGAAGATCATCTGAAACAACTATAGGAAAGCTATGAACGTCGTCAATAATATGGCCACGTGATGCTACAATATTTTTATCAGACGTAGCCGCAATAGCTGAATATAGGGCTCTCTTTCTCTCTTTTTTATTGAATTTTTTATATATATTTTTCTCAGATTTTGGAGGATGAGGCTGTCGGCCACCAACCGTTCCCGGAGCTAAAGCTGCTTGTCGTGCCTTTGGATATCTACTTCCCTTAGTTCTTGGCATACGAGATATACCATACCCAGTCCCCATAGACTCGGCTGTAGTTCTTTTTCCAGCCATTGGATCCCGTCCTTGAGGTTGAATTCTATGAGATTGCTGTGCTAAGACGGCTCTCTTGATAAGGTCGGGTCTCATGAGAGTGTTAAAAACCTTTGGTAACTCAACTGTTAAATCAGGCTCTCCTCTAAGGTTTAAAACCGGAACTATTGTCAAATATTATTTCCTCCGAGTTTATGTCTTGATTTCAGCATATGCCGCGTCAATGTTTTTAGGTGGACGAGACGCGTATCGAAGCTTTATGAGACGTTTTGTTGGGCCTGGAACGCTTCCCTTTAAGATCATGTAGTTGGATCGAATAACGCCATATTTGTGAAAGCCTCCCTTTGGATTAATAGATTCATCAGCTTCATCGATAGCAAGAATTCTTTTATTTATCTCCGTTCTCTGATGAAATCCCATTTGGCCCGCTCTTGGAACCGTGTACATAACATAGTGGGGGCTCTTTGCACCAAGGGTTCCAACGCCTCTAACTGTTTTTCTGGATTTATGAGGAAGCTTTTTAACGCCCCACCGTTTTACTGGGCCTTGAATTCCTTTACCTTTTGTTACAGCAATTACGTCTATGAACTGGCCCTCTTTAAATACATCGTAAACATTAACTTCTTTTCCTAATAATTCTTTAAGATAAACAAATTGGCCTTTTATAGCTCCTCCATCTACTTTAACTTCAAATAGATCGGGCTTCTTCTGTGAAACGTTTATTAGCTGCGGTTGTGTGGTGAGAATGCCTCTCAATTCATCTATCTCGGAAAGATGCATCTCAAGTTTTTTCAATGAACTCTCTACATCAACGTTTTTTGGAATGAAAGCCCATTTATCATGTTTTTTTAGGGGATTTTCCATCCAGGTTTCCATAATTGTTTGCAATCCGTTGGTCGTTTTCGAATAGGCACGAATACAGCATACGATCATTGGAGGTGTCTCTATAAAAGTGACAGAATTATTGATTTCCTGGCCAAAAGTTGGAGAACGTCTAAAATCATCGATAGAGTAACGGTGACTCATTCCTACTTTATAGCCGCAGAATCCTAAGAATGTAGGAGAATCAGTCATAATTGTTGGCCAATAATGGATTCTGCCTATGTTTTTTTTGGCGCGGCTTCTAGGTAAATAAGCTAAGGAGCCATGCCTTGGCGCGCTCTGCCTTCGTCGGCCCA
>CP070659.1:87099-102004 GCA_020355125.1 Candidatus Bathyarchaeota archaeon
AAAATATCCCTTAATCCCTACTATAATAAGAATAGTCTCATCGCAATAAGCATAATTGCTTTCATAATTGGAGGCGCCTTGGGGGGAGTCCTCTGGCATTTTGGAGGGGTGTATCTTGGGCTTCCAGTTTGGACTCCGTCAAATCTTGAACAATTTTCGTCTTATGATGAGCTGAAAGCCTTCTTGAATACGAGCGATAAAGCCTTCCCTCCCTATTATGCGAATCTGCTCCGCAACTGGGCAGCAACGTTAGAGGCTGGTGACGCCAGTCAAGGCGGTACGGAATATTCGACTACAAATATTCAGGTAGAAGGAGTCGATGAAGCAGACATTGTGAAGACTGATGGGGAATTCCTGTACCTTATCTCGGAACAGAATCTCTACATTATTCGTGCATATCCTCCTAGCGAAGCTCAAATCCTCTCTAAACTCGAGTTTAATGAGACGATAAAAGGAATGTTTGTGAATGATGAGAAGCTTGTTATCTTCCAGGGGGGATTTGACCCATATGGCGTAATTCGTTGGGAACGATTTGCGCTTTCTTCTTTCGACGAGATGGAAAAAACGTCCATTAGAATTTACGATATTTCCAATAGATCATCGCCCCTCCAAGTAAGTCGTATCGTGATGGATGGATACTATTTCAACTCTAGGATGATAGGCGATAATCTCTACATCATCATCAATAAGCCTGCGTATCTGAATAATAGCGAGGTAGAGCTCCCTGTTATAGAAAAGGATAACAGTAGTATCGAGATACTGGCTACAGACATTTATTACAACAACATAACAGACTATTACTACTATTTTACTAACATCCTCGCGCTTAACCTTCGAGACCTCGAATTAGAGCTCATACACGAAACTTTCTTGCTTGGAGCTACATCCGAAATATACGTTTCACAAAAGAACATGTATCTAACCTCGCCGGAAAACTTTGGGATAACGCATATATACAAAATCAACATTGAAGATAGAGCCATTAATTATGTAGCATATGGAAACGTGACCGGATTCATCCTGAACCAGTTTTCTATGGATGAATATGAGGACCACTTCAGAGTAGCAACAACAAAACAAGATGGCTCACTTTCTAAAAATAATGTATACATATTGAATGCTAGTTTACATATGGTTGGGAGACTGGAAGACCTCGCACCAGGAGAAGACATTCACTCAGCCCGATTCATGGGCGATAAATGTTATCTCGTGACCTTTAAAAAGATAGATCCGCTCTTCGTGATAGATTTACAAGACCCTGAAAATCCCCAAGTTCTCGGCAAGTTGAAAATCCCAGGATATTCAGACTATTTACACCCCTACGATGAGACGCATCTTATCGGGGTCGGCAAAGAAACTGTTGAAGCAGAGATAGGAGACTTCGCTTGGTATCAAGGAGTTAAGATCTCCTTCTTCGACGTAAGTAATGTATCAGATCCCAATGTTATAGATCAGACAGAGATAGGTGACAGGGGAACAGACACCCCCGTGTTGAGAGACCATAAAGCGTTTCTATTTAGCAAACCACAGAATCTCCTAGTATTACCGATACTCTTAGCAGAAATCGATCCAAACGACTATCCAGACGGCATTCCACCCAACGCATACGGAGAATATGTCTGGCAAGGCGCATATATCTTTAAAATCACACTAGAAGGCGGAATTGAATACGCAGGAAGAATCACCCATATGGAGAACTCAACAGACCTGCTGAAAAGTGGTTATTACTTTTCCTCACTCTACGAGGTAAAGAGAGCCCTATATATAAATCGAGTTCTATATACCATTTCCGACAAAAAGATAAAGCTGAATAACTTAGATACTCTAGAAGAGATAATAGAAATAAACCTGTATTAACATTCACTCACAAATCCTATGGATGGGCAACCATTTAATGACTACAGAGAAAAAACATCTCTCCGGTACAACTTGGGACGTTTACCTCTACATAGTCACGTCTAAAGAGCCAATAGGAGTAAGAGAAGTCTGGCGAAAATTGAAACTGTCAAGCCCAAGCTTAGCCCAATATCACATAAACAAGTTGCTAAGTCTAGAATTAATCGAACCCACGCCAAACGGCAAATATAAAACGAATGAAGAGGAACAGGCAGAAATCTTAACAAGCTTCATCGTACTGCGAGGTAGACTGATCCCCCGACTCGTTTTTTACGGAGCCATACTATCTGGTGTATTGGTTTCATACCTGATTTTTTGGCCCTTTAGATGGGATTTCCGAGATCTAGTAGTTTTATTCATCTCAGTATTCAGTGTTCTAGCCTTTTTCTTTGAAGCCTATAGTCAACTCAGAGGAATAAAATCGCTCTAAAAACAGAAACCGTCGATCTTGTTAACTATAACCTCGACTATTGAAAAACACGAATCCCACCGACTAGTACAGCCGCCTGCATCAAGACGAAAAAAAAGTATATCTGTTTAGATAACTATTCTGTGATGAATTTGTTATGAGTAAATATCATCAAGAGCTTTATGATAAACTTCGAAATGGAATATTTCTCTCTTCTATGATGGAAATCACTGATGGAAGCTATTGTGCTACGAGAAAAGAAGGCTGCACCATGGTTCAACTCGGTGCATATCTCGCAGAGCCACCAGCATATGGAGAGCTACCGTACTTCCTGCCTCCAACACGAAAAGAATGTATACAATTCTTGAGACAGGAATGCCAAAAAGCAAAAGACGGCTCAAACATCGTTACATGTCTCAATTTAGCCACTCCAAAACTTGAATGGGGATTGGAAGCAGCAGAATGTTTCTATAAAGCTGGTGGCGACCTAATTGAACTCAATATCCATGGAAGTTATGAACCTTACCTGCAATTAGGAAAATTGCGAGCTATGGTTTATCCAAAACATCATGAAGAACTATTTAACTGGATTGAAAGCTTTACGAAGCTAGATATTCCTCTAATCGTTAAATTTAGAAAGGGCGTTATCCAAGATTACTCCCCTGTATTAGATCATATTAGCAACTATGATCTTTTCGGCATCCATTTCAACGTTAGAAACGAAGAAATATTACAGCCTACTTACGACTTCGTGTTGCGTGTAAAAAGAAAATATTCCTTCTTCCTTCTCATTAGCGGCTATGTGAGATCTGCTAATGATGCTCAAAGACTATTTGAGAATGGCGCAGATATGGTAGGCATCGCTGAGCCTACAATAAAAGATCAAAAATACATCTATAAAATTGCTAAAGCACTAAAATAACCAAATCATACGCGAGTTAAAGATTAAATGAGAGAACAAGATTATATTAGCGCTCGCGCTATTATAATCATATCAACGAAGGAAAAGGTGATTAAAAAATGGAAAGATCTGAATTTATCGTAAAATTTTATGATAAGGCATATGAAGATAAGAGTATAGAAGAACTGGTCTATGCCCCAGTGTCCGCTATCAGTGGAGTCAGCGACTCCGACGCTGCAGATTTGAAGGAAGCGTTCGGAATCGAAACAGTTGAAGACCTTGCCACCAATGGATACGTGAAGCTTGCCCAAGGAATAAATTGCTTCTCAGGATGTTCTGGCCAAATCCTAGATAAAGCCTTCGAGTCAACAGAATACGAAAAGCTGGCACAGAAGCCAGTTTCAGCAATCTCTGGAATCTCTGATAATGATGCTGCACTTCTTAAGAAAGCGTTCGGAATCGATACGATCCAAGAATTGGCAGAAAACAAATACGTTCTAATTGCACAGACGACTGTTGCGATGGCTGCGATGTGCCTATTAATAGTAATTTAATAAACACAAAAAGCAAATTCTCTCCTTTTTTTCGCTAGAGAACTCCAGATACACTAGTGCACACGAATCAGAGTTAAGTTATACAGAAATAGAAGTTTGATTTATACCACTTTCTGGTAGGCTCGTAGAGCTATCCGTGCATTTCTGGAAAAAGTATCTTTTTAGCATTAGCTCCGCAAGTAGGGCATTCTGATGTGTTGGACGAATAAATTGCCAGGCAATAGGGGCATTCAATTCGCACCATTTCAGTAAAATGGCTATCTATTATATCCATTTTCCTTTTTTTCAGCTCTTTTTGACTTTCTATTTTCGACGAAGAATGTACAAACCATAACACCGTAATTACGATTCCAATAAACATAATACAAAAAACTGTTACTATTCCCAATGCTGTCATTAATGACAATTGACCTAACACCTACAATAAACGTAATTATGGCGAGTAAATACAAACTACGACATGCACACACAAAATGTTCACTCGTATCACAACTTAATTATTATGAATCGTAAATCAATATGTATAATGCTAGATTGTTAACATCCTTACGTTAATCATAGCTGAAGTCAGCTTATTAGCGCTTGCTGGATTATCTGTGATTACATTAATGAGCTGAGTATACTGATTTCGCGCTCGCATGCTAACAAGATAAGTAGTGGCGAAACATTATTACTGAGAAAGAGATATCATCTGAAATAGTGCAATAAGCTGCCCCACGTGTAGACAATAGGTGTAGGTTTTGAAGTTTTGGAGCGGATGATTCTGCATCGAAATCGTCTGATCGCTCTTATAGAAGTTTGTCTAGTGACCTTTCTTTGGTCGTCCTCATACATCCTCGTCAAGATTGGGTTGACTCTAATTTCGCCTTTAAACTTGGTGTCTTTACGATATCTCATTGCATCAGCTATACTGATCGCCCTAGCGCTGTTGAAGGGGAGGGCAAATATGCTTCGAGAAATTAGAACGTTATTGAAGATAGCCTTCCTTGGGTTTTTTGGCTATACGGTTGCTCAAGGCCTACAGTGTGTAGGATTATTCTATCTACCAGCGGTATCCGTAACGTTTATCCTCAATTTTTCGCCTCTAATCGTTTTAACCTTAGGAATCATATTTCTGAAGGAATATCCCACTATGCTCCAACTAGTCGGACTAACGAGCGTTATTTTGGGCGCTTATCTTTTCTTTAACACCCCATTAGCAAACGGTAGTCCAATAGGCATTATTATAACGCTACTTTCTGGATTCGGTTGGGCTACCTATCTCGTTTTAAGTAGACGGCTCTTAGTAAAAGAAAAGACAAATCCATTGGGCTTGACCGCATTCTCTATGGGATTTGGCACGTTATTAATGAGTATCGGAGCCTATACCTTTGAAGGAGGGCTGCACATTTCGTCTACAAGTTGGGGGATAATTCTCTGGCTTGGAATCGTCAATACAGCGTTAGCCTTCTTATTGTGGAACCATGCGTTGCAGGTGTTAGAAGCGTTTGAAATATCCATCCTCCAGAACACGATGTTAGTGCAGATTGCACTTCTCTCTTGGTTATTTCTCGGAGAAGCATTCACACCAGTGAAAGTGGTTTCCATGATTCTGGTTTTCACTGGAGTATTGCTGGTTCAGTTTAAAAAGACAGGAAAAAACAATTAGCACACTAAAATGTTCTAGTCATCAAGGATGAGAAGGGTAAAGTTTTTTCCTCTTTGAACGTTATGTATTATTTGTGAATCGAGATGGCTGAGCTCCAATGGGTTATTGAGGTAAAATGTATTAATGCTCTGTTAGCGGAAATAAAGGTAGGCGAAAAGGGAGAACATTTTTGTGTAAATATTCCTAACATGGATTTCGATCCTTCAGAGTTTGATAAATTAATTGAAGGGTGTGAAGTAGCTAGCAGGATAGAAAAAGAAAACAGAAAAAAACATAAATTGAAAAAAAAATTAACTGATCTAGGTTCAGGAAAGCTAAATGAATCTATTGAAATCTTTGAGAAGAGAGATTTTGGTAAGATAAGAATTCTTAAGACTGGAGAACTTGTTAATGTAGATATCCCTGACAGGATTCTTTATCCTTCAGAACTACACGAGCTAATCCAATATTTATATGCCGTGAAACATAAAATGGAAGAAATCAGAACAAAATAAAATACTTCTTTTTGATTATTTAACTATCGAATACGCAAGTAAGTCAGCTAGTTAACAGTTCAAAATAAACAATATTCATAGAACGTATGAAAGATGTAAGATGAGATCGAATATGTGGGGATATGGATCACACGCGTTTCTTAACGAGTATGTCGTTCAGTGCGCGCGCTACTATATACTTCTAGAATACACATTCGTTATTTCGAGCTAGCTAGATCTCTATGATGTCTACATCAACTATTTGAGATCCACTGATCTTAATTTTTACTTCTCCGTTCCGCAGTTCTTTTGCGTACTCCATTATTTCATTGATTTTGTATGATATTTTTACTCACCTCTCATTTTCTTTCAAGTGTCAAACTAGCGTGCACGCGGGGTCTAACGAAGAATTTATTGCTCATTATTGGTGTATCTCAAATCTACAATTAATGTACGTTATGAAGTCTAAATTCATATTTTTACACTATTCCAAAATCTAGTTCTGTCTTAATTTCAGCGGGCGCGCTAGACCTCGAAGAAGCGTGCAAGAAGTGTATGCGGAGATGTTTAAAGCACGAGCAGACCATCGACTCTATAATACTGGAGAAATCGCTGATGCCATACAGGGGAACTGGGCGACTGTAAAGGAATATCTGGACTTAGCGATCTGGATACAACAACAAGAAAAAATCGTGCGTCAACAAGTAGGTAGAAGCAGCATATACCAGCTAAAGGAGCGAAAACCTATCACAAACGATGTGGAATGAAAGATGTTTAGTAAAAACGAGATAGAATATTTACAAGGAAAGAATCCAGCGAGCGAAGGCTACAAACGCTACCTTCGACACTCGATCAAGAAGAAGCTGCAGCACTTTTCGAATCAAACGCTACCCCTAATACTAGAGAATGAAGTAACTAGAAACTGGTTCATACAGCTTGTTAGAGAAAATACTAACACCGTTAGAGAAAACCCTAACACTCTTCAAAACCAACAAACTCTGAATCTGGCTTCTATTCGAAAAACATGGTGGACCGGCGGGGATTTGAACCCCGGGCTTCCGCCGTGCGAGGGCGGCATTCATTCCGCTGAATTACCGGCCCGAATTTTTATTCTAAGGAAATATAGCTTCCGTGATTTTATTTAGTGGGTATAACTCTATAACTAATTGGTGACACCAATAATTTGTTCACATAATTATAATCTTGACAAATACTCTTGTTGGCTCGGGTGCGCTTTACATCGGCTCCCATTGTTCACTACTTAGTATGTCTTCATATTGAATGTATAATTGGCTATTAAGAATTTCTTTCTCTTTTCTTCCTTCTCCTGCCCAATCGCTTTGAGTGATATTCCACATTTGAACCGTGTTAGAACTCCATATAGGAGCTGAGGTAATAATTTTGAGGGAGGAAAATGGGTCCCAGCCTAATGTCATATCAAATGGAAGCCACCCCCAGGGGGGTACATAGATGATGGCCCATGCGTGGTAGCTAATGTGCTTTGTATAATATGTTATATGTCCTTCAAAGTATGTTTCTTGTTTTTGTGAGGCTGTTTCTAGCAATCCGATCTGGAGATATGCGGGTATTCCAAGAATACGGCAGAGGGTTATCAATAAATTTGCTTGATCATCGCAGTCTCCTCTTTTAGAATTGTACGTTTCGGTCGGATAGAGAGGGTAATCACTACTATAGCTTGAAATACTGTTTCCAATCCAATCTGCAAGAGAAGTCACAATTTCCAAAACATTAGTCTTTTCGCCTTTAATTTGATAGGCTAGGTTTTTCAACGATTGGTTCTCGGTTAGCCAGCTTCCTACCCTAAGGGTATAGTTCTGGAGTTCTTTAGGAATTTCGTTAATATTTCCTGAAGAGGAAAAGTTTATGAGAGGCGGCTCCTCTGTAACACTCTCTATTTTAAGAGAATACGATACTGTAACATTTTCGAATGCGGGGACTGGTGTAAGGCTCATAATAATTGTGGGGTTGCCATCAGCATCATTGATTATTTCGTACGTGTGGCTAGTATTTAAGAGGTAAACGGTTTGCAAACTGGTATTCATAAAAATATCAAAAATACAATATTTGTTGTTTAACATTAGATCGGTGCTGTCTGTGTTGGAGTATGTGATTGTTGAAGTATATACATATGTTTCTTCATCTACTTTATTTCCTGATAAGAATCCCCAAGATAGACTAATCAAACTAAGGAGTATGATGGCTAAAAATAGCAGGTTTTTACTTTTCAATGAACATTCGCCAAAAACTCTAAAGTAATTGGTATCTCTTTTTTGCAGATCGGATTTTTAGATCAAACATATTTAGATAGAGCGCGCGCGCTTCCAATTAACGGATACGTCTGTAATAGGATTTGTCCATTATAGGAGGGATCAGTTATTGATTCAGGGTATCCAACCATCCCAGTGTTGAAGACAATTTCGCCAGAAGCCTTCTTTAAAGCGCCAAAACCAATACCCTTAACCCAGAAACCGTCTTCTAAAACGAGGACTGCTTCTTTACTGCTTTTTTCAACTGTGAGTTTAGAGGACAAAAGCCCTTTCCAAGTTCAAGCTTAACTCTAATTTAAAGTTTACGGATTGTGTGAGCCAGTTATAATCCGATTCAAATTATGTATGAGAGTAAATAGGCGTCGACTAATTTAGTGAAGTTTATATGAATCTGTGAATAAGTAACATTGTGACCTAGAATGGAGAGGAGAAGAGATTCGCTGCCCGCGGTAATTTTTTTTCTCTTGATGGCTTTTGTCATGTTCGCTAACATGTTTGAGCTTCCTTTTTACCTATTTATCACCCTTTTAGTGGTTCTCATAGCGGTTATCCTTATTTTGAACCTAGGCTACACAACCCGTAAACGACGCCCTCGAACGTTTGATTTTGATGGAGCTCCGTTCAAATTCAGGCCGTCTCTAGGCTTCAAAATAGGAAAATGGGTGATTATCCCCATCGCTTTCTGCATTCTCATTGGATTCATCCTTTTTCAAAACTGGTGGCTCTCTGTTAGAATCCTCCAATCAATGTATAGTTTAAAAGCGCAAATAAATTGGTGGAATATAAACTTCCTAAATAACAACTATTTTTATGCTTGTATTGGTATAGGCCTTCTGGTCGCTTTAAGCGACCCTCGGATAATTATTACTAAAGATATAGAAGGCAAAAGAAAAATCTACCTTCACAGTAAATTGTGGGGAGTGATAAAAGCTGTCTTTAGTCAAATATTTGGTCAGAACGGCTTCCTTAAATCATTTAGGAGAACAGAATGGACGTGGGATGATAAACTTACTCTTAGAAGAGGAATAATCTGGAAGCTTGCAGAATTTCTCGGCGGAACTTTTCTAATTGGTCCCCGAGTAGCCCAAGAATTAGCTCTTCGCTATCTTATTATTGCGAAGTACATTGAGGCCCAATCTATTTCATGGATTACAATTCTTCAAAGATCCTTTTCAATACTTTATACCCGACTCTTTACCTCTGCATTACCAACTGGAGAATGGTTGTTAGAGAATTCTATAATTCTAGAATTTTTAACCTTCATAAGGATACCAATCCTGATTTTCGGGATAATATGGGCTATTCGTCTTGGAATCTCGTTCATATTTAATCTTTGGCAAGGAAGAATTACGAACTCATTAAGGTCAATAACTATGATCGGCCTAATAATTCTTACACCAATTCTCCTAAACGTGCCAACTCAGGTTTTTGATATAACAACACCATTAATTATCCGAAGCATAGTGATCGGCGAAATTGTCCTAATTGCTCTTACCATCTTTTTCAGCCTCCACCATGTATGGGTTCAAAGGATGATGACAAAAATTTACAAACAAAAGATCATTCTCGCAACTTTAGTGGTAATAGCATTAGGAAGCGTTTTTTCAGGTCCAATTGTGGTTGCATTTCAATACACACCGGCTTTACAAGGGCATTGGGAAGATTGGGTTTGGACACCAAAATATCTCCCAACTGTAGAATATACTAGATGGGCAACAGGTTTAGAAGCGATAGAAGAATTACAGGTAACAGCAGCCATGGATACCGGAGAAAATCTTGAAATATTATCAAACATCCGCATTTTTAATGACGAAGCTGCTAAACTTAGACTTAAAGGCAGAATAGGCGTAAATTGGATGGATTTTGGAGCACAACCAGACATTATTATGTCTGGTGGAAAGGAGTATTGGATTGCCCCCTTAACAATAGTTCCATCCGAAATAGGAAGTGCGGAAGATAAATGGCGTGAACAACGAATGTTAAGATCTCATTCAGAACGAATTTTAGTTGTTGATGCAGCAAATGGGGAGATAGTACCTCTCAATACAATATTTAATCGTACCAGCTCAGTCTCCATATATTACGGTGAAGGCGGATTGTTTGCTTCCTCCGACTTTGTCTACATAGATGTTCCAAACTTTCCTGAAACACATTTACCTAACTACGAAGGCCCTGCATCCTATATTGGCGAACCCGACTTCGTATTAACTGGTTTTGACCGTTTATGGTTCTTTTCAGGAATCTATGGGCAAGAAGTACTACGTTGGGATTTTGGTAGGGGGGACTGGGGTGACATAAAAATGCTTTATCTGCAAGACATTAAAAAGCGCCTCTCTAGCATTCTATTACCTGGAATGACTATAGATTATGATCCCTACATAGTATCCGATCCAAATGGCAAGTTATATTACTCCCTCTATGTTTATGTGGACAGAGCCATGCCAACTGATTATCTAGATTATCCTGCTCATGAAGATAGATTCTGGCGACTTTTTGCCACAGTTTTAATAGACGTATACGACGGCAGCATAAAAGGATACGTTTTGGGGATGAATGATGACAATTACATAATTGACTTTTACCGCAGTATGTATCCACAATGGAATCAAGATCTCCCAGAGTGGTTAAAAACTCAGTTACGGTACCCTGAATTTCTTTTTGAACAGCAAATTGATTCTTATAATTGGTATCATGTCTCAGATCCAGACAATTGGCAAAAGAATACGGATTTCTTTGAATTAACAACTGGCCCGGGTAGAAGTGTGATCGAAGACACGAGATACATCACCTTCTCCTTAAATAAACAAAATTACTGGGCCGCAGTAAGACTTGTTGAATGGTTTCAGAGCCCTGGAAAAAATCTCGCAGGGCTATATGTTGCTCTAAACCAAGAGGATATTGGCAGCGTTTTCCTTATAAGAAGTGAGGATGTTGCTATGACAGGCCCACAACTCGCTCTAGACACTGTAACCAACTTTGGACCAACCAAATCACTCCTGACCTTAAACCCTAACTGGATAAGTGGAAATATTGTGCTTTATGTTATCGGAGGCAGCCCTTACTATTTTATACCCTTCTATGCAGAAACTGAAAGAACGTTATCACCTACAATGGTAGTAACGATCGATGCTATATCTGGCTCTCTTGGCTACTATGTTATTGATGACCCTACAAATCCCTCGGAAGTTGGATCAGCTGCAGCCAAAGCCTATTCAAATCTGGTAGGGACTCAAACCGAGTTACCTGCAGAAGCTCGTAAAGAAAAAATCATAAACGAATTTGAAACCCTCAACTATACCATCAGACGTCCTCAAGAAATAAGTGCTCCTATAGAATTCCAAGTAGGCTCCTCAATCTTTTATGAAGATGAAGATTGGAATGCAACAAAGGCATTAATATTAAACTTCATAAATAATTGGGTCATCCCAAATAATGTAGATACTTTACTTCAATGGGAGACGACTGAAAAGGGAGTAAACTACGTTAATATAGGCGTATTAATAAATCTGCATGGATATCTTGAGCTGGATTACATAAAAATAGCTTACACATCCAACTAAGTAAGTGCTTAATATTTCCCATATATGTTTCACGTTGATGCCTTTTGTGTAGGGATCTCTTTAGCTTAAAAATCACAATGTCTTGAAACCCGATTATACAGTTTTTTTCGATGGGAAAAATAATGAGCAAGGTAGGAAACAGGTTATAGCTTTCGATGGACGATTAGGAACTCGTGATGAGTTCGCATGTGCGCCGATACTAGGAATCCTCCATTAATATTATAGGTTAAACGTTTCTGTCGTAGTGTACGAAGATTGGGCTGGACCACGCCATTTGTCCATCACATTGTTGCACTCGTACCCAGTATGCGTTTAACCCACATTTTATCTCATCATCAAGATGTTCAAATTCCACATCTTTAGGTCTTTCCTGATCAGATATGTTTCTTACTTCAATTCTCTGATCCACTCCACCAGCATCTATCACGATCGTTCCAGTTTTTAGATCTAAAGGAGTGAAAGAAAAGGTTTTAGGCTTCGAAGTAAAGATGATTTTCACGTCGTCAGAGGCATCGAGCCTCATTATAAGTCCTTTATAATTACCTATTGTACCAGAATTCCACCTTAGAGTTTGGGGGGTAACCTGTCTGATTGAATCAAAATTTTGAAAGGCAAAGGGCGTAAATGAAATTATTTGTCCTTTATTAAGAGATAAACTGCCACTCCAATCAGTTCTCTTATTTCTGCCTTTAGATCGTGCACCACTCCACATGATTTTTATCTTTTCTGTATCACTCTTACATTTTTTCACGAGGGAGTAGCGATAAATCTGTTTTAGTCCACGGAATACTGAAATCTCATGTAGATACGTTGTGCCATAAACTTTAACGTGTATCTTGGGAAAGCTATTAGTCCGAAATTCGTCTCCCATTTTATGTTCATCTACTTCAACTGAGAGAATTATTCGTGCTCCTGTTGTGCCATAGCAGTGGCGGTTGAGAAGGCTTTGCCATAAACTGCGTCGGGTCAAATCAGTAGCATAGATGGCGACTAAGCCGCCCTTCGTTTTATCCATTTTATTTAATGGAGGAGATAGCCCGGGTCTACATGTATGGTCGTCGCCCCCAGCTATGAATCCTACTTTAAATCCTCTATCTAGAGCTTCTTTGGCAAACCATTCAAACGTCCCGTGAAATGAGTGGATTTCTACTAAATGGATAAATTTTTGGTCATAGAAGTTAAAATTTGCATATCTACCTCCAACGTGTGGGATGGCCATAACATCCTGTCTTCCATGGAAAGTTTGCCACAACTCGGTGATAGGGCATTTATCATCGGCTATATCCGATTTATCTTCAATAAGAGCATGAGAACTTCGGTAAATCTTTTGATCATCGGTAAGGTATAGGATGTTATGGTCTCCTCCGCAAGAGGTGTTCCCTGACCATTCATAGCCGACAAAGGTAACAAATGTGCCAGGTTGATTAAATCGTTTAGTTTCTTGACATACATCATGCCAGAGGCCATTAGAGACTTGAAAATCGTTGCCTTGCCAGCTGCAGAAGTCTAGAGCGGCTATATCTCTAGCGAACGTAAAGTATTCTTTTGGTGTTCCAGCACCAACGGTATCTGCGAAGATCCCTCTAGATACGCCATGGGTTTGTCCATGTAGGTCGCCCCAGAAAAGCTTTGTCTCTTGATCGTTTTTATGAACCCAGATCGGATTACTTATGCTAGCCATTCCATCAGCATCTTTCACACGAATTCTGTAAATGCCAGAGTCCAATATGCGTATTCCCTTGAATCTTTTAACACCTTGATCTTTGACCGTAAAATAGGAGGAAGTAGGAAGCCCTTTGATCATGGCAGCATCTTCAAACATGATAGTGCTCGTATAGAATTGTGAAGGATTCCCCCAACGGTCTATAGCTCTTACATGGAGGGAGAAAGGCGTATTTACTACGCAGTCTGAGGGTGCTACGAGTTGCAGATAATCTGCAGGTCCGCCAATTATTTGGCAAGGAGGAGAAGCTACTTCGTAATAAATCCTTGAACGAAAGGGGTCAACTAAAAATTTAAAGATGTGTTCTTTTTCTTGAAAGGTCTGTGCTCTTGTTCCTTGTCCCCCTCGGCTTCGATCTCCGAATATGATTGTTACGATGTCTCCTTCCTTCAAAAAACCATCGTATACATAAATAACTAGAGCTCCAGACCAAGGTCGATAGAAATACCGGTTATCGAAACTCAAACGTAACTTTGCATTTCCAGACGTTGAAGCAGATATGTAGCCAGATGCCAGGGGATTGTCAAACTGTGGAGTCTCACGATCACACAGATTTTTTCTTACTACAATTAGCGATCCTCCATCATCAATTCCGTATTTCCCGACTATATAAGTGAGTGTCCAAGAACACATCGAGCCAGCAATGATCGCATCTTTTGGTTCAATGTCAACACGTCCAAATTTTTCCATCTCGCGCTAAACCCCTCATAAACGTATTTTATCGATGAAAAATACATGATTTCCGACAAAGCACTTGTGCTTTATTAAAACATCAATGATTCATAAGTTTTATATAGTTAAAAGAAACGAAAGTTAATACGGTTTGGAACCATGGTCCGACGTTCAAAGCTAGAAATTTACTTCGATGTCTTAGCAATCATTGATAGAGGATTCTCTAAACCGACTCAAATCATGTATAAAACGAATCTGTCTTGGTCTAGCCTTCAAGAAATATTTAGCACTCTCATCAACGGTAACTTCATTAATGAAGAACAAAAGAAAAAAACGAAAAGATATTACATCACAGACAAAGGGAAAAGAGCCATATATTATCATATGAAATCAATAGATGGACTAGTTAAACCTAAAATGATTTCCACACGCGCATACTAAATAATTTGCTACAAGTAACTTGTTTGGATACGTACAATCTTACCGCAATTTATTTTCACGCGTGCGCTAAAATACGACTTGCCATTTACACATCGATTATAAATTTCACAACCATACCTTCATTTTTCTGAATTATTTCCATCTGGTGATAAGTAATCGCCTTTATACCGACTTTAGAAGGATGTTTCTTGGGGTTAAAGAGTTCACCAATAACTTCAGCTTTAAGGATATAATGTGTAGAATTCGCTTCCGTTATCGATACTTTAAACTTTGAATAAAGTTTTTCCTCCACTTCGAACTTTATCAGAAGGCTTTCAAGCCAGAGATATAAAAGGGAATA
>CP070659.1:102104-113890 GCA_020355125.1 Candidatus Bathyarchaeota archaeon
AAATGGTTGCAAAAAGTGTGTCAATTTCACGTCGAAAACCCCCCGAAAAACACTGCAAATCTGGTTGCACTCAAGTTGCATTGAAAGTTGCAAAAATTGCAACCTAATAAGGCACAATTGTAAGACCATGCATGGTCTTAAATACCTCCACCCAGCGCGCGCGAGCTAGCTATATGTTTAGGTAATGTGTCAATAGATTTTTATGTCTCATTAATTAAAAAGCTTATGTGCTTTTTAAAAAACTTTGAACAGTGAGAAAAATGTCAGAAGAAATAAAGAAACGCACGATCAGAGTCTTAATCAATTCTGTGATCTTATTTGTCATAAGAATTACGTTAGACCTCACTGTTCCAGGAGCTCTAACCCTTCTAGCACTTATCCCGAAGGAAGGACTATCCATTGGAACCGCTCTTGTACTAATTTTAACAATAATAACCATTTTCTTAGCTTTGCGAATAATCGTAGATCTTATTCGACTTGTAGATTTAACTTCAGGGTTCATTATAAAATATATCCCAGGCCTTAAAGGAAAGAAGAAAATATCATTAACGAGGGCATTAAAAGAAATTTTACTAGTCTTGATATTGGTTCTTGTAATGACCATTATATCTCCCATATTACTCAATATTCCAAAATTTGGTACTTGGATAGCGCGCGCGCTATCAATCATATTTACTATAATCTCCATAATTTTAATATACGATGCTGGTAAAACCTTGTACGCTATATTCCAATCCACTATTCAACATATAATCGATCAATTATCATTTGAAAAAGAACAAAACAAGGTTTAATCCTTCCTTATACTCCCTTCAGTAACAATATATTTGTCAGCGGACAACCCATATACTAAGCGTAAGTAAGCTGGCTAGCTCTTCATTTTTTCTTTCAAAAAGCTATAATTGCAGCAATAATCCCCGCTAAGAAGATTCCATCAAATGTTCCAGCGCCCCCTATGCTAACTAAAGGGGAATCTAAATTGGGCATAATTTGTAAATTCAATAGATCTGCTCCAATAAGTGTTCCGAGCGTGCCAGATACATACGCAACAATGGGACCAGAAGTTCCACCAATTAAAATACTTGGTAAAGCTGCAGCTATCGGAGGAATGAAGTTAGGAATAGTTATTCCTAATCCTCTCACAGGTCTCGCAAATATTTTTACAATTAAGACTACAAAGGCGGTAGCTAGGGCCGCGTAAAAAATAATTGACGGCGTGTTATACAATAAATAGAATGACGCAATTGTTGGGATTATTGCTCCTCCAAGGTTTATGGCAATTAATGTTGTATAAGATTTCGTTTCAATTATAGGTATAGGATAAGTCATTCCGAAAAACGTTACACTTTTTGATTTAAAGTAAGAAGCTTGCGTTTTAATCCTTCGTAGAGGGATGTTAATAGAGCTGCCTAGAAGACATGTGATGAGCAAAACTAAAGTGCCTATTGGGCCCAGAGTGGGAAATAATCTTTTAAAAACTGAGCCAACAATTCCCAGAAAAAGGAGCGCAAGAAGAGCAAATAAGAATAAGAATACATAGCGATGAACAGGTATGTAAAAAATTCCTTTTCGAATCCTCATTTTCTTAATAAGATATGACAGTTGTTACCACCAATGGTGTATCGCGCGATAGCTGAAGAGGGTTCTATTTGTTATCGGCGTTCGGAAACGGTAGTTTTGCATCGGTTGTTACGTTCAGACCGAGCTGTATTAGCGGACTCTCGTCGCCAGAATCCATAAGATGAGTTGTGTGCATCTCACAACCCTTCAGTTTACCTAACACATCCCTGCATTTTCTTGCGTTTATGTCTATCACAGCACTTGCGGCTATCGCGTCTAGTATCTCTTTTACATCTAGTGACGTGCCACTAAGGCCCATACTCCTTTTTAATTGTATCATACTCTCAATTACATCCCGAGATATCACATCGATTTCATCCGGCACATCCGCGATCGTCTTTGTTGCGTTTAGAATAGCCGCCGATTCTGCATGCAGCAGCGATGAGTTCTTGCCCGTTATAATTACTTTATCCGCGCAGTCTATTTCAATTGCCGCTCCACAGAAAACCCCCCTATAGCCCATGCCTGCGTCTTTTCTTCTTCTCGCATCTTCTGCCGCTTCTCTTGCAGGAAGAACGACCAAGCGGTCCTCAGGTTCAACGTCAATCTTTTCCATGATTTTTTTCATCCTCTCTAGAGTGTCATGAGTAGTATCACCCTCCACGAACTCTCTATGATACCTAAAATGGCGCCTCAAGATTTCTTGCGTGCTGGCCTTACGGACTACGGCATCATCGATTATACCTTCCCTGGCCATATTAACACCAATATCGGTAGGCGATTTATATTTCGCTAATGGATCGTCTTTGTCTGCAATCTTTTCAATTATTTTTCTCATGATCACGAAGTTCTCCACATCTCTGTTGTAGTTGATTGCCGTTACGCCATAAGCTTCCTTATGGAACGCGTCCTCGAGGTTGTAATCTCCTATGTCTGCTGTAGCAGCTTCATAAGCAACATTAACAGGGTGGTTGAGTGGTAAGTTCCATATAGGAAAAGTTTCGAATTTTGCAAAGCCAGAATTGATGCCGCGCTTCCTGTCGTTATAAACCTGAGCCATGCAAAACGACATCTTCCCGCTGCCTGGGCCAGGTGCAGTGACAACTACAATCTTCTTATCTGTTCTACATGCTCTTGCTTACCATAACCTCGATCGCTCACGACAAAATCCACATCTTTAACGTAGTCCAATATCTCATAGTGAGTAAAAACGCGTATACCTCTATACTGCAGTTTTTGTTTGAATTTTTTTGCTGAGGGTTCCCCATTAAACCGGTTAATCACTACTGCAGATACTTTTAGGCTTCGGTCTCGAAGGTCGTTTATGTCTTTGATTATCTGGTCGTCATAAGCTAATCCAAAATCACGTCTTATTTTCCTTCTTTCTATATCTTTCGCACTGATACAGTGCACGATCTCGATTTCACCCAATCTACGAAGCATTTGTACTTTTGTATCGATTTCGAAACCGGGTAACACGCGTGAAGCATGATTATCGAAGCAAAGCTTACCGCCGAATTCTAGATATAATTTTTCAAACATCGAAACGCGGGCAAGTATTTTTTTCACTTGTATTCCTATATATTTTTTTGTGTCAAAGCCCATTTTTACTGCCATCTAATCATCCGCTCATAATTAGAATCAATAACTATTTACAGCTACAGAATTATCATAGGTGTTTTAAATATTCTTATACGTTTTCCCCGCTGCTTTTAGCACGCGCGCTAAATAAAAAATGAAGTGAATGTATATCGGAAATCTTGGCTTATTTTCGCTTCCTAAATGCACGTGTGTGCAAATTATATTTTAGAGAAATCAATAGTTATGCCGTATAGCATATGACTTAAGAGGAATAGATAGAAGAGCGGGTTTCAGGTAGCACCGAAGTTCGATTCTGTTTTTTCATAGACTTAGCGCGCGAGGTCAAAACGGCTTTGTTTAGGGCGTGCGCTCAATTTTTATCGTACCATTCATATAGGGTATGAGGATTTCTGGAATGATTATGGAGCCATCCGTCTGTTGATAATTTTCTAGAATAGCGATGATTGTTCTTTCTGTAGCTAGTAAGGTGCTGTTGAGGGTGTGGACATAATTTGTTGGCTCATTAGATTTATCGCGGTATCTAATCTTCGATCTCACAGCTTGATAAGACGTACAGTTACTACATGACACTATTTCACGGAATTTGTTCTGTCCAGGTAGCCATACTTCAATATCAAATTTTTTTGCTGCCACGGTTCCCAAATCGCCACTACAAACATTGACCACTCTATAGGGAATTTTCAATTTTTGGAGGATTTCTTCTGCATTTGCAAGAAGTTTTTCATGCTCGATCCAAGAGTCTTCAGGTTTACAATAAACGAATTCCTCAATTTTTTCAAATTGATGAACTCTAAAGATACCTTTCGTGTCTCTGCCATGGGCTCCTGCTTCTTTCCTGAAACAGGGACTTATGCCTCCATATCGTAAAGGAAGGTTGTTTCCGTTCAGAATTTCATTCATATGCATCGCTAGAATGGCGTGCTCGGAAGTGGCTATTAGATAGAGATCTTCGCCCTCAACTTTATATATCATATCTTCAAAATCTGATAAAGCAACCGCACCACCTATCGCCCTTCTTTTTATTGCATAAGGTGGTTGAATTAGTGTAAAGCCCTTCTCTTCTATAAAGTCAAGAGCATAGTTTATTAATGCATAGTTGAATTGCACAAGCTCGTTTTTCAAATAATAGAATCGCGATCCAGCAACCTTTGCAGCTCTTTCCAAGTCAATTAAATCCAGGTTTAAAGAGAGCTCTATATGATCTTTAGGTTTAAAGTCAAATTCTGAAATTATTCCCCATCTTCTAAGTTCTACATTATCATTTTCATTTTTACCTATAGGCACGGTAGAATGCATTAGGTTTGGGAGTCTTAATAAAATATAATCAATTTTTTCCTTATATTGAAGCGACTTGTGATTCAATTTTTGTATCTTATGAGGGATGTTCTCAGCTTCCTTGACCTTCTCAGCTATATCTCTCCCTTCTTTTTTTAAAACCCCTATTTCACGGGTTATTTCATTCCTTCTCTTCCTTAACGTATTAATTTCAGTGATTAGCTTACGCCACCTGTTATCATAGGAGAGTAAATCGTGTATCCAACTGATTTTATCAAGAGCGCCTCTCCTCGTTAAATTATCCTTAACTATTTCTGGATTTTTTCGTACAAACTTGATATCAAGCATCTACCTCATTCCCCCACTAACGCGTGCGCTTCAGAAGCCCGTGACTATTTAAAATCCTACAATCTAATTAATTTGAGCCTTGTCTACGTTTCTTTATCCTTTTTGTGGGATAAAAGCAATCCTACCAGCAGTTTTTCCCCACCAAGCTCATAGATTTCTACAAACGCATCTTCAGGTGGCTCGGCATTATATAATGCTTTGGAAAGCGTTTCTGCAGCTATGTATTCTCCATATAAGTCAAAGACTCTGGCAAGCTTTGACCCTGTATTGTAATAGGTTTTAATTTCATCAGAAATTATAAAGTCAGCCGCCTTTCTCTGATTCTGTATTCGACGAACAATATCTCTTGCTAATCCCTCATTTTCTAAATCATCGGTCATTAGGATATTTATACCAACCAGAATTCCTCCATCCTCCGCTATCATCCAACCATCCTTCGAAACCGTTTCGATCACTACTTCGGTAGGTAACAAAGTTACAACGTGTCCTTCAATCTGCAGATCGAAACTTTCTCCATTTTTAAATGACTTAACTAAAGTAGTAGCATCCTTAGTCGTTATGGATGTTCGAATTTTATTGAGGAGCGCCCCATATTTCTTACCAAGGACCCTTGATAACAAGCGGATCTTATAGTTAAGGACAGATTCAGCCTGACTAGTAAAAGATAGCTTTTTCACATTTAATTCTTCTTCAACCAGCCATTTCAATTTTCGAATCCTTTTCAACACTTCTTCCTTTGCTACAAGCCTCGCTTCAGCTAAGGGTTGTCGAAGCTTCACTCCTGCTTTATTTCGAGCAGCCCGACCTAAACTACTGACTTTAATAACCGTGTCCATCGCTATCATCAGGTCTTCATCTATCAAGGTAGGATTGGGTAAGGGCCAGTTGTTATGGTGGACGCTCTCTTTAGAATTGGACTCTACGCTTCGCATTATGTTCTGATAGATCTCTTCAGTGATAAAGGGCACGAAGGGTGCTAAGAGCTGAATTAAAGTAGTAAGACAGGCGTATAATGTGATATAGGCTGCTTTCTTATCTTCATCAGAATCACTCTTCCAAAATCTCCTTCTAGAACGACGAATATACCAAGTAGAGAGTTCTTCAACAAACTGTTGAAGCAAGATCGTTGCATTATATGCATCGTAGTCGTCTAAATGAGTAGTTACGTTTTGGATAAGTATGTGAAGTTTAGATAAAATCCAACGGTCAAGAAGAGAAAAATTACTACTAGCGTCTTTAGGCGTCCAAGCATCTAAATTAGCATAGGTAACAAAGAAATTATAGATATTCCACAGAGGAATAAAAAAGGATCGCTTCACTTCATCAGCTCTAGAATAGCCAAAAAGGAGATCGGCATCAGCTTTATTGACACAATACATCCATCGCATTATATCAGCACCCATAGTCTCTACAGCATCATTAAACCAGATTGCATTCCCCCAAGACTTGTGCATCTCTCGACCATCTTCCGCTAAAACCGTTCCATGACCTAAACAGGTGAGAAACGGGGGCTTCCTTTCGAGAATCGTACTCATAGTAAGCATTGAATAGAACCAGTTACGGAACTGGCCTGCCAACGATTCACATATAAAATCTGCTGGGAACCACTTTTGCCATTTTTTTCTATTATGGCGATAATCAAGCGTTGAATAGGCCACAATTCCCGCATCAAGCCATGGATTTCCTACATCCGGAATACGTGACACTATCGCTCCACAGGTTGAGCACATAATCTGCACAGTATCTATCCAAGGCCTATGCGGAGTACGCCCCTCAAAATTCTCCCATCCCTGTACCGCTCTCTGTTTCAATTCATTCTCTCCACCGATAACGTCGAAGGATCCACATTTTTTACATTCCCATATGGGCAATGCGAGGCCCCAATACCTCTTCTTCGAAATCATCCAATCCTCCATGTTTCGCAGCCAATCTAATTCCTGTTGTAACCCATAGGAAGGAATCCAGCGAATCTTTTTAGCTACTTCCATTATTTGATAGCGTAGATTATTTTCAATCTCTCTTTGAGTCAAAGCATCTATGGATCGATCTAATTTCTTACCCATAGAAATAAACCATTCAGCTACAAGACGAAAAACTAATTCATTACCACACCGCCAACAAACAGGATAGCGATGCCTATACGTTTCAAGCTTAAAAACGCGCTCTCTCGCTCGGAGATCTTCAATTATGGGTTCAGCTGATTTGTAAACGTGGCTTCCTGTGAGCCAGCCAAACCCATCTTTGAAAAGACCATACTCGTCTAGCGGAGCAACGGCTGGCAGATCATATTTTATTCCGAGATTGAAATCTTCCTTTCCACATCCAGGGGCTATATGAACGATGCCTGTTCCCTCTGTTTCGCTCACTTCTTCCCATAATATAATTTTATGAAGCTCGTTCACTTTGTCCTTTGTTACCGCTGGTAAAGTATCGAAAGGCCCTTCATAAGTCCATCCCTCCATATTTCTACCTGTAAGAGTTCTGAAAATTGGAGGTGTGTTTGTGAAAAATCGATCAACCACGTTTTTTCCAAGATAAAAGATTTCGTTGTTCCAACCAACTTTAACATAATCCATATCCGGATGAACTGCAGCTGAAACGTTTGCAGTTAATGTCCAAGGTGTTGTAGTCCAAACCAGTAACGATTCGTTTGTTCGGTTCTTTAATGGCAACTTTATGGTTAGCCCTGGATGGGTTAATTCTCGATACCCTTCGGTAGCGATTTCATGTTGTGAGAGCGCGGTCGAGCATCTTGGACACCACGGTAGAACATCTCTTCCTTTATAGATCCAGCCTCGTTCATGACATTTCTTTAACGTCGCCCATATGGTATAGTTATTTTCGTTAGAGAAAGTAAAATAGGAGCCTCCTAGTTCAGAAGTCCCCAGTTTTCCCACTATTTGTTCCACTCTATCAGCGATGTTTCCCTTTGCTCCTTTAACTGTCAGAAGTTGTTCTGGATGATCCATGTGTTTTGCTAACTCTAGAAGAACACTAGTATCATTCCAATCCATCCAGTATCCTAAGCGTATAGATTGCTCAGTCTGGATTGACGAGAATCGTAATACTCGTTCCTTACACTTGTTGACAAATTTGTCTATCCCAAATTTTTCTATATCTCGTTTCGATGCAAATCCAAATTCCTTCTCAACTTCAACCTCCACCCACAACCCCTGACAGTCAAATCCGTTCTGATACCGTATGTTAAATCCTTTCATCGCGTTGAAGCGTTGAAAAAGATCTTTATACGTTCGCCCCCAGGCATGGTGTACGCCCATTGGATTGTTTGCGGTAATCGGTCCATCGATGAAGGACCACGGTTCTTTTCCTTGGTTTAAAGCCATTCGCTTTGTAAAAGCATCCGTATCCTTCCAGAACATTAAGATTTTATGCTCTACATTCGGCGGATCAAAGGTTGAGGATACTTCTTTATAAATTGTCATCGAGTTAACCTCGTGCGTATTGATCAAAACTTGGGACTACTTCAACCCTTCATCTAGTTAAGAATGGGTTTGAGGAATATCGCAGATGTTTAATCTTAAATATTAATTAAAAAAGATTTCGACAATAGAAAAGCTCTAGAGTCTTGATTTTTCTAAAAGTTTTTTGACGAGTTTTAAAATCGTTGAGCTAACGTCAGCATTGTGTATTTCAGCGACGTGGGTTGAAACTAATGCGATTCCATGAAATGCTCGAGATATCTGCTCGGCAAGGATCTTTGTTAACGAAACATTTCTCTCACCAAGCAAGATCGATGACATATGTGTCTTGCCTCCAAACTGAGGCATCGCAATGGCGAGTGTGCCAAGTTTTATCCTTTTGCCCTCGAAGACGAAGACGAGAGTCGCATTCTCCATTTTAAACAACACTGCAACAAATTTGCGATTCTGCGCTTCAAGTTCTTCATAGAAACTTTCGTAATGTTGTGACAAGCTTTCTTCCACCACTAGTTAACTACTTCTTTAAGAAGTGCTACGCCATAGTCGCAAAGGGTATTAACCATGCATATTGAGCAGCGAGGCCTTTGAGGTTTACAAATCTCTCGGCCAAGTTTAATAAGATCGAAATGCATGATCTTCAACCTATCTTGTGGAATGAGAGATTCTAACACTTTTCTAC
Source organism: Candidatus Bathyarchaeota archaeon (assembly GCA_020355125.1). Taxonomy (GTDB): domain Archaea; phylum Thermoproteota; class Bathyarchaeia; order RBG-16-48-13. Next base: position 111,009 of record CP070659.1, read on the forward strand.
TCCGCTCATAGTTTCGATCTATTATGAATCCCATCCTTTTCACTACACGAAATATGTTTGTATCGATTGGAAACACGAACTTGTTTCCAACAAAGAGTAATAGGATATCAGCGGTTTTGGGCCCTATCCCTTTAAACTCTATCAACGTTTTCCTCGCCTCGTTTAACGGAAGATTCAGGATTTGCATCAAATCGCCATTATACGAGTCTAAAAGGCTCTGTGAAATAGCTACTATTCGCTTACTTTTAATTTCTTGTAAGCCCGCACACGTGATAAGAGGCTTAATGTCTTCAGGTTGTAGATGAGCAATTACTTTAGGAGTAACTTCGAAACGTTCACTGAGCGTTTCATAGGCCTTACTAGAATTACTATCGGAGGTGTTTTGTGACAGAATAGTAGCAATTAGTAATTGAAATGGATCACGTACTTGGAAGTCCCCCGAAAGGGGAGCCCATTGCTCTAAATGACCAATAATCCTTCTCATTTTTTCCTTCTTGTCCAGGCTCTATCACCCTTAAGATTTATTAACAATACATTAACTATCTAAAATACTTAAGCGCGCACGATCTACCATAAAACATAAGTATCTAAAAATCTTTGGTAGATGTAGGTGATAATAATGGTTGAACATAGTCATGGTGGTCAGCGGCCACATCGTCATGGTCCATCAATAACTCACTACAGACCGTATATATATGAAACGCGTGCACCTCATATTGGTCATAAAAATCACTTGTGTGATTTGGCAGAAAGCGGCGAAGCTACATTAGAACAGATGAAGGATTTAGTAAGAAATCCGAAATTCGTTTGTAGAAAGTGTGGAAGAGCTGCACAAAAAGATGAAAACCTCTGTGAGCCAGTGCCTTTATAAATATCAACGTGTTTGCTCTAAAAGCGCCTGTACTTTATCAAGTTCGGAAGCATATAGTCTTAAAATCTCGATCTTAGCTACCCCCCTCATTTTTTTAGGCTTACGAAAAATGGAAATAAACATCCTTTTTTCGTTTCGTTTTAATGTATAATCCTCTTTGATTCTGAAATGCCGATTTTTATTCAACAAAATACCTTTTTTCGTTATCTTATAGTTATTAGGGATAACATAAAAGGGTGCAGGAAAAGTGAGTTATATGAAAAAAGCATATCCTATAAGGGGAATCAAAAGGTCGAATAGAGAAATTAGGACGCCGAGTATAGTCAATTCAATCGTAATAGTGAGAATCCAACGTATAATCCTGCTTTTCCTGTCCCTATCTTTCAGTTCGGTAGCATTAGCTTCGTAAAGTATTGAGTAATCCATGCTTTCTAATTAGATAAAGTCTTTATTTTTATTTATATCGATGGATTTTGAGGCTTTTCAGAACCATCGGCAATGTTTTTGTACGCGCGAAAGGTTCTTATGACTGTTGGAATAATAAAAGGGCCAAGAGGCGAAAATATGCCGACTACGCCCACACATTTGTTGTCCCCTATCAGTTCTTATGAAAGTGCAACACGAGTGATTTCTGCTGGCGCAGATGAGGTTTACTGTGCTGTCAGGATACCTGGGATTAAACATCTCATGTTAAATAGACCCCCTGTATGCGCGGTTCGCGCATACGACGAGCTTAAAAAGATCGTTGACTATGCCCATGACCACAATGTGAAGGTGAATGTAACAACTGAGCTCCCATTTATGGCAGAAATTGTGGAGGAAAAAATTTGTAATCACGTTCTCTCTTGTGTCGAACAAGATATCGATGCACTAATAGTCGGAGATATTGGAATTCTATTGGCAGTAAAGAATATGGATCCGAATATACCCCTCTACGCAAGTACATTTATGGCTTCAATGAATTATGAAGCAGTAGATTTTTTACGAAAACTAGGTGTAGAAAGGATTATTCTCGAACGAGCTGTAACGACAAGTGAGATACAGGAGATCGTGAGACGCAGTAGGGGAGTTGAAATCGAGATTTTTGTTCATGGCGCAGGCTGTTCCAATATTGAAGGCAACTGCTATCTTCTGCATTCACTGACAGCTACTCCATACCGAGCAATGAAGCAAGAATATTATAAGGCCAGTTTATGTCTAATTCCATTTAAGATACATGAAATTAACGGTGATAATGTTCGAACGCCTGATGAAGTGTTTGATATTCCTAAAGAAGTACTTCATCAGTTTGCTAACCAAGTTCCTATACTCGATGCCTATTCTCAGTGTTCGCTTTGCCGGTTACCAGAGTTAATTCGAGCAGGAGTCACTGGCTTTAAAATTGTGGGGAGATGCCTTACACCATCATATCAGGAACGAACCACTCGATGGTATCGTGAATTAATTGACTTGATAGAACAGGATTCTATGGAAGCCTTTCAGGAGAGACTTGAGGCTATAAAACGAGAGCCTATTTACCATTTAATGCTGGGTAGAGAAAGAAAGAACGTGGTGATTCCTGTCACTCTGATGAAGAGTTCATGCCAACAGAAACGTTGTTTTTACTCGCCGTTATTCTTCGCCCCCTATAAACAGCCACCATGGAGCCCCAATAGAGATGCAGAAACAGAGGATTAAGCATGAAATTTTCGGTTCACGCAGATGATTTGGGTTTGCTTAAAGCGGCCACCAATAGTATATGTGATAGCGTACGATTTGGGCCTGAGTTTTGTGAGGTAAAAATACCTACTCAAAACATGTTGAAGAAAGCCAATGAACTAGCTATTAAAGAAAAAAAAGAGTTTATTTACGTTACACCTAGACTTTCAAACAGAGGTATTGAAAAGATACAAAAACAATTAGCGCTTCTAAACGATTTAGGAAACGTACGAATCGTCGTAAACGATCTGGGAATTCTTAACTTTTTAGATCAATACCCACATGTACAACCACATTTAGGAAGACAGCTCTC
>CP070659.1:113990-118473 GCA_020355125.1 Candidatus Bathyarchaeota archaeon
ATGTTCTTTATAAAGAGCCGAGACATCATGCAACCAGCTGGCATGCTCACGAGCTTTGCTATGGCTGCGGTTCCTGTATTTCAGTAGGGAAACGATCAACATATTGTCCAAGGAAGTGGAGTTTAAATCAACTAACGTTACGGGACGATATGACGTGGGGTCCTGCAAGAAACATAATCTCATTTACTGGAGGCGATCTAGCGTGTCAGCCAGAGTTTTAAGAAAAAGCTACAAAAGCCAAAAAAGGGATGCACAGAAATTTATGGGTGCTTTTTGACACAAATGGCTATGGCTTAACGCCTCATCACCTTGAGCTCTTCAAAGAAGCTGAAATGGATTCCTTCTGGCTTGATATTAAAGCGTATGATAGTAAAATCCATCGCAATCTAACAGGAACATCGAACGAATACGTTCTGAAACTCCCTGCAGAAATTATTGAACGAGATTTTGTCCTTGAGGTTACCTCTGTATACATTCCAAATTGGGTAGAAGCCGATCAAATAAAAAAGATAGCGGAGTTATTGGCTCAGATTGATACAAATATTCCCTATGCGATAATCGCTTTTTTGCCTGAACATAAAATGAACCATGGGACATCTCCTAATTCTCCAGAAATGGTAAACGCCTTTGAAGCTGCAAAAAATGCTGGGTTGAAAAATGTTAAACTTGGAAACTTAGGCCAATTTGTGAAAAATATAGAAGAGTATGAACGGCTTTTCAAGATGGCAGCCACATAATAATGTAAGAGTAGGATGGAACAGCACGCACTACAGTTGCAAGCCGAGCTCATAAAATATGTTCACGCGTGATAGGATTATAAAAACTTTTAATAAGCTCAAAAGTGTACGTAACTAAAGTTTATAAGTCTAGGTCTTCATATGTAAAAATACCTCAAGGTTATTTACCTCTAGGTAAATGAGGATCTGAACACCATCAGATCTGAAGATAGTTCTCAACAATCCCGCTAAACCATATAAACACTCTAATCTCGACTTCGTTCAACCCTACAATTTTTACGCCTATCATTACCGTCTTTCATACATTCACCTCAAAAAAATCTAGAAGGGCGAAAGGATTGGTGAGGAACCAACAGTACGGATCATGCCTTTATGCTTCAGATTCTGGACTAGTGGACTGCTTCATAGGGCTAACGATTAGTACGCAGTTATGAAAAAATGCCCCTCTGAAACGGCTTCTCCTAATAGTAGTGTAATGTCGCATGCAGCTAATCAGGTGCCTTACATGAATTTAGCTACAAGTGCGGTCTAGAAGTGATTCCATGATGTCGGTTATAACCGTTCTAGTTAACTGAAATGGTAAGTAACATCCTGAGGGGGATCTAAATGTATACTACATTAAAGATCATTGGAAAGGTGACGGGCTCACCAAAAGAAAAATGTCCAGAATGCGGAGGTAGCGAGTTGACCATGGATAGTGAAGTCGTCTGCAGTCAATGTGGATTAGTTATTTTCGAACATATTCTCGACCCAAAGCCCGAATGGAGAGCCTTCACTTTTGAAGAGAAGCAAGCGAAAGATAGAGTGGGATCACCATCTTCTCTAAGTAGGTTTGATAAGGGACTTTCAACAACCTTTCAGCCTTACAAAGACATGAAGGGAAAACTTCTGCCAGTGAAGAAGCAACTCCAAATGATACGGTTAAGAAAGTGGCATTTTCGCGCTAGAATGCATTCTTCCATTGAACGAAACCTTTACCAAGCCATGGATGTATTATCACGATTCTCCGATAAATTACACATTCCTAAATATGTCGAAGAGAACGCGGCGCTGATATATCGAAAAGTGCTAGAAAAGGGCTTTATTCGAGGAAGATCAATAAAAGGAAGCGTAGCGGCGTCGCTTTACGCCTCTTGTAGGTTAAATCAGACGCCACGAAGACTGAAAAGGGTTGTTAAGATCAGTGGGAGAAGTCAAAAAGAAATTTCTAGGCTATATCGCCTTATTCAGCAGGAGTTAAAACTAAAGATACCTATAGATAATCCTTTCAAATACGTTTCCAAAATTGCTTCGAAGATGAAACTTAATCAGAGGACGGAGAATCTGGGAATAGATCTTCTTTTAAAAGCGCAGCAAATAAAGAGTCTTGTTGGGTAGGATCCTTCAGGGATAGCGGCCGCTGCTTTATATATTGCTTCTAAAATGAACCATGAAAAAATCATACAAAAGGAACTTGCAAAAGCTGCTGAGGTGACTGAGGTCACTATAAGAAATCGATATAAAAGGTTAATGATTGATTTAGACTTAACGTTCTAGCAAACATTATAAACCTGGCGCCTGCGTTTCAGGTTTCTGGTTGTTTTGTTCTCCAGTTTTCTTGGATTAATTTTCTAATCGAGCGTACAGAATACTCCATGAAATCTTCCATTGATCCATCAAATAGTTTGGATGAATGCATAATTTCAAAATTAATAGGTTTTGAATAGCTACTTTTCATGATCCACTGCATCACCTCTTCCCAATTTATTGTACCCCAAAAGGGGGGTTGATGGTCGTCTTTCTCCCCTTTATTATCGTGGAGATGTAACACCCTTAGTCTATCGCCAAACTTTAATAGTGTATCAAGATTTTTGTTGACATTTGCGTGTCCTGAATCAAAGCAGAAACATACGAAATCTGGTGGATACTTTTTAAAATAGTATTTCAAGATCTTCTCATCGGAAGGATAACAGTTTTCTATAGCTAGCGTAACACCATTAGCTTCGCAAAGAGGTCTCACACATTCAAATACTTTTAAAGAACGATCTAGTTTTTGTTGTAACTGTTCGCTCCCATTTTTATCGTTCGGCGGATGGATAACCACCGCATCTCCACCAATAGTTGCGCAAAATTCAATACGGTTTTTCAGTAACTTAATATACATATTTAACGCGTCTTGTTCCTCAGCATCGATACGGATGCTTTCTGTTGCCGTTCCATGAACGTCAAGACATTTTAGCCCTAATGATTCCACTAGTTGAGTATAAAATTTAATATCTTTTGGCTCATAGAAAACATCATTATTCCAATCGTCACACCAATGAATATAGTCAAAACCATACTTTTTGAATAATTGAAGTTTTTTTCCAAAATCTGGTTTAAATGAATAGTTAAACATATCTGTGGTAATACTAGTTTTGAAGGACTACACCCCCTACAAAGCTTCCTTCCTATGATATTTTTCATTTATGTTACAGTATTAAGTTTAATGCATGGACGCGCGCGCGCGCTATATAACTGCCTAGCAACGAGCCAAACACAACCAAAATGTTTTAGGGATTAAGGGCCTTTTTTTATAATTTGCAGAAAGGTTGATGGAGGTGATTAAAATTGGGAAAAATGATGTTGCAGTTTCTATCTCGGGACGACCTCGACAGGATTCATCGTGCTTCCATTAAGGTGTTGGAAACGATTGGTGCGCAATTCCTTAACAATAAGGCCCTCAATTATCTGGAAAAATATGGCTGTATAGTGGACAGGAAACAGATGGTTGCTAAGATACCCGAATCCGTGATCAATGAATTTATTAAAAAAGCTCTTCCAGATCCCCCATTATACAATAGAGATTTAAAACCCATACCAAAAAAGAAAGTTTATTTTCAAACATTTAGTACAGGGACTTATATGACGGAACGAGATGGGTCTGTTCATCAATCACTATTGAAGGACGTTGAAAAAGTTTTCATTATTGGCAACGAACTACCATCAATCGACAGACCAACACATGCGATTACACCACGAGATGTTCCTCCTAAAACCGAGCGCCTTCATTCAGCGTTAGTAGGCTGGAATACGTTAAGTAATCCTAATAAAGCGTTGAGAATTGGATCAACAAGTGGAGATACAATGAAAGTGGCTGTTGAGATGGCTTCTGTTCTCGCTGGAGGAATCGAAAAGTTGAGGAAAAGCCCTTTTGCTACTGGTGGCGTCTGTCCAACGAGTCCCTTAGTCTGGCCTGGACCTGGACTCGATTCGATGATGGTAGCTGCTGAAGAAGGATTAAGCACAAGAACCATTGGTATGGCCACTGCTGGCTCGATGGCACCCATGTCCTTGGCTGGTACCTTAGTTATCCATAATGCCGAGATGTTGAGTTTTGAAGTGTTTTGTCAACTCGTAGCGTATGATGCAGGATTTAATGGAATCGTTGCTTGGATGGGCTGTTCTTCATCAGTCATGGATGTGCGGAAGGGCTATTATCCCGTTGGCAGCCCTGAAATGGTTCTACTCAACGCCGCGGCAGCGGAGCTAGCTCAATACTACCAGTGTCCAAACGTGTCGGCGGGTGCCTAGACGGATGCCAAGGTCTTCGACGCCCAGGCTGGTCTTGAGAGCATGAACACGTTACTGCTCAGCGCCGGTGTCACCCATGGCAACGTGATCTATGGGTTGGGGATGTTAGAGAGTGGGATGGCGGTGAGCTTGGAGAAGTACGTGCTCGACGACGAGATCGCGCAGACGGTCCGCGAAAGCATGAAAGGCATCCC
>CP070659.1:118573-121121 GCA_020355125.1 Candidatus Bathyarchaeota archaeon
ATGGATACATCTCCTGCCGCCATCCTCGGCTGTTTAGAAGACCCGATGGTTAAAGAAACTGATCTAGTTCTAGCTGCCAATGTTGGTAACGGTCACACAATGGCTGCAATTATTAAAGAACATAAAATCATTGGAATAGTCGAACACCATACAAGCATATTAAACCCTCAGAAAATTGAACACCTCTTAATCCGATTCGCGAACGGAAGGCTAAGCAATGAAGAAGTTTTCGAAGATAATGGTCATGGGCTATTCTATCTCGATAATCCTCCAAATTTCTCCAAGATACAGAAATTAGTAGTAACAGGCCCTAATAGAAGCATCCTTACTGGAACAGCATTACCCGTTCATTTTGCCGCTCCAGCAGGAGACGTAATGATGACAGGTCCAATAGGCTTAGTTAGGGTTGCTTTAAAGAAATTCAATCTATAAACAAATATGATACTCTGACCAAGCACGCATTTGTTAAGGATAATAACGTATCTGTCTGATGACGTAAAAGATTTAAATGAAACATGCCAAAAGAACAAGGTGAGGTGACATTGTTGTGAAATGTCCTCTATGTGATGCTGAAGTCCAAAATGAAGCCACGTTTTGTAGCAACTGTGGTGCTTCCCTTGATCAAGCAAAGACCATGGTTGAAGAGGTAAAAAAAATATATTGTAGAAACTGTGGTGCACAATTATCTCAAGGATCGACTTACTGTACGAACTGCGGGTCATCTATACGGGCTGTAGCTAAGCCTAAGCTTGTACTGGCTGATTGGGGAAAAAGGTTTATCGCATGGCTGATAGACATGGTGATCCTAGGATTCGTACTTGGTCCATGGGTATCCTTGCCTGGATTTGTCTGGTTAGCAGAATTGAGGTGGATTCCATTTGTGGACTTCGGAACAAAGAACTTGCTCTACTTTCTATACTGGATGCTTATGGATGGAATATTTGGACAGTCAATAGGCAAAATGATCATGAAAATCAAAGTAACGAAACTAGATGGAAAACCTGTAGATTTAATGCATGCAGCTATTGAAAGTGTAGGAAAAGCATTTCTACTTCCATTAGACTGTATCATTGGATGGTTCGTTTATGAAAAAAAGAGACAGAGGCTCTTCAACTATCTTTCAGAAACCATCGTGATAACCGTGTAATTAAGACACAAATGTTTAATTCCTTTAGCTCGCGCTAGTTCAAAGAAAGTTATGTCGTTAAAAAACATTCGAAAAAAACATGTTAAGGTGTTGGAATATCAGGCCATGTCGATGTATCCGCAAGATACCATGCCACGATGTCTTCATCTTTAAGCATGTATCCATCTGCTCCTGTTTCACCCGATATCCAAGATAGTGAAGTTTCATCCCATTTGAACCATAGCCATGCATAGACTCCACCCGCTTTTTCACCATATATTTCAGTAATGAAGGGGCTGCCAAAGAAGATATCGTAGTCCATATTGCCATTCGTTATCTTGATTGTGGCATTGAAGAATGACCATCCTATTGGAATCAAGGTTTGATTGTACCATGTTTTTGTATCATTTTTATATTTAATTAGAATATCGACTGCATATGATACATCGCTTAGTTTTTGTGACACTTCATTCAGCGTTGTAGTAAGTTCGTTCTTCTGTTGTTCTAGATTTGTATAGCCTTGGTAGTAATAGATTGTTACACCTGCGTTTACAATAACAACAATGATGAGAAGAAGGCTAGTTAAGAACCAAATATTTCGTTTTTTTCCTTCATTGGAATTCAGAATTATCACCTTTCCAGAATATTTTAAACGCTCGTAAGAGGAGAGGAGAAACTACTGCAAAGAGAATAAGGTTAGATATCTCGTGGAGCAATCCCATTGGGAGCGGGAAATTCATCGTTAATAATCCGATAACGATGGAATTGTAAAAAAGCCATCCGGTCACCGCATTGGTAAACACGTCATACGCTAAGGTTGCGAGTAAACCTGCTAAACCAAAGATGATTGAAGATTCAATTGAAAAAAGATTTTTTTTTCTGGACATGTATCTACTAACCATCCAGCCTACTATCGCGTAGCATGATTCTCCTATCATTACGGAGAGAAGGGTTGGAAGAGAGAATCCTAGTGGATTCAATGTTCCATAGATGAGCCATGTAATGTTAGCTACAACTATTCCTGGAATTATGCCGAGGCTGAATCCTGCTACGAAGACGAAGGTATCCATCAATTTAATGTTTAGAAGGGGCAACATCACGTAGTTCGTAGATATGCAGAGAGCTGAATATACGGCGATGAATGCTATGATCCTCGTTTTGCTCATAGATTTTACCGGTATGTGGTTAGGCGGTGTTGGTTCTTGCAACGAAACACGGTCTCCCGATCTATATAGGATAAATATCCTGTGTTAGTAGGTTTTTTATCCTATCTCTTATATAAGCCTTCCGTCCAAATTGGGGAATCCAACCGCGCGCGCTACGACAATCTATGATGTATCGCTAGATGATAAAGCAACATTTAACCATAAAAAAGCATATAGTTAGGAAATAGATCCAAATAAAACATATAATAATATTAAA
>CP070659.1:121221-128115 GCA_020355125.1 Candidatus Bathyarchaeota archaeon
ACTTTCGATTTTGATAAAATGGTTTGAGCTTTGACTTCTTTGATAATCATGTTTAGATCACTATGGGTGAAGGTATCTCTAGAAATATTTTGAGATTTTCTCTTGGTATAGAGCATCTTTGAGGAGAACACTTGTTTTAATCCAATCTCTCGATTTTATGGTGAATCGTGAATTTATATATGTCATTGCTTCATGGATCGTATTGAATCGTTTTTCGTCGTGTTTGAAAGCTGCTCTTATACATTCTCGATTTAACCAGACGCCAAGAGGTGTGATAAAGCTAGGGTGGATTTCTCTCATAGCAATGACACCCGCTTGATGGTTTTCTCTTGCTAGGAATTCTGCTGCCGCAAGTCTGACTGCATAGTAACAACCTCCTATTGATGCATAGGTTGTACGTCCTTTGTATCCTTCCCAGTCGCTGCCCATAGCGATGCTTCGACTCTGAGGGTTCCAAGTGGTGCCTGGATACCAAGCTTCTATCCATTCATATTTCCAGCTAGAGGGTGTTAGGAGAATCACAAATTTGTTTCCTAAATAACTATGTTCATAAACCCTATATTCATTGATAAGGTTCTTCTCTTTAACCTCGTTTTGGATAAGTTTTTTTGAAATAGTTGAATCTACAGCCGTGATGCTCCATCTGGTAGGCACCAAACGTCGCTTCTTCTTTAGGCCAAAGGCTCCAATACTGAAGGCACGTTGAATCTTCGAAACGGGGACCCTGTTAGAAAATAGGTTGAAGATGGCATCTCCAGCTTTTAGGTCAGTGTCACTATACGCTTTCTCTATGTTTAAATCTGTTTTTGAGTTTCCCACCCTCAATCTATCTATGAGAACTGATGGACCCATAGGCTGAAGAGTTCCATCTAATAGCAATTTTCCCGAAGGCTTCTTCCTGAAGGTTACTTCTGTGTCCACAGGATTTTTTGAAAGGGCAATATCTAGCGTGCTCTCTAGAAACCGTGGGGCCTCATAGGGCTTTTTAACGTTAACTCTGAATTTTCCTCGAATCAGGTTTGTTCTAAATCCTACTATCTCCTCAACCGTTCTTCCTAGCCACAATTCTGGAGAATCAAAGAGAGAGGTGTCGCCTCTAATCGGAGGTACTAAGGGCCCCGCATAAACATAGGGATACCCTATACGTCCTACAAAGACCCCTGGAGGGGACGTGCCAACCAGAGAGCCTCGCTTAATCCGATTGTTCACCCTAATGAAAGAATATAGTTTAAGAAGAGCCGGGCATCGTGTTTTCCCACAGAGTCGCCTACTACCTCTACAAGCTAAGCATAGGCTTCCCTCACGTATCTCAACCGATAGCTCACTTGCTCTATTCAAATCCCTGGCAACAAGTTCATTTTCAATCATGTGGCTGATCCAAGGAGTCTGCTTTTGAACCCTCGTTATGAGTTTATGATGCTTGAACTTTTTCAAATCTTAGTCTGCCTTCAGCCCTTTTATCATACCACACTTTTAGGGTCTTTAAAACTTATAGAAATATAATGTTTAAATCTCATTCCAAGGTTTTAAAGTTTCTATACATTACTCTTAACAGTGGGCCACCGCGGATCCTTCTTTTTGAAAGCGTGATCATTCATATTTTTTAAGAAGAAGGCACAAGAATATTTAGGGTGGTATCATATAACCGAAATTGTGGAAGAATTTACCCTTCGAAATAGAATTCATGTATTTGAGGATCGTCTCCATGGAGGAGAGCTCCTCGCTAACATACTTGAGAAATATCAATATAAGAAGAACACTTATGTCCTTGCTATTCCAGCAGGCGGGGTGCCTGTAGCTTATATGATCTCTAAAAGGTTAGATCTTCCTTTAGATCTCTTAATTACTCGAAAACTCCATATCCCTTGGAACAAGGAAGCGGGATTTGGTGCTATATCATGGGATGGAACGACGCTTTTTAATGAGCCCCTGGTTGCTTCGCTTGGGCTAACAAGAGAAGACATAGCTCGTTGTGTGGCAGAGGAGAAAAAGGCTATTAAGAGAAGGATGAAGACGTTCAGAGGAAATAGAGCGTATCCGTCCCTTGAAAATAAAACGGCTATCATTGTCGATGATGGGCTAGCCTCAGGCTTTTCGATGTTAACTACTATCAAAGCAATCAAAAAAAGGAAGGTGAAGGAAAAAGTAGTAGCTGTGCCAACTGCCCCAATCAGCGCGATCGAACGGATAAAACCTTTTGTCGATAAGATTGTGTGTTTGAATATAAGATCGGGACCCATCTTCGCTGTGGCAGATGCATATAAAGTATGGTATGATTTAGAGGATGAGGACATCAGGGATGTATTACAACTAGCTCGAAAGGAAGGCTTATATCAAAGAGCTGAACAATTGAGCTAGCTATATTTTAACCCGCCATATCTTTGCCATAAACTATCTTGCCACCTACTATTGTCATTTCCACAGTTAGATCCTTCAATTTATCGATGGGAGTCGTATATAGATCTCTTGACCACACAACTAAATCAGCATATTTTTTTTCCTCTATAGAACCTATAAGCTCCTCCATGAAGATACATTTGGCAGCCAGTATTGTATAGGTGCGTAATGCTTCTTGAACCGAAAGACCTTCTTCAATGCCAAAGGGATGAAATCCATAGAGACCTTTCCAAGTCTTCCTTACTATAGCAGACCATATTCCGATCCTTGGCGGAAACGGACATACAGACCAATCGGAACTGTTGCCAACAGTGATACCTTGCTTCATATAAGTCTTCATCGGGATCATCCGTTTCGCACGCTGGGGTCCAAAATTTCCTGCATAATTATCTCCAATGAAGTACAGAAAAGGGGTCTGGGTCTCAATTACGATATTATCCTTTAACTTAGTAATTCTCTCTAAAGCCTCATCTGTTGGAACATTGGCATGGATAATACTATGTCTGGAGTTAGTTTTGGGTACTTCTTTCAAGGCTGCTTCATAGGCGGTTAGTGTTTCGTCGATTGCCTTATCACCAATAGCATGTACTCCAATCTGAAATCCGGCTTTATGGGCGATTTTAACCATCATTCGAAAGTCCTTAAGTGGGATGACAGGGTATCCTCGATTGTTCACGTCTCGGTGGATATAATGTTGGTTCCAGTCTTCGTACATCCATGCTGTTCGGGCCATTCCACTTCCATCTAGGAACATTTTCAATCCACCAAGTTTGAGGAAGTCGTTCCCGCCCCTAGCTAGATGCTTTACCGCTCGTTCGGTCTGATGCACGGTGTTTACTGGATATAGCATATAGACGCGCATAGCGAGTTCGCCGCAATTTTGAAGATTGTTATAAGCATGGAGCGTCGCATTGGTAACGCCGGGATCCTTGATGGCGGTAATACCTTCTGATAAAAATAGCTCTTGGGCTTTCTTTATACCTGTCTCGAGTTCCAAAACAGTCCATTCTGGAACCTTCTTCAATACAAGGTTCATTGCTGGAGCCTCTTTGAAAACCCCAGTAGGCTCCCGTGACTCAGGATCTTTATCAATGGTTCCACCAGCTGGCTGGGGTGTATCCTTGGTGACGCCTGCAAGTTGTAAAACATATGTGTTTACACTAATATAGTGACCACTCGTGTGGTGAAGTATAACCGGATTCTCAGGAGATATGGAATCCAAATCCCATCGAGTAATATAACGTCTTTCTTGGAAGAGGGCTTCATCCCAACCCCTTCCTTTGATCCACATACCCCTCGGCGCTTTACTCACTTGGGCTTCTACAATTTTAAGAACTTCGCTAATAGATTCTACGTTTGGATAACGCAGATCCACGACATATACCTTACTGGTACCACTATCAGCAAAGTGACAATGGACGTCAATCATGCCAGGGGTAACTGCCTTGTCCCCAAGGTCGATCACCCTCGTTTCTTGACCGATACATTTCTCTACTTCACGGTTTGATCCCACTTTGATTATTCGGCCAGAATACACAGCTATCGCTTCAGAGGTCGAATCTTTAGAGTCCACTGTTATTACTTTACCATTCATGAAAACAAGATCAGCCTTCAAATCAGTCAACCTCAAGAACGAAAATACTATTAGTAATCCTTACGTTATTAGCATTTGCTGGACGTACGCGCATATCATCTCTCTATAATCTTATACAACATCATCGATTACCTTTAGAAAAGATGTAGAATCACTGGATATTAATTCACGGAGCATTCCGGTTCTTTCATAATCTTCATAGCATATTGAAATAGTGTGTATGATAAATACTAGATCAGAATCGATTCGCGCGCGCTAGCCGTGAGTATATTAGAGTGTGAAAAAAGCGATTGGAGGGTTCAAAGAATGCCTGAATTTAAAACCGAAGGAGATATCAATATTTCTAAGAAAAGAGTGGAATGGTATACAAAATTGCCAGAGGAAGCCAAGAAATGGCTGAAGGAGGATTCGAAGTACTTTCTACATCAAGCATTATCCACACCTTGCCTTAATGTGATCTCAAGATGCAACGGCATCTACTTTGAAGACGTTACCGGGAAAAAATACATGGATTTTCATGGAAATAATGTGCATCATATAGGTTTTGGACACCCAGAAGTAATACACGCCATTAAAGAACAAATGAATAGATCCCCGTTTTGTACAAGAAGATACACGAACACTGTCGCTATAAGGTTAGCAAAGAAACTTGCTCAGTTGACTCCTGATGATCTCAGTAAATGCCTATTTGCTCCAAGTGGAAGCGATGCCGTAGAAATTGCTCTTAAACTGGGAATGGGATTCACAAAACGCTTTAAAACACTTTCCTGGTGGGAATCCTTTCATGGCGCTGGATTTGGCGCCATTAGTGTTGGAGGGGAAGCGATTTTTAGAGGAGAAATCCCACTATTACCTGGTACCGAACATGTACCTCCTCCAAATTGTTATCGATGCGCTTTTGGCTATTCAGAACGTGATGAATGTAATCTTGAGTGTGCCCAGATTGTCAGATACTGTATCGAAAAGGAAAAGGATGTTGCAGCAGTTATTGCGGAGACTATACGAAGTATACCCTACGTGCCACCATTAGACTATTGGAAAGAAGTCAGAATAACATGTGATGACAACGGAGTAGTTTTGATTATTGATGAGATTCCACATGGTCTTGGAAGAACAGGAAGAATGTTTACATATGAACATTATGATTTAATTCCAGATATCCTTGTTCTGGGAAAACCGCTTGGCGGAGGCATCGTGCCTCTAGCTGCTACCATCGCAAAAGAGGACATGGATGTAATGGGCCATCGTGCTTTAGGCCATTATACACATGAGAAGAATCCGGTTCTCTGTTCTGCGGCTCTCGCGACGATCGAAATTATTGAGAAAAACCGATTAGTTGAAAATGCTGCACAGCAAGGAGAATACGCTCTGAAGCGATTGAATGAAATGAAAAATGAACATAAACTAATAGGAGATGTTAGAGGGAAAGGGCTACTAATAGGAATAGAGTTGGTGAAAGATCATCGAAAATCTCGTGCTTCTAATGAAGCTGAAATCGTGATGTATAAATGTCTCGAAAAGGGATTAAGTTTTAAAGTAACCATGGGAAACATATTGACTCTTACTCCGCCATTAACGATAAATAAGGAAGAAATTGATAAAGCTCTTCACATAATCGATGAATCACTTTCTGAAATTGAACGATTGATAGCTATTTAAATTATAAAGGATAAACTAATTGAGAAAACCTATAGGATAGTAATGTGAACGCGCTTTGGTAATGGTTATTGAAGGATGTTCGTATTTGTTTTTTCTTGCCTTTGTTGCGTTATCCAGTGGATCAGTGGTTCTAAGGTTTCGGCTAACTTCTGTCCTTGATCAGTAAGGGAATATTCTACTCTTGGCGGAATTTCGTTGAAGGTTTTTCGTTTTATGAAGTTATGTTTTTCCAGTTCCCGTAGGCGAGTTACAAGTGTTTTCGTGCTGACGTGATTTATGATTTGATGGATTCGTGTGAAACGGATGTTTTCGTTTGTGCAGCAAAAGAGGAACAGTATTTCAAGGGTTCCTCGTCCACTTAACAATTTAACGATGCGTCGGCTTTCTAGGATCTCTTGGATTCTTGGAGTCGTGTTACTTTCCATTGTTCCACCTAGTGTAATACTTTCCTCTTTCTAATTTAAATACTTTACTTTTTATACTTATTATACGATGGAAAATGTTGGAAGATGTCGTAACCTTCTTCATTGAGATTATGCTAGAGTTGATTCCACTATTCTTAGTGGTGACTTTTCTTATCGGACTATCACTCGAATATATCTCCCCTGATAAGCTGCATCGATATTTGGGTGGGAAACGTCGTCTTCATGGAACAGTTTTAGCTACGATCCTCGGATACGTGACTCCATTCTGTTCGTGTTCAACAGTGCCAGTAGCTGCTGGGATGCTGGGGGCGGCGATTCCTCTCGGATTGGTGGTGGCATTCGTGTTCGCGTCACCGTATCCGATCGAAATAGGTGCCATCGTATTGGGCCCCGTTTTTGGCTGGCATTTAGCAATCATCTTTTCTGTCGTAGGCTTAGTCATAGCTTTAGCTATGGGGCTACTGGTTGACAAGTTAGATTGGAGCAACCAGATAAGTTCAGGCTTTAAGCAGCTAGTTTATCCGAGAATCCGAAATCGAACAAACGAAACGGAGAATGTGGTTCAGAGCGCTTCGTGTGGATGCGATTCGTTGGAAAGTGATCC
Organism: Candidatus Bathyarchaeota archaeon; assembly: GCA_020355125.1. Lineage (GTDB taxonomy): Archaea > Thermoproteota > Bathyarchaeia > RBG-16-48-13. Next base: position 127,901 of record CP070659.1, read on the forward strand.
CAATCAATGTGACTGTTCTCCTATCGCAAATGTTCAAGAATGTGAATGTGAGAATCTAACAACCGAAGGTAATCTTGTTGCTGTTTTAAAGAATGCCATGAGGTATTCTCTCGGATTTCTGAAGAAATTGTTTCCATACATTCTCGTAGGAAGCTTGGCTGGAGCCCTGATCTATGGCTATATGCCTGAAGAGATAATTCTACAATACGCGGGAA
>CP070659.1:128215-132095 GCA_020355125.1 Candidatus Bathyarchaeota archaeon
ATATTTACCTAGAGTTTTTGTTAAAGATTAGACATATAGATAAAGATGTTTATATGACTATACGATGAAGGGCAAGATGAGCAATATTTCAGAGATAATTTTTCAACCTGAGGGAAAACGATGTAAAGCAATTCATGGCATAACCATTCTTGACGCAGCTAAACTCGTAGGAATCGACCTTACATCCATCTGTGGAGGACAAACCTTATGTGGTAAATGCAAAGTCATTGTTGAAAAAGGCAGAAACAATCTTTCGAAACGCACTGAAACAGAGAAGAAACTACTATCCAAAAATGAGGTAAATAAAGACTATCGCCTTGCTTGCGTTGCCACAATTAATGGTAATCTAATTGTGACGATTCCTAGTGAAAGTCGAAGAGGACGTCAAAGGCTTCAGGTAGAAGGAATTGAAACACCAGTCAACATTGAAACGCTAGCAAAGAAGCTTACATTAACACTTCCGAAGCCTTCCCTAGAAGACCAAACTGCAGATTTGGAACGTTTGCTAAGAATTTTAAAACAATATGGCCTTAATGAACTCGAAATTGGCTACGATCTACTAAGAAAACTACCTACCCATCTAAGAAACAGCAATTGGACAATTACAGTTACTATTTGGAACGATTATGAAATAATTGATATTGAATCAGCTGTGATGCCTGAAAGTTATGGTTTTGCTGTTGATATTGGAACGACGAAGATAGCAGGTTATTTAATGGAACTTAAAACTGGTAAGTTGCTCGGTAAAGGTGCATTGATGAATCCCCAAATACCATTTGGCGAAGACGTAATTTCAAGATCCTCTTATGCAATAGAATACCCTAACGGATTAAGAGAACTCCAGAAAACCGTAATTCAAGGTATAAATCAGATTCTCGCAAACGAATGCAAAAAAGCTGCTATTTCGCATAGTCATGTGTATGAAACAACGATCGTCGGGAATACCGCTATGCATCATCTCTTTTTAGGCATCTCTCCTAAATCCATTAGCGTATCGCCCTATGTTCCAGCTATTCAAAAATCTATCAATATCCAAGCTTCCAAGCTAGGCTTAAAGATGAATCCAAACGGATACGTTCATGTCCTTCCTGTGGTTGCAGGCTTTGTAGGAGCAGACTGCATCGCTGATGTTCTAGCAACAGAGATCTACAAATCCAATAAATTATGCTTCATGATCGATATTGGTACGAACACAGAGGTCGTCATTGGAACTAAGGAACGTCTAACAGCTGCTTCATGCGCCTCTGGCCCCGCATTCGAGGGCGCCCACATAAGGCATGGCATGCGCGCTCAAACAGGAGCAATAGAGAAGATATGGATTGATCCTGAAACACTAGATCCTACTTATCTAACCATAGATAACGCTAAACCCCGTGGTATCTGTGGATCAGCAATAGTTGATGCAATAGCTGAAATGTTAAAAACTGGAATAATTGACACTTCAGGCAAAATCTCTTTAGACCTTGAAACCCCAAGAATACGTAAAAATCCTGATGAACTAGAATATGTACTAGTCTGGAAAAAGGAAGCGACAACCGAAGAAGATATAGTCTTGTTACAATCAGACATACAAGAAATTCAGAAAGCGAAAGCAGCAATATATACTGGAGCTTCACTTCTCATGAAAAAATTGAATATAAGTCCAAAAGACATAAGCAAAGCCTTCATTGCAGGAGCCTTTGGCACCTACATTGACCCAACCAACGCAAAAACTATCGGCATGTTCCCTGACATGACAAATGAAACAATACAAGTTGGAAACGCCGCTGGTACAGGAGCAAGAATGACCCTGCTCTCTAAAGAAGCTAAGAAGAAAGCAGAGGAAATCCAGAAAATGATTCGATACCTAGAACTTGCAACTGATCCAGATTTTCAAAAAGAATTCATAAGTGCATTATATTTTCCTCACCTCGATTTAAACCGTTTTCCAAACATAGTAAAAGCCTTGAAAGAAACTCAATTTAGAGTAGGGGGCAGCCACAAGACTATACTAGAAGGAATAAAAAAAATAAAATGGAATCATGTATGATGGCGCGCGTTACTACAGAGGAAGCTAGCCATCTCTTTCCTGCTATGCGAGATGTTCTCCTAATAAGACTGTGTGCGCCTTTAGCATGTGCTGTAACTGTCGTCTTGACTTATCTAATGAATACCGCGCACTAAACCCTTCGAAGCGTTTACGTGTTGCATATGCTAGATGCATTTGAAGCGGGTATAGGACCGCGGCTCAGCATTGGTATCCTCAGAGCCTCCTTCTACTTTTCTGGATGAAACCTATTACCATCTATAACTAAAAGAAGCTTCGACTTTATTTGCACAAAGGTGATGGTAAAAGAAAACGTAGAACTTATTGGGCTTAGAAAGGACAAATAAAAAAACGAATTTGTACAGGTGTGGGAACCGTCTTCTTATTGTATTGATCGTTTTATCTTATGATACCTTATTATATTCTGAACGTAGAAAATATATTTAGCTATAAAAATTAAAAAGATGAAAAACGAATGAGGTTTGTTAATTGGCAGAGTTAACTGATTTGCAGAGAGCAATATTGGAGTATGATAGTGAGGCGGCTACGAAACTTGCGAAGAAGGCGCTAGAAGATGGTAAAGAACCTGTTAGTATCATTGATGAGGAGTTGAGGCCCGCCATGGACATGGTGGGAAAGAAATTTGAGGCACATGAATTTTTCCTCCCCCACTTAGTGATGTGCGCAGATGCTATGAAAGCAGCAGTGGATGTTCTGCTGAGCGAAGCCTCATTGGAGGAGATCGTACTAGGGACAATCGTTATCGGGACTGTAGAAGGAGACGTTCATGACATAGGAAAGTCTCTGGTGTCTGCTTTTTTGAGAAGTTCTGGCTTTGAGGTTCACGACATTGGTGTGGACAATAAAACTCAAGCCTTCATCGAGAAAGCCAAAGAGGTTAATGCGGATATTATTTGTGCCTCAGCCTTGATGACTGCAACTATGCCCTATCAGGAGGATCTAGTCAGTATACTTAGGGATTCGGGACTCAGGGAAAGGTTCAAAGTGATGATAGGTGGAGCTCCTACAAACGCGGCATTCGCTGAGAAGATAGGTGCGGATGCTTGGGGAGAGAACGCCACAGAAGCCGTAGAGACGGCAAGGAAACTGGTGAGTGGTTAACATGGTCTCAATTTTAGAGATGTATAGGCGAGCCCAGACAGGGCCCATCGTTTCCGAGAAGGACTTCCAAGTTAAGACGTTGCTGCCAAAGGCTGAAGAACTGGCAAAAGAATACGGAGTAGTACGAGATCCTGAGGAGCTTATCCCGACCGATCTAAAACTTGGGAAAGCCATATTGGATGCTGCTTTGGTCTTCTTAGAGGAGAGAGGTCTATGGTGTAGCGATACATCTAGAATTATCAAATTAACTAGAACAGAGATCAAAGATACTTTACGGGCAATACCCAGCGAACAGGAATTTGGGGCGGGAGAAGATCGAGTAACCATCAAACATAGAGATATAGGCGATAAGAGACCAGCAACTAATTATTTAGGTGCATGGGGATCAGGACACACATCAGCAGAACTCTTCTTGAAAGTAAATCAATCTTTTGCTCAAGAACCCATTGATATGCTTCAGAACGGCCCACTGATGAACGTTAAAGGAAGACGTGTACGAATCAATACGCCAGATGAGATCTACGCTGTCGCTTTGGCGTCAAGACTGCTCAGGGAGGCAGGAAGAAGAGCAGGAAGACCAGACATGCCAATCGGTTTCGACTGTCTAGCCATGACTGACATAGCTCACCCAGCTATTCTCACTCCTGGAGGGGCGAGACCAACAGATCACTGGACTGTTAGTTCTGTATATCCTTGTTCTACTGTCAAGTTAACGACATGGAACAGAGCAGC
>CP070659.1:132195-136692 GCA_020355125.1 Candidatus Bathyarchaeota archaeon
CAAGTCGTTTTTAAAAAGATTTGTATCAACATGATTGAGAATGGAAAATCAATTTTTTGGGACTTGGAAACCACCGAAACTCCTTCGTTAGCGACGCCTAATCACATATATATTGGCTTAGAAAACATCATCATCTTTGCCAAACATTAGTTTTGCTAGCTAGCACACATAAAAAACTTCCAAAGCTATTTAGCTCATGTGTGATACTAGTCAGCTTTTAACATATGCTATACACTATTTTTATATCGAATGCGCCAAAAAGGGATATAGAAAAACATGGGAGGAAAAAGATGCCATATATTAAACGTGAGAAAAGGCCTCTTTATAAAGCAGAAATTGAGAGTCTAGTTAAAAAATTGGAAAATCAACCCTTAATGGAGCAAGACGGAGATCTGAACTACATTGTTACCAGTATCCTGAAACTAGTCTATAAGCCACGATACTTTAACTATAATCGAGCTTTAGGAGTCATTGAGGCTATAAAACAAGAATATTATAGGAGAGTTGTCGCACCCTACGAGGATAAGAAGATAATGGACAACGGAGATGTGCCATAGACCATTAACTTGTGAAGCTGGATTAGCGCGCACACGTAAGCACAAGTTAATCGCTTTGGGGAAAGACTCGACACCATTCTAAGCAAGCTCTAGATTAAGGGTAAGTAGCGTTCTCCGGACGGTTTGACAGCCTTCTTCATTTAAGGGTAAAGATGGCAGCCGTGGATATCCTGCTGGTTTTCCTAGCTGGTTAAGAGCTTCCTTTATACTGCTGATTTGATTGTATCTTTTAATCAGAATCTCGTTTAGGTAGAGAACTTGCATTTGACATGTCCTGGCTTTCTCTAGTTTGCCCAGCTTATAATTGTTATATATGGCTGAGCAGAGTTGGGGCGCGACGTTTGCAACTCCCAGTATTCCGCCTCTTCCACCCATAATTAGCGTTGGAAGCACTAAGTCTCCACTTCCCGCCAATACTGAAATTTTGTTTCCCAATTTCCTAAGAATTTCGGATATTTGTCCAATAGAGCCGTAAGAATCTTTTATCCCAACTATTTGGCTATATTCTTTAGCCAGTTCGATAACTACGCTAGGATCCAGATTATATCCCGTGAACTTTGGTACATTATAGAGTATAAGAGGGATATCAACCGCGTTTAGTATGGTATGATAGTGCGCGAGTAGCTCTTCATTACATGGCTTGAAGAAGTATGGAGTAACAACTAAAGCGGCATCTGCACCCACTTCTTTGGCATCTCTTGTTAGAATGATTGTCTCACGAGTGCCTGGTGCGCCTGTCCCTGCGATGATGGGAACTCTTCCATTGACTTCGTCTACGACGATTTTAATAGTTTTTTTACGCTCCTCTCGAGTCATATATGCTGCTTCACCATTGCTTCCACACGTAACCAGGCCGTTTACTCCCGCATTGAGCCAAAAACGGAGTAAACATCGAAGAGCAGGTTCATCGATTTCTCCTTCCTGTGAGAAGGGGGTAACGTGGGGAGGCATCATCCCTTCTAGTTTTAGAGTCATAGCGTATCTACTATACTATTGCTAGCTATTTTAGGATTAAGGATAAAATAAAATATGTAGAAATCGAGAGTATGCTTTGATACGTGAGGACTAATCGATTAGCGCGGACAAACGTTATGTTTCTTTTTTTTGGGATTAAACGTATCTACGCAATGCGACTCAATAAGTATCTTATTACACACCATTAATAGCGTCCATTGAAGAAGACTACGAGGTGCGGAGGCTCCAATGTAAGTTCGTTGGATTCTGTACGCTTTCCATTTAAACTCTTAAACATCCCAGCCATGTTTCCCAGTTAATGGGACAAATCGTACTCCCCCCAGATAGCTAGTAGAAGTTTTTGTTTCGGATATCTTTTTGATTTTCAGTAGCTCTTGGCCAAAGTATAGGTCTCCAACTGGAATAAGGAGTAGCCCGTTAACTTTAAGCTGCTCAGTAAGAGAGTTGGGAACATTAGGTGCAGCAGCCGTGACGAGGATTCTATCATATGGAGCAAAATCAGGATAGCCAAGGGTACCATCGCCTAGCCTAACTGTCACAATATCTTCGTAACCTAGTTGCTTCAAATTTTTTTGTGCATATTCAGCCAGCTCCGGAATGATTTCAATAGTATAAACATGGCATCGATTTTCGCCAGTGTCTCTGCCTACTATTTCAGCTAAAATAGCCGAATGGTAGCCGCTTCCCGCTCCGATTTCTAGAACGTTTTGTCCAACATCCAATTCGAGTTGCTCAGCCATGATTACAACCATGTGAAGAGCCGAAATGGTCTGTTTGTATCCAATTGGCAGAGGTGTATCAATGTAGGCCTCTTCTCGCATAGATTCGGGAAGAAATTCTTCCCTTGGAACGTTTCGCATGGCCTTAATGACGTTAGGTGAGCGAAGAACACCTCTTTCAATCAGAGTTTTAACCGCCCTTTCTCTAAGATGTTTGAAGTCTTTCCCTTGGGTCATTCTTATCTTAAAACAATATTTAGTAAGAAGAATTATTTTAACAACATGTTTGCGGAAAACGGTTTTCAGAAAAATGAAGGCGACATGAGATCGAAAAGAATTTAGCGCGCGCGCGGCTAATGGTTTGCGCTTATTTAAATTATCATTCAACTCGTACTACGTGTTCCTCTCGATAGTCAGCGACCACTCTAATATATCCACGAAGAATCGTGTCGAGTCCTGGTTCACCAGTATCCACCTTTAAACTCTTTAAACTTGCTAATTTTTGTTTTGTTGCGATAATTATAATATTCTCAGGACCTACCTGCTTAATTACGTGGTGACTAATTTGTTGATTTCCTCTACCGAAGATGAAGCCTTGGCCTCCTATGGGCGTTACGATTATTTTTGCCTTCTTTCCTTTTATCGCATTTAAAATCTGCTGTTCGTTTACATCCTTTTTGATAAGCTTCTTATTAAGAAAGAGGTCGACACCAAGAAGCGTTTTTTGTTCATCAAGTAAGTCTGCAATAGTGCGCGTTGTTGTTCCTGGGCTAATGATATAAAGTATGTTAGATTCCATCTCGTCAATGATGTAAGTTGCTATGGCTGCTTGATTATGTAACTCGGTTTCCGTTACGGGGGAAGCAATCTTCGCGCCTTGGATTAGCCGTGGTTCATAGGGAGTTAATAGGTATCCATAGAGTTGGGCAGATAATCGCCCTTTTCTGAAGGCTGTTTCATCCACATCCATAATCTCTACTTCCTTGAGGGGCAATTCCTCCCAAAGGAATCTTGAAGCGATCCTTGCTGCGGCTTTAGGATTCACTGCAAAAACAGCACTATGCATCTTCACTCCGGTTGGGACTCCAAGAACAGGAATATTCGTGTTTACAACATCTAATATGTCTCTGGCAGTGCCATCCCCACCACAGAACACAAGGAGATCAATGTCCTCAACTTTGATGTTTCTAGCAATTTCTTTCGTGTCTTCCGCCGCGGTTTTATCTTTTCGCTTACCAATCGTTGTAAAGGAAAGCCCGTGTTTCCTAGCCACGTCTTCACCCATTTTGCCCGCTCCAGTAACTAGTTGGAACTTGCTCGTCATACGTTCTAGCTCTGATAGGAAATCGTCAGCCCTTTTGTGAGCTGTTGGCTTAGCTCCAAGGGCTTGCGCTTTTTTCAACACTGTTTCTCCATCTGTACCTTTAAGGCCAACTGCGCCCCCCATTCCTGCGATAGGGTTGACGATAAAGCAGATTGTTTTCATCGTGACGACGGCTCTTCCCCTTTTCTTTTTTATATAATAGACTACATACTTTAATAGATTAATAAAGGGTGAAAGTCATGGTTAATAAGACTATTCATCATTATATACCCAATTCAGTACCCGAAGTAAAGAAGGCAATGCTTGAAGAAGCGGGGTTTAAAACCATTGAGGACTTATACCGAGACATCCCCCAAACACTTAGATTAACGAGAAAGCTCAAGCTACCACCGCCTCAATCAGAATACAACGTGAGAAGAAACATCACATCCATTATGGCCAAAAATAAAACAGGCAACGAAATGTTATGCTTTTTAGGTGCAGGCTGTTGGCCTCACTACGTCCCCGCCGTATGTGATGAAATTAATGCTCGATCAGAGTTCGTTACAACTTATGGAAGTCCTCCACAATTAAGTCCAGGAATGCATCAAACTTTATTCGAATACCAGAGTATGATATGTGAACTAGCCGGGATGGACGCAGCCGCTGGACCTATGTACGATTGGGCAACATGTTGTGGCGAAGCTGCTAATATGGCTTATAGAGTTACAGGGAGACGCGAACTCCTCGTTCCTAAGACGATTAGTCCTGAAAGATTATCCGTGATGAAGAATTATTCTGAAAGTTTCGTGAACATTAGCTTGATAGACTATGATCGTGAAACTGGCCAACTAAACCTCACCGATTTGAAGAAGAAGATTACGTCGAATACCGCAGGCGTCTACATTGAGAACCCCTCATATCTAGGATTCATCGAAACGCA
>CP070659.1:136792-140938 GCA_020355125.1 Candidatus Bathyarchaeota archaeon
CCGATGACAAACAGTTTCCCATAGGGTTTGAGCATTCGCTGTATCTCGTCTAAGGGTTTTTGTGTTGTAATGATCATTTAACCATCTCCATTTTTAATAAAAGTTCTAGACAGTGGTCTAAAATATAAATTATATGTTTTTTTCCTAACAAAAAATAGTGCGTTAAGTGATTTAATTATAAAGTTTTTGACATGTATACTCCTTTTTTGGTATAGCCGATTTTTTGGTAATATTCTTTAGCTCCTAATCCGCTTGTAACGAGGATTTCTGTTGCATCGTATTGTTCTTGTGCAATTTCTTCTGCCTTTGCTAGTAATTTCCGCCCGAATCCTCTATGCTGCCATTTTCTAATACTTGGATTTTCTCCTATTTTGACTAGAGGACCATAAACATGAAGTGCCCGAACGATACCTAATTGTTTTCCTTTTATTTCATTTCTGTGCGCCTTTGTGGAAGGGATCCGTAGTCTCAAAAAACCGATCAATGCATTGCTCTTAAGATCATCAAATGAAATAAAGACTTCCGTGCCTTCTGATGCCTTATATTCATATTGCGATAGTTTCACATCTGCTAAATCAGCTTCCAGTTTTGTATCGTTATGACCTACTTCACGACATCGGATACATAAACAGCTTTGACCTTGTTCTTGAAGTCGTTTCCATACCAGCTCCCTTAGATTGCTTAATTTGGGGCCTGCAATTACTATTGTGGAAGGAATATCCCGCATGATTCTTTTTATTCGTACGTATTTTGGTACGTATTTACTTTTGATACACACAAGCATTTCGATGATTTTTTCATCAGTTAGTGGCGTGTAATCCCCGTTTTTCCATTTGTCATAGAGTTTGGTTCCTTTGAGCACCAACGTCGGATATATTTTCAGTTCATCGGGTTGGAACTGCGCGTTGTTGAAAAGGGCTTTAAAAGTTTCAATATCTTTGTCATAATTTGATCCAGGAAGGTTAGGCATTATGTGATAGCATACTTTTACCCCGGCATCTTTTAGCAGTCTTGTGGCTTCGATAACATCATATACATTGTGGCCTCTTTCAGCTAATTGATATAGATCGTCATATATGGTTTGTACGCCGATTTCGACTCGTGTTGCGCCTAGTCTGAGCATTTCATTGATATGATGTTCTTTTGCATAGTCAGGCCTGGTTTCGAAAGTTATACCTACATTTCTAATTGAACTTGCTTCAGCGTATTGCTTCGCCTCTCCCAAGCTGGGTGCATTTCGGTTGGTAAGAGCATTCAAACAGTTTGTCATGAAATCTTCTTGATATTGGATTGGAGTCGCAGGAAAGGTGCCACCCATAACAATTAAGTCTACTTTGTTAACGACATGCCCTATAGCTTTCAGTTGGCGTATTCTACTCTTAACTTGAAGATATGGATTAAAGTTGTTTTGAATGCCACGCATGGTCGCCGGCTCTAAGCCTGTATATGAAGATGGAACACCAAACTTGGTTCCACCCGGGCAGTAGATACATTTGCCATGGGGGCAATCAAAAGGTTTTGACATGACAGCTATTACGTTTACTCCAGAGAGGCTTCTAATGGGTTTAAGCTGCAGAAACGAACGGAGTTTTTCACGTTCGTCATTGGCTGCAAAGGCGAGAATCTCAGAGTTGGAAGGGATATGATTCAAAGAATATTTTTTACACACTTGGGTCTTGAGCTTGTTGATTTTTTCCTCAGTTCCTCCATTCAACAGCCTATGGATAATTACTCTACACACTTTTTCATATAGATCATTGTTTTGCACGTGCACGCTTGCTTTAATGAGCTTCTTTACGTTTGTTTGATGTCTTGTTGTCAAAAATCAGCCTCCCTTATTAGCAGTTGATTAAATTATACCGCGCACGCACTAAAAATTGAACAATCGCGATAATTTCTTAGAAAAACTCTCCTTCTCTTTTAATTTGATTATCTGGATTTTTTTATCAGATTTTTTTATAGTGAAGCTGTCGCCTTTAGATAATTCATCCAATTTGATTCCATCATATTCTATATAGCCAATGTTTTTTGTTATTTCAACATAAAATTCTTTGTTACATACTACCGAAGTCCGATAGTTTGCCATGATGGGAGTAACTGTAATGATGTCTAATCCATATATGATGGGGCCATTCGCAATAAAATTATAAGCCGTAGAGCCGATTTGGCCTGAAAATATTACACCATCGCCTTTTAGATCTGCAGGATATAGTAGCTTCTTACTTTTATCCTCAAAGTAGTAGATTCGACAGTGGACGGTTTTCGCATTAACTCGATACAGTATCACATCGTTAATGGCGTTATAAACAGTACGATCATATGTAAATTTCAATTTCGAATATTCTTCAATGGTAAACAATTTGTTGCGTAATCCATGGATTACCTTGTCTATATCAGCCAACGTATAATCAGCGTTAAAACCTAAACTATCCCGTCCACCTTCTCGAATGGGTAATATTGGACCAGTAAATTCTCGAGCTGCTTTAAGAAAAGTGCCATCACCACCTATTGTCAGACAAATCTCACCATCATCACTCACGTCAAAAGCATCATAAAGTTTTCCAAGTCCAGGATAATCCCTCTTTTTCACAACTCTAATTTTATTGATTTCCATATTCAACCATCCACTACCTTAGACGCCGTAACCGTCTTTTAACATCACTCACATGCCGATAACACAAGACGTACGGACACTGTATTATATTTCTCAACGTGAATTAATATTGATATAGATCCACAGCCCTAACACGTATCAACATGCTAACTTACTTCGTAACTATATATAGGTATATTCGAAAACATAATCATATCAACCATTAACGATGTAACACGAGCATGTGCAAACTAAGGTAACAATTAGTAAAATATGAGGGGCATAGGTTTGAATAAATGTGTCTATTGTCGCAAAGAAGCGGTGTATTTTCGAAATTATTCTGGTGAACAACTATGTAAAAAATGTTTCATTAAATCAATTGAAAAGCGGGTTAAACACACTATTTCCAAATATAATATGTTTAGTTCAAACGATAAAATAGCTGTCGCGCTTTCAGGTGGAAAAGACAGCGTCTCACTGTTACATCTTTTACATAAGATAGAAGAACGATTTCCTCAATCTGAATTAGTAGCAATAACAATTGATGAAGGCGTTTTAGGTTATAGAACAGAGTCCTTAAAAATTGCGAAGAAGAATTGCAGGCTCCTAGGGGTAAAGCATTATATTGATTCCTTTAAAAGAATTTATGGCATAACTTTGGATACGATTGTAAAATTTGGTAAAAAAAAGCTTGAATTATCTCCTTGTTCCTACTGTGGGATTTTGAGAAGAAAAGCGTTAAACATTGCAGCAAAAAAAATGCATATTACAAAGATGGTTACCGCACACAATATAGATGACGAAATTCAATCCATTTTATTAAATTTTATTAGGGGAGACCATTCTCGAATAAGTAGAATTAGACCTGTCCTTGAAAAGGCTCCAGGATTTATTCAGAGAATAAAACCTCTTTCTAATGTTTTAGAGAAGGAGATCGCATTATATGCCTTCTTTAAGAAAATCGAATTCCAGACAAGAGCATGCCCTTTCCTAGAAACCTCAATGAGACAGGACGTTCGTAGTTTCATAAACAAGTTAGAAACTAAGCATCCTGGCACAAAATTCTCAATTTATAGGTGTTTCGAGAAAATTCGATCTTACATGGCTGCTTCAGATGAAAAAATAGATTCACTATACTGTGAAACATGTGGTGAACCAACTACTCAAAAGATTTGCAGAGCTTGCCAGATTCTTGAAGACCTGAACTTATTCACCAAATAACGCACGCGCGCTAAAATTTAAAAATTATCGCTGAACGGGCGATGGCTGAAACGGAGGGAAAATGGAGAGAAAACGGAGAGAAAAACCACGCTTGCAACACGCGTGCAAAATTTTCAAGACAGGTACATTTTTGCTTCATCAAGTACAAAATTTGCGCAAAAATGTACCGATTTCATGGTCAAAAACACGTGAAAAAAGCGCAAATAAATTTGCAACAAACTTGCAACAAGATTGTACTTGCATGTACAATTTTGCAGCCATCAAGTACAATTTTGCAGCCATCAAGTACAATTTTGCAGCCATCAAGTACAATTTTGCAGCCATCAAGTACA
>CP070659.1:141038-151257 GCA_020355125.1 Candidatus Bathyarchaeota archaeon
ACAATCTTGATTACTTTTATTTCCATAGTTTTCATCAGTAGTCAACTTGGTTATATTCCAATAATGTTAAGAATTATTTAGTCGTTTACCTACTTGTCAAAAATCGAGATCCAAGCGCGTTAGAGTTCTTTAAGGTTTTTACCCATTTTTTTTATTAATTCACAGAGCATTTCGATGACTTGTCTATATCTCCTCATACAAACTTTCTCATCATTGCCAAAAACAAGTATTTCTACAGGTAATCCTACATTGGATGTAGCTTCACTAACTAGCGGTTTTAAGTATACGAATGGAAAGGTTTGCATTATCTTATTCACTAATGGAGAAACTTCAGATTCAGATCTTATGGTAACTGTTACCCTTTTGGCAAAGCTATAATAATGAGTTGCGTTTTGAATTTCTTTCACCAAATAGGCTTTAAAACAACTCTGCGCTTCCTTAGGGGGGCCAGGCAGGGTAAAGATCGTGGTATTCTTAATTTTGAGTGTTATTAGTGAGGCCCAGCCTATTGGGTTTGGTAAACATTTAGCTCCAGCTAAGGTAGATGACATTTTGTAGTGGTGCGGCATTACCTGTGCTGAGGATAACTTTCGCCTTTCAGACATTATTTTCAGAATATTTTTATCGACCATTATGGGTCGGCAGGTGAGTTTGGATAAGGCTTCAATGGTTTTATCATCTTCTGTAGGGCCTAGACCTCCAGTGATAAATATAAAATTTGGATTTCTATCTAACATTTCTTTTAGTACAGAGCATATCTCATCAATATCATCTCTGACACATGTAATTCTTTTTACCAACACTCCTAAATGAGTAACTTGATTTGCTAACCAAAAGGAATTCTTGTCATAAACGCGGCCATAGCATAACTCGTCGCCTATTGCTAATATTTCTGCAATATTTGTCTTCAATTAACGCGTCATCCGTTACATATTTCTCTGAGTTGAACTAGATTAACAATGATTGCTATTAAATATTTTAATCATAGATGGTCAAGAAGCACAAGTCTTTTAGATCGATAGAAACATTATTCCTCTATATTGGCCGGGATGACAGAGTGGTAATGTGCTGGCCTCGAGACGTATTGAAAGGGCACAGACAATTTTCGAGCAAGCCAGTGGCGCACTGCGCTACAAGGGTTCAAATCCCTTTCCCGGCGCTAGATATCCAACATCTAGTTAACGCGTTAGCGCGCGCTATGTTGAGACGATGAAAATGGGAAGAGTTATTGTGATAACTGGTACTCCAGGTGTTGGAAAAACCGTGGTTTCAAAGGCTTTAGCCAAGAAGCTTGGAGCATTATATGTTAGTTTAACTGATGTAGTAAAGAAAGAAAATCTCGTTTTGAGAGTTGATGAAAAAAGAAACACCTTGATAGTAGACATGAGACAACTGTCTAAGAAGGTGTGTGAAATTATTGGTAACTCTACTGCAGAAACTGTTGTTGAAGGCCACTATGCCACTGATGTGGTTCCGTCTAGTTTAGTTTCTTACGTCTTTGTGTTAAGGCGTGATCTTGATGATTTAAAGACTACGCTCAAAGATCGTGGCTATGAAGAAAAAAAAGTTCTAGAAAATCTTGCTGCAGAGGCTTTAGATGTTTGTCTTTTCAGTGCTGTTCAAAGATACGGCGATCTTAAAGTAGATGAGATAGATGTAACGCACTTAGATGTGGTTGAAGTCGTCGAAGAAATTTATCAAGTGTTGACTGGTCAAAAAACTGTGAAAGTTGGTAAAATTGATTGGCTTGGGAAATTGGAAAGGGAGGGCCGGCTTGAGGAGTTTTTACAGCAGTTTACTTTTCTATAAACGATTTCCATATTACTTTATTATGAAATAATATGTCTCTTAGTAATCAGCGTTACTCCCCTTCTATTTGAGTAGGCTTTAGCGTGATCACTGAATCTCTTAGATACAATAATTGGGTTACCTAATCCTATGTCTTCTGAGACTTTATCAGCTTTTATGATAATGTCTATACCAACCGTTTTGTCCCAATCTTTAACAAATACTGGGCGCTCTGTTTTTCCCTTTTGTATTAGAAGATCGAAGGTATGCAGCAGGCCAGAAAAGCCTTCATATTTAACGTTATATTTTATTTTGTACCCCGTGCGTTTGAAAAAATCGATAACTAATATAAGCAATGATTTTTCAGTTATAGGCTTTCCTCCTCGCTTCTTGTATAGTTATAGTACAAACTATACTATTGAATACAAATCAAATCCATAAATGTTTTCCGATAACAGGTTAGAACGGATTCCATTATTAGTGATAGTTAACGCGAGCGATCTAACTCTCAATAATTGAGTATTCCAAAAAAGATTTGGAATGTGAGAAGAGGTAATGTTTATTACTTCAACCTCTTATCCCATAATAGGCTTTGATGATGTGGAGAATTTGAAAATGTCAGGTACAGGTAGAAGAATGTTTTTCGAGGAACTATCAAAACTGTTGAGAAGAATAGTAACTATCGTTATGGTCGATGGAAAGAAATATGTTGGAAATTTTGATGGCTATAATCCAGAAACAATGAGCATCTGTCTGACGGATGCCACTGATGATGAAGGGAAGGTTTATCCTAAGACTTTCTTAAATGGTAGCATTGTGGCTCAAATCCTTACTACTGAGAAATCATTTGATTTAAAAAGCCTTGCTGAAAGACTCGAGAGAGTGTTTCCAAGAATGGTGAAGTTGTATGATGAGATAGATGTCATTGTCGTGATGGATAAGATTAGGGTAGATGCGTCAGGAATTCTTGAAGGATCTGGCCCCGCAGCTGAGCGAGTTCAAAAGGTTTACGATGAATTCATAAAAGAGGCTAAAACGTCTTAAACTAATTCCAAACGCCTATTTTTTGATGTTTTGTTATATTATTAGGGGTTCGAGTTTTTTGGCAGCTTTCTCTATTTTATTATGGTTTATCTTAATTCCTACGATATTTTCAAGCAATTTTAAAACCTCTTTTGCCGCTAAAATATCGGGACGAGTTCCTTGAGTTTCAACCGAAATACAACATCCTCTTAAACCTCTTAACTTGGCTAATCCTAAGAGGAGGCCTGTGGCTCCATATAGATGACCTTGAATAATATTTAATCCATGTTTACGCAAATTATTCAAGGTTTCAGCGTCTGTAGCGGTTATATATAAGCGAGGTGGAGAAAAAACTCTATCTTTCTTGATTCCTCCGACGGTAATAACGAAGCGACAGTCGATTTCTTGGAGATAAGAGATGATTTTACTACATAACTCGTATTGACCATAGGTATTTATGGCCTGAGCGTTTCCATACAATATGGCTAGGTCGTGAGATCCGTGCGGAGCTTTCCAGTAATAAAGTTCATTTCTAACCGTTCTAATTTTACCATTAGTTTCCGTAGTAGCTAGAGATGTAAAATAGGGAGACATGATCTCTCCCATTTTCTTGGCTCGTAGAGCGTCTACTAAGCTGATAGCGCATATATTCGCTACAAATCCTGTCCCTGGTAAGCCCTCAATCAGTATTGGGGTCTCAAGCCTTACTTTTTTATAGATTTTTACGACGCTCTCTAAAAAAACCAAATTCAGTCTTCAACAAGGAAATATATGGAGGAATACTTAAAGGCTTATAGAGCTTCATAGGGTTGAAAGACATTGTCTTTTGAAGTTATGGCACGAGATCTTCTTGGGCGGATAGGGAGGATAAAGACAAAAAGCGGGATAATTGAGACGCCTATTCTTCTTCCTGTAATTAACCCTTCTGTTCAAATAATTACCCCCAGCGAAATGAGGAAAAATTTTGGTTGTACGGCAATCATTACGAACGCTTACTTATTAAAGAAAAATTTTGAAGAGGAGGTAAAAGCTTTAGGTATTCACAGCTTCCTCAATTTTAAGAAGGTTGTTGTTACTGATTCCGGAGCTTATCAACTTCTTAAATATCGAGAAATAGAAACAACACCCAGAGAAATAGCAAAATTTGAAGAAGAAATTGATACCGACGTGGCAGTAATACTGGATGTGCCAACTGGATGGAATTCTCAACGGAAGATCGCGGAATATACCGTTAAAGAAACTATAAAAAGAGCACGGCTCACTTTAGCTTCTCTAACTAGAGACGACATTCTATGGGTCGGTCCTATTCAAGGAGGAAACCATCTAGATCTGGTTTCATACTCGGCATTGGAGATGGGTAAGATGCCTTTTCAAATATTTGCTTTAGGAAGTCCAACTCAAGTTATGGAAAGATATCTCTTCAGTACTTTAATGGATATGATAGCTACGGCGAAAAGGAATCTTCCTATAGAAAAACCATTTCATCTGTTTGGAGGAGGCCACCCCTTCATGTTCTGTTTTGCCGTAGCTGCAGGGTGTGACACTTTCGATTCGGCAGCTTATGCTATATACGCAAAAAAAGAAAGATATATGACCAACTATGGAACTTTAAAGCTAAAAAATTTAAAATATTTTCCTTGTGCGTGTAAAACATGTTCAAATTACACGCCTCAAGATCTAAAGAAAGTCACTCCTCAAGTAAGGACAAGATTACTTGCTTATCATAATCTTGCAACGTGTTTTATAGAGATAAAGAGAATAAAACAAGCCATAAAGGAAGGGCGTCTCGGGGAGCTTTTAGATCTTAGAGCAAGAAGCCATCCCTCGCTTCTTCAAGCTCATAAGAATTTGAAAATGGATTATAGTTGCTTTGAAGAATATACTCCTATATCCAAGGAAAGAGGAATATTATATTTTGATTCCACTGGATTAAATAGACCTGAAATCGTTCGTCATAGGATAAGACTCAAAAACTGGACACCGTCAGAAAAATATCGTGTTTTGGTTCTGTTGCCTAATACATTATCTAGGCCCTTTTCCAGATCAAAGACGTTTGAGAGAATTCTCAAATCTATTTCAAGATCTCTAGGATACGTTGTTAACAAAATCCACTTCTGTGTATATGCTGTGCCTTTTGGCGTTATACCTTACGAGCTAGACGAAATTTATCCTCTTTCGCAATATGAAGCAGCTCTTCCTTCTGATAAAACTACAAACAAATATGTGGCAAAACAGGTTGAAAACTATATTGAAAACTTATGTTATGAAACGGTAATCCTTTGCTATTATAGAACAGATCTTGGACGAAGAGTTAGAAAAGCGTGTAAAAATGCGAGTTTAAAGGCTGACGCCTCTTTTTTTTCATTTTTGTGTGAAGAAAATGCTTGGAGCGACAGAGGCGTTGAAGATCTTATAAAAAGGATATCTGACGTAGTTGATCGCCTTTCTTAAATTTATATGGTTTGCGAGCATGCTTCTCGAAAGACGTTTCTCTTCGTCCATCGTAGTTACATATATTGCGAGTATTAGATGAGTCTCTTCTTTAAGGGATTTTATATCAAGCTTCATTCATTTGATGTTATCTAATTTAGTGATGAAATTTGGATGATAAACTAAAAAGATTCTTTGATCTTCCTTCAAATCTTTTGACGCCTCATCAGTAAATCTTGCTAGGATCAACGTAATCTAGTTGAGCTCTGCTCTCGTTTTTCTGTGGACCTTGGCTGACTGTGGGTCTATGCCATGCCACTCTATTCTGTAGCCTAGCACGTCTAGGATGCTTGTTGGTCTTCTAGCGCCTGTATCTTCGATGATCTTCGAGGCTTCTCTGAGGCTGAGCTCTCCCTGATCCAACCGCTCTTCCAGTCGCTCCTGAATCTCCTGAAGCTTCGTTTTCCTTATGAGCATGTCTCCCAAGCGTGTGTATTCTGGAATTTTTTTTATCACGAAGACCTCCTTTATAGCGTCTTCTAGAACTCCTATCGTTTTTGCGAGCTCCCAAGCTTCCACTACCGGCTTCTTTATGGTGAGCGTCTTAGCGTAGAGACGTTTAACCTGTGCCTTCACCAAGCATTTCTCTTTGGCCTTTAGGTGAGCGAGGACAGGCTGTAGGGGGATTCTACGTTGGTAGTAGAGTACGTTCAATTTCTTCCCGATCCTGTCTAATTTCTGGCAGGCTAGGTCCTGGTCGGCGGCTACGATCATATCCACATCGTCCAATTGTATGAGCTTCTTGATCTTTTCCTTAAGGTATTGAGGAGTCCAGAATCCCATCACCTCCATATAAACTCTCAATCCTGCTTTTTGAAAACTGAAATCGGGGATCATCACTTGTCTCCCCACTGGTATGGGTTCAGGCTCCCTAGTTAGGATCCAGCCTGTATCTAAAGCAGTGAATCGGCGGGCGAAGTCTTGCTCAACTTGGCTGTCATACATTTTTTCCTCAAGTTTTTTGAGGGCTTGCAAGTATACATCATGTTTTTGGTTATCCAATTCCAGGTTTAGGAGGCGTCTCTTCTCCTTGCGGCGTAGGATCTTGGCACTTATGCTCCATCTCGGGCTTTGGATGATAGTGGGTAGGAGCTTAGCTAGGCTGGTACCATATCTACGGTTGAGCTTGAAGAGTGAAGTGGGGCCGTCAACCTTCACTTGATATCCGCCGTTGCTCCTCCATATGGTGTAAATGAGACCTAGCCACTTGATCTGCCTAAAGATACGTTGCCAGTTGCCCTGGGCATTGAAGGTGAGTTCGGTGGAGTAGAAGAGAAGAGTTTGGGTCAAGCTGAGGTTGTATTGTCTCACCAGAGCCATGGGATCCACAGGTTTGAATCCTTTAAGAATGAACTCGTCTTCTAAGTCTCCGTATAGGGCTTCTTCCAACTCTTCCACGGTGACCTTCAGCTCCGAGGCAGCTTGATGGAGGACTGCCTCCCTGGCTTCTGGGGTGGTGGGCAAGGATTTTTCGTGAGCTATCTTGAAAACACGTCTCCTGATCTTGATGGGATTCATGGTTGTTTTGGATTCGAATTGACACCTTCGATCTAGGAGGGCTGAGAGGCCTCTAATATAGCGATAATCATAATCTAGTGCTTCCAACCCTTCAACAGTCTCGTCTAGTTCACCCTTTTTTCTCCCAACGAAATCCCTATAGGTTTGATTGAGTAGTCTCGCAATCCCGAGGTTTTCTTGGCTGAGCTTAGCGTAGACGGGTGTTATCCTGTTCCTCCACCGTCTGGTGATGAGAAGACTACTGGGTAACAAGACTTTATGTCTCCTGTCGGTGTCTCCTTTGGCTTATCCTCGTTTCGATGGTTTCCCGGGCTACAATCTCAACGAGTTTGGCCTGCTTTCCCTTCCGTTTTCTCAGAATTCTACCAAGGCGTTGGATGTACTCTCGGCTGCTTCCCGTTCCGCTTAAGATGAAGCCTATGGAAGCGTCTGGGACGTCGACGCCTTCGTCCAAAACTTGAGAGGTTACGATGGCTTTATATTTTCCTACCTTGAACCCTTCTAGGATTTCCCTTCTCTCTTCTCTAAGGGTCTGATGGGTTATGGCTGGGATAAGAAAACAGCGGCTTATCTGGTAGACTAATTGGTTGTATCGGGTGAAGATAAGGGCTCTCTCATCGGGGTACACTTTTAGAAAGTCTTCGAGCGCCTTGATCTTGGCCTCTGAGTTGAGGACTGTCTTCAGGGCTCGATTCCTAGCTAGCAAGGCCTCTCTTGCTTCCATATCGCTCCCGGTTCTCATGATGAAAGTTTGAAAGTCTTTGGGGCTCCTGAGCACTATTCTCTTCCTCTTCAGGTAGTTGATGAAAATATTGTATTCTCTCTGGT
The DNA here is from genome assembly GCA_020355125.1 of Candidatus Bathyarchaeota archaeon. Classification (GTDB taxonomy): domain Archaea; phylum Thermoproteota; class Bathyarchaeia; order RBG-16-48-13. The sequence continues at coordinate 148,686 of CP070659.1, forward strand.
AGAGCTTCTGCTCTTCCGGGATTAGATCCACAAACACCTTTTCGTGGGTATAGGGAGAGAGATGCTTTCCAGCCAGAGCCTCCACTCCGAGCTGGTAAACGCGGCCGCCTACAAGTTGTGGTAGATCCAAGTGGCCCCCATCCTCCCTCTCGTAAGTGGCGGTAAGACCCATCCGATAGGGGGCGATATACATCTCAGCTATCTGGCTGTAGCTTGGAGCCGGTAGATGATGTACTTCGTCAAATATTAGAAGCATAAACTTGTCTCCCAGCTGCTCGGCTCGGATGTAAGCCGAGTCATAGGTAGAGACAGTTAGAGGCATAAGCTTATCTTCTCCCCCGCCGAAGGCTCCTACCTCCTCTCCGAACTGGGTGTGGAGATGTTGTTTCCACTGGTCTAGGAGATTTAGGGTGGGAACCACAACGAGGGTGGCAACGTTCAGCCTTTCGATGGTCTTCAGGGCTATGTAGGTTTTCCCTGCACCGGTGGGTAATACTATCACGCCCCTCTTGCCTGCGTCGAGCCAAGCTTCTAACGCAGCTTTCTGATACGGTCGAAGATCCACCTGACAGGAGAGTGTAGGAATGGGGGGTGGGTTGGCTACCGTATCATGATAGACCATATGGCTCCTATCCAAATACATCAAGATTTCTGGATAGTGCATGGCCATGGCCCGAAAGGCACCTATCCTTGGGTCCCACTGACCATAGGGGGTTCCAATTTCCCCATGGATGAGGAGGCTTCCCTTGTCATACTTCAGAAGAATCATTCCATCCCATCCGCAACAATTAAGCGTGTCAACCCTTGTCCTTTTTTATTCACGCCTCAGCGAATAAAGTTATCAGTGAAACTCTGCATATTGGAAGGATTTTGAGGTTTCGGTCGAGGGGCTACCTTTGGTTCGTCCGAAAAATGTCAGGATAACTCAAAGCATACGTTTGGATTTCATGTAATGAAGCCTCATAAAATTCGTTTTAACGGTAACGCGCGTGCAGCGAAATCGACGTTAAACTCGGTGAAAGCTTAACTGGACAAAACTTCTAATTTTTCATCTCTGATCCAAGATAATTTGTACAGTTAGTTTTTTCAAGAATCAAAGATTGCGATAGTAACCTCGTTGCCATCTTCCAATCCCAAAACCCTACGCAGATTTACAGGAGCTACGACTTCTATTTGGTCGTGGGGATAATTGGGGACGAGCGGAACAATCAAAGCTCCATCAACTTTATTTTGTATTCTAATCTTGAAACACTTCCCCACACAAAACTTATTGTCTTGAGGTTTTATGAGGATTCCTTCTCGGGACTTCGTGAAAGACTGAAATTTGCAACTGGTAATTCTGTCCATTCTCACATTCAACGTGCCTATGAAGGGTTCAAAACTAAATTTCTCAAGAATCTGATTTTTCACCCATTCCAAACTCACAAACACGCTTCCTACCTCCATCCCTGAAATTATTTTTCCCTTAATAACTAACATCATATGTTTCCATCCAGTACGCGCGAAATACGGGTAATCTCCAGTTCCCTTGAAAACTGAAAAGTTGGCAATATGCATGACTCCATAAACATTGAAGGCGACAAATGAGCCTAAAATGAGAACATTTTAATAAAAATTTTAGTCAAGAGGTTTTGGCGCCCTGGCCGGGATTTGAACCCGGTTCTTGTTATTGGCATAAGCCATATAATGTCAATCGGGCGACAGCCGAATATACTAAGCCGGGCTATACTACCAGGGCTCCTTTTATATGTTAGCTTTAGCTGTCCATTTATCCCGGTAGTCCATGATAAAATAGAAAGAACAATATATAATTTTCGAACAGTCTAGTTTTGAACTGTGCTGTTGCATCTTTTAGTGAGTTGAGAATAATTTTCAGCTAAAATAACTCAAGATTTATATAATCTGTATCTATAACAAAAACTTGTCCCGCGGGTTCCCGCGGTAAAGTGAATTACTCCGCAAGCTCAGCCTGGTAGAGCTTCCGGCTGTAGATGTCTACCACGTGGTAGGGGTCATTCAGCATACCGGGCTTACAGATACCGGACTGCCGCAGGTTCAAATCCTGCCCGCGGGACCATATTTTATTATGAAAATGGGCGAGGAGGGGGCTCATTTATCTTCGACAAAAAAGGGCTCATATATACGAATGTTAAAAAGCGAGAGCACTTCAATGGTGCTCTGAAGACATGTGTCAGCAAGAGCTTACTCAAACTCTTTATCCTAGTGTGTGAAGGATAAAAATGAAAGATTTTAAGCAAAGCCACGAACCCGTCTTTCATCTTCCATACGAACTGTTGGCTAGCAAAATATATAGTAAGACATGAGTAAACTTCATATAGGAACTCTTTGGACGGTGAAAGCGTTTACTTTTCATCTTTATAAACAGGAAGCTATTGCCAGCCGAGGAATGGTCACATCAAATCATCCGTTAGCAAGCTTAGCAGGCATCGAAATGTTGATTAACGGCGGTAACGCTGCAGACGCCTCCATTGCTACGCTTTGTGCCCTCACAGTAGTTGAGCCAATGATGGTGAGCATATTTGGATGCGGATTCATCGTCATTAGGATCGAT
>CP070659.1:151357-157968 GCA_020355125.1 Candidatus Bathyarchaeota archaeon
AAGATAAAAAAACAGATTGAGGAAACGGACACTCTAATACGGACTCTCAGAGAAGAAGAACAAAGCATTACTACCGACATTCGACTGTATAAGACTGAAATAGAAAAATACGAAAAACACTCTAGTGATATCCAACTCTGTCTCGAAGGGAAGATGGATAAACCTAAAATAAGATGTGAACTTTGTGGCAGCTTCCTCCCACCAGACAAGTGGACAGATCACTTCAAGGAGATCCAAGATCAGATCAAATCAGCTAAAAACAAGATTTTCTCTCTAACAAACAGGTTGAAAACAATTCAAGAAGACTTATCTAAGAATCAAGATAACAAAGCCCAACTCTATCAAGAAGAACGAATGCTTGAGGCAATACACGCCGCTTCAATACAGGCCACTCAACTTTTTGATGACGTAACACATTTAAACGCAATTCTCCAAAAAAAGCTGAATGAACACAAACAGATAACTAAACACCTAGCTGAATTAATTAAAATCAATGAAACAAGTCCAAAACTCGATCAACTAATTGAAAAAAAAGCAAAGGTCATCCAAACTGAAGCAGATACTCTTAAACTAGAAATACCACGCCTCATAAAAGAACTCTCCGACATAGACACGTCTCACATTAACACGCAGCAAAAAAGAGTTGAGAAAGCAAAAAAGGCGTCAGAAAATTATCAAACAATACTACCTAAAATACATAATGACCTTAAACAGTACCATGCTGAGATCCTGTCTCAGTTACAGGATATTAACCAAAGGAAACTGGAACTAAAAAACAAAATATCAGCTACGCAAGCAGAATTTGAACAAATCAGAGAAAAGTTTAACGAACTTAACACCCACTATCAAGAAGCAAATGCAAAGACCGTTCTTCTGAAATTCCAAATGGAAAAAGTGACAAACGAAATTGAAGAATTAAAGAAAGAACAACATAAGGCCCACCAAGAATTTATTCAACTCCAACCATTAACAGAAAAAATGGGGAATCGGATTGAAACAGAACGGAATCCTGCCGAGATCTCCGCAGACATAAAGATAGTACAAGCACACCTAACACTGTTAAAAGACGTATCTAAAGATGTAGAAAAAATGTATCAAAACTATTTGAGCATATTCAACGAACTGAAAGAGAAAGCTCATATTGTGTCAGAAAACAGGAATAAAGCTCTTATAGAAGTCGACGAGAGAAAAAACGTTTGGAAGAATCTTCTCCATTCGCTCATCGATAAGGTTAATCCCACCTTCGATGCCTTTCTCGACAAAATAAAAGCGACTGGCAGAGTTAGATTAACCGATGCACAAGATTTCGAAGCATCTGGTTTAGAGTTGATCGTTGGTTTCAAAGGAGCTGAACCCCGTGTCCTAGATGCACGAACTCACAGCGGAGGTGAACGAAGCTCAGCGACTATGGCTTTTCTTCTTGCCTTACAGCGCCACATTAGATCTCCCTTCAGAGCCGTCGATGAATTTGATGTCCACATGGATCCACGAAATAGAGAGGCGATTTCACTCATGCTTTTAATGGAGATGGAGAATGAAGCTATGAATCAGTATCTTACTATAACCCCAGGACAGCTTACCAATGTACGCGACGATGTCCATGTTATAACCGTGCAACGAATTCAGGATATGTCAGAAATCAAAGTGATGACTCAAACTAACCAATCTATGTCAAAAGACACCATACAAGATATTATGTTATAACCATCATTATTCTGGAACTAAGATAGCTCATTAATTGTTCATGAAGTAGAACCCTATTAGCGTAATACGGGTTTAAGTATAGATTTCGTTGTTGTTACAACTGTCTAATGCTGGATTCCTTTAAGAATTTGAATGCCACTAATATTGCGAGCGTATACATTACTATAGAAATGTAATAGGGTAGAGCTGGAGAGAGGTCATAGAGGAATCCTGAAATCATTATGCTTCCATGAGAGCCTATGCTGCCGAGAATATTAGTAGCACCCATTATTCGACCTCGTATTGTTCTTGGTATAGTATCCGCAATTAATACTTGGAGTGCCATCATTCTTGCCATTAAACCAATATAAATTAGCATCATTGCCAACAAGAAGTAGGTAAAACTATTAGATGTGACAAAGATTAACGTCGCGATTCCAAGGAGAGATAATGCTGGTATGAATATTTTTTTTCTTCCATATCGGTCGATGAAGTCGCCGATTATGAATGCAGTTACGATCGTGCTTATTTGAGAGATTGATTCGATTAGTCCCCATTGAACTGTTGAAATCCCCTTCACATGAACAGCGTATGCACTCCTAAAAGTAACTCCAAAGTGAAAACAAAACATGAAGAAGCCATTCAAGAGGATTAGCTTTTGTATTTCTCGACCTGAGTTGAAAATGGTCTTATATACTTCTTTAAATGCTCTACGGTGAATGGTTTTGTAGTTATTGTGTGTGTTTGTTTTGTTGAAGAATGTTTCACGTAGAAAGAAGAGGCGGATTAATCCTGATACGAGCATGCCTAAGAATAAGAAGAGAAATCCAACCCTTGCGCCCTGTATATTAATTCTATAGGGTGCAAAAGCGTTAGCTATGAGTATTCCTCCCAAAACAGGCGATACGATTCCTGGTATTTTCGGAAGGATAGTTAGGAGTACAAAGCTTCTCCCACGTTCAGTTGGCCTGACACTGTCCGCTCGGATGGCTTCAAGGGCTGGCCCATAAATGTAGGTTAAAGACAATAATGATGCTCCAATGAGAATCCAACTCCAATTCTGGGCGAAAACATAGAGAAGATAAGAGAAGGATGAAAGAGTTGTCACTATGCCAATAATCCAACGCCTTCCATATATATCTGCGATGTATCCTCCAAGCACCATAAGAAAAATCCCGAGAATCAATTGAATAGCTGTTATAATGCTTAAGGTGACGCCTGATCCTCCAAGGGAAAATATGTAAAGGACTTCATAGGGAGCTATTATCTGTTGAAAAAAGGTCCAAATGAGGGTACTTATCGTAAGAATTTGTAAATTCCCCTTCAGAAGCTGGAAAAACCGTTTCACGCTATGCATCATTATGGGCTTCCTCTAATAATTGTACAAGGTTAGGTTCCGGGATAGAATTCTTAAAAATATCAGTTAAATATATTAATTATCGCATGAACGCGTGGAAGAAGTAGTGGGAGGTGAAACAGATTTGGGAAAAATGAAGCTAGAGATACTGTCAAAAAACGATTGTGAACGAATTCATAATGCCTCTATAAAAGTTCTTGAAACCATAGGTGCCCAATTTCTTAACGATGAAGCGCTCAACTATTTGGAAAAATATGGCAGTGTCGTGGATCGAAAGCAGATGATAGCGAAGATCCCTGAACGTGTCGTCAACGAATTCATGAAGAAGGCGAAGCCAGAATGGCCATATGTAAATCGAGATTTCAAGCCGATTCCTAAGCAGGATGTCTACTTTATGACCTTTGGTGAGGGAACATATATGACCGATCGAAACGGGGTTGCACATCCATCTCAGTCAAAAGATCAAGAGAAAGTACTTATCGTTGGCAACGCCTTACCTGCGGTAGATATACCTCATGGAGCAGTTACGGCGCGAGATATTCCGCCATGGAGATCGAATTTCGCTGGCATTGTCCGTGATTGGAACCTTCTAAGTAACCCTAAGAAATCAGCCGCGGGATTTGGACCGATAGCAGGAGTTGATGATGAATCTATGGCAGTCGCGATTGAATTGTGCTCTATCTTAGCTGGAGGAAAAGAGAAGCTCTTGAAGAACCCTATACTCACTGGTGGAGGGTGTCCAACCAGCCCTCTAGTATGGCCTAAGATTATTCTTGACTTATTTATACAAGCAGCCAAAAATGGTATGCGCACTTTGGCTATTAATATGGCGGTTTCCGCGTCTACAGCTCCAATGTCATTGGCGGGGACATTAGTCATTCATTGCTCAGAGATGTTGAGTTTTGAAGTCTTCTCGCAACTTGTGGCATATGATGCGGGTTATAATGGGATTCCCGCGATGATGGGGTGTTCCGCAACAACGATGGATGTGCGGAAGGGCTATTGTCCCGTCGGGAACCCGGAGATGGCGCTGCTCAACGCGGCCGCAGCCGAGTTAGCCCAGTACTATAACTGTCCAAACGTATCAGCTGGTGCCTAGACAGATGCGAAGGTCTGTGATGCGCAGGCAGCTCTTGAGGCCATGAATACTCTTCTCATCCCTTCTGCTGTTACTCATGGAAACGTGATCTATGGCCTAGGCATGCTGGAGAGCGGCATGTCCGTGAGCCTCGAACAATATGTGATTTGTGATGAGATCGCACAGGCCGTTCGGGAGAGTAAGAACGGGATTCCTGTGGCTGATGAGACTTTGGATCTCGATACGATCCTGAAGGTCGGCGTGGCGGGCAATTATTTGAGCGAACCGTCAACATTGAAGAACCTCAACGCCTTCTGGTTGCCCGACCTCCTGGACCGGGATTGGCGGAAGGAGTGGGAGGCGAAGGGCTGGAAGAACCTCTTCAAGCGCGCCTGTGAACGTGTCGACGAGATCTTCGCGACCTATGAATCGGATCCACTGCCACAAGACATCAACGACGAACTCATGAGGGTGGCACGGGAAGCTGATAAACGACTGAGTCGAGCGGATATTGCAGGAAGATTGAGTCAAGAAGCCCTAACAACCGGCGTATACTGAAAGGGATAGCCGGGGCCCCTCAGGTAACAGATAAAAAAGCTTGATGAAGCGTCTCTAAAGGCCGGAAGTCTGCCCTGACGACACTGAAAGCCTCTTTCACCTGAGCTCCGAAATAATTTTTCAATATCTGAGAGCGCACCTTGATCGATCAGCACTTGGCTTATCCTCTTATTATGTGTTTCTAAGAACAAGGTTCTGGAAGCTTTTAATATTGTCTGCTTGACGAACTTTACCCGTTCTGGATTTATACAGTAAGCGCGCTCACAATGTTCAAAGATAACTAGCAAAAATGTGTTTTTTATATATTTGACACTACTATTGCTAAATAGAAGTATTGTATTGTTGAGTTGAGGTTAAATACATGAAAACTAAACTTCATTCAACTGCGAGATTGATTAAGGATCTACGAATAGCGGTTGATGATGGCAGAGCTCATAGCGTATTGCTCGATCTTCCACCAGAGCTAGGAACTAACATGGGGCCCAGTGCTCTTGAACTTGGGGTAATGAGTTATGCCGGATGTATGGCAACGATTTTTTCATTAGTAGCTAAGAAAATGAAAGTTAACCTGAAAGACTTGGAAGTAAAATTAGAAGCTGTTAAGTTAGAAGAAGCTGGAACCATAACTGAAGCTAACTTTCTTATCACAGTAAAAACTGATGTTGATGAAGATAAGATTCAGCGAATATTTAAAGTGACTTTAAATAATTGCCCAGTTGGCATATTATTCGAAAAAGCAGGAGTTAAAACAAGCTATAAATTAAAGACCGAAAAGCAATAGGATAAACTTTTGTAACGGTGTACGTGAAAAAAAGAAGAAATATCCAAGAACATCTAGCTATGGTAGGTAGCACGCGTTAAATGACATGCTCTTTGGAATCTGTTTGCTAAGTTTCAAGAGTGATTCGTCTTTATCATGTGAGCTATTGACTACGTCATATTTGGAGCCCCGGGCGGGATTTGGACCCGCGTCCTACGACTCTTTAGATTTATAACGATACCAAGCCGTCGCAATAACCAGGCTATGCTTTCCCGCCTATATAAGGGAACCGGGGCAATAATTCTCCGGGGCTAAAGTTATTTTTCTCGTAGTAAATATTTAACTTTATATGTAAAAGGATAATGGGCTAGATGTTAGTTTAAAAACACTATTTGGGTTAGTCCTTATGGGAGATATTTCCTTGTATTACTGCCGATTATTCTGAACAGAGTATGTTAACAATTTACAGTAAATTATCTTTATTCGAATTTGCTTTTTTAACTTGAATCATGTCTAAAATCTAAAAGGTCAGCCTAGTAAAGGAATATAGCAAAGAAAAAGGAGGCTTAACTTTGTCGAATAGATTCATTTCTGACTGGTCTAGAAAAAGTAAACAGCCAGCATCAAAGAAAATTATTGAAGCTCTTCATCCTGTGCCATTGAAAGATAAAATCTCCACAACCGTATTTAGGCTAAATATGGTGCAAAGGAAGCTAGAAGAATCTCGCCTTAGAATGGAGCAGAAGTATAAAACGTTGTTTAATAAAGTCGTTAAGGCACAAGAAGGCAAGGATCCAACAACCGCTATTATGTATGCTAATGAATGTAGTCAAGTAAAGAAAATGGGTCAAACAGTTGTCGCAAGTAAATTAGCATTAGAGCAAGTCGTTGTCAGAATGGAAACTGTAAAAGATTTTGGCGAGGTAGCAGCAGAAATCTTACCCGCATCAAATGTGATACGCTCTGTCAAAGGACGTTTAGCTGGAGTCATACCTGAAGTATCATATCAACTAGGTATTATAGGGCAAAGCTTGGATAGTCTAGTGCTCGAAGTTGGTGAAGCTACTGGACATTCATGGAGCAGTATTGCATCTAGCGAAGACGCTGAAAAAATATTAGGAGAGGCAACTACTATAGCCGAACAAAAAATTAGAGATGGATTCCCAGACCTTCCG
>CP070659.1:158068-162797 GCA_020355125.1 Candidatus Bathyarchaeota archaeon
GCGAGTCGATCCTAAGGGTCCTCTCTTTACTATTGACAAAGGTGACTGTCTAGATGATTTTAAAGGCGAATTCTCTGGCGCGAATTCTGCTATCAAGGAAAAATCCCTGGGGGAAAATGAACGAGTATACCTGTACACAGCCTTTGAATACCCGCATACTTCTTGTGGATGCTTTGAAGGAGTAGCCTTTTATATCCCTGAAGTAGAGGGACTAGGATTAGTTCATAGAGGGTTTGGTGAAAAAACGATTAATGGTCTTCCTTTTTCAACCTTGGCTGACTCAACAGCAGGAGGTAGACAAATTGATGGATTCCATGGTATTTCAATTGAATACATGCGTTCGCCAAAATTTCTCCAAGCGGATGGCGGTTTGAATCGAGTAGTGTGGATGCCTGCAGAAATCAAAGATCGGGTGAAGGAATATATTCCTTCAAACCTAATTGATAAAATAGCTACTGAAAACGATGTTGCGAACCTTGATGAATTGAAGACCTTTCTTGAAGAAAAGCAGCACCCTGTAACTGAGCGATGGATAACTCCAATCGTTGAAACAACACCATCAACAATCATGGGAGAAGAGGAAAAGGAGGCAGTCTCAATCGTTTCGGCTATGCCGATAACCACAATTCCCATGTCTGGTGGAGGATTTAAAATAATATTAAAGGATGCTAAAATAGTGGCTAAAAAACTCATCATAAGGAGGATTCAAAGGGGAGATTAATAGATATGGCTGAGAAAGAGGATGTTAATCTTCTTGCGCGGATTGGTCCGAAACTACTGGAATTACTAAGTAAACATGCTGAAATCGAGCTTGAAGATATTGAAATAAATATTGGCGATCTGGAAATCTCTTTTCAACCAGGTATGCCTGTTCCTGTTATTTCAAAACCACCTATGGCTCCTGTAAAAAAAGAGAAACCTTCAGTACTTTTAGAAGTTGAGTTTCAACCCAAAAAGACTACCTATCCAGGGAAAATTATTGAAGTCGAGTTAGGAGCAACGAAAAAAGATGGAGGAACTCGTGGAAAAACCTTAACTATTGGTGGAGAAACCGCTCCTCCTTATTATTTATTTGATAGCCCAATAGTGAATACTCCAGTCATATCTTTTGATGTCTTTGATATGAAAATTCCTTTAGCAAAAGCGGTTAAAGACCATGTAAGAGACGTTATCGAAGATCCTGCTGAGTGGGCTAAAAAATCGGTAGAAAAGTTTGGTGCAGAAATGGTAACCCTCCATTTGGTAAGCATCGATCCTCTTATCAAGGACACTTCGCCTTCGAAAGCGGCTAAGACGGTTGAAAACGTTTTACAAGCTGTCGATGTACCAATTTCGGTAGGAGGCTGCGGCGATACAGCAAAAGACTTGAAAGTATTTCAGAAAATTGCTGAAGTAACAAGTGGTGAAAGAGTGTTTTTCAATTCAATAACACTTGAGCAGAACCTTGAAAAAATGACTGCGTTCATCAAGAAGTATGGTCATGTGGTTTTGGCTTTTACTCAAATGGATATGGCTCAAGCAAGAGAGCTAAATCGGAAACTTTACGCTTATCTTCCAAAACAGGATATTGTTATGGATACTACCACTGCAGCGTTAGGCTATGGACTTGATTATGCGTTTACTGTAATGGAGAGAAACCGTTTAGCAGCCCTTATGGGAGATACTGAATTAAACCATCCTCTTGCATCAGGTACAACAAACGCTTGGGCCGCTAGAGAAGCTTGGATGAAAATGGCGCCGGAATGGGGGCCACGGGAGCTGCGAGGCCCTATGTGGGAAACTGTTACCGCTCTCACATTGCTCTTAGCGGGCGTTGACTATTTTATGATGATGCACCCTGCCGCGGTCAAAACTCTTAAGGATGTTATAAAGGAGCTGACTAGTGGACGTAAAGGGGCATCAGAAAGAATAGAGGAATGGGTGTCGATTAGCATTTAAATGGGTGAGCCTATGTCAAAAAGTATTAGCCCCTTAGAAGTGTACAAGCTGCTACCTAAAACGAATTGTAAGGAATGTGGCGAAGAGAATTGCATGGCTTTTGCTACGAAATTAGTGAATAGAGAAGTGAGTCTAGAAAAATGTACGCCCCTCCTCAAAGATTTTATGGATGACTACCAAAAACTTTGGAATCTCTTGAAGCCGCCTATCAGGGAAATAGTCATTGGGACAGGAAACAATGCTGTAAAGATAGGGGGCAAATTTGTAATGTATCGCCATGAATTAACGTATAACAATTCAACAGCCATTGCACTAGATGTTGATGATGAAATGAGCTCTGATGCACTTGCTGAAAGAGTGAAATGGATTGAAAAGTTTACTTATGAATATATTGGCATGGATTTGAAGCTTGATCTAATCGCTATAAGATCTATTTCGAATAACCAACTAACCTTTAGAAATACGGTAAAAAATATAATTGATAGTACTGATCTTCCTCTCATTCTCTGCTCGTTTAACCCCAATATCATTGAGGCAGGTTTAATTGTGTCGGGTAAGAATAGACCGCTCATATATGCCGCTAATAGTGAAAACTGGAAAGAAATGGCAGAGCTTGCTCTCATGTATAATTGTCCTCTAGTAGTCTTTGCGCCTAACGATCTAAAACTATTAAAATCTCTTACTAAAACTCTGCTAGAATATGGCGTTAAAGATCTTGTCCTTGATCCTGGGACCTTCATAGAGGAAGGGTTAGGAGATACCGTAGCCAACTTTACTTTGATTCGACGAGCAGCTTTAAAAGATGAAGACGAGCTCTTTGGGTTTCCTCTTATAGCTACTCCTATTGTCGCTTGGATTGATAAAGGATCGGTTCCGGAGGTTGATATGTGGAGAGAAGCAAAAGTTGCAGCTATGCTCATAAATCGCTATTCAGATGTAATGGTGATGCATAGTGCTGAGGCCTGGGTTATTCTCCCTAACGTGGTTCTCCGACAAAATATATATACTGACCCCAGAAAACCCACTTCAGTTGAGCCTGGCCTAAGAATGTTTGGTGACCCTGATGAAAAATCACCTATAATGATTACAACTAATTTTGCCTTGACCTTTTACACGGTCGCCGCAGATATAGAATCATCTAAGATAGATTGCTATTTACTTGTTGTAGATAGTGAAGGTATTTCTGTTGATAGTGCTGTAGCTGGAAGACAATTGACTGCAGACAAAATTGCAGATGCTTTAAAAGAGAGTACTATTAAGGAAAAACTTAGCCATAAAAAACTAATCATTCCCGGTAGGGCAGCTCGTTTACAGGGAGAAACTGAAGATGTAACCGGATGGGAGATAATTGTAGGACCGATGGACTCTTCGGGAATTCCGAAATTCATTAAAGAAAAATGGATTCAATAACTATTTTTCTTTATAAATAGCTGGCCATCTCTCTTTTTTAGAACTAAATTTAGGTATTCGGCGATATTTGTGGTAAAGTTCAAAAAAATCAAGACGATGTATTGGCGTCCTGGTATAGACTATGTTAAAGTTATTGTGAATTCAGTGAAACCTTACGTAGAGGATTCGGATATTATCGTGGTTTCGGAAAAAGCAATATCGACGGCTGAGGGCAATCTGGTGGACGAAAGTAAAATCAAACCGGGACTGCTTGCGAAAATTATTGTCCTATTTTGGATGCGCATTGTGTGGGGATATTTTTTAGGACGGATCTGTCAGTTTAGAGAGAAACAGATCATGCATCTTAGGAATTATCCTTTGAAGGAAGGAATAGCTCATAAACAATTAGCTTTGAACTGGGCAGGAATGTTACATGCGATGAAGTATGCTTCTGAAGGCGGTATTGATATTAATAATTTGCCCTTTTCATTTGCTTGTCTTCCTCTTCAAGAGCCATGTCGGAATGCGACGAGAATTTGTGATGAAATTAGGGCTAAAACAGGAAAGGCTATTGGGGTCATGATTTCGGATACTGATTCAACATTCTCTTTTTATAATTTTCATTTCACGTCTCGTCCAAATCCGATTGAGGGAATTGTGTCGTTTGGAGGATTTGTCTCCTTTTTTCTAGGAAGATTTCTGAAATTGAAGCAAAGAGCAACTCCGTTAGCAATGGTTGGTTTAAAGCTTAGGGTTGAAGACGTCCTACATTTGGCAGAGATTGCTCATCATGCTAGGGGCTATGGGGCTGGAAGAACCATTTGGGACGTAGCGGAGAAGTATGGTATTAACTTCAATGAGGTTACTTGGAAACTCTTAGATGAGGTCGATCATTTTCCAATAGTTTTAATTAGGAGATAATCGAGAGAGAACAATCAAATATAGGCCAATAAAAGGAATTATGATATGAAATATCAAAGCCCTTCTTCTCTACTGTTGTTATCAACCAGCGTACGCGCTTTAGTTATTTTTTTGTTTTATCCTTTTTAGCAGTTATTTTACGTTTCTTGTATTTTCGTCTTCTTCGTGCACGTGCGCGTTTGTTTTTCTTTTCATACTCTTTTACCGATTGAGCTAGAATTTTTCCAAATAGAGTTAAATAAACCTCTTTTTCTCTTCCTACTCGTCTCTTTTCTACAAAGCCCTTTTTTTCAAGACGCTGTACAAGTCGGCTAAAGCGGTTTTTAGTAACGGGATCTAATGGATCATACATACACCATTTTATTATCGATCCTAAATTACTGGCGTATCCGCCGTTTTTATATAGGTTAATCAATACAATTTTTTCGGGATCTGTAGGTTGTTCTAGACGTTGTCCTGGTAAATAGATTTCTTGAGGTAA
>CP070659.1:162897-180325 GCA_020355125.1 Candidatus Bathyarchaeota archaeon
AAAAAGAACGTTGCTCGTTATCAAGGACAACTTTTGGAAGATAGCTTTGATTATAGTGAGCTTTAGCTCGTGGGCATTATGATGATTACTGAATGCAGAGCATAAAGCGCGCTTAATGTGCATGTAAGTTAAGTCTCCTTTCGAATGGAACTAGAGAGCTTCTTCCTTGTCCAGTCAGCGGTTTCTTTACATGTAGCGAACCAGACATCACCTTTTTCCTTCATCTCAGATAACAGTTTCTCTAACATGTTAAGCCTTGAAACACGACCTATAGTTTGAGGGTGGCAGGTTAGTCCAAAATATCTACCGAGCTCATAAATTCCTTCGAATTCAGGTTTCCAGATATTATAAACTGCTTCTGGAGACTTCTTGTTAGTTTCAAACAGAGGCCAATCGTCCAACATCCACTCTATAGGTAACTCAATAAGACCGGTGTATTTCTGTCTTCTTATTAACTTATAAGGCATATCATTGTCCATAAAACTACTATCATATCTAAAACCTAATCGCATAAGTAGTTTGATAGTTCTCTCACCTACAAGCCAATAAGGAGCTCTAAACCCAATGGGTTTCACTCCAATTTTCGCCATCGCAGTTAACGACTTATGAAAAACATCTTCCTCTGCTTCGAAAGATAGCTCTGTTAATTTTTCGTGAAGATAGCCATGAGCACCTATTTCATGTCCTCGGCTAACGATGTTCTCTACAGAACCTGTAAACATATCCACTGTCCAACCTGGAGTGAAAAAAGTCGCTTTAATCTCTAATCTATCTAATAAATCGAGTATCCGAGGGACCGCTACCTTAGGTGCAAATCTACCACGGCTCCGAGCGACTATGTCGAAAGGTACATTCCTTACCTCATCGCTATTCGAATCATAGTCAAAAGATAGATTTACACAACATCTGTAGCCAGTAGGCCAGAAATCCATATGATCACCTTAACTACCTATAACAAATGAAGAAGATGATTAAGGTTATGTCTATAAACGCAGGCAAAGCCATGATTTTGATAACGTTTTAACCACACACTAATTAAGATCATAATAGTAAACGATGTATACTCATAAGAAAACGTGGTAGAAGCAGCTACAGCCTGAGGAATATAACATATGCTAAGCGATTTGGCGCTTAGTAGACAAGAGAAGGATGTTGGAGACAGCGTTAGGCGCATATGGATTCACATTTTCACCCGCTGCTACGCGCGTATATAATAAATTGCTTTTCTTTAATAATGAGGATGAGAGTACACATCCCTATAAACAGCATACCGCTAGCTATTTGGAAGATGGCCGACATTGAAAGAACATTATAAGTCACACCACTCATAAACGACCCTACCGAATTTCCTAAAGTGAATAAGGCGCCTCCAATCGCGATTGCAAAGCTTTTATCTCTAGGTTCAACGCTTACCGTTAAGATCAATCCGTCTGAGACGATTGCAATTCCCCAAGCTAAACCAAAAATGACCATTGCAATTATAAAAATATGATATACATTGGTTACTGAAAAGATGAAGAAAGCAAAACCTGCCAAACAATAAGAGAGGATGAGAAGTTTTTTAAATCCGATTTTACTGGCAATCATTCCGATCGGCATTCGCGTAAAAGAATCCATAGCCCCCATGATAGAAAACAATAACGAAATCATGGAAGTAGTTATGAAGAGATCCGTCTTTGCCCAAATCGGAAAGATCGTATAAAGTACAGCTGTGGCTATTGCCCATGTTATGCGGCTTAAACAAATGCCGATAATATTTCGAGTTTGGAGAATTCGCGTAAAGGACGATCTCATCGGCGAATCTTTTGGGGCCTCTTGTGTCTGTAAGTTCTTATCACGATTTTGGTCTTCTTTCCATCGGGTCGTAGCTAGCAATCCCAAAATAGGTAAGACAGATATTACCAAGAACACTTGCCTGAATACTATGTATTCGGTTAAAACACCACTAAATATTGGACCCACTAACCGTCCGAATCCCATAAAAGTATAATATATTCCCATAATTCTGCCAATTGTTTCTGAAGACACGCCATCAGATACAAGAGAGATCGCAGCTGGATTGAATAAAGGAGTGCTCATAGCCTGTAACGTTATGAGGAAATAGAACCAAGCCACATCGTAAACAAAGAAAAATAGAGTCGTGGTAATGAATTGGAAAAATAACGTGATCATAATCACAGTTCGTCTTCCAATTCTATCTGTTATGGCCCCCATAGGGATACGTATTAATAAACTCACGAATGATGAAAAAGAAAATATTAGACCCACTTCTATCTCTGTAGCTCCTACTTCAACCATAAAGAGGGGTTGAATAGGTTTAATCCCATTAAAAATCATAAAGATAATAAAACCTGAGAATAGGATTAAAAATAATTTTCTATTTATCAAATTCGTGTATACTCCCCATCAATAAATATAGATAGAGGAATGCATTTGCTTAGTGTTCCTTATAATCGTAGTGCGTGAGATAGAAAGCTGTTTATGCAGGGCTGACGGGTTCGCTTCATCTTTCTGTAAGTGAACACACATGATCAACATCTTTTACACTTTAATAAGCCAAACCATGTTAGATGACAACATTTAAAGATAGCGCTGAGCCTTAGAAGAACTTTTTTAGCTGAAGAATTAAAACAGCTTATTTGAGCAAGAATTGCGAAGCTCTTAGGTAGAGAAAAAACTATGTGTTTTGGATCTTATAGCATCATATCTGATCTTATTCAAAGAAGAGAAAATTGAATGTAACCGTTGAGCTATGATTCATAAGAGGCATAAATGAGCCTTTACCCCCGCTCGCGCTAGCTTGAATCTAGAATAGTGACATGTACGGTTTTTATGTTGTTTATTTAAAACTCTATCCTTCACGTTCTTGAAAAACACGCCACTATTTCCGAAACGCTCCCTCACTATTTATTCTTTTCAATCTGATGGAGTGTTCCCTTTTCTGATAAGCCGTCAAGAGATATAGTTTTTCTTGGATACGCTCAAGTAGCCCGTTTAAATTAATGCGTTCTTTCGCCGAGATTGTAACCCATTCTACAGTCCTCAATATGGCTAACTTCTTCACAACCTCACTACCCACGCTTGGATCGACATCTATCTTGTTGAAGACGACGAGAACGCGTTTCTTTGGCACGCCTATGTTCTTAAGGAGCTTCAATCCTTCGGATAACTTCATCGTAAGGGTTAGCAGATCATCTGTCACTTCAAGGAGTAGAAGAACAAGATCAGCGTTGCGAACATCTTCTAAGTTTAAGCGGAAACTTTGGATGAGACGCGGATCTAAATCCAAGACGAAGCCGATAGTATCAATAAAAATAAGAGACAGGGTTGAGTCAACATATCGCCTTTGGTATTTATTGCTGAGCGTAGTGAAAGGCTCGGAGTTGACCGGTTTCGAGTCACCAGTAAGTGCGTTGAAAAGCGTCGTCTTCCCGGCGTTGTAAAATCCTGCAATACAGACCGTTGGGTTCTCACGTTCCCGTTGTTTCTGAATATGTCGACGCTTTTTTTTCATCAACTCTTCGATTTGACTGTGGATACGGGCTTGTCGTTTGGTGAGTTCCCTGATCTGATTATGGAAAGCGTATTCACCTGTACTCCGCAAGAATGCGTGTTCGTTATGGAATCTAATTTTTGCTTCAAGTTTAAAGTAGGGGGCGAGCTTATTCAGCCGAGCTGCTTCGATCTGAAGTTTACTGATGCTATCAGAAGCCATTTTTTCAAAGATTTCTAGCGTCAGTTCGTACCGATCTAAAACATCGCAATTCAGCGTTCTTATTAAGTTAAGCTTCTGACTGCTTCGGAGGATGTTATAAAATACCACCACATCAATCTGCTCTTCCTTAACACATCTTAAGAGCTCTTTTACCTTACCTTTTCCTATGCAATATTTCGCTGTCGGTTTGATCCGTGTCTGGATAATTTCTGTAATGACTTCTATATTTAGAGCTTCTACAAGATTTCGGAGCTCATCCAGTCTAATACGATAGACTGCGTGATCGTGTGGATCTGTTCTGAGCATGCACAAAACTGCTTTTCCCTGAGGGCTAGGAGCCTGCAAAACCATCTTAAAATTTAGAAACAATGACGACGCGGATAAATGTTTCTCAATTATTAATATTTTCGCCTTTACGCTCATGAAAAAAATAAAAAATTTAGAGAAACTGGTAAAAATTATGTGTACGCATGCTAGAAACACAGATCCATTGTTTTCTTAAATATTTTCATAGATCGCTTATGCGCTACAATTGGCTACTTGTGAAAGCAATATTTAAAGAATAGTTGTGGTTGGTAACCACTAAAAGTATATTACCGTATCCCTAATGAATAAGTGAACGAGAGAATTCTTTATAAGACTTGTAAAAAAGAGATTTCTACTCTATTCTCTTTTAATATATTTTATATTTAAAGCCTAAATGAAATGGATTTTTTCTTTAAAGAGAATAAAAAGAAGTGAATTAAATTACGCGCGCCCCACCAGATATCATAATGTAGAATAATATGATTTCGACACGCTAGAAAAGAGAGTTGATGCTGCTATGTTAACAATTGATTGGTGGAATTATTCGTTTATATTTCATGGGATAGCCTTTGGAAAGTTACCTACACTTGTTCTTTTTTCCTTCTTTGGTTACTTAAATGGCTCTCTTTTTGAGTTTGGGGTTATGTCAGCTTTTGCATCACTGTTCAGCATTTTGTCTTCTATTTATGCGGGTCGATTACCAGAAAAGTTTGGAAGAGTGAAGCCTTTTATCCTGATTTCTTTTCTACTTTCGGGCCTCATTTTATTCGCTCTCAGTCAAGTTAAGGAAATACTTCTTTTCCAAGCATTGTACATTTTATTAGAAATCTCTAATTCGATTTACATCCCCTCTACACGAATACTTATCGCAGAAACCTATAATCGAACTGATTGGAGCAGGATGTTTGCACGCCACAATCTTATCGTAGGCGTTTCAGGAACAATTGGCCTTGCCCTCTGTAGCCTACTTGTATCAAGCATTGATTACCGAACCTTGTTATTAGCATGCGGCCCCTTAGTTCTAACTTCGTTTCTCGTTGCCTTCGTTGTTATTAAAGACCCTTCTATGTATATAGAGAGATGGCTGAGTCGCGTTAGTAGACCGATCGATGACATGGAGACGCTTTCATACTGGCTAGGCAGTAAGGGATTCCATCTTAAGCCTACTGTGAACATGGCCTTGTTTGGAGCCGGAACCCTTATTTTTGCTATCGCGACATCAAGCGCTTTTCCATCTCTGCCATTCTTCTTCAACAACGTAATTTTTATGTCATCTTCAGTGATTTTCGCTATTTTTATGTTCCGTTCGTTTATTGGAGCATTTAGTTACGTAGTTGTTGAGCGATGGCTAAGTAAATGGCGAGATGGAAATGCAATTAAAATAGCTTCCTTCGCAAGAGCTGGTCTCGTTCTCCTCATAGCGTCATTAGCCTTGATTGCCTCATTCGCACCTGTTGTAGCTATTGTAGTATTGTCAGCAGTAGCGTTTTCTTGGTCCTTATACTCTGTTGATAGAAGCACCATAATTATGGATCACTCACCTGAAGGCTCAATCGGAGTTCATGGAGCATTAAGAAGAATAGGAATAGTATTCGGTAATTTGCTCAGCGGCCTCATTCCAACGATGTTCGGCTTCAACCTACTATTTGTTTTGACTTCAGCGCTTTTTCTCATCTCATTTTTTATCTTTTGTAAAGGCATATCATAATTTAGTGTCCATGATATAATTGCTACATGCCTATTCTAACGATTTTCTTTAGCCGCGATAAGTGAAGCGCGTAGAAAGCGATAATGGAGGAAAGAAGACAAAGACCTATGACAACATAGAAAAGATAGAAAACAGATATGTTATCAGTTAAGTAGCCTGCGAGGGTAGGCCCTACGAAGAATCCTATGTCTCCCGCCGTTCTAAACGCCCCCACAGCAAAGCATCTTGTTTCGCTAGTAGTAGCGCGCGCGGTATACGTTATCAATATTTCTAGCATGTATACTAAAAGTTATAAGGTATGATAACTAGAAGCTTTTAGTTCATAGAAGGAAAAAATATGTCGATAGAAAATGTTTCTAATAAGAAAGAAATTATCGATGGATTGAGAAATGCGGTCGTGAACTACGATGAAGAGAGTGCGAAGAGGCTGGCGAAAGAGGCAATTGAGAAAGGTGTCGAGCCGTTGGAAGCGATTCAAGAGGGGTTAGTGAAAGGCATAACCGAGGTTGGTGAAAAGTTCAGCGCAAAAGAAGCGTTTTTACCGGAATTAGTGATTGCTGCAGAAGCATGTTTAGCGGGGATAGCACTATTGAAGCCTCAGATTAAATCGAAGAAGCAAATGAAATCTCTCGGAAAAATAGTTATAGGCACTGTCTATGGGGATATACATTTTATTGGGAAGAAGCTTGTCGCAATGATGTTAGAGGCCAATGGTTTCGAAGTATATGATATAGGAGAAGATCAGCCAGTAGAAGCCTTCATCAAGAAAGCGAAGGAAGTCGGAGCAGACATCGTCGGAGCTTCAGCTTTAACCACAACAACGAGGTTTGAGCAAGAAGAGATCGTAAAAGCGATGAGAAGAGAAGGACTAAAAGCGAAAATTATGATTGGGGGAGCGGTAGTTGACGCTGCTTGGGCTGAAATGACGGGTTCTGATGGATATGCTGACAACTTACAGGACGCTGTAAGCCTGGCAAAAGAACTTGCAGAACATGGACAAGAGGAGACGATGTGAAATGATGACGGGAAAAGAAAGGGTTTTAGCCGCTTTCGGAAAGGGAAGTCCCGAAGATATTCCCAGCGTGTTATGCTATGCGAACCTCGCAATGTGGCGTGGACCCCACTTCTGGGATGACTTTGCTGAAGGTAAGCCGTGGTGGATAAGGAACTCATGGGATATTCCCAAATTGCTGGAAGTTGTAGAAACTCAGCAAAGGAAGATCGATATGGATTGGATTTGGGGCGCTGGTCTATGTCCAAGTAGAGAGTGGCGGAAGAACCATATGGTTGTACCAACTGCGAGGGCTGTCTATATGAGAGACATTACTCCTGGTTCTCAGGTAATGCAGTATAGAATAGAGGAACCTCCACCAGAAGGCACTCACTCCGTGTATCCGAACGTGGATCTATCAGGGATTATCAAAACCAAAGAGGATGTGGAGAAGTACGTCTATATGCGGAATGCTGAAACGATCATTGAAGAGGGGCGGACTGATTGGCTTGAAGCCCTTGTTAAGAAGTATGGTGAAGAGAAGTTTATATTGTCAAATGTTGGCAGTCCCTTCTCACGGGCTTGCGACTTTTACGGCCCAATGCCCTCTCTAAAACTCTTCATTAGAAATCCCACCCTACTTAAACAACTGGTCGATAGAATGGCGGATAGAATCATTGAGACGATTAAAGTATACGCTGAAATGGGATCTGACGGTGTTTGGGCTTGGGAGTGGTATACAGGCGAAATGATATCATTAGATAGATACAACGCAATTGGTAAGCCTGCTGTCCAGAGGTGTATCCGTGCTGCTCAAAAACTGGGATTGAAGTATATCTACTACCCAACTGGAGTAGGAAAGGATTGGCAGGCAGGTTTTGAAAGCATCCTCGAAATGAAACCAGACGGAATCCATCTTGAAGATAGCAAAAAAGGCTTCAATGCCGATGTTTCTTGGCAAGCCAGTGTATTGAAGGCACTTAACCTCCAAGACGAAATCACAATTTTCGGCAATGTACATCCCATAAATATCTTACAGGAAGGCACAAGCGAAGAGTTGGAGAGAGAGGTTAAACGACAGAACAATGTCGGCCGCAATGAGTACGCTGGCAAATTCATAATGGATACAGGAAGCCCTATAACGCCCGAAACCACACTTGAACGAGTCATAGAATACATGAAGCTCACCCGCAAATACGGAAGAAAAAGTTAGTAATTCTTCCATTTTTTTTAAACCTTTTTCTCATTATGAAACTATATCTCACTAACTTCCATCTACTTTTCAGCAACGCTGGCTAGTTACTCACATCAATTGTATCTTCGATAAGTGCATACGCTCGTAAAAAAATCATAGATTGAGAAAAAACAGTATAATTTTTAATTTCGTGGCTTGATGATAATATTGTGGCATCCATAATGAGAGGAATTATATTTCTTGGAGCGCGTCAATTAAAACTAAGGGAATTCCCAGATCCTACACCTGACCTTTCTGAAGTAATCGTTGAGATGCGTGCATCTGGACTTTGCGGTAGCGATCTCCGTTACTATAGAATGCCACGTATCGAACGAGGAGACCCTGGGCTGCTTAAAGCTAGTGGACATGAACCTTGTGGCGTAGTGGTGGAGGTGGGGGACGCAGTCCGCCGTGTAAAGGTCGGAGACCGCATAATTGTTCATCACTACCTAGGGTGTGGGCAATGTAAATGGTGCTTGATGGGCTATTCCCAAATGTGTATTGACCCTAACGTCGATAAGATCTATTATGGAAGAACCCATCATGGAGGTCATGCCGACCGAATCGCAGTTCACGCAAGCGCCTGCGTAATAATGCCTGCGTGCTTGAGCTATGAGGAAGGAGCCGCCTGTGCTTGTGGAACTGGCACTGCTTATGACGCAGTAAAAAAACTGAACGTCTCTGGTCGGGACACCTTTGCTATTTATGGCCTAGGTCCTGTTGGATTAAGCGCAGTGCTTTTTGGAGTAGCAACTGGAGCACGAGTCTTTGCCGTGGAGCCCATCCCTTATCGGAGAGAGTTAGCAAAACACCTAGGATGTGAAGTTGTAATAGACCCTCTTAAAACAGATCCCGTAAAAACTATACGCAATCTGACACATGGTGAAGGCGCTGATGTCGCCCTTGATTGCACCGGTATTTCAGAACCTCGCGTCAACACGATTCAAAGTGCGAAAATTTATGGTCGATGCTGTTTTGTCGGGATAGGCGAAGAAACCTCGTTTAACATCTATGAAGATATAATTCGTAAGCAGCTCACGATATTTGGCTCTTGGACCATGAGTACTTTAGGACTTGCGGAGGTGGCTAACTACATTGTTGAGCACAAGTTGCCACTAAAGAAGATTATTACCCATCGGTTCTCTTTGGATCAAGCAGCTGAAGCGTATAAAATCTTCGAAGCTGGACAGACAGGTAAGGTAGTAATCACCTGGGATAGTACATGAGAGTGAATTTTTATGAGCGCGTATTAGAGCAAAAAACGCTAGAACGTTTGTGCTCGTGTAGACTGGTTATATTCTAATATTTGCGGACGTGCTGATTTATGTTCCAAACTCAACCTAGTTTAAGTAGAAGTTCGTATATTCATCGTAAGTTGGCTCAAATCGTTGCATAACCTCCTTGATTGGAACGCCTTTGATATCTATTTTGTCTAAATTGCCCGTTCCAAGCCCTTGGAGCGTTGCTAATGTAATGTATTTTATCATTGAGGGATCGTAACCCATGACGGCTGAGCATACTGCATCAACCGCTACTATATCATTTCCTGCGATGATGAGATTCATTTTAACAGGTCTACCTTTTGCATAGCCTCTTCCTTCCCTTCCGATGAGAGCGTCTACTACCGTTAAGTCTGAATGAACGACCGAGTTCAAATCTATTAGAGCGTTTAGAAACATCTCGTCTTTTGATTGGCCAAACTGGTGAAGTATGTTTTTATCTCCGGCGGGCTTAAAAGGCGGAGCTAAGGTTGCAGGATCACTGAAGGCGCCTTTTCCACGAAGAACCCCAACTAGATTTTTTATTCCAATCGTGGTTACAGCGCCTCCCGTCTTTAGTTTAGGGATGTTGATAAACACATCAGTATCCATAACAATGCGAGGAATAGGTATTTCTTCTAAGGCGAGAAACTGTGGAACTTTAACAAATTCGGTTTCTACATTAGTAATTTTATTTAAATCTACCGCCTTAGCCCCCGTTCTTTGTAAAATTTCCTGAAGTTCATCGATTTGATCCAAATCAAGAGTAGCAGACCCTTCGGCTACTATTATCTCCCCAGCATCAGCGTTCCCAACTAATTCTATTAACGCTTCTACGATTCGGAGATCAGTAGCCATTCCAGTTTCAGGCGGCTTTAATACGGGGAGACTTGGCTTCAAGAGAACCCTATCATTACGCTTTACAAAATTTTTTATTCCTCCGATCAGTTCAACAGACTCTTTTACCATGTGTTGTACATCATTTCCTTTAACAATAGAAACCGCTGATTTGAAATTCATATAGATGATCCCCAACAATTTTAGTAAGAGTGAACTAATAAACGTATCAAAAAAACTATGATTTTTTAGGGCGTATGATTTTGACTGTAGTGACTAATAAAATCAGATCGAGGTGTCCATTAGAGAATTGCTAATACAGTTGGTTAAAATTCATTGTCTTTTGAGAAATTCACTTAAAAATCTGACTGAAACCGAAGGGAAAAAATGGATTGAACGAATGCATGTGACCAGGAATCGTTTTGTAACACTACACTAAGTATCTGAGTTATATTTTTTGAGAAAGCCATAGCAAAATATATAAATTGCTAATGACTATTGGCGAAAAGAATTCAGGTATTGATACCTTATGTACTTAACACTTATAGTGACTGGTTTAATAATGTTGGTGCTCGCTCTTACTTACCTAGCCATGAAGATAAATAAAAGGGACTAGACAATATTTTGTAGCGTGCGTGCTCATCTCCTCTTCAACAGTATGCAAATCCGTTGAAGAGAAAGTCAAGCATTATGAGTGCGCTAGCATGATAGCTTCTGAACAGGTTTACTTGAGGAAAACTATATGACTAGGTTTGGATTCAACTTTCAGCTAGAGGAGTATTCTATAGAGCTCATAATGAAGGCGGCAAAACTGATTGAGGAGTTGGGGCTATATGCTGTCTTCGTAAACGATCACTACATGAAACCTTCCAGAGGAAATATACACTACAACAATTTACCGGATGCTTTTCTCACATTGACGGCTATTGCATCCCAAACAGAATACATAAAGCTCGGAACCGCTGTTACGCCTATACCGTTTCGATCTGCGCCTCAAACAGCCAAGATTGTTACTACCTTAGATAACATCAGTAGAGGTCGATTTTTTTTTGGTATTGGAGCGGGATGGAATCAAGACGAGTTTGAAGGATATGGATCTGAATTCCTCCCTCCAGGAGAACGAGTATCCATGACTATTGAAGGGATTCGGCTTATGAAAAGGATGTGGCTTGAGGAAAAAGTGACTTTTAATGGAAAATACTATCACATTAAAGATTCGGTTCTTTTACCTAAACCTATACAAAAACCTTATACACCAATTCTCGTAGGATCAAAGTCCGAAAGGATGCTACGATTCACAGCACGAGAAGGCGATGGATGGATTCCAGGCCACCTACAACCTGAAGAGTATCAAAACACGATGAACCAAATCATTACAAACGCGGAAAAATGTGGTAGAAATCGCGACAATTTCACGTTTATTCATTTTACGCGGATCTTAACTGGGCCCCACATGGACGAGGTGATCCAGTTGTTGTCTAAGGATGAGATTTCAAGGATCAGAAAAAATTATCTTGTTGGATCGCCTGAAACCTGCGTCGAAATGCTCCAAGAGTACGTGGATATTGGAGTTGACTTAATATTACTTCGGCTCCATCACATCGCTCAGACTTCATTTACCGATGAGACAAAGCATCAACAACAGATTGCTTTTATAGATAAGGAAATTTTTTCCAAGCTGTAGTATTACCAGATTACTTTTATTTATCGGACGCTGGATAAAAAATTTGCTTTCAGTTGGCTAACTTTAGGAATCTATATTATCAAGATTTTATCTAAATATCTTAAAGGTATCTCATTTCAGGATCGGATGTGCATAAAACGTTTCTGCATCGAAAAAATAAATCTAAGAAAAAACGACGTCATGCCGAGATTCAAATATGCCCTAAATGCTTAAATCCAAAAATTCGAAGAATGAGCGCTTCAAGTGGCGATATGACCGGCGCTTTAGCCATCCTACCCCCGAAATACGTGTGCCATAAATGTGGTTGGGTTGGACGTTTAGTTATAATGAGAGACGTAGAAATCTCTAACAATGAAGTCGACAAGATGAATGGAAAACGTTAAACCCATTGAGTCAACAATAACTTGCTGTATAGATTACGTCATATTTCAACTAATGCACATGAGCGCGCGCGCTTGCCAAGTCTACATGAATAGAACTCCACGTTGGATAGGAATACCGAAATCAGAGGAAACAGATTGAATTGTTTTCTGACTAGTTAGCTAGCTTTGTTGTACGTTTATGTTCAAAAAAGAGCGCAAATGATGAAAAGTGTTATTTAGACTGGCAAGTAATTATCATAGCTATCTAATAATATAACGAGGGAGGTGAAATGAATGGGTAAATATTTGGTCTTATGGTCTCAGAAACCGACGATGCCATTTCCAACAGATCCTGCAGAAGCGTTAAAACTTTATGAGATGTTATGGGCTGTCGTAGATGGTTTGATGAAGAAAGGCGAAGTCACCGAGTTTGGCTGGTTTATGGATGGAACAACTGGATACGCAATTGGCGAAGGTGATGCAGTGACTACCTTCACGAACGTCAATATGTTCGTAACTTACTTTGATATGACTGTGGAGGAAATCATTCCATACGAGGTTGGAAAGCAGGTCAATCGAGCCCTTTTGAAATCATTGATGGCAGCCAAGAAATAATAAGTAATTTTTATATTCTTACGCCCTCTCCATTTTTTTATTAGTCTAGCGCGCGCGAATTTAACTTATATCCATTTGATAGGTATAACCACGTGGAGAAAACCATGTCACTTATACCAGCGTTTGAGTTAGGCTTGTGGAATGCTTGGATTTTATTCGTGCTTCACCAAGGAGGAACATCTATTGTATTGCAACTAATGTACAGAGGTGTATGGAAAAAATCTTCTACTGACACATCACTTAACAAAACTGATAAAATACGCCAGTATAGTTTATACGTTAGCGCGCGCGCTAATTCTCCAAAATAAGGGAATGATTGACAAAGCTATTGAGAATTGCAATAAGATCTTAAAATTTGAACCAGATAATTCTGTTGCTTATTATAATCGAAGCTGTTTTAATTGTAGTAAGGGTGAAACGAAGCAAGCTTTATCAGACCTTGCAAAAGCTATAGAATTAAATCCAGAGTGCAGAAGCTGGGCTAAAACTGAAAAGGATTTTGACAAAATAAGAAACAACCCTAGATTCAAGGAGTTGATAACGGAGAAATAAACGAAGCTAGCTAGCTGTGAGATATATATGATATTTTATGAGTTATCTAGTTAAATATAGTTTTTAATTATTCTTCGGCTGACGAGGTGATTATAGCTGGTAGCAATCTTTTTATTTATGTGCGCATGCTATAAGCCAGTTATAATTCTACATTTCTGAAGGCATTTCTTATGAATTACCGAAATTTTGGAAAGGTTAATTGGAAAGTATCAGCACTTGGATTCGGCATCATGAGGTTGCCGATAATTGGCAATGATTCGAGAAACATCGATGAAGTAAAAGCAGAAAAAATGATTCGATACGCTATCGACAATGGCGTGAATTATATCGACACGGCCTATGGATACCATGGGGGAAAAAGCGAACATTTTGTTGGGAAAGCGCTTAAGAAGGGATATCGTGAAAAAATAAGATTGGCTACTAAAATGCCTACATGGCTTGTAAATTCTCAGGCCGATATGGATAAGTATCTTATGGAGCAGTTAGATAGGCTTCAAACAGACTTTATAGATTTCTATCTGCTCCACGGTCTTAATAAACAACGATGGCAAAAGCTTCAACCATTAGATATCCTCGAATGGGGTGACAAGGCAATAGCTGAGGGAAAAATAAGACATTTAGGCTTTAGTTTCCATGATGACTACGATGTCTTTAAAAAGATAGTGGACAGCTATAAATGGACTCTCTGTCAAATCTATCATAACTATCGAGATCCTAACTATCAAGCAGGGACCAAGGGCCTCAAATACGCGGCTTCTAAAGGGTTAGCTGTTGTCGTCATGGGTCCACTTGAAGGAGGAATGCTTGCGGGTAAGCCGCCAAAAGAAATACAGGCAATTTGGGACGAAGCGGAAACGAATAGGACCCCCACCGAATGGGCATTCCAATGGCTCTGGAATCAACCAGAAATATCTATAGTCCTCAGTGGGATGAGTTCAATGAAACAAATAGCTGAAAACATTGAAGTTGCTAGTCGTTCAGGACTAAATACACTTACCAAAAGAGAATTGGATCTCGTTAGCAGGGTTCGTGAACAATATCTTACGTATGGATTTATTGGATGCACAAGTTGCCGCTACTGTATGCCATGTCCTGAAGGCGTGGAAATCACAGAAATCTTTTCTATATTTAATGAATACTTGATGAAAAATCAAGATATAAAAGTCAAAGAAAAATATAAAATGAAAATACTACCAGACAAAGGCGCAAAAAAGTGCGTAAGGTGTGGAGAATGTGAAGACCTTTGCCCACAGCAATTACCTATACGCAATCTAATGCAAGATGCAGTATTTTATTTTGAATCAGAATCCAGTTAAACATCAAAACAAAAAACTAATCAAATAGCGTGATGAATTAAGTTGATTCAGTAGCCGGCTTTCTTATCTATGAGATTAATTTGAGGTTTACGTTAGCGCGCGCGCTTCAAACATCTTTATTTACTGAAGACGCCTACATATGAGAAATTATCTCATAAATATCCATAATATTGTTTTTTTTCGCATTTTAATGACAATAAATTTACATAGTTTTATCACAGCTAAATAATCAGGCACAACCTATTGCCTAACCTATTGGGGTCCTGGTTTTCACACCGTTTTTTTCCAGGATCTCCTCAATAATTAAGTACATAATATAAACGCGTTAAGAGTTCCAATAGACAGATTTAAATCAACCGACCTCTAGCGCGCGAAGAGGTTCTATGCACGCATTCTTGATATTCGTGCACGCTAAAAAGATTCAAAAGCCAAACAAGGAAGGTTGGAACGCATAGGTTACGAACTTAACTTTTATTGGACACTGCTTGGGCTTTTGCGATTTCTAGTGGAGGTTGCAGATCATCAGGAATTGGAGACGTGTAGATTCTGCCTTTCATCCTCTCTTTATGCTCTTTTTGAGCTTTTTTCAGGAATGCTAGATTCGTCATAAGGCGCGCGCGCGCGCTTTTGGTCGAATCTGAGAAGTAAAAAGACGTGTCGTTATGCTGTAACTAGCCGGATGATAGATAGTGATATTAACATAAACAAGGGAAACAGCTAGAATCAGCATAGAGGGATTTATAGCTAGACTCGCGAGAAAAGTGCCTAAAGTTGCTATAGAGAGACTGAGTAATATCATCAGCTTTGAGCCTATGCGGTCTGAAAGAAGGCCTGCTGGAATGTAAAGGATAGCCTGACAAAGAGGGGGAATAGCGGCGATTATACCAAGCTGTTGGATAGAGAGATTGAACTCGATTCTAATCAGGGGAAAAAGAGCGAGATGGATTCGCTGAAAAACATGGGTAAGCGTATGTGTTGCTGTCATAACTATGAGAACATAGCTAAAAAGCGATGGCTCTTTTCTATTTTCCCTATCTAAATCTCCCCACTCCTAAATATCAATTAATAGAATCGATTTTAACCAAGCAGCAATTTAACTCTTCTCATACCTAATACTCTTAATTACTTTCATACGCCCTAAAAAAAAGGGGTAAAACGTTGTGTTAAGCACATACTTTTTAGAGTGGATAGCTTAATCAAGGATAGTGATCCCGCGCACGCATAGATTTTTACCCCAACACATGTTGGCATATTATGATTGATGTGCGCGCACGCTCTAAACGCCATTTTAAAGAAACAGTTAAAGCCATATTGCTTGTTATTTCTTAATAAATACTCGATATGATAGGGTGACATAACCAAATGGGTTGTAAATGCATTCATTCTTCTGAAATCGAATTCGAAAATATGAAGGAAAAAGGCGCTGAAGGTTTGAACGTCAGATGGCTAATTACGAAAAATGATGGCCCACCAAATTTTGCTATGCGTCTTTTTGAGATTCAAGCTGGAGGCTATTCTCCATATCATTCTCACGATTGGGAACATGAAGTCTATATCCTTGAAGGAGATTGTAATGTTACATGTGAGAAGCAGAAGATAAAAGTAGGTAATGGATACGTTGTTTTCATACCTCCAAGGGCGAAGCACCAGTTCGTAAACGTAGGTAAATCTACACTTAAATTTCTCTGCATGGTACCACACCATAAATAAAGGTTCTCTGGTTCAGTTGTTTTGATCAACACGCTCAGACAGCTTGTCGGCAGTAACGAATTTGCCCCAGCCCTTTCTTAAACCTTCTTGCTTTTTCATTTCTTGAATAAGGTGGATAGCCTCATTTATTTTATCTGTTTCAAAGACGGGGTTAACTTTTGAGAGCAATAGGTTTTTTCTACAATTAACGCATTTATGGGTTTTTTGTAACATATTGCAATACTGTAGCTGATGGCAATGATAACAGAAAAAGACGCTGTAACGTTTCCGCATGTTTAGATTCCTTCTAACAAGATTAGTTAGTATACACTAGCGAATCAAACATTATTTAGTAAAATATGATTAATTTTTTGCCCATTGAAGATAATTTCTACGCACTCGCGACATACATATAAATAACGACGTTATATATAATAGTGTGGATTAATAATATGACCGAACAATGGCTCGGACAAAGCGAAGACATGCTAAAAAGAGTGGATAAACTTGCCTCCGAGAAGGACAAGGACAGATTAGAGATAATTAATTCTATGATTTTCGCTCTGAACGTTACAAATAATAGCATTAATGGTTGGAGAAGCTGGATTCAAAATTTAGGTTTCATGTCTAGATTCAAAGAGGATGAGCTTAAAGAAATCGAAGATGGTCTTTTAAAGCTTACTCGCGCGTTTATAGAATACGATATTGAAATAACTAAAAAACATCAAGACAAGATTCCTAGAAGAAGACTTAGCTTAACAAAAAGAAAAAAGCAAAGAGATTCTAGAGGCATGTACGTTTAAAGAACTAAAAGGTACTAATCTTAAGTAGAATCGCACACACAATAGTAGAAAACATTACAAATTTGAGCAATTCTTAAATATGAGGCATACCTTCTATTTGAAAAAATCAGGAGTGCCATGAAATCCAATGGATAAACAAACAGAAAATACATGTATAGATTGCGAAGCAGAGATTGAAATTCCAGAAGATGCATTGGAAGGCGAAATCGTGAGCTGCCCTGATTGCGGCGCAGATTTTGAAATAGAAAAAACAGAAGACGGATTAAAACTTAAGATCTTAGCGTTAGAAGCTGAAGATTGGGGAGAATAAATCATCTTTTAAATAGCACACTCATGGTCAACTAGAAGCTCAAACGC
>CP070659.1:180425-186854 GCA_020355125.1 Candidatus Bathyarchaeota archaeon
ATCCAGCCATCGTCTAGATACTTCTGGAAGATATTCTTTGCATAGCTTGTCTCTTCGCTTTTATCGGCATCCCAAATCACCTTCATTTCATCAGGTAAAGTCCACTCTTTAAGCAGATGTCTCATTACTTTGATTGTGATCATTTCTCCCATACATGTCCACAGCTACGCAGTTTTTGAAGTCAGTCTTTCTTAATGAATCTATACAATTCCTTATATCTTATAACTTCAATGTTTATTTCTTATAAATTCATGGAATGGAATGAAAAGTATGGAAAATCCCATGCAAATTTATGTGGACCATAATCTTCCAGGCTGTAGCGGCTGCCGAATCTGTGAAAAGATGTGTGCGCTTTTTCATGAGAAAAAATATAATCCCGCTTACTCACGTATCAAAATTTATCAGTTCTATCCGGGGCCAATAGATGTCCCCATCGTTTGCCAATATTGCGACGATCGTCCGTGTGTAAAGGCGTGTCCTACTGAAGCATTGATTTATGATGCTGATACGTTTAAGATGGTGGTTAGTGAAGAATTATGTACCAGTTGTAACCTTTGTAACCAAGCGTGCATCGATAGCGGTAGAGGCGGCTGTATCACGTTTCATCCTCAGAAAGGGGTGGCTCAGATCTGTGATCTATGTGACGGCGACCCACAATGTGTGAAATTTTGTCCTTCTGATACTCTTCATTTCCTTTTGCTCTCGCGTTTTCCCAAACGGCTGGCAAAGCCTCCTGACCACATCGCAAGTCGGATAGCTGACCAGTTCTATCCTGTTAAGAAAAAAGTTGAGAATGGACGGTGGTGACTCAGTGATTTATGGATATACTGGTAAAATACTTGAAGTAAATTTAACTGATGGAACTATCCAAAAAACTCCTTTACCTGTTAAGGATGCTCAACGGTTTTTAGGTGCACGAGGCATCATGACAAAGCTTCTCTGGGAACGCCTCAAACCAGAAACCAAACCCTTTAGCCCCGAGAATTTAATAATGTTTTTTACAGGTCCGTTAACTGGTCTTCTAAGCGGAAACAGAACAATCATTCGGTTTAAATCGCCTCTCTCCGCAACCTCAATTGGACAAAACCTAATGGGCCACACATCAACCGGTGGCAACTGGGGCCCTGAACTCAAGCAGGCCGGCTTTGATGGAGTAATCATTAAAGGTCGAGCTGAGAAGCCTGTCTATCTTTTTGTTAACAATGGAGATGCGGAGATTC
Organism: Candidatus Bathyarchaeota archaeon; assembly: GCA_020355125.1. Lineage (GTDB taxonomy): Archaea > Thermoproteota > Bathyarchaeia > RBG-16-48-13. The sequence goes on from CP070659.1 coordinate 181,646, forward strand.
GTAGGGCTAAACATCTTTGGGGGAATTCAATATTCGAGACGGAAGTGAAACTTAAAAAAGAGATAGATCCCTTTGCCCGTGTACTACAGATAGGACCTGCAGGTGAAAATCTGGTAAGATACGCATGTATCAACCAAGAATATTTTTACTCTGCTTCTCGATGTGGAGGTGGTGCTGTCATGGGCTCAAAACATCTAAAAGCCATCGCTGTCCGTGGAACCCTAGATATACCCGTGTATAGTGTTGACGAGTTAATTAGCTTAGAAGAAAAGGTTCATACGATGCTTCGAAGTGACGAAACCTATGTTTATGGCCGGAAACGATGGGGCTCAACTACAGCTAACATTTCTTCAAGCGATTCTTCTACAGGACCCTTAAAAAATTGGAGGGAAGCCTATTGGAATGATGAAATTGAGAAAGGAGGACCTCTACAATGGGAGGCTCGATGTCGAGTTAAGAACAGAGGGTGTTATGGCTGCTCCACTCCGTGCAATCAACTCGGAATAATCCGCGAGGGACCGTGGGCGGGAACCTTTGACATACCGGATTATGACTCAACAGATCTTCTTCATCCTAATTGTATGATGACTGACCCCAACGGTGTTTACGCCTTAAGTTCCTTCCTAGATTCGGTTGGCTTAGACTCGATATCAACCGGTAATACACTCTCATGGACTATGGAGTGTTACGAAAAAGGAATACTCAGTAATGAGGATTTAGACAAAATCGAATTAACGTGGGGAAACGTGGATGCAATGTTTCAAATGGTTAGAAAGATCGTTCGCAGAGAAGGTATAGGTGATTTACTTGCTGAAGGCATCCGCATCGCGTCCGAAAAAATCGGAAAGGGTTCAGAAAAATTTGCTATGCACTGTAAAGGCGTTGAGTGGGGCGTTGGAGGAGCCGGAAATAATCGAGATCAACGAGAAACCTTCTGCTACGTTATGTCTGATCGAGGAGGATCACATTTATACGGTACTACAATTGAAGGCCAAAACGATTTTGCTATTGCTGATGTATTGACCCTATGTATTCGAAACGTGAGATATTTAGATCCCAAAACTATTGGAAATGCATTAAACGCTGCAACGGGCTGGGATTATTTCTATACTCGAGAAGAATGGGACCATCTTGCACATCGCCTCCTCATTCTTGAGAGAGCATGGAACGTAAAACATGGCTTAGTTCCTGAAAGAGATGACGTATTGCCGGAACGAGTCTTCACTGAGCCCTTAACTCTCGGCCCTAAAGCGGGGACTCCAGCAGCAATCTATGATCGTAAACAATTTGAAAACGATAAACAAACATGGTATAAAGCGAGAGGATGCGATTCCCATGGCATTCCCCTAAAAACAACCCTAAAGAACTTAGATCTATCTTTCGTTATTCCAGATCTCGAAAAAAAGATTCCCCTGGAAGAGTAAATCATAAATAAATCTGTAAACAGGAGTATTCATTCCTTCCTGTTCCTTCTGTCTTTATGCTTATGGCTCAACAGCTACCGTTCTCATAGATGTCAAAAGAATGTCTCTTAACGATTTTGTTGGTTCTACCTAATGTTCAGATAGCTAGCTTACCAACATCCGATCAATATGCGTAATAGGCTCCACCTATTGGCTGGTTAGATTGCTCTTCTTTCTCTGATGTGAAGCGGCGCGTTTTTGTAGAAGGACGCCTGAAACAATCAAGATCAATCCGATTATTGTTGAAGGTAATATTGTTTCCCCAATTGTAAAGTATATAACTATTAACGAGAGGAAGGGCACTAAATATATCAAGTTACTCACTTGCGCTGTTGTTTCCGATAACCTTAAAGCTTTTAACCAAGCCACAAAGGTGATTCCCATCTCAAAAAAACCAATATATGCCGCGCCAAGCAGACCAAAAGTATTCGGCACAACTATTTTTGATAGGGCGAGCATAAAGATAAAGAGATAAATGAGCCCAAATGCGAAGTTCAAGAAAAGTTTGGTAACATCATCTCGTTCGTCTTTAACGTTATAAATCCAAAACAGCGACCATATTATTGTACTTCCCAATGCTAACGCTGCACCTATAGGATTTGAGAAATTGAGCGCGAAAATGTTGCCTTGGGTTGAAACAATTAGGACGCCAAAAAAACTTACGAAAATAGCAAAAATGTTGGAGAATCGTATTTTTTGTTTAAGCAAAAGGATTGATAAGAGAGATAATACTATTGCCCAAATCTGATTTAATGGTTGGGCTTCTTGGGCTGGAAGTAGTGAATAAGCTTCGAAAAGAACAGCATAGTATAAAAAGGGATTTAAAAAGCCAAGTAACGCAGAATTCTTATAATCGTTTTTAGAGTAACTCTTCAATAATTTCCATTTCCTTTGAAACTGTACAATGAAGAAAAGAATAAGGGTTGAAAAAGCAGAAGAGTACAATAATAAGTTTAGGGGATCTAAATATGTTAGCGATATTTTGAAGGCTGACGCTACTGTTGCCCATAATAATACAGTAACTATCCCGTACGTGTATGCAAGCTTCTGTTTATTCATAGAGGTTGAGTTCAACTCCTGATCAGATGAATAAATCGATTGAAACCTATACTAGTTCTGCTGAAGATATAAAAAAAGGATTTTATAATAGATGGGATTCTGTTTTATACAGCGTTCATTATATGCTAGTTGAAGAATATTGGCTAGTGTACAAGCCATTTAGGAACGCTACTTAACGCTATCTCAGCTTTATCTTTTTGCCACATCGTTCGCAATACACTGCGTCAGAATGTAGATTGTTTCCACAATACATGCAGTATCTAGCTTCACTCGTTTCCGAATGCGACATGGCTCCGTTATCCTCGGACGTCAATTCGAGTTTTTTAATCCCCTGTTTTTTCATAGCAGCCAAAAGATCGTTCTTACTAAGCGCTTTTACAGGTTTCCCTGATTGTGAGATGGTTTCTTTATCTGCGGATGTGATCTCGAGTTTCTGTATAACCAGTCGCTTCATCGCCGCTACAAGTTCTTCTTCACTTAGCTCTCTTACTGGCTTCTCTGTTTCCCGTTCAATTTTCTCCACATCGTTTTGATACACCTTATACGCCATGGAATCATAGAGAAGATATGTGAATCCGCCCATCATCATTGTCCATGGCATCCAATAAAGTGGTCGCCACCAGATCGGGTACCACCAAAAGGGGCGCCACCACATGAACGACCTGTATGGCCTACCCCAGAATCGGCCATAGGGACGTCTGGATCTTCCTTTGAATCCCCGCCGCATCATTGCTCCTCCCCTAAATCCTCTTCTCCGCATTACTTCCTCTCCTTTAGAATGGGCTCACTATATACCCACATACTCAATCAAGAAACCTCTCACAAAATATAAAAAATTTATCTCGTGGATATGGATATTTTTGTGATAAAATGGTATTATTTGAGAAAAATTCTCATACAACGCACGCGCTAGCGGACACCGCTATATTTCGCTTTCTTTTCGTCCCGAATAAGGGAATAGTCTCATGTGGTGTCAAAATCCATAAATTTTAGATAGTACAACAAATAGGTAAACAAATTAGACAACGATGATGACAAAAAGGAACCGAGTCCGTATTTTTAGTATTTTGATATCCGGAGTACTACTCGCTTCCCTAATGAATTTGTCAGTAGCATCCACAGAGCTGACAAGTACGTGGGATCCAACGTTAGGATGGGACTTTCAATGCCACTCCCACACCCATCCTAATCTACAGGGACTGACTGCTGCTGAGATTCGCTGGGAAATGGAGCAGGTTAATGCAGCGTTTTCTGCACAGGGGTATGACCCCCCAACGCAGCACGCGTACCCTTATGGTGGATACGATGCGGTCGCAAAAACCACTATCGCCGAATATAGATTAAGTGGAAGGACGGTATCGAATGCCCTAATGACCTTCCCAATTTCAGATTGGTTTGAAGTCAATGCCACAGAACTTACAGAAGCCACCAGTTGGGAAAGAATAACAGGATTGGTAGCTTCTTGTATATCTAATCAGACACTGCTTCATATGTTTACACACCATGTCACTGATTCGCCAGGTCAATATGGGTGTACGCCGGCTAAGCTAGCGCGGGTATTAGACTACCTTCTAGAGCAGCAGAACACAGGCCTATTGGACATCGTAACGATGGCGGAAGCCTATGACTACTGGAGTGTAGCAACAGATGGCCGAGCTATGGTCGTTATCAGCTTTGACGATGCGTATGACACCGATTACACTGCGGTGTATCCCTTGTTTCAGGAACGAGGGATCAAAGGGACCAGCTACATTGTAACGGGGTTCATAGGAAAGTATGGCTATCTCTCGTGGTCCATGATTGAGGAAATGCGGACAGGAGAATCTTCGCCACCAAAGCCTGATCTTACCATATCTGCTGATGACATTACATTTACACCTGCATCAGCCGAGGAAGGAGAAGCGGTTACCATATTAACTAGCATTCATAACATCGGCGATGAATTCGCAACCAATGTATTGGTAGAATTTTATAACGACTCCGTTAACCCTGAAACCAAGATAGGCAACTATACGATAGGAACCCTCGGAATAGGAGCCTCCGCAACTGCTGAAACCGTTTGGATAGCCGTCGCCGGCGATCATGAGATCTACGTAGCGGTAGATCCAGTAAACACAATTTCTGAATCGAATGAAACCAACAATGAAGTCTCAAAGATATATGCCCCGCGCGCGCTATCTGTTTCGAGGAACGAAAATATAACGCACGTCTCGAGTATCGATATGGCCCTTTTCACTCAATGGCCCTTCTATCAGGCCTCAGCATTGATCACCATTATAGATACTGCTGGTACTCCTATTGTAGGAGCTACAGTCTATGGCAGTTGGTCAGGTTTGTATATTGGAGACATTAATGGTGTCACCGATGTACATGGCCAAGTAACCCTGAAATCGGACAAAATAGAAGGCATTGGAACATTCACCTTTACGGTAACGAACATTATCAAGGCAGATTATAGATATGATTCATATCGAATATCAGAATACAGCCTTTATGCGTTACGAGCAGGGTGCAGCGGACATGATGATGGATATGACCATGGATTATGCTCCAGACTTGTATCATCAGATGCGTCTGGGCAAGCGTGACGATATTTACTCCATTCCCTCGTTCGGGACTTACAATTACGATTTTAATTGCCGCCCGGTTTTATATGATGGTCGACCCAATCCGCTGGCTGACGCACG
>CP070659.1:186954-190046 GCA_020355125.1 Candidatus Bathyarchaeota archaeon
GTTCAAGAGGTTAATGTAAGAGGTTTCTTCAAAGGTTTTTTCCGTTTTTCCTTTCTTTCGATTTTTCAGCCCTCTACTTAGGAAATCTCCATTAAAACCTCTGCGAACTACTCTACCGTGCCTGCAACCTTAACCGAGATACTTCCACGTCATATTTTTTCATTCAAATTAATGCGTACAAAGGAAATTAGCGCGCGCTAAAAAGAGACATGAACTATACCTCAGTACCTCTGTAAACAAATCTCATTCATCACGAGTGCTATCAAAGATATTTTTTGATGATATCATCTTCAGCAGGAGCCCCTACGGAAAAAATAATTAAGATTAATGATCATTAATAGCCCATGAAGAATGATATTGGCCAGATGGAAATCAATGTTGTGTATGTCTAACTTTTGATCTAGATGCAGAATGGGTTTTTATGGGAAATGATCCTAAGACAGCGAATATGCCTCGAAGGCTTTCGCTTGGCCAATACGTGTGGAATGCAAACATCATCACAAGAATCCTAAACGTGCTAGATAACTACAACGTTAAAGCCACTTTTTTCGTTCCAGGCATTAACGCTGCCAATCATCCGAAAGCTATGAAAACCATTCATTCAGAAGGCCACGAAATAGCTTGCCATGGCTGGAAACACGAGAACGTCTCAAATCTGCCTCGAGAGGAGGCAAAGAAGAGACTGTTGCAAACAATTTAGGCAATTGAGAATGCAACAGGAGAAAAACCCATAGGAAACAGAACTGCAGGAGGAGAATTATCTCCAAACACATTTCATCTCTTAAGGGAAAACGGATTCGTATATGATTCGAGTTTAAGAGGAAGTGATATGCCATATCAGCTAAAGCTAACGGCCTCTGATAAAAAGGGTCTAATTATCGTACCATCTTACTACGAGATGGATGACTTTCACCTGTTTGCAGATTATCCAGGCACTGCATACCATGGTCGAATATTAAGTCCACAGACAGGTTTCGATATTTGGACTAATGCGTTTGATGGCTATTATAAACTAGGTTTATGTTATACAATTATGTTTCATCCACAGATAATTGGGAAACCAGGAAACATCATATTACTAGAACAATTAATGACATATATCAAAAAGTTCCCAAACATTTGGTTTGCTACAGCAAAAGAGATAGCCAAATACTGGCGTGACTACAAATAGCTACACGCTGCGCTCCATATTTCTACCATTAACGCGTAGAATGAAATCTATACGTTTCAACATCTGTTTCGTTTTTTCAATTCATCTACAATCATTTTTGCCTTCATTGAGATATCAAGATGAAGGAAGGGAACGCCCCGAAACCTGCAAAGAGTCGCCATACCATTGTCTTCAGTTATAACAAATAGATTATTTTTTATAGCATAATCAACGAGTTCTTCATCTTTTTGAAATCCGGTTTCGTTCGCAAGTAATACATCATAACCAACAGATTTGAGAAGAAGTCCACAGCCAAGAAGCTGCTCATCAATCAACAATTTTTTCTTCACGTCAAAACCTCCTCTACCTTACCACAAGGAAAATTATTTTTCCTAGCACACACAGGAACGTTGTTTTAAGCTGGAATACGTAATATTCCAGCTCCTTGAATCTTTCCCTGTTTCAGTAAGAGTAATGCCTTATTTGCTTCCTCTAATTTAAATTCATGGATGTCTGGAACTATTGGGATTTCAGCAGCTAAGGGTAGAAATTCTTCAGCATCCAGTTTAGTGACATTAGCAACACTTTGGATTCCCTTTTCATACCACAGATATTTAGTATAATCGAGTTCTGGAATAAGATTCACTTTTCTAATCGCGCGCGCCTTCGTTTTTGGTTTAATGAAGAATTATAGTCTGGGATATTAAAGCTAGCTAGCTAAACAATCAACTTAGTATGTATGAATATTTTCGGAATATGTAAAACCTTATTTGAATAATCTATTTTTTATTACCGTGAGTGAAACGCTAGTTAGCGAACTCAACACAGCGCGCGCGCTTATGATTCTTGATGTGAGAAAATATTTCAAATAGATTGCCAATTTACACAGATTTTTCCAGAAAATAGAGAATAATTTCTTATACATATTCGGAATTATTGATTAACAAGAGAGAATATGTAGAATGAACTTTGAGTCAATACTCAACTTAGGAACCTTGATCACCATTGTAGGCCTACTCATAGTGTTGATGATTCGTAGACGAAGACCACGATCCAAAAAAGAAACGGATTATCGCGCCTTATTTAATATGGGCATCATCTTCGTCTCAGCTGGACTTGCGATAAGTATTGCTACCCGCATCATGAATCCATTGTTGATCGTAGGACTAGTGTATTTTGTCATGGGATTAGCGAATAAGGATCAATGGAAAACTCATGAGACCTGATAGCGCGCGCGGTGTATCATTTGTGTATAACGTCTGCTGTTTGTGTATAACCGTCTTGTATTGTGGAGGGAGTGATTCATACTTCCCAATGTAACACCAGCTACGCTTCTTGGTTTCTGGAATATAATGTTGGATACCATAGTACTTGCAGACACGTCCATTACATCTTTACTGGTTCAGGCTTAGAGAACCATGTTTTTGACACTTGATGCAGGTTACTTGCATGTGCGTATTCCTCTTTGTGTGTGTATAAAATGAGCGGGGGTAGGAGGCTCTCTGTTATAAGTTTGTTGAATACGGTTGCAATAGGGGAAAGTTCTAGCTAACTTGCTTCTATCTAATTTTATAATTTTCTAAAGCGAAGAAAAAATTGAGATTTGTAAGATTTTTAATAAGTTAGAAATTATAAATTAGAAACTTTCGGCTAGCAAGAGTCATTTATAATAGGTTTGGTGTAATTTTTGCTAGCTAGCTAAGATTTACTGTGCAATCACTTTCAGAAATTCGTTCAATACTTGTTGTGACCTATTATATTTAGAAATAGCAATAACTCCAATTCTGCCAAAAGGTATTAGTCCAGCATTGTAGAGGATTACCCCTTCTGGAGATCTCTTACGTGGTAATAGAAATCTTTTTCCTTTGTCTAAGACCTCGCGAAAAGTCGTAATTGGTGTTTTTAAGGTGATCTCGTTAGCGATAATATTGGTGCTTCTCCA
>CP070659.1:190146-197730 GCA_020355125.1 Candidatus Bathyarchaeota archaeon
GTCCCAATGTCTACTGCAAAGCACAGTTCATCTCTCTTAAAAAGTTCAGTAGACAATATCACGGCAACAGTATCGGCTCCTACAAACCCAGCAATCACTGGAAGGAAGTGAATATTGCCATTTGGATTAATGTTCACTCCTATTTTATCCGGCTCAACGTTTAAACTATCTCTCACAAGAGGAGGATACGGTGACAGCGAGAGATATTTCGGGTTGAGGCCAAAGAAAAGGTGGTGCATAGCGGTGTTACCTACCGCCGTCATCTCGTAAATTTCAGTCGGATCAATGTCCATCTTTTGGCAGACCTCCATTAATATCTGGTTGATGCCTGAAACCACCGCCTGTTGGAGGTCGTTCGCCTTTTCGGAGCCCTTAGTCGCATAACTGATTCTCGTTATAAGATCCTCGCCAAAAGAGATTTGTGGATTCATCAAAGAGCCAACCGCTAGGATCTTGCCGTTGTTCAAGCTAAGAAGATATCCCGCTAGTTTTGTTGTGCCAACATCCACCGCATATCCATAATTTCGATCCTGCGTGTCACCGCCTTCTATATCGACTATTTGATTGTCGCCCCACACTATTGCAGTGACCTTCCATTCGTTATCTCTTAACACCTGTGGCAACCGCTTTAGGAGATCGTATTCTACCTGCAAATTTTGAAGATGATGTCGAGAAAATAGTTCCTTCGACAGTCGATCAACATCAGATTGCGGATCCTGGAGAGTAGGCAGCGGAAGTTGAACGTAAAACTTCTTGACGAAGGGTTCTAATGGCACTCGAGTGTCTATTCCTTCAGTCTGAAGCCTTTGCGTACCTGTTCTGCTCTGTTCAGGGATGATCACGTTTAGCGATCCCTTGATAGCTGTACAACAAGCTAACCTGTAGCCTGAAGAGAGCTCGTTGTTTGACAGCTGAGATTTTTCGATTTCCGTTATTGATCCCGCGTTTTCTCTTTTTTCAGATATTATGATCTTGCATTTTCCACATTTTCCTTTACTTCCGCAAAGAGCAATTAGATCAACGCCTAGAAGCTTTGCTGCATCCATGACACTACTATGTTTACTTACCTCCGTCCTTTTTCCTTCTGGCTGAAACGTTACTTTATACCGTTTAGATGACACCAATTAATCACCGACTTTAAAAGCTAAATGGTTAAATATGATAATGCATCTTTGTATGCAATCAAGCAGATAAGTTTAACTGAAACGGATGATCTCCCGTTGTCTGATGTCAAGACGATTCAAAAACAATACAAGATCGTTGGACGTGAAATCGAATTAGACTGCGCCCTTGCTGCTATACGTGCTAAAAAGCACATATTTTTTGAAGGAATTGTCGGCGTTGGCAAGACGGTTATTGCAAATGCGTTAGCCAGCTATTTTAAAAAGAGTTTTTATCGCGTTGATGGAGATGAGCGGTATACTGGCCACAAATTAATTGGCTGGTTCGATCCCGCCTTAGTCTTGCCAAAAGGATACTCTTTGGAAACGTTCATCCCCGGCCCTTTGACCCAAGCCATGATGGAGGGATCATTTCTCTTCATCAATGAATTGAATAGGATGCCTGAAGGAACCCAGAACGTGCTTCTTCCCGCTATGGATGAGATGAAAATAATTATCCCAAAGATTGGGGCGCTCGAAGCAAAACCTGGCTTCCTAATAATCGCGACCCAGAATCCTGAAGAATTTGTGGGCACCAGTCGGCTTGGAGAGGCTCTAAAAGATCGCTTCGTGTGGATTCGTCTCGATTATCAATCGGAAGAGGAAGAACAGAAAATAGTAATAAAGGAAACAGGATACGATAAGGAAGACCTTGTGGCGATAGCGGTAAAGATAGGAAGAACGACTCGAGACGATGTCGAAATTAGACGTGGCGCGTCTGTTCGTGGCGCTATAGACATCGTCGCCTTAATGCAGCAACTTTCAAAAGGTTCAATCAATGATCCCGATGTGTGGGTTAAAGCGTCGATAATGGCGTTAGCAACTAAGATTGAGCTACGAGATGAAGCAACTAAAAAGATTGATGAGGTAATTAAAAGGATCGTAACGACTGTTCTCAAAGAAGCGTCCGAGAAAACTCCTAAAAAAAAAACGAGGTAAACCATAAACCGAAAAAACCGCCGACACTGCAACATCTAGAGAATAAACGTGTTCTAAAGGCCGCTCTTCATAAAGGAGATCTCAACCAAGTCATAGTTCTCTATCGAAGAAATCCCAAATCGATCACTGAGATTCTGGGCGAAGAGAACTTGTTTGATACGATGCTACAAGCGGTAGAACGTTCGGAGACAAAATTACCGGCTCTTAGACTTCTATACTTAACCCAAACAACACTAGATCCGATACAGAAACGAATAGCGCAAAGAATTCTCACTCGAATAATTTTACATCTAGCTGCCAGGATAGCGGCGAGCGGTGTTGCCCCCACTGAGTCACTCAAAGTCCCATATGAACCTGGACTCGAGGAATTTGACCTTGATGAAACGCTGGAAAACAAACTAGGTAAGGAGTATCTCGACTACCAAGACATTGTTTGCATCAAAAATGTTCGAAGGAAAAAAGCGATATCACTCATGCTCGATACAAGCAACTCAATGCAGCGGCAAAAGATCGTTTTCGCTGCACTAGCAGTAGGCGTGTTTGCACACAAGTTACGTGACGACTACTATTCAATAATAACATTTAACGAGAGTCCAACGTTGTTGAAGACTATTGATGCGCGACCCGAATTAGAAGGAACCATCAACAGCATTCTCGAACTTCAGCCAAAAGGAATTACGGACATCGATGCGGCTTTGCTCAAAGGCTTGGAGGAGTTAACCAAACTTCCAGTTCAAGAGAGAATCGGCATCCTCATAACTGATGGGTGGGTTACAAAAGGTAGATCACCTATCGAAACAGCACAGAAATACCCAAAACTCCATGTGATACAAGTCCCTCTTGGATTCGGAGGAGGAGACTCACAAATGTGCCACGCTCTCGCTACTGCAGGGAAAGGAAAACACTCATATGTCAGAGATTTTCAAAGCTTACCACGCGCCATAATGAACATTCTTAGATAACTCCTTTCGTAGCTTCGAAATCTTCATTGGGCACGTACATTAGTAGCTAGCTAGCTTCTGTATTTTGCTATTCATGTTGGTGTTGGATAGGATACACACCATATTTCTTAGCCGCTTCAACAAGGGATTTTACGTTTTTACAAGGAGTTTTAGGCTCGTATATGAATCCGCTTGACAGCAAGTAGCCTCCTCCATGGGCAGCCTTCATAATGGCTTCTCTACACTCTCTATCAACATCCATCGGGGTACCCGAGTATAACGTATGGAGTTTGATATTACCCATCAACGAAACTCTCCGTCCGACCTTTTTTTTAGCATCTGCCATATCAATTCTATCGACACTCAGCATATCTGCTCCCGTATCTGCCATCGTTTCAATCGACAGGGACGTGTCGCCACAGCAGTGCAGCGTAAAACCCGCGCCTAGTTCTTGAACTGCTTTCGCTAATCGTTTAACATATATTCCGCAGCATTCCATCGCAAGTTTAGAACTATAAATATCTGAATCAAACACGTCTTCTTCGCTGATAATCCAATCGCATCCCGCCTTGACTTGCGCAACACAAAATTCTATCGCACATTCTGTCAAGAACTCCATGTATTGCTTCTGAAACCTGGGAGATAGTATCGCGTCTAATATGAAATTCTTGGTGCCTCTCAGAAAGAATCCCCATGTACTAATTCCTCCAATACCGCCCAAGATAGCGACTTTCTTCCCCATTTTATGCTTCAGCGTTTTTATCGCTTCAATCCTTGTCGGCATCGAGCCATCTTTCATTGGATTGGGAACGGTAAATTTTTCTAAATCATCAGGGCCATTGAGGATGGGTTTACGATAATTCACGTGAGGAGGCTCGAATTCTGGAATAATAAGATCAACGCCAAGGGTCTCTATACAATCTGGCGTAGAGGTGAGCGTGCACACGTTGTCGTGTCCCCACATCTCATGCGCTTTACACATTACCGCAGCGATCCGCTCTCCACTCCAGTAAATCTTCGGCCAAGTAAGCCCAAGTCGCTTCAGAACGCACGCACTGGCTCCAAAAGCATAATACACGGTCGGAACACGGTCGGGGATACCGCCCCGTGCGGCGGTAAGAAACCTTTTTTTGGAATTCATTGTCATACACTTTTCAATAAGTAAAACCAATATGGTATAAGGTATAAAAAAAGATTTTACCGTTCGCGCGCGCTAGTCATGATCGCGACACAAACTTATGTTACACACCGATATCTACATGAAAGGCGATATCTCTTTAGATCTAATCATCTTACGCACATTTCTAGGTAAGATACTACTGACAAATGTTTTGTTAACAATTAGATGCGCTAAAAGGATTTAGATACGGTTCTGTGTTTTACTCTAGAAATCTCTATAGACGTTGCTACTAAAAATAAAGAAAAAAAAGGGGAAAATCTTTAGGATTTACATTGGTTCGGGTATACCTAACCACTGATGCATGAGGAGTTGGAGCATTTGTTGCATGGCGCCAATGTTCCAGTTTTGGTGTGTAGGTAGGAAGATCCCCATCATTAACATGATGAAGTAGCGGCCGACTTGTTGGACGCGCGCCAAGTACCCTTTTCGCTCTATTGTAAGGAGGAAGTATAACAGCGTTGTCACTAAGGAGACTATTAACACGATTCTGCCTAGCAATACTGCTGCGTCTGCGACGTTCCATGTGAGTATTGAGTCGGCGATAGGTACTATGATCATTTGTTTAACTACTGTAGTTCCCGATATACCGCAGCCCACTCCCATGAGCCACGCGTTTCCATATCGACTAACCCATCCGTATCTTGCTGATACAGCCATCAGAAGTGCGATGCCGAGAAGTATCGGAATAATTAGCATGACTTGTCCATCGATGACGAGGGGTGTAATGGCTTGTGCGTTCACAGTCAGTAACGCTGTTACAACCCAGTTCCCGACGCTAGCGCCTAGCAGGGTTTCCACCGCGACACGGTACCACACGTTGTCTTTGACAACAACGCTGAGGTAGCCTATACTGAGAATGGCGGCGATCCATAGTCCGGGTTCGAGACTGACCATTATGTTTTACCTCCGAGTGATCGAACGATCCAATATGATATGTTTGCCATGAGGACAACGATCAGCAAAAACAGTTGGGACAACGAAATGACGTCTGAATTAATGACCGCTGTTCCTGGAATTCCTGCTAGTACTTCAAATTCTGCTGGTCCTGCGCCTGCAGTATCTACGAAGCCGTCTACAGATCCTGGATAGAATGGGAGCGCGGTGCCAGCAAAGACATGTGTGACTAGCGGTCTATCTGGCGTCGATGGCCATTGTCGTATCACCATATGAAGCTGACCCGAATAATCGGTACCTTCGACGACGAGATCGAAGTCATCAATGCCATAAATATCGTCGAGTATTGGCAATGCACTAGCGGGGTTCCCTCGGTAGTCTTGTTTGATTACCGTTTTAAAGTCGGTGGCGATTGCTGCAACTGCGGCTTCTTGCCCGATGATAAAACCGAGGTTGACGTAGTCTACGCCGTAAACGTATCCATAGGAGTCCCAAGGAACTTTGGCGAATACGTTCTCCGCTAGTTGACCGACGACCGGCATTAAAATTCCGACGTTGACGATTGTCATCTGCTTCCTTGTTACGAGGTATTTTATCGTGTCTACCATTGCCGGTAGGCCTGGTCCTTCGCCTCCTGTACAGTAATTGATGGAAATGAGCGCGCGTCCTCCGTCCTTCGATCGGTCAATGGCTGCTTTGAAGTCCCGTGTGTACTGGGAGATGCCGATTGGCAGCGCCAATGGATAGACCATGGGGATGATTACCATCGCTAGAAAGAGGACGTACCATACGTTTTGATTCAATCCTCTGTATGCTTCAAATATCCTCAATACGATGCCTTTTTCTTCTTTAGCTTTTGCTTCTACCATTTTTTGACCTCCCTTAACCTCCAATCCGTTTTTCTGCGAGTGATCGCTGTAAGCCTAAGAACGTTCGCATGATCGTAATAAGCATGCCTACGGCCACAGACATGTACATCGCGCGCATGACGCCGGTGCCAGGATACGAGTAGAGCCACTGTCCGAGCGTGCCTACCTGGGGGTTGGCTTGAAACATTGGAATTTGGCCGATATTCGAAAGGATTAAACCTACCACGAAGAACAGTGAGCTCATATCTCTAGCATGGGTGTACCTGTGATAGGAGAAGGCGAATATGAAGAACGCTGTTAGCCAGCTTGCGTTAGATGATGGGACAAGCGTGTAATTCATTAGCCACGTATAGAACTCGTGTGCTTGGCCATAAACCAATCCGACGACGATGAATATGAAGGCGACTATGAATGCCCATAAACGAAGCCACCAATATTCTGATCTGTTCTGGATATGTCTTGTATTGTTTATGAAGAACATGGCGTTAGCGAAGAGGGCGGCGAAGCCCCATAGCATGGCAGCCCAGCCTTGGATAGTGCTTGTCTCTGCTTCTAAGAGCCCGGTAAAGTGATTAAGCCAGATCAAGAGCGCGATAACGATTAGGAGGACTCTGGGTAATATAGATCGATGTAAGGACATGTTTTTTACCGCCTCACATGGTAAACAGGTTTGCTATTACCGTCGAGCCTGCCGTCGCTGCTATTACGCCCAAGATTGCTAAGGCTAACCAGATAAATTTCACGTAGTCTCCTGTGAAGAGAACCGATGTTTCAACGGGGTCCTTGGTCAGGTAGGCTGCTGTTGCGTAGAGTTCTTCCATCATGATAAGAACGTCAGGGCCTAAATAGGAGAGCGACAGAGAGGTTATGCCCACGTCGGCACCGATTAATAGACAGTCGATCTTATGGGTATCGTGAGAGATCATGGCGCCTCCCCAGCCAAGTCCACTCATCATTAACATGGCTCCTGGTCGTCGATCATATAGCCACGTTAATACGCCGCTATAGTATGAAGTCCACTCATCTGACCACCATCTTACGTCCTGAACGTCAAAGGCTTCTGGATGGCCTCCCGCTGTAAATCCTGATCGAACCGTGTCGGTTGCTATTGAGATGGATTCTGCTTGCGAGACTGCTGTCAGTAGCGGGCAGCCTAAAGAGGACAAGCGTTCGGCAAGTCGGCTTACGACGTCCAAGTTGCAAAACGTTGTCGGCGCCGATCTGCCTGAGAGCGTTCCTCCGACCAGATAAAGCAGTGGCCTTCCTCGTTCTACACAGCGTTCAATCGCTTCGTCAATGCTTTCTATCGCGGGAATTCGCTGTACTTGAACCCCGAGCTTACCCATCCGTGCTAGTGTCATACTAATACCTGAAAAGACCATAACGATTACGAATATTATGAGTGTCAATAATTGTCCTTCAAGAATAATTGCCATTTTTGTCTACACCGTTTTTTTATGTTCCTTTCTATTGACTTCCTATTTAAGACTTGTCATAAAATATTATATAAACATAGCATGAGAACTATACCAGTATTGTATTTGAGGCGTGTGGGGGGACAGCGTCCACATCTGCCCTAAAACATGTTTTCGCGCGTATAA
>CP070659.1:197830-203334 GCA_020355125.1 Candidatus Bathyarchaeota archaeon
ACATGAGTAACTGTCTTGCCGAGATAAGCAACGTTATCATCGAAATCCCAAGTGTATGTTGTTATTTTTCCGTCTGGATCAGAAGATTCGGAGGCATCGAAGGTGATTGGAACACTTTCATAGCCACTATACGGACCACCCGCATCGGCTATGGGAGGTTTATTAAAAGCGCGTGCGAGGGAGACCTCATGAATCCAAAGACTAACAGCAAAGGCAGACGTGAGCAGTATCAGAACAATCCAAAGGGAATGGTTTGCTTTTTTCATCGTTGTGCTCTTCTATATTTCTAATCTATCTGTGCTGGTTCATGATAAAATAGGGCGCATGCTTTCTATATATTTATCGCACAGCGATTGTGTTATATTTTTTAGTGTACTGTTCCATATTCCAGAGCGCGCGCGTTAATTCCACCTGAATCATATAATTGAACCGTGGGTGTTACTGCTATCAAATTGCTGAGAGGAGGTAATCGAATAACGGGATTGTCAGCGTACCTTATAGTTATTTATCATCGAAGATAAATAGATTTGAGAAGACATCCAAAAGTTGATAGAGCCCTAGTATTAAATAGTATTTTTTTAAGGATCATTGGAGCTTAAATAATCGTAAAGTATCCTTTTATGTAAAAATATGTAGATTGGGCAGGTAGTCAATGTGAAAGTGTTTCTACAGATGATGGAGTACGTGAAGAGATGCTGGTATATGCTGCTGCTTACGCTAGTAGGTATGGCTGGGACTACTTACCTAGAGGTGCTCATCCCTGTTCTGATAAAGGAAAGTGTCGACATTGCCCTTATGACTCAGTCCCACTTTGAACAATTAGTCTCTATCTGTCTACAGATCTTGGGGGTTACTCTCGTCCTCGGAGTATTCATGTTCTTTAGGCGTTACTTCGCCACCTTCTTTTCTCAGAGAATTGCCTTTATGATTCGAAACGATCTATTCCTGTCCTTACAGAAACAATCCTATTCGTTCTATGACAATACCATGACGGGGCAACTGATGTCTCGAGCAACTACGGATATCAGACGTATTCGTTGGTTTTTTGGAGGACACTTAATCAGATCCTTCAGATTTATCTTTTTACTCGTCGGAGTCGTCCTATCGATGCTCACAATGGACTGGCAGCTAACAGCCATATCATTCACTCTGTATCCAGTGACATTCGTAGCCTATTATGTTTTTGTTAAGACTATCCGTCCTATCTATAACCGAATGAGAGAGCAATATGGTGTGTTGACGTCGGTTCTTGCAGAAAACATTGTCAACATTCGAATCGTCCAAGCCTTTACTCGAGAGAATTACGAAATTCAAAAGTTCTCGAAAGAAAGCAGTAAATACTTGGATGAGAGTCTTCAAGCGGTTCGAGTCCGAACTAACTATTTGCCGTTTATTGCTTTCCTCACTCAAATTGGGACGATTGCTATTTTGTGGTATGGTGGGCAGCAAGTGATTGATGGCGCGTTATCCTTTGGCGCTTTCATCGCCTTCAATCTCTATCTCAGTATGCTATTGATGCCTGCACGATTCTTTGGAGGATTCATATCGGGATATCAACGGGCTATGGCTGCTGGAACACGAGTCTTTGAGATCATCAATCGTAGACCAGATGTGGAAGATAAGCCTGGAGGCATCGAATTATCAGGTATCAGAGGACACGTAAAATTTGAGAATGTCTCTTTCAGCTACGACGGAAGCAACCTTGTGCTGAAAGATATTAACTTAGAGGCTGAACCAGGAGAAACTATAGCAGTTCTTGGCCATACCGGCTCCGGAAAGAGTTCAATCATACAACTGATACCTAGATTCTACAATGTGACGACCGGTAAAATAACGATTGACGGATACGACATAAGAGACATCAGGACTCGGTCATTAAGGAGAAATATTGGAGTGGTCGCTCAAGACTCTTTTCTGTTTTCAAGGACCATAAGGGAGAACATAGCATTTGGGAAACCCGACGCAACTGAAGAAGAAATAGTAAAAGCGGCGAAAACGGCTCAAGCCCATGAGTTCATCTCTGCTCTTCCCCAAGGATACGATGCTCGAGTGGGAGAGAGAGGCGTTACGCTTTCCGGTGGACAACAACAACGAATCGCCATTGCAAGAATGCTCGTTACAGATCCCAAGATACTTATAATGGATGACCCGACCTCCAGTGTTGATGTAGACACTGAATTCGAGATTCAGCAAGCCCTTCAGCAACTACTAAGCAATCGAACCACGTTCATAATCACCCAACGAGTATCTACCATACGGAATGCGGACCAGATTATAGTGCTACAAGATGGCAAGATTGCTGAGAGGGGAAATCATGAATCATTAATGACAAAACAGGGGATCTACTTCAATATATATCAAACCCTCTATGAAGCTCAGAAAACGAGGAGAGAAGGAAAAGAGGAGTAAGGCATGTCGGACCACTATCATATACACCGATATTGGACACGTGAGAAGCCAGACTTCGAAAGAAGAATTCCTGACACGATCATTATTCGTAGACTTTTACAGTATATCATACCATACAGAAGACGATTGCTGCTTATCGGATTTTCCATCCTTATAGCCTCTCTAATGGGTTTGAGCGTTCCGTACCTCATGAAAATAGCCATAGACGAATATATCCAAGTAGGGGATCTACAAAATCTTTCAATTGTTTCAGCAATTTGTCTACTCCTCTATGGAGTGAATTGGGCTGCCAGCCGTCTAAGAGACTACAACATTACCTGGATCGGTGAGAACATGGTGAACCAGTTACGGCATCGCGTCTTTACTCAGCTGCAAATATTACCCTATAGTTACTACGACAGCGCTGAAGCCGGCGATATCATTTCTCGAGTAACGAATGACACGGATACTATTGGGGACGTATTCGTTCTTGAAGTAATAAGCATTTTCAGCAATGTAATAACCCTTACTGGAGTAATCATTATGATGCTCTTCATGAATGTACAACTAACGTTAGCATCACTCATCATCGTCCCCCTTGTGGCCTTATCGGTCTGGATTTTCCACTCCGCCTTTCGATCTGCCTACGAGAGAATCCAACAAAAAATCGCGAAATTAACTTCAAAACTCGCGGAGAATATTTCAGGCATAAGGGAGATACAATCCTTCACACGCGAACAAGAAACGGAAGAAGATTTCAGAGAAGTAAACCTTGAGAACCTGCAGGCCAATGTGAAAGCGACACAAATTTTCGGCGCATTCTTTTCAATATCTACCTTCATAACACAGGTAGGAAGACTTATCGTGCTTATTTACGGCGGCTACCTACTGATCCATGGAGAAGTGACCATTGGAATACTAGTTGCTTTCCTCGCCTATCTTTCAAGATTCTTCGAGCCTGTTGCAGCATTGACTAGCCTGTACAACACTATTCAGTCAGCACTTGCTGCGTCGGAAAGAATATTCGAAATCATGGACACTCGCCCTGAAATCAGGGATAAAGATGATGCGAAAGAACTCCTCAAGATAAAAGGCGAGATCAACTTCCGGAACATCACGTTCGGTTACGACTCACAGAACCCGGTCCTCCATAATATCAGTTTCCAAGTGAGCCCAGGAGAAACAGTTGCGATCGTAGGACCAACAGGGGCAGGGAAAAGCACGATAATCAAACTGCTTTCGAGATTCTATGAGTCCGAATTGGGATCGATCACCATAGATGGTAACGACATCAAAGCCATTAAGTTGAAATCCCTTCGAAACCAGATTGGAACCATGCTACAGGAAACCTACCTTTTCTCGGGAACTATTATGGAAAATATCCGCTACGGTAGACTCGATGCCACGGACGAAGAGGTGAAGAACGTAGCCGAGATCGTAGGAATCCACGAATTCATCCAAAACATACCTGAAGGCTACGACACATGGGTTGGTGAACGAGGTGTCAAACTCTCTACAGGACAACGACAACTTGTATCATTTGCACGAGCCTTATTGAAGGATCCACCGATCCTAGTCTTAGACGAAGCTACATCAAGCATCGATCCTTATACAGAGCTGAAGATTAAGCGAGCCCAATCCATCCTGTTACAAGGCCGTACATCCCTCGTTATCGCGCATCGCCTATCCACCGTCGTAAATGCAAACAAGATTATAGTACTGGACAAGGGGAAAATCGTCGATCAAGGCGACCACAATAGTTTGATTGAGAAGGGCGGTCTATATCGACGCTTATATCAGATGCAATTCAAGGATATTAAGGAGACCATACAGATAACGCGTTCATAATTGATAGCGTTAGCCAATATTTGATGCCTTATTCCATTTTAAAGAAACTATTGAAACGAAGTTTAGTGAGCGCGCGCGAGCTAGACGAGCCTCATGAGATAGCTAGCGCTAGAAGGGAATACTCGACGTAATCAACAATACAAAAAATATTATCGTCAGGGCTACGATTATGGAAATCGCGATTAGAAGACTATACCCTAATCGTTTTCTCAACATAAATATGTCTCCTCATCATTCTTCTTTCTGTTCGTATAATTGGCTTACTAACTATTAAACAGTTTCACTCAAGATATGGGTTAGTTTGAGAAGATTATGCTCAATCAACGAACTTGATAAAGGATATTAATATCCCTCCTAGCGCGCTTTAAAAGCAGTATAGCTCCTTGCTCTTTCAGCTAGAATAGGAAGCATATAAGAAAAACACTCTTTGTCCTAACGCACTAGCCATTTTGGCGTTTTCTCCATATATTCTCGATAATCATCACCATACTTCTCAAGACACCAGGATTCCTCAGCTTTTACCAAAATGTGTACTAAAATCATTAGAAATGTTGTTAACAAAAGATATAACCATGACATACAAGCTATACCTATCCCTACATAAACGAACAACCATCCCACATACATGGGGTGCCTTGAAAATCGGTAGAGCCCTCCCACAACTAAACTATCCTGTGAAGAATTGGCAAATCGTAATATTCCTTGAGAACTGAAAGAGAGACCAACCAGATAAACAAAGAATCCAATATAGAAAAAAGTCGTATCTAACCTCAAGGGCAAGAAGATGCTATACACATAAGAAAGCGAGATGATCGTTTGCATCAGAAACAGAACGTTCCTTTCTGTTGTGGAAAGATAATCAAGTGAACTTTTTTCGCCTTTTTCTCTAACGCCAGCTACTCTAGCCTGTAAAATGAGGCTCCCTATTAAAGGAAGAACGAGAAGCCACCCGTTCAAAAAACCTATGTTAAAGGCCGAAACAAGAGACAATGATTTTCCATCCGTATAGTCTTAGAATTGTGAAGACGCTAACCAATTAAAACAATTTGGATTTATTCAAAATTTTCGCTCCGTTATCGTATACTTTCACACTGATTCATGCGTGCATACTATAATCTTGTTAACAATTACAACCAGCGCCAGAGGGTAAACAATAAAACATCGAGAGGTAACCTATAGCCACCTAAATAGCTAGTCAGCTAGCGCTAGCTGGCTAGACAATAACAGGTGAAAAAATGGGATTAAGAAAAATACAAAAGAATTTGAAA
>CP070659.1:203434-206491 GCA_020355125.1 Candidatus Bathyarchaeota archaeon
ATGGACTTAAAAATAAAGGAGATCATTGCGAAACCAAGAGAAGGATAACTAGAGTTGCTCACCTGCTTTGAAAGAGACCTGAGTAAAATATTTCCAGCGTCATACGGGCTCAAAAGTACTGGGTTTAGGTTTTACCTTTAAATCTACTGGTATGTTGACTGCTCGAATAATGTTTTGAGAATTTATAAGGTAGATAGGTGTGCCATCCGGGTTATGTTTTTTAAGGCGTTTTACTCCTCTCAACACTAGCTTGACTTTTAAAGTCGTTCCATCTTCGAGCTGATAAACATTCCAATATTCTTTTTCTTCTGTAAAATCTACTTCCACTGCCTCTAATAGGTCTTTTTGGCCAATCCTGATTCGTGGCTGTTCTCCCACATTCAAAACTTGCTCACCTTCTTCATCGATTGTAAGGTTGTTTTACTTTTAAAATTTGTTAAGACTGTGTTCAGAAGATGAAAAAACACGTTTACGATAAAAAATGTTCATACTCTTTATCACTGATGAATTGGCGGAAAATGGTGGCTCAATATAGTTTTATTATACTTTAACGTTAATTATTGCTCAATGTTTGCTCAGAATTTGATAGATAAATCAGGCTGGCATCGTCCAATAGTCATGGGTAACAACGGCATGGTTTCCTCAGGCCATCCCCAAGCAACCTTATCAGGGATCCAAATCCTAAAAAAAGGCGGCAATGCGTTTGATGCGGGAGTCGCGATGGGTCTTTGCATTAATGTTACACAACCCGACTTTACAAACTTTGGAGGCGTTGCGCCTATTATGGTTTACTCGTCTTTAGAAGACAAGGTTACTACGATCAGTGGTTTAGGGACGTGGCCTAAAGCTGCTTCTATTGAACTATTACAGGAGAGGGGAGGACATCTCACTGAAGATCAGTTTCTAAGCTCGGTTGTCCCATCTGCTCCAGACGCTTGGATCACGGTGTTAGATCAATTCGGCACTATGTCTTTCACAGAGGTAGCCCAAAGAGCATTAGTCCTCGCAGAAAATGGTTTTCCAGCACATCCAACTTTCATCAATGATGTGCTCCGCAGAGAGAAATTTCAAAGGTGGAAGTCTACAAAAAACGTATTCTTTCCATCAGGAACGATTCCCCAGATAGGTGATCCCATCGTCCAGAAGGATCTAGCGACAACCTTTAAACGGTTAATCCGTGTTGAGGAACAGAATCGCCATCTTGGCCGCCATGGCGCGCTGATGGCTGTTCGCGACGAGTTTTATGAAGGAGATATCGCAAAAGAACTTATCAAATATCTTCAAGAGAATGGTGGCATCATGACCTTAGAAGACATGGCAAGCTTTCACGTTGAGTTAGAAAAGCCTATTATGACTACGTATCGAGATATCGAAGTTTATTGCTGCGGCCCATGGTGTCAAGGACCTGTAAATGCGATGGCGTTAAACATCTTGGAAGGATACGATTTAGGCTCCATGGAACATAATAGTGCTGAATATATTCATCTGTTGGTCTCCGCCTTAGATTTAGCGTTCTCGGACCGCGAAAAACACATTGGAGACCCCAGGTTCACAGATGTACCTATTAATGAGCTAACTTCAAAAAAATACGCGCACCTACGTCGTTCACTGATAGATACTAGTCAAGCTTTTAGAAAGATGCCTCCCTACGGAGATCCTAAGAATTTTATCGCAGCCATCACCTGTGGAAAAAATCGAAGCGTCAGAACAGAGTCGAACAGTTGCGATACCAGCTACGGCTGTGTTGTTGACAAAAATGGTAACGCCTTTTCAGCAACTCCCAGCGATGGTGGGCGATTGGTGCCAGGGCTCGGCATTGTAATCTCACCTCGAGGCGCTCAATCTTGGTTAGACCCCAACCATCCTTCCTCTGTTGAGCCCGGAAAGCGTCCTCGATTGACACCTAATCCCGCCCTTGCCTTCAAAGACGGGAAACTCTTTATGGCTTATGGTACACCGGGAGGCGATTCTCAACCTCAGACAATGGTGCAAATATTGGTGAACGTAGTTGATTTTAACATGAATATCCAACGAGCTATAGAAGCTCCACGGTTTCGAAGTGAGAATTTTCCCAACAGTTTTTGGCCGCATGAATATCATCCAGCTCGTCTAAATATTGAGGGAAGAAGCTCTCAAAAGACCATTGACCAATTGAAAGAAATGGGCTACGATTTAAACGTCTATCCCGATTGGACATATAAGTGTGGAGGCGCCTGCGCTATACACAGCATAGAAGAGCGGAGATTGTTGATGGGAGGCGCTGACCCAAGACGTGAATGCTATGCAATCGGATACTAACCAACTTAGATAGCGATACTGTAGCTCTTTTTTCCACTAATGAATGAAAACGTCAGAGACATAGCTGTACGATAAGTAATCTGATTCAAGAATCATTGAGGCAGTTCTGTATCTGCTTATCAATGAGTCACAAAAAAAAATTAAAGTTGATCTTGGGCATCTTCGTCTGCATATGTTGCTACAATCTCGCCAAAATAAAGGATATGATAGTCTCCACTTGGATAACTGCTTGTCAGAATATCGTTGGGTAATTTGCTCGGTTCAACATTCATTTTATAGGCAACTTTACATTCAAAGTGAATTATACACTCGGAAATTATTGGGGAATTCACCGTTTTACTCGGTATCAGCGTCAATCCTTTCTCTTTGAACTTATCGTGGTCTCTTCCTGAAACCGAGCCACAATAATCAACAATTTCCTCCATCCCTCTTTTGGGAACGTTCACTGTAAAATCTTCGCTAGCTTCCATAAAGTTATAAGTATGCCTTGAAGGACGAACAGCTACCATAAAGAAGGGTTTACTCCATAAATAGCCTATAAGCCCCCATCCTATCGTCATAACATTAGCTTTTTCCAGATTTCCAGAAACGAGGAGACAGCCACAGCTATCAAGAACATTTATAGTCTCTTCAACATGGGCGGTTAATGGAACTTCTATTTTGGTCATAATGATCTCCCATTTATGCTGTACCATGAATGGTAAATTCATGGTATTAAGATTTATTGCGAATTGCAGCATATATGGCTGGAGTTACACC
>CP070659.1:206591-210154 GCA_020355125.1 Candidatus Bathyarchaeota archaeon
AGTTAATTCCATGTTTAATTCCCCAGCACACGTGTTATTGATTACTGTTAAAAACTTTGTTTTTCCTCAACTTTTTTTTGGCTTTTATGTATGGTCTTTCTGCGTACTACTGCTTTATACAAATATGGTAGTGTAAGAACTTTATATTATCCTTATGATAACTTACAATAGAAAAATGAAGAAAAAAATTGGAAATAACAATGAATCTAAGATTCTTTTTGATTTAATTCAAAACAAGTATGGAAACCGGCTTAGTTCGAAAGAATTAGATGAAGTACGTAAACAAGTCAACTCTATAGTGGAAACTGCAAAAACCTTGAGATCTGTAAATCTAGAATACGACGATGAACCCTTCTTTGTTTTTACTCCCTACCAGAAAGAAGAGTGACAACATGGATACTCCTGTCTTCTTGTCGATCAGAGCGCTGAGCAAACTAATCAGAACGAGACAAATATCTCCAATTAAACTAACTGAGATATTCCTTGATCGCTTAGAGAGATTTGGACCTAAATATAATGCGGTTGTGACCATAACTCGCCAGCTAGCATTAAAGCAAGCCCGACAAGCTGAAGAAGAGATAGCTTCAGGAAATTATCTGGGCCCCTTACATGGTATCCCTTATGGAGCAAAGGATTTGTTGGCGACAGCAGGACAAATCCCTACAACATGGGGTGCAAAACCCTTCCAAAACCAGATTTTAAACTATGATGCAACAGTGATCAAAAAACTCCAAAGGGCGGGAGCTATTCTATCTGCAAAACTAGCAATGATAGAACTAGCGGGAGGTATGGGGTACCGACAACCTAATGCTTCGTTTACTGGTCCTCCCCGCAATCCATGGAATATCAAAACGTGGACTGGTGGCTCGTCTAGTGGCTCAGGAGCAGCTGTATGCGCGGGCCTTGTTCCCTTTGCAATTGGATCAGAAACTTTAGGTTCCATTCTAAGTCCGGCTAATAATTGCGGTGTAACAGGATTGCGTCCTACCTATGGTCGAGTCAGTAGATATGGTGCGATGGCATTAAGTTGGACTCTGGATAAAATTGGACCGTTATGCCTTACTGCAGATGATTGTGGTTTCGTATTGGAGGCTATAGCAGGAACCGATCCAAAGGATCCAACTACAGCTAAATCGTCTTTCTCTTATGTCGTTGACGAGTCTAACAAACGATTCAAACTAGCCATGCTTAAGAACGGCATCCAAGATGTAGAAGATTCTGTGTACAAAAATTTTGAAAAGGCGTTAAAGATTCTTAAACAGATAGCAACGGTTGAGGAAATCGACTTCCCTGATCTGCCTTATGAGGCCATCACTAGAACCATTTTAAACGCAGAATCTGCAAGCATCTTTGAATCCTTTATAGAACGCGGCTTAACCTCGGAATTAACTGCTCCCGAGGATCACTATGGCCCCTATGCTCGTACAGTTGTGTTGGCTAAAGACTATTTGAGGGCTATGCGCTTGCGAGGCATCATGGCGAAAGCAATTGATAAGATACTGTCTCCCTTCGACGCTCTAGTTGCACCAACTAAACGTAGTGTAGCATCTCCAATAGATCAAGAGTTTCGTCGATCCGTTCCAGGTAAAGCTCGAGATATAATGAGTGCTGTGGGGAACGGTGCTGGTCTTCCATCTATTTCCGTGCCTAGCGGCTTTACTGATAGTGGTCTTCCAACGGGTATACAGTTCATGGGTAGTGCATTTAAAGAGAACACGATCTTAACTGTAGCTCACAGATATCAATCTCTGACCGAGTGGCATTTGAATCATCCACCGAACTTATTGTTATAAAGTAATAGGAGCTCTAACGCCGACAGGCGTATACTAGTAGCGCGCGCTGGTAGAAAGAGCTTAGAGGTAGAACACCACTCGTTAGGCAATAGGTTTATGTGGGAGTTTGAACCAAAATCTCTTTTACATTTAAGATACGTGATGTTATATCGTATGGGGCGGTGATGATCGATGGCGACCGAGGAACCTGTAACGGCGTCGCTGGAAGAGAACGTGAAGGTCTTCGCTGCCCGCGCCCTCCTAAAGGGCACCTATAACCAGATCCACCGCGTCATCTACCAACCCTTCATCCTCAACCTCAATCCCTCCATGACGGTCCTCGGCCTCCTCGAAGGCCTCGGCGGCTACCAAGGCCTCCTCGGCGCCGTGATCCGACCCTTCTTCGGCTGGCTCAGCGACCGCGTCCAGCGAAAACCCTTCATCGACCTCGGCAGCCACCACACCCTCCTCTCCATCACCTTCTTCCTCCTCGCCGGCCTCACCACCCACTTCTACCTCGTCATCCCCGCCATCCTCCTCATGGGCATCTCCCTCCTCGACATGCCCATCGTCGACTCCCTCTTCGCCGAATCCGTCCCACCCCGCGACCGCGGCACCATCTACAGCCGCATCATGATGATGATGATGGCGCCGGGCATCTTCGCCCCCTTCATCGGAGGATTTATCGCTGACCAAGTTGGATTCATCGAAGTCTTTTTCATAGGGTTAGTCATCCAATTTGTAATATTCTTTTTAATAATTCGTTATCTACGAGAAAATCCTTTTCCTAAACAAGATCTCAATGTTTCAGAATTCTATTCATTCTTTAAGAGAAACATTTCCCCCCCCAAGAACCTTCGAAATATCTACTTATTGAACATGTTAGACGCGTTTGTCGTAGGCATGGGACCTATGCTTATTATTGGACTCCTTAGATCCCACTTCAATTTCTCCAATTTTCAGCTTGGCATAATAAGCGCTTCATGGTCATTAATAACCACATTAGCTCAAATATTCATGGGGAGAATGATTAAACAATTCGGTTGTAAAAACGTCATCATTATTTCTTATCTAACTTTTGTCATATATCTTGGTGGCATAGCTCTAGCGAAGAATTTTTTGGTGGTTCTCCTTATTCATATATTCTGGGGAATAGCAATGGCAGCATGGAGACCTCCCCTACAAACCCTCATGGCAAACAGCACCACTCAGGCAGAACGGGCCGAAGCCATGGGACGCATCTCCTTCTACCGAGGATTTTTTGGTTTTTTATCTCCTTTTCTTGGAGGAATATTATACGAGCTCTATGGCTACTCAGCACCCTTGTGGGCTAGCTTCATTGGCGGTATCGCGGTAACCGCATTTATTCATTTTCACATACGTGTAAAAGACGATAAATTAATCTAAAATTTTTTCAATATCGTCTATAAACATATTATTTTCTAAAAATAACGCGTACGCGCGAAACCTCTTAACGACACCTTGAATCTGCGTTACAACTAGAATTAGATAATACCGCTTTTTAGCGCGCGCTATGAGAGCCAAAGCAGAGAAGTTTTTAAAGAAATTTGATAAGAAATTATAAGGCGTATCTGCTTATAGTGAAGGATCAGCATGATTTCTGTAAAAGAAGTTCTGGAAGAGTTAAAAGCTAAAGCAAAGCCTAATCGTTTGAAAGGAATGGCACGATATGGCATGACAACTGAACGAAGATTGGGCGTATCAATTCCAGATATGAGGAAAATAGCAAAAAAAATAGGAAAAGATCATACACTTGCGATCGAGTTATGG
>CP070659.1:210254-213984 GCA_020355125.1 Candidatus Bathyarchaeota archaeon
AAATATCTCAAGAAAAATTCCAATATGGATCCCAAGCTTATTGTTGTGCTTAAATGTGCGTACGCACTAGATAATTTCGCGTGCGCTGAAATGAATCCGCAATAACGAAAAATGGGTTAGAAAATTGTTAATAACTCTAAATGGAGTTTAAAAAATTTGTAGGGGGTGATGCTATGAGTGTGGATAGATCCTTCTTCAAGCAGGAACTACCATCTGTTTGGGAGAAGTGGAGGGGCTTCGTGAATGAGGTCTTTAAGGATGGAGCTCTCAGCATGAAGACAAAGGAGTTGATCGCCGTAGGACTCGCTATCGCTATTAAGAGTAAGCCTTGCCTGAGAATTCATCTCAAGAAAGCGATGGATCTTGGTGTGACGAGGAAGGAGATCGCCGAGATTCTATCGGTCGCCGTCGATATATGCGGATGCCCATGTTGGGCTGATGAAGCCATTAATCAAATATATGAAACTTAATCCTCTTTTTTTTACAGCACGCGATTAATGCTCTTCTTCCACTCATCAATTTGATGCTTGACAAAGTTATTTTTATGTTTTTAATTGCTATTCCAGCTAGCTAACGCGCATTATCTAAGAATTAATTGGCTAACCAGCGTTATACTTTCTATTTTCTCAGTTTGTTTCATGCTACGAAGCTTTGTTTAGATATTTCTAGCGCGCGCGTAGTAATAGTTATATTCTAGCACTTGTATTCGATACGAATTTCACATATACTACTATAAACGGTGAAGCCCAATAGATGGAGAAATCATCCTCCTCAAATGGAAAAATATCAAGAATGGTTCAACGAGGCTTTGGCCTTATTCGTAGAAAGCAAACACCGTTCAAAGTCAACCTTTTAAAGAATATGATTCAGAACTTCTCATTGTCGCTGACACAACAGTATCAGTCAATATATATCACTGACCTTGGGGCAAGCCCAATAGAGCTGGGTTATGTGAACAGCGGGGGTGGAGTTGCTAGCGCATTAGTTTCTCTACCTTTAGGCTGGTTAGCGACTAAACATGGAATCAAAAAGATCTTCATCACTGGATTGCTTCTAATGATTCTGGGTTCTACTGTCTTTGCCCTATCAAGGAATTGGGAGATCACGTTTATCGCACTTATTATTTTTATGTTATCCCAAAGAATAGTCATGACCGGCTGCCCCTTGGTTTGTGGACACACTCTCAGCAATGAAGAGAGAGCCACTGGAATGCAACTCTGTGATACGCTTTCTGCAGTTCCACGACTTATTGCTCCAATCGTCGCTGCCTTTGCTATCTCGATGTTTGGGGGTTTAAGCGCTGAGGGAATCAGACCTTTGTACTGGATAAGATCCCTTGGCTTATCCATATCTCTCTTTCTCATTTTTAGATTCTTCACTAATCCTAGTGGAATCGAGCATAAAGCACGACAGTCATCTCTGATGGGCGATCTAAGAAGAGTTATTAGCGAGGGAAAGATTGTGAAACGCTGGATCATCTTCGCAACACTATCGACCTTTCCTATGTATATTGGAGATATCTTTATTCCTCTCTACGCAGCTCAGATGAAAGGCGCTAATGAGTTAATACTCGGCTGGATGTTTGCCGCCTCATGGTTGCTAGTGATTCCTTTAGCACTTCCTATAGGAAGGTTGGCAGATGCCTTTGGCAGGGCGAAGTTGATTCTGTTGATGACGCCCATATATTGTACCTCCCTTCTACTGCTTATCTTCGCTTGGAATACTCCGTCTCTTATCGCATCTGGCCTCTTCAAGGGCTTCTATATGTTAATGGCTGTCACGCAAGCCGCAATGACCGCAGAACTCGTTCCAAAAGAGTTGTTAGGAAGCTGGTTAGGTATGCTAGGCCTGTTTCGAGGAATTGTAGGCGTAGTTTCTCCAATCTTGGGAGGTATAATCTGGGAAAATATTGGTCCTGAATATGTTTTCTACTTTCTCATATCTATTCAAGTAGCTAGGATTCTTATTCTGCTTACAGTCCTATCTTCTGACAAAAATAAAAGTGAAACAGTAAAGAAATAACGTGTGAGAACTAACGCATACTACAAATAATGAAGTGAACAGGAGCAAATCGCGTCTATCATAAATATGTTTACAGCCTTCTTAACATACACAATTCGATCGCGCGCGCGATAAATATTATATATAAGCGAGTTTATTGGTATTTATAAAAAATAAAGGTGCTTAAACCATGCCTTTTTGTTCTAAATGTGGGAAGGAAGTGAACGAAGGAGTCAACTTCTGCTCTCACTGTGGAGCTAATTTAACCGAACCGGAACCAACAAAAGAGGAAGCTCAGGTTCACAGAATACAACCGATAACACGCGCTGAACCTGAAAAGGCTTGTTTTGGCCCCCCAGGATCTGGTACAGGGCTCTGGGGCGCAATGTCTGGAGGGGTGTTCCTAATAGGACTGGCAATCTTGTGGTATTATGATCTCTGGTGGCCTGGAATACTTTTCCTGATAGCTATAATGGTAATTATCGGTGGATTGGTCTCTTATCTGCGAAAGTAGTCGTGTCTTCATAAAAACTTTTTCTACTTTCTTTTTTTAGAACCTTTTTTAGAGCTACATTTGTGCATAAAATTATCTTCAGCTTAGGATGGTTTACGAAGTACTCTTGAAAGCGATCTTGCTATGATCAATAGGCCTATAACCATTACAAAGTACGGTCCGATCCATTGCCATATTGGCTCTCTCAGTAATATCGATATTCCCCAAAGGATGATAAAAATTCCAACAATTAAACCTAATATCTCACCAATTCGTCTTACTCCAAAACATGTGTTCTCTACGCTTCTTGCTGAGCCAAAGCATTGCGTAGTTCCATGGCCCATTGTCTCCGTTAATTCATCAATTACATTTTTTCTCTTAAAGAGATGTGCTCCACATTTTATACAAAATTCCGTTTCAATGGAGTTTCTAGTTCCACATCTTGTACAATAAACCAAAAAACACTCCTCGTGTATGTGATTAGCAATGATTGAACTAATAAAAATTTGAAGAATTTAATTTTTATCCTCTGCCTTTGAACAAAGCACATGCTCATTCAGTGCATGTGCCCTAGAGCTGTTTAATAGCTTGACTGCTGATGCTGTAACTCAATTACTAGCAGGTTAATCCTTTTCATATCAGCGTCATTTCTTGGAGCTGAAAAGAGTGTTCGCTACAGTTATTGCAGATTCAACAGCCTTCCATTTGTCTTCAGCATAGATAATAGCGACAACATCATTATCGCTTAAATTGAAGGAGTTACGGATGATTGTAGCTACTTTTGGATGCTTTGCGAGAAAATCGGGATGAACCGATGGAATAGTTATTCTATTTTGTTTAAAGAAGATTATTGTAGCTCCAGATGCGCCTCCTCTTACGGCAATATCTCTGATATCCATGGTTGATTCTATTTTGTCAGCTTGGTTTCGAAGATGTAGGCCTAGGTTTATCGGTTGTTCTGTTAAGATGGTGGAATCAATAGCTTTGATGGAGACGATGTTGCGGGCTTTCATCTGATCTGCAAAAAATGTTTTTCCTTTCTCTGTGAGGGAGCATCCTAATCTTTTAGCTAGGATAAAATTTTCTTTCTTGAGGTCGTTTAGCATTTCCCTCACTATTCCTTCGTGTTCTGAGAGATCCATCAGTTCCTTGAGACGATATCGTCCGATGGGTCCTTCTTGATTTAGAATCCATAACAGGAGAAGTTTCTTGACTTCCGATCTCTTCTTTCTTTTA
>CP070659.1:214084-220139 GCA_020355125.1 Candidatus Bathyarchaeota archaeon
ATAGCTGTTCTCGATTTTCTCTAATGCCAAATCTAAGACCCTTTGAATGGCCGTCAGAAGCTCAAATCGTTTTAATGTCATATCAAAATAGAAGTTTAAAAAATATATTTAAAAATAAATATTCCAAGACAAATCCAAGTTAATACTTAAATATGAGAATAAGCAAAAGCCTTTGAAAAGCGCGCGCGCGCGCTAGTTTGTGAGAGAATCGAAAAAGAAATAAGCTTGGGAAGCGCGCGCTCTAGGTAATTATTTTGGCTTATTTCCCCACACTATTTCTGACGGGATTATATGGCCAGCGAATATAATTTCTCTTTTCACTTTCTGGAACCCGAGTTCTTCTAGGAAAGCCTTTGTTAAGACTGGTCTGCATCCGCCAAGCAACGAAGGGCATTTGCTGTAGATCCATTCATAGAGCTTCATATTTGAGTACCAGTTTTCGCCTTTACTCAAATTGACTAGTACTAAACGTCCTCCTGGCTTCAACACCCGTTCGAATTCCGTCAGAACGGTTGTTAGCTCAGGAGTGTCAATCAAATCGAGCATGTAACTATTAAAAAGGACATCAAACACGTTCTCCTTATAAGGCAATTGTCTTGCATCTCCAAGCTGCAGATCAACCCGCTTTGTCAATGCAAGCTTCTTAACTCTCTTTCTCGTTTTCTCCAGCATCCTGGGAGAAAGATCGATGCCATACACCTGGCCTTCGTTTCCAACTTTCAAAGCGGAAGCAATCAGCGTTTGCCCTGTCCCAAATCCAACTTCGAGAACAATATGGCCCCTTCTTATTTCGGCGACAGCTAGCCCTTTTGCCTTTGAAAGGCGCTCATATCGAGTTAAATAGTCATAGAAGGGGCTCAGAAAATCGTAGAGTCTTTGAGCCTTTTGTGAAGTGATTGGAGCGTCAATTATTTTGTTCAGCATATATTGGTAACTTCAGAATAGACTGTTTTAAATGCTTTTAGCGCGCGCTAGCGCTAACTCGATAATTATTTCGCTACCCAAGAAATCTCTCTATCCGTTTAAAATCTTTAAACGTATTAATATTACTAAAAGTGTGAAGTTTTGAATCAAATTCGCGAATAATTGAAGTCGAGAGATAAAGAACATTCGAAATTTTTAAAATCATATGTCTCATCTTCAATTTACCCTCTTCTATACTTTCCAAAGACGCTTTGTAAGCTTCCTTTGATCGATAGATTGCCTGAAGAGGTTCGATATAGCCGGTCGGCCATCGTGGAACTATGGCATTGTAATCTTGTGATAGGTGCTTAAGTAAGGATATTAGCTTGGTAGCAATGAGAGGGGTATCACATGGGAGTAAAAAGGAGAAATCGCTTCGGACATGTTTAAATCCTGTTGTCGCACCCGAAAGTACAGCTCTAAAATCATATTCGTCGGGTAATATTCTGAGAGAAGGGAAGTACTGGGAATATCTTGATACTTTCTCTTGGTTTGTGATAATAAGTATTTCATCTACGAAGGGTTTAATTTTTTCAATTGTATAGGAAATTAAGGGTTTATCGGAGACGATATATGAGCCCTTATCTACTTTGAATCTCGTAGATTTACCACCAGAGAGGACAATTGCAGAATAAGTCAAGGAAAAATCTCTTCCTTGATAAAATATTTTTGATTATTAAATTGTTCGCTTCTCTACACGGCAAGCGCGCGCTTATTGGCGTTAGCTCTCCTAAAAAAAAGGAGGGTGTTGTCTGAGGTTATAGTTGTCCTGCATAAAGTATTGTGTATCTGAGTAGAAAGCCTCCAGCTATTAGGCAGACGAAGGTTATCAACGACAGTATCTTAACTGAGGTTTCGGTGCTAAGGCTCTTCGCTCTTCTAGTTATCATATATCCTAGTAGAAGGGGAAGAATAAGTCCTAAACCCAGCATTGACCAGAAAATGAGACTTAAAGAGCCAGTAGTTAGGATTGAAATTCCTTCTGTCGCGTTTCCAGTTATATAAGTATGTGCGAGAAACAGAGCCATCGTTATAATTTCTACAATAATCGTCGATGAAGAGTATAGGGTTAGAGTTTTCAATGTTGCAACTTCTGGTTTTATGTTGAAACGAGGAAATAGGAGTGACCCTAGATGTGTCTCGGTTAAACCTACTAGTGCTAATGCAGACAGCATTGACGATACGGTAAAAACCCAGGTGAGAAACGGTGATTCCCAGAATGAAATTCCACTGGATAGAGTCAAAACGAGACCAGATGAAATTATTGCCACAAACGCGATAATGCTACCGATGATTTCTATCACCATTCGAAGCCATACTCTTTTCCATTTTGCTAGCCAAAAGAAGCTAGTAGCAGCGCCTACCACTATTACTCCACCCATTAATAGTGCTTCGATAGAAAGCATTGATGAACTATAGTTAGTAAAGATACCCAATATGTGAACAGGGTTGTTTAGTTCGGGCCGTCCCATGTGCAAAATCAACAGTATTAAACCTAGAGCAACAAGCGGCCAGCTCAAATGGGCTCCGAATCTCGCCATGCCTTCATATTTTCCTTTTCCTTTAATGTCAGCTATTGCCGAAATGATGTATGAACCGGCACCTAATCCTGCCAAGAACAGATAGGCAGCTGTCAGAAGTTCCCATACAATTTGAGCCATAATTTTATCCCTCCTTTACAGTTTTTTGCACTTTAGCTCTCCTATCAGCGTACAATTTTAGACCTAAAAGGGCGACACCACCAATTATTCCGATAGCACCGACTTCACCTAGTGTTTTTATAGTTTTCGGGATCGGCTGTTCTGCGCTTACGCTAGGGAATCCGAGCTCATGTAATTCAATATCTGAGACATACATCCAAGAAGTCCCTCCAGCCTCGTTTTTACCATATACGTAGGCACCCGCCGCATCCAATACGTTGACTTCTGCAATGATGTCATCATAATCATCAACGACTAAAGTATCGGTAGGGCAGGCTTGAATACAAGCGGGCTCATAATTATCGGCTAGCCGCTCGGCGCAAAACGTACATTTCTCGATCTTCTTCGTCTCAGGATCAAATCTCGGTACACCAAAAGGACAACCTTGTATACAATATCCACAGCCAATGCACAAGTCTGGATCCCAAAGCACTGGTCCTTCAGTAGTTTTATATAACGCCTTTGTCGGACACACCGCGGCGCATTGTGGATCTGTACAATGCATACATTGAACCTTAGCAAAATACCATTTGAAGTTGTCACCTGTTCCTTTTCCGACAAATCGTATGTAAGTATAGGTTTGGGGTGAAAGGTCACTGGGGTTAGTCCATTCCTTTCCTGGGATAGCATTTAGAGCTGTTTCTTCGGCTTCCCGATCATTCCATCGTTTACAAGCAACTTGGCAAGCTCGACATCCAATACACTTTCTTAAATCTACTAATACTGCTTTTGTCATTGTTAATCACCTCATGCCTTTTCAACCTTACATAAACACGCTTTTGTTTCCGGTATATTAGCTGAAACATCAACAGCATCTATGGTCAAGATATTAGCACTTGGACCCGTACTGAGGCCTTTGAAACCCCAATGCCAGGGCATCGCTACTTCATGTACGGTCTTCCCATTCACTGTAATCGGCTGTATGCGTTCCGTGACAATTGCCTTAACTTTTACCCCATTCGGCGCCCTTGCAGATTTCACGACGACATCGTCGCCACTATTTACGCCTATCTCAGTAGCTAAAGCCGAGCTTATCTCAACAAACATTTCTGGATGACACTCCACAAGCCATGGAAGATTTCGAGTTAATGCTCCGGCTTGCATGTGTTCTGTTAATCGAAACGTTGTAAGTACATGCGGGTAATTACTGGAATCTCCTGAAACGACGTCGAATCTATCGTCCCACATCGATGGATAGGCAGCAGCTAATTCTGCGTCTGGGCTTTCTAGCGGTTCATTGTGGAGTGGAAAGCCGTGTTTCAATGGATTCCAATCTTCTTTCGAAGGATCATAGAGGTTTGCTGCCCATATGGCGGCTTTATCGAAGCCTAGCCAAGCGTCATCTGAGTGCGCCCACCAAGTGAAGAAATAGTTTAATCCTGCTGGATCCTCATCATCATTGTAAAGGATTCTTTGATTAAGCATCCAGCTCCAAGCCCAATTCTTATAGAATCCATATTGAGCATCCTGATCACTTACAGGTCTTGGGTCTCGCCTTTTAGCCAGTATACCTTCCAAGTCTGGTCGAAGCGTGTCATCCCAAGATGTTTTGTATAAAACATTAGCCCATTTTGACGAATGGCCAATTTCCTTGTAAACAGCTGCTGCGGTTTCTCCAAGTTCTGCAGTATAAGGGGTAGGCCATGTATCATCGGGGTCAAATCCAGTCATGTATCCCTTTTCCGAATATGATAACTCTGACGGCAGCATGAGACCAGCACTTCGAAATGTTTTGAACAATTGAACTAAGTACCACAATTCATCCTTGCATTCTCCCGGAGAATCCACCGCTTTCCATCGCCATTGAACCCATCTGCCCGTATTGGTTATACTTCCTTCTCGTTCATAGACGGTGGTTCCTGGTAGAAGTATATCTGCGAAGTGCGCGGTTTCGGTTTCAAATAGTTCATTAACAACTGTGAATAATCCTTTTTTGCTTAATGTTTGCCTAATTTTATTGGAGTTGGCCACTGATACGGCGGGATTCTCCCCGTTAATTAATAGCACTTTAATTTTTCCGTCATTAACGGCTCTAAAGAGTTGTACGATAGCATTTCCATTCCCAATGGGTAAATCGCATATGACTGGTTCGTTGTCAGGATCTTTTCCAGGCCATGTCCCTACATAACACCCCCAATTGTCTTGAAGGTTTTTCCATGTAGAAAAGTGTCGGTTGTCCCATCTGTCTTCTTTCATATTTATGGGGGCGTAGGTAGTCCCACCGATTACGCCTCCCCGATTAGTTGGATCCGTGTTTTTCCATTTCTGGTACCGTCTAATATCAGCCGTGTTTCGAGGAGGAGCTCTATAGCCCATAATTAGGTGGGATAGTAAGTTCATATCCGTTGATCCTTGGACATTACTGATGCCTCGAAGGGCGTTAACACCTCCACCAGGTACTCCCATGTTTCCAAGACAGAGTTGGAGAATCGCTTGGGCTCGTATTGTTTGAGTCGCGTTAGTATGTTGTGTAGTGCCCATGGAGTAGTATATATTTCCCGGCTTTGTTGTTAGAAAGAGATTCGCGATAGGAATAAACTTCTCTTGCTTCAATCCCGAAATCCGTTCTACTTCTTGAGGAGTATAGTTATCAACAAGTACTTTGAGTTTACTAAACATCGAATTTGAGTTTGTTTGCCAATCACTAAGCTTGTTTCCTGCCATATCGTACGGAGCGTTGGTTCTATTCTCAAGAAACTCATAGTCAATGAAATCTGTTTTATTGTTCAGTAAATACCGGATTAAGCCCAAGAATATTGCCGCTTCGCCTCCCGATCTATATTTGGCATAAATATCTGCCTTGGATGATGTCCGATGATAACGGGGATCCATGTTTATTATTTTAGCTCCATTTTCCATTGCTTCAGTGACCCATTTGAACTCCATTGTATGGCTTTCAGCAGGATTGCTAACAATGAGAAAACATTTTGAGTTTTTTGCATCGATCACGTGGTTTGTCATAGCTCCGAAGCCAAAGGTACTCGCCAAAGCCGCCACGGTAGACGCATGGCATTTTCTTGCTTGATGTTCAACGTTGTTCGATCCAAGCAAGGAAATTAATTTTCTGCCTAAATAGCATTCCTCGTTATTCCAATAAGATGACCCCAACCACCCAATAGGCGAATCTTTGCCTGCTCTATAATAATTGTCGATTGAAGAGGCTCCAATGGTTTCGGTATATTTATAGGGTTGAGTGTTAATGGCTTGCGTCACCTTCTCACCTATTATGGCAAGGGCTTCATCCCAAGTTATTGGAGCCCAGCGAGGATCTTCACCAACGCCTTTATTGGGATTAGTCCTCATCATCGGCTGAGTTATACGACGCTGACTATTTATTAACTGAAGTATAGAAGCCGCTTTACTACAAGTAGCCCCTTTATTTACCGGATGAT
>CP070659.1:220239-225269 GCA_020355125.1 Candidatus Bathyarchaeota archaeon
AACAACGTAAGTAGAAGCAGAATCATCCCAGCCAACCTTAACTTCAATACTCGAGTTAACCTTATCCGCAACAACATCATCCATACGCCGAGTAGCTTGATCATGCCACAAATAAACATTCGTGAAAAAGAATAGTAGAATAACAAGAAACAGGATTGAGCCGACAATAACTGCCAAACCCCTACGGCATCTAAACAGTCTAATCAAAGACGGCTTATACATGAGCTCTACTCCCAACAGTAATTCTTTTTATTAGCTGAAACTTTCGCAATTGACAATTTGAATACGTAGTGCATGCTATTAATTGGGGCATCAAAGGTAACGGTTCGCGAATGATTTTTTCTACGAGCACCAACATCAGCGTATAATCACCATCAATAATCTCACTCAGGAACAATTAATGAAGTGTGTCAGCTGCGCTGTTACCCAAAGTAGTTAAAACCTTGAATACGTCACCATCTTCAGGCGGATACCGAACCACCGCAAATGCATCAACCCAATCCACATCAACAACAGAACCAGAAGGTTCAGGCGCCCCAATATCCAGTTTCAGCCATACCGTAGCCCCACCAGAAACCCACAAACCCCCAAGACCATCAATATCCTCAAGATCAGCATAAACATGATCACCCTCAGTCGTGTGAATCCACAACCGCGACAAACCACAGCCAACCCCACCCCTATTTGTAACATTAACAACGTAAGTAGAAGCAGAATCATCCCAGCCAACCTTAACTTCAATACTCGAGTTAACCTTATCCGCAACAACATCATCCATACGCCGAGTAGCTTGATCATGCCACAAATAAACATTCGTGAAAAAAAACGCCAAAATGACAAGAAACAAAACTGAACCAACGATCTCAGCAGTACCTCGTCGATTTTTCAGTAGCACATTCAAGTGGTGACTACAATTCTTAATAATCATGAGTATCGTCCCTCAACGGCTGACCCCCTTGCAGTAACGATCTTGAACAGATAATTATTACCCAAAGTCAATCCCAGCGAAGGAGTCACAGTGAAGTTCTCATGACTACCAATAGCAACCGTAACTTGGAAATTCTCCGTTACAGCAAAATCATTAACATATACATTAGTTATGGTGAAATCTACCTCGCCAACGTTGTAAACCCAAATCTCGACAGTATATGAATCTTTAATCCAGACGTCTTCGATAACAAATGATTCAAGAACAGAGCTTCCGCTTCCAAGTTGATAATCCCTTGTATAGTTCACAAAAAATGCAAACAATATGCTCATGCCAATAGTCGTCACGAGAATCATTACCACAGCGGCTATAACGGGCGAAAGGGCTCTCTTGTTTTTTAACAGTTGATTCATTTTTACACCATCCAGTTTGGGGGGATTAAAACGAAGAATATACAATATCCTATTATACTCAGAACGATGGCATGTTTCAATCCACCTGCAGTGCGACGTTCACCAAGTTTTCCGGCCATTAACCCGCCAGTCAACGCGGATACAAGCATATTTTTATAGAAAAAGTCCGAATATTCTTGAACGCCTACAATTGGAACATCGGTAAGAATCTGCTTGCTTCCCTCTATAGGAGCAAAAAATGATTGTACGAGCATAACAGCGATGAAAATAAAAATCATGAAAGCCACGTAAATAACTAAAAGATAAGGGCGCATCTGGGAATCCAAATCTTCGTCCATCTCTTTCATTTCCTCCATAAAACCAGAGGTAGCTGTGAAAACTTTTTTAATCTGTCCTCCTGAACGGCTAGCCTCCAACACTAATGCGCAGAACCTGCTAACGATGGGCGATTCCACTCTCTTCTTAAAGATTCTTAGAGCATCCTCGAAGGATGTTCCCCAAGACATCTGAACTAGGATCTTTCTAATCTCTTCGGATAAAGCAGGTCGCACTAGTTTATCTTCCACAACTTTTTCCAAGGCTTTGACGATGGTTAAACCAGTCTCTTGCGATTCTGATATTCCTCTAACCAACGCAGGCATCTGCTTCTCTATAGATCTAAGCCATCTCTGATTAAGATAGTCAAGTATTGCTGATGGGACAAGCGATACTAAAAGCGCGGTAAAAAGTAACTCGTTTAGAATCAAAGCATACGTTTCAAATGGCATAAGCAGAAATGGAACTAGTAGAATTAGAAATGCGCAGATCAGCGAAATCGCAGCGGCAATCTGCCTTATTTTTTTTGGAATTTTGCGCATAAACTCACCTCGGAGGAGTCATCGAATCCACGATCAATAATAGCACTGCAACAGCTGCAGGGGTCAGTATGAACGTGACAAGTAGCATAAGAGATTGAGGGTCTACGCCTCCAATAAAGGCGCCGCCGCCAGCAAAAGACATAACTGAAAGCATTATCACCAATACAAGCGGAAGAGCAATCGTAAAAGTTACGTAAGCTTCAGCGAGAAGAGACAGACTTTCAAGAAAACTCTTCATGGCTTGTTTGCGTGTTTTTTTGTATTTGTCAGCCTCATTGCTTAGGTAACCTGCCATGTCCCCGCCGGTATGTGAAGAAGTAACGACACCGTCGAGTAAAAGTCCAAACTTTGGAGAGGGAGATCTCAAAGCAGCGTTTTTTAAAGCTATGTTAAGATCTAAACCCAGTAGCTCAATGTCTGCTACAATCCTCCTAGCCTCGTCTCCTACGTTAAATTCGTCCCCAACATTCGCCAGTGAACGTATAACCCTTTCAGGAGGCATACCCGAACTAGATAAAACCGACAAGAAATTTGCGATAAGTGGCAAGTTCGCTTCGATGTTTCGCTTTCTTGCGGAAATGCCGAAATAAGGATAGGCATATGCAACTCCAAATGAAACAGCAAACGCTAAAAGAGCAATTAGAACAGAGATTGCCAGAGAGGGAACAATTTCAAGAAAAAAAGACGAGATTACCATTGAAACCGAAAAAGTAACAATTGGGGCTATCAAAGAGACGAGAACAACTAAACCCAAGTAGGCACTAAAACTGATTCTAATACTTGCTTTGGCAAGGTTATTCTTCAATTTGTCTAATCTCGAGATCAGTCTTTTAGGGAATAATCTTGACAGTTTCAAAAGAAAGGCGAGCATTCGCTTATTCGTTTCTCATGACCTCCTTTAGAAAAGATTTGGGATTCTTGTAGTAGCTCCTTATTGTTTTTGAAACATCCTTGTAGTTTCTAATGTCATTCTTAGCCATCCAGTCAATAACCTGTATTCTGCGCTGCAGTTCTTTGCTTACTTCATCAATATCGATACCCTTTTTTTCTGCAATTTTCTCTAGAATGTAGCTTCTTCCCGTATAGTCAAATGTGTCCTTAGAAGAATTCCATTTGAAAATCTCGTTAGTCAAGATTTCTCCAGACCTTGGATCCAAACCCACTATTTCGGATGTTGCCACAGTTCTTCTTGCGGGACTGCCTTTATGCTCAACTCTTTTCATAACAAGGAACAAATCGATTCCGGCGATTAAAGTTCGAGGAATATTCATAGGAGCTGATTCAAGCCTGTAAACAGTCGACTCCACCGATTCAGCATGTATTGTCGACATCCCTAAGTGACCTGTACTTACAGCTTGGAAAAGTGTGTAGGCTTCAGCTCCTCTGATTTCTCCCACGATTATGTAGTCTGGTCTCTGTCGGAGAGAAGCTTTGAGAAGATCGAACAGCGTTATCTCGGCTATTCCTGTAGTAACACCGAAATGGGTTCTCGTAGCGGCTGGAATCCAGTTTTCATGCGGCAAATTAAGTTCCCGTGTATCCTCAATCGAAACAACTTTTAAGTCCGGTTTGATGAACATGCTGAGGCAGTTAAGCAGGGTAGTCTTTCCAGCGGCAATACCCCCCGCCACAAGAATTGAAACTCGATTCTCAACAGCATACCAAAAATATGCAGCCATCTCCTTCGAGAAAGTGTTAAAATTCACTATGTCAGTAACGGTAAAAGGGTCCGCTTTGAACTTTCTAATTGTGAAGGTAGAACCCCGGCGGGTAATTTCACTCCCGTACGTCAGGTTAATTCGACTGCCATCAGGCATTGATGAATCTAGCATGGGCTGCGCAATCGAAACGTGGCTACCACATAAATAAGCAAGCCTCAACGCAAAAGCGTCCAGCTCATTAGCCGAACTGAATCGGATATTTGTTGGGATAGACTCGTAACGTCTATGCCAAACGTAAATAGGCACATCAATTCCGTCACATGAAATATCCTCAATTAAAGGATCATAGCTAAAAGCATCAATCTTACCAAGGCCAAGATTGTCCCTAATAATATAATAGAGAAGTTTGTTAGCTGTCGACATATCGAGATTAAAGCCATAATTTTCAAGAATCTCCGAGGTCTTCCCTAGCAAGTACTCAGCAGCCAAAGTCTTAGACTTCAATTCTGAAGGTTTTAAATCCAAAACTTCGTTTAACAATGATTTCAACCGCTTCAAATTAGCAATATCAGAATCTTCGAGCTTGGGCTCTTCAAGATAATAAGTTATGTTCCCTCCCTTTACATCCTTAAGGATCTTCGCGTATGCGTAAGGAGCATTCAGCGAGTAGGATTCAATGACTGTAGATCCTTCAATTAAAGAATCGTCAACACCCTCAGACTCCATCATAACAAGGTTTTCAGGAGCTTTTTCTTCTTCTTGAACGTCACTATCAAAGACAGGTTTTTTCTCCTCAGTAGTTGATTTTGAATTTCTCCATTTCAACCTAATCTTAATTTTTTTACGAAACCTTTTCAAGTACTTTAACTCCCCATTTCAACTTTCCACGACTTGTCCAAGGACAACTGTAAATGCCTTTTGATGGAGGTGAAGAATTTTGGTTTTCCCTATCAATCCTACCAGAATTTTCCCTCTCTCTAGGCAATGCATACCCTATTGTTAAAAATCAGGCTGTAACCATTTAAAAACATTAATGGAATTAGGCTATATAACAATCTTCTACCATTTTTCTGTACAAATCCGAGAAAAAGCAAATGAAGACGCTTCTCGAATGCGAAGAAAAAGAATAAAAATTCAATCTAAACAACTTGCGAATAATTCAGTGGGAAAT
>CP070659.1:225369-230962 GCA_020355125.1 Candidatus Bathyarchaeota archaeon
TGAATGTGTTCCAGAGTGTGTCGACAACAAACTAAATCACCGTGGTAGTTTGCATAGCGTTCAGAGTAATAGTCGTTAATGAATGTGAGGCGGTTTGCGCTTTTCCTGTGAATCCGAGTCGCTACATAAGCGGGATCAATACCTATTCCACGGTTGTTTCCCAGTTCGCAGAGTAATGTGAGGAAATCGCCCTTTCCACATCCGATCTCAAGAATCTCCTTGTTATGGAGATTATATTTAACTATCAGATGGTTGGCAAGATCTCGTGCAAATGCGTTAAATGTAGGTGAGAAGCTTTGTTGATCTTCGTAGGTAGACGAGTAATCTAATAGTGAAGGATCATAGTACATGTTGAAGATAAAGCCACACGCTTTACAAAACCCTAGGCTAATATCGCCTCGAAGAAAACGTCGAGCCTCCTGTTTGGTAGGCAATATTACGCAACTGTGGACAGGAACCTCCTTTACTTCGTAGAAAGGTGAAACACAGCGGAGTGTTATGCCACAGTTGGGACATACAGTTTTACTTGACATGGTCTTCTCTGCCTATATAGAACGATATTTTTAAGATTTTGATAGTGGTATGGCGTTCAACTTGAATAAATCTTTCTTTTTTAGAAAGTTATGACGAACGATGGTAGTTTCGTAGGCGAGGGAGAGTCAAATCCTCGATTCTTGATCGGTATAGAACACGCGTGCGCGCGCTAATTGTGGTTTATTTTGGGATTAGGACCGATGTTATCATACTGTTCTTTGTATAATTTTGAATGATTCTTATAAACGTTGGCGTAGACGCTGGCGAGGGATTTGAGATGATTGCAGCTTTTTAAAACGTGCTAGATGTCGGTATATCAAGACATGATTTTTTGAAACATTCTTCCAAGACCATTGTTTAGCTAAATTTAACTCGTTTTTTATGATCAATTGATACAGAGAGGCATTCGACAAAAGTTTCACCACCGCTTGTGTTATCTTTTCTACATCTGTTGGTGGAACAAGTAACCCGACGAAATGTTTTTTCAGCACTTCTTTTAATCCACCTACTGCTGAAGCAACTACGGGGATACCCGCACCTATAGCGAGGGGGAGTATACCACTCTGTGTTATACTACTATATGGAAGAGCAACTACATCAGCAGACGAAAGATAAATGTTCAACTGATCTTCAGGAACATACCCGGTGAATTTAACATTCATATGGAGATCCTGTTCTTCTACTAGTTTTTTTAAGGCTTGTAGATAGCCCACATCTTTTGTCTCGCCTGCTACAATAAAAAGGGTTTTTGGAAATCGTTGAATTATATTGGGGAGAGCAGCTATAACGTATTCAATTCCCTTATGGGGAAGTACAAATCCTAAGAAGAGAATGACTTTTGCCTCGTGGTCGATTTCTATCATATCTCTTGATTGGAATTTATCAACTAACGGAGTAGAGTGGACTCCATGCGGAAGCGTTATAATATGATTCTCTTCAATCCCCTTTAACTTAAACTGATTTCTAGCGAACTCGGAGTGAACAATTATGACATCCGCGAGCTTATACAAGGATTTTTCATAAAAAAGTGTGCGAATTTGAAAAAATCTCTTCTCGATATTTACTTCGTGCTGGGTTATAATCAACGGAATCCGAAGCGTTTTCAACAATAATAAGAAAATAAGAAAGAAAAATTTTGGGTACAGCTCAGTAGTAAATTGAATATGGATGACGTCTGGATTAATTTTTTTAATAGCCAAATAATGAACAATGAGTGAAGAAAAAGCCCGTATCTCCTTAAAGAACTTGTTATTAGCTCTCCAGAAGAAGCAAAATAAGTTAATATGTGCTATTCTAGAGAGTTCACCTAACAAGTATCTCGAATAATG
Source organism: Candidatus Bathyarchaeota archaeon (assembly GCA_020355125.1). Taxonomy (GTDB): domain Archaea; phylum Thermoproteota; class Bathyarchaeia; order RBG-16-48-13. The sequence continues at coordinate 227,232 of CP070659.1, forward strand.
AGCAATACCATCGCCGCTTTTAGGATAAGTTGTTACAAATATTACTCTTATCTTATCCATTACATTATAAATCTCCACAGATTTCCTATGATTTTTACGTGCATGAATACAGCGAGAAGAATATTATATTTTACCTATAGCACGGATACATTTATGTCCATTTCCTTCCATCGAACGCTGGAGCGAGTATTGCGGCAAACGTGTTTGCACAAATGAATTCCCGTTCAATAATGGAGAGGAATATTTCAAGCGTCATATATATAGCCATCAACCTTTCGTACGCGGCAAATGATGGGGATGCGACAGCGAGCACACGCACTATACGATACCTTGTTTTCGATAGTATATCACGTAAAATAAACAGCAATTTATTGTGAAAACTGGTTTGGTAACAAGGAAGCACAGGTAGCAATGGTAGCAATGCCAGTAAATCGCGCGCACGCCGGCAACATAAATTCTAGCTAGCGGAAACTGCCACGCGCCTGCGGCTTTGCTTTAAGGATTGAGAATCAAGCCTGTTTGAGAGAAAAAAATAATACGGATACTAGATTGTTTATCACTATTCATGGATCGTAAATTAATAGAGCTTTTAAAACCAGAGTGTAGGTAAATACTCATTAGTGGTGGTTATGATGAGAGAGTATGGCGGCACAAGTAGAGGACCACACTCTCCATTAAAAAATGTTAGAAAAAACATAAAGCGCGCGAACCAGTCGAGAAACTCGTAAAGTTTGATGCAATATGAAAATCGTTAGAATCCATGAATACATGTTCCCCTGGTTAGGAGGCAGTTCTGCAAATGAATACTACCTTAGCAAAGAGTTAGCGCATTTAGGTCATGATGTCATCTTATTCACAAGCGACATCGCACCAGGAAGATATTTGGATCGTAAGAAGTATCAGAAAACCGAAGAACAGGTAGACGGCTTTAAAGTAGTTCGTTCCCCAGCCATCCTAAACCTAGGTGGCGATATGCCGATCATGCCTAATTTACTATCTAAGATGAAAGAAACCGGCGGTGATTTAATTCATGCTCATGAATATTATAATTACACTTCGTTAATAGCATATTTTGTTGCAAAAAGAGAAAAAATTCCATTTACTTACACACAAGAGCGTTATTATTGGATTAAACGAAAAGCCTGGAGCCTGCCCTTTTGGCTGGGTAACAAAACACTTCTTAAAGCAGTATGCAAAAGCCCTAAACGTGTAACTGCCTTTTCCGAAGCAGCAAAGGAATTTTTAGCGAGTCAAGATTATCCGTTTGAAAGAATTCATGTTATACCAATGGGTGTAGACACTTCGAGATTTAAGTCCACAAAAGACCCTTGGTTCCGTCAATTCCTACGGATTGAAGAGGAAACTCCCATTGTTCTATCCGTTGCACGGCTACACGCCTCAAAAAATCTGAACAGTTTGCTCCGAGCCATGGCCCTCGTCAATAAAACAATCAAAGAGGCAAAACTCATCGTAATTGGTAGAGGCCCTCAAGAAAACTTCTTAAGAAAAATGGCTATAAATCTGGGTCTAAAAAAAAGCACCTTGTTTATTTCGGATCCAATTCCCTACGAAAAAATGCCGAGTGTATACAACTCATGCGACGTTTTTGTTCTTCCCAGTCTTTATGAGCCCTTTGGTATGGCAGTTCCAGAAGCCATGTCGTGTGGCGTACCAGTAATAGTCTCTGATGCTGGAGGCATGAGAGATACTGTAGTTGATGGCGAAACAGGATTTAAAGTCTCCTTAAGAAACGGAGACCATTTTGTAAAGATTTTATCAACGCGCATAATTACGCTACTAAAAGATGAAAAACTGAAGAAATCAATGGGCTTGTCAGCGATAAAGAGAGTACGATCTTTCTATGATTGGAAAGTTGTTGCAAAGAAATATGAAGAATTCTACGAAAAATTATTAGCCAGCTAAAATATCGATCGTGATAATTTGGCTCAAACGCCATGTACTCTCTCTCATCTAAAAATAGACGTCTATTTCCTTTACGTTTAGACCATCATAGTTTGCACGAACGTGCTTGTGTAAGGGATACGGGATATATCTTATAGAACATATGCTTGCTTAACCCTATTTGGCACATTTTAAGCTTTCATAACACGTATATCTATGTAGTTTGCGCTAGTGACGCGCGTTTGAGAGTTCATTATATATATTGTTATCTCTGCCTAGTTGATGTATTCCTGATATCCGCGATACATGCTAGACTCGGAATTGTTTATATTTCTCCTTTCTTCTCTACTTGTTGCACAATAGAGTAATTGTTATTGAAGTGATTTAACCAATTGAACATTGCCTTTGTGTCCACGTATGATGCGAGAGATAGTAATGACTTTGGTGGCCGAGGCTATTATATGGCGCAAGCTCTCAAGAACCAGTCAGTATCGCTCAAATATATCGGGCCATTACGGCGAAAATATACCCATCGCGTTCTTTTACGCACTAAATATCTTTTTTACCTTTACATGACGGGGAAGATTTATAGCATTCATAGAGATCGCATATTGCTCAAATCCTATGCAAAACAGATTAAGAACAAATTAAACAGACTCGACGTAGACATTGTATTTAGTCCGACAAGTCCGGGTTCCCAGCCAACTGCCTATCTGGACACTGATAAGCCCATCGCCATGTGGACAGATACACCATTAGCTGGAGCTATCAACTACTATCCTAATTTAAGTAATTTGTGTAATGAAACGTTGAGAGACGGAATAACTCATGAACGGTTTGCTTTAGAGAAATGTAGTTTAGCGATATACAAATCTGAGTGGGCAGCTCAAACAGCTATAAAAACATACCATGCGGATCCTGCCAAAGTCAAAGTAGTTCCAGGCGGTCCACATCTAGTATGTAATAGGACAATGAAACAAATCGAGGCGCTAATCCGCTCTCGTCCAACACAAAAATGTAGATTATTTTTTTTCGGCGCTGACTGGTTGAGAAAAGGAGGTGCAATTGCAGTAGCGGTAGCAACAGAATTGAATAAGAGAGGGTTAAACACCGAATTGGTAATTGCTGGCTGTCAGCCGCCATTAAAACCTATCCCAAGCCATATTCGGATTTTGGGGTATCTAGATAAATCAACTAAAGACGGTTTATGTATGATCAATAAACTGTATTCGCAGTCCCACTTTTTAATTGTTACTTCAAGAGCCGAGGCCTTGGGAATAGTATTTTGTGAAGCGAGCTCTTTTGGTTTACCTTCTATTGCAACAAAGGTTGGAGGCATTCCAACAGCCGTTAGAGACGGAATAAATGGGATGACGTTCGCTAAGAATGCAGAGATTTCAGAGTATTGCAACTATATCTATGATTTATTTTCTGATTATGAACGGTATAAACAATTAGCACTGTCTTCATTTACGGAATATCAATCGCGCCTTAACTGGGGAGTAGCAGGAAAAATCGTCACGAAGTTATTAAACGAGTTAATATCATGAGCACTCTTGACCAGCTAGCAAAGGCACACAGCAAAGATAAGTTTGTTCAGTAAATGCTAGGTAGCCGTTATAAATAACCCAGCCTTTTCAATCGCTCTTCTATAGCTTTATCCACATCCTGATCAGGGACGGTCTGCATTTTTTTCGGAATCTGTCGATCCGTTTTGTCGTAATCGACATTGAACATTCGAAGAATTATATCGAAAATATCTGTTTGTGCCACATAATTGAAATGCAGGAAATATTGTAACATATTAGCAAAACGTTGATTCAGAAAAA
>CP070659.1:231062-238870 GCA_020355125.1 Candidatus Bathyarchaeota archaeon
ACTAAAGCTTGCAGAAACTAAAGCCGGTTCGACCTTATTTAGTAGATTTCTATAAAGTACAACTTTTCTTCCGCCTTCCAATTTAAGATTGATGTAGATGTGGTTTAGAGTTATTCCCTTTTTTTCTCCATCTTTTGAAAAATTATCACCGAAAAATCTGAGAGTACAGGTTTTTCCAGATCCAGATGGACCAATAACCTGACATACTCTAAGGAATGACTCGCCTTTTTTATCCAAGATATCTGCATAAAAATTTCGAATCGTCTCCAATTGATGTTCCCTATGAGGAAGAGTTTTCCAATGTTTCTCAATCGGGAAATTTGGTAAAAGCTTATCCTTGTCCCTGAAAACTGTACTACGCATCTCTAAGATGACCCCACTCAATGCGAATATGTTCCGTGCATTGCATCCGATTCTATTCGCCTACGCATTTTATTTTGGGATATTTATAATCGATTGTTCAGATGTATTTTTTTGAGATTAAAGACTAATAAGTCTATCACTATTCTCTACGTTAGGTTAGAACAGAAAGAAGTTGCCCTTTAAAATACGTGCTCGAACGATGACGCATAAATTTAATAACAAAATTAGCCAAGAACATGCAAGAAAATAATTGTAATTTTTTGCTTCCAAAATAACGCCTTTATTGAAGCCATAAAAATAGCAAATTGAGAAACAATAAACATAAATCATAATAATCATCAGAATACATTGTTGCAGCTGATACGATATGAGAGAGTTATTTATCCATGAATTTCACAAAACTCATGGTAATTTAACTGAATTTGCAGGATTTCAGATTCCTCTATGGTATGAAGGAGTAATTCCAGAACATATGGCAGTAAGAGAAAATGTTGGATTATTTGACACATCACATATGGGACGAGCAATAATTGCTGGAAAAAATTCGGCCGAATTCTTAGATTATGTCACATCTCGAGATCCATCCAACCTCAACCCTTTTCAAGGCCAATACTCTACCATTTGCAACATCAAGGGAGGAATCATAGATGACTTAACCGTTTATAATCTCGAAGATAATTACCTAATAGTGTACAATGCAGCAAATCGGATTAAGGATTTCAAATGGCTCGTTTCCCACGCTGCGGATTTTGATGTAGAAGTCAAAGACGTATCGGATGAAACCTGTATGTTCGCTTTACAAGGACCCAAAGCTGACTTTACACTTCAAAAACTTGTTAACAACGAATTACATAAAATTAGACGTTACTGGGTCGAATGGTTGGAGATAGGTGGTTTAAAGGCACTTGTTATGAAAAGCGGATATACTGGAGAAAATGGCTTCGAAATCATAGTTTTTAATGTTACAATTGCAAATCCTAAAGATGCTTTGAAGCTCTGGCATAGTCTTCTAAAAGCAGGAAAGGAATCACAAATCAAACCCTGTGGACTCGGAGCACGAGATAGCCTACGCCTTGAAGCAGGTATGTGTTTATATGGAAACGAGCTTACAGAAGAAATAACACCGTTTGAGGCTAAAATAGATTTTGTAGTAAAGCTAAGCAAGGAAGATTTTATTGGTCGCAGTGCTTTAGCAAAACAGAATGAGAGAGGGGTTACAAAGATTCGAATAGGTTTAAAGATGGTGGATCCCGGAATCCCCCGCCAAGGCTACGCAATTATCAGCGGAAAGAAAAAAGTAGGTTTTGTTACGAGCGGCGGTTTTTCTCCTTTGTTAAAGTGTGGCATAGCTATGGGCTATGTGCCACCAAACTTAAGTCATGAGGGAACATGCTTAAACATTGAAGTCCGAAAGAAAAAACTTGAGGCCGAAGTGATTAAAATGCCCTTTTATAACGTTGACTCATACGGTTGGAAGAGAAAATTAGTAGATTCTTCCTAGTCGTACAACGGCTATTCATCTGATTTTAACGTATTTGTACGCTTCTGTTGCATTTTCGAAACAATAGTAGGCTTTTTGGTAATTCTTTCTAAAGGAGAGGACGTCTTTTTTAACTGTTTTTGGAGGTACTTTATCAATGACAACTCGTTTAATGAATTCAGCAATTATATCCATTTCTTCCTCTTTCATTCCAATCCTTGTGACTTCCTGTGTCCCAAGCCTTATACCACCTGGATGTTTATAATGGCGACCCATTCTAATGTCTAAAGGCAAGAGGTTCCTGTTTACAATAATGTTAGCTCTCTCTAATTCCCCTTCAATTTTTCCACCATCTCCATGTTCCCATATATCAATCCACAGAACATGGCTTTCACTGAATCCTTTTTGTTCTCCAAGAACTTTTAATCCTCTTTCATATAGAGCCTGCCCTAGGGCTCTTGCGTTTTTAATAATTTGGCGTGCATAGACCTCTCCAAATTCTTGCATTTCCGCTAAGGTAATAGCGACGCCTGCAACAGCGTTAAGATGATGATTGCTAACTAAACCCGGAAAAGTTGCCCTTTTAATTTGGTCAGCATACCTCTCCCATGAAAGAACCATACCATGTTGGGGTCCAGGAAACGTTTTGTGGGTGCTCATAGTAACTGAGTCGGCTCCTTCTCTTAAGGGATCTTGAAATTGATTCCCGGCAATGAGGCCTGAAACGTGTGCAGCATCGTAATTTATTTTAGCATCAACCTCATGGAAAGCCTCTTCAAGCTCTTTAACCGGCTGAGAAAAAGGAAGTACACTGCCTCCAAACATAGCCAATTTTGGCTTTTCATTGTTAGCTGCCATCGTTCGTATTTTCTTTTTAGTTTTGTCAACATCTATTGTTAGCGCATCATAGTCATAGGGAAAATATTCCACTTTTAAACCTCTAACTGCTCCAGCTGTGCCACCAAAATCGATCTTTCCCATGCTGATATGGCCTCCACATGGGATAGAAAGAGCAAACATTATATCGTTTGGTTTAGCAAAAACAGAGTAGACCACAAGATTAGCCACTACGCCAGAAATTGGTCGCACATCGACAAATTCTGCGTTAAATATTTTTTTTGCAAGTTCGATACAAATCGATTCAACTTCATCTATATAGGAACAGCCTGCATATACTCGTTCTCCAGGCCACCCTTCAGCATAGCGATTCCCAAAGTCGGAAATTAATGCTTCTCTAACGGAGGGGCTTGGAATGTTTTCACTCGCTATAAGAGGAATTACTTCTTGAAATAAAGTGTGATGGCTTTTGAGAAGTTGGAGAATCTGATCATAGCTGGTTTTTGCTTTTATCATAGTTGCTTTCCCGCTTAATAATTTATACTTGACAATAGTTCTTCTACGTAAAAACGTTTTCTCTAAAATTTTAAAGAGCGGATAATTGCTTTCAGCCGTGTTCGCATTAAAGACATACCTAGAATGGATGAAGCAATAGCGAAAAGCGTCTGCTCAATCAGTGTTAGAGGAATTGCTGATACGAAAATTATTGGAGACATGTTTGTAAGCAACACTAGGAGAGTGTTTCCTAAGAGATGGCGACTAATGTTGCCACAATAGGATGTAACAACAAACCCGAAAGCCGTCTTCTTCCACACAGACGAAGCAATGTAATCTTCAATTCTGGATCCAAAAAACAAGATTAGAAAGAAACCAGATAGAGGAAAAGATAGGACTATTAAAGCGTTTCTACCACTAGGCAAAGATAGCCAAGAAAAAATAAGAAGGAAAAGAATTATTGAAGCGGTTTTCCATTTTCCTCTTTGTAATAAGCCAGCTTGAAAGGCTGATAAACCAGCCCGAAAAGGAGACAAAATCCCAAAAATCCAAGATTGAATTCCAAAAGAGAATTCTATTATACTAGCCAAGATACAACTTATGCCCCCCGCAACAGGTCCTAGCAATATTCCTGTTAAAGGGGCAAAAATCCATCCAAGTTTAAAGAAAGCACCAGAGGTCCCTAATATTGGTGTAATAGGAAAAAGATCGGCAAAAATGTTTAAAACCGCAAATGTCGAAATTAGGGCTATTGCCAAAGTTCTCGGCTTTGTTTTCTTTTGTTTCATGACGTCTTATCCTCGTTTTTAAAGTGTTTCAGGAAAAGGCATTCTTCTTTTGGTATAATTAGCTCCCTTGGATCGAAGTTGTTAGTTATTTCAATGTTGGTGTGACGAAGTATTACAATAGAAATTCTTTCATCAGTTTCTCCCATAAGAAAATGCGCAGCACATGCCAAGTCATCGGCTATATTTATCCTAGTGATGAGGAGGGGTTTTCCATAAAGGTCGTTCATGCCGCGGCAATCTTTTATTGGTTTGAATCCTGCAATGCCTAGGGCGAAGCCTAAAGTCCCCATTCTCATAGGAACTGTGTGGCTATCAACCAAGATTACTCCAACTTTTGTTCCTGTTCTGGCCTCAATTTGATTACGTAATTTAGCTGCGGTATCATTAGGATTTGGCGGCCACATAGAGGCAAAATTTTCTGGCACGTTTTTGTGATCCATGCCCGCATTGGCGATAATAATATCGTTTTTGAGGGTGAGCAGTGCTCTGGAAACACCGCCATATATTACGTCAGCGTTTCGGACAACCAATTCAACAAATCCTGGCTCAAGACAGTGTTGTTCTGCTAAAGATTTAGCTTTCTTGGAAGGCTTTACTACATCATAATTTACATATCGCCCATCGCTTATAGCAATAATTTTATCAGCGAAGGCGATAATGTCACCTTCTTTAATTACCTGTTCGTTTTCTTCAAGAGCGAGAAAAAATAAGTTAATGATATCGTCTCCTTTCTTGATTACCGGCATTTTAATAGGTATGAGTTGCATTCTTAACACCTATTTCACTGACATATTACACGTCGTACTAGCGACAAAGCAGATAACAATTTAAATGAATAGTAGTATTTAATCCTTAGATTTCGTTTATAAAGTTCGTTTTTACTTCAGAGCGGTCTTTTATGTGGAAAGATATGCTTATTAGTTCTTTCATTAAATCATTTACATCGGATTTACGAAATCATGCTAGAATTGATTAGGGGCCGGTAGTCTAGCTGGTTAGGATATCGTCTTGACGTGGCGGAGGTCGTGGGTACAAATCCCATCCGGCCCACCTTGTAGCGAGCACGTAATTAGATGGGTAGCGTGTCCGTGAATGTTGGCGTTCAAGTATTTTGGAATGGCATTTCAGAAAGGTTTAATTATTGGATAGTTCGGCAAAGTATGATAATGGAAATCGTTTTATCACGTTTTAGCGCACGCGCTTTCCATAAGGTTTGAGGTGGATTTTATGTCAAAGATTGTTGCGACAATGAAGATTTTTCCTAAAAACATCATAAAAGACTTTAGTAACGTAAAGAAATCGATTACTAAAATGCTTCCAAAAGAAGCGTCTGTTTATAAATTTGAGGAAGAGCCAATAGCATTTGGATTGATTACGCTTATCGCTCATGTAGTACTGCCAGAATCGACTAATGGTGCGCTGGAAAAAATTTAACACGCTATAAAAAATCTTGAAGATGTAAGTAAAGTTGAAGTTATTCTAACAAGAAGAATTTGAAACTTTAAATATGTCTCTGCATCATTTTTCGGTCGAAAAAGGTTAAAATAACTTCAAAAATTATCATACTAAAAGAGACGAAAGGATATTCAATGAAATTAATTATTCTATAGGAGGAGTTAACATTTGTCAAATGAAATACGACTACGGGTAGTGGAAGCAAAACAAAGAGACGCGGGAAGGGGTAAAGCAAGAATCAACGATGCTGCTATGCGAGCTCTGAATATTGTAGCAGGCGAACTTATTGAAATTAGAGGAAAGAGGACAACTGCCTCGGTAGCTTGGCCTGCATACCAAGAGGATCAAAACAAAGATAGCATTAGAATTGATGGATTAATAAGGAAGAACGCGGGAGTAGCAATAAACGAGTTTGTTATCGTAAAAAAAGCTAATCCAAAAAATGCGCAAAGCGTGGTTTTAGCTCCAATTGACATGCGTTTAAATGTAGACCAAGATTTTGTGAATTTTGTTAAAAGTAGACTTATGGAAACTCCTATAGTGGAAGGCGACTCTGTTTTTGTAGTAATTTTGGGGAGCGCTATTCCTTTCATGATAGTAAGAGCCAGACCTCATGGGATTTTGCGAATTACGAGTTCAACAAATTTACAAGTTTTGAGTGAACCCACAACCGAAAAGAAAGGTATTCCAAGAGTAACATATGAGGATATTGGAGGCCTGCACGAAGAAATTAGAAGAACCAGGGAAATGATTGAACTCCCTCTCAGACACCCAGAATTATTTCAAAGATTGGGGATCGAGCCCCCAAAAGGAGTATTGTTACATGGCCCGCCAGGCTGTGGCAAAACCCTGTTAGCAAAAGCTGTAGCAAACGAGTCCGAAGCCAACTTTTATGCAATAAACGGGCCAGAGATCATGAGCAAATTTTATGGTGAATCAGAGAAAAGACTTAGAGAAATTTTCGAAAAAGCACAGGAAAATTCTCCAACGATAATATTTATAGACGAACTAGATGCTATCGCCCCAAAACGCGAAGAAGTTACGGGAGAGGTCGAAAGAAGAGTTGTAGCCCAACTTCTTGCTTTAATGGATGGGTTAGAAGCAAGAGGAAACATAATTGTGATTGGTGCTACAAATCGGGTTAACGCCATCGATCCTGCGTTACGAAGACCTGGAAGATTTGATAGAGAGATTGAATTGGGCGTTCCAGATAAAGCAGGAAGATTAGAAATTATACAAATTCATACTCGTGGTATGCCTCTGGCTGACAATATAGATTTAAGGCATTTAAGTGATATAACCCACGGCTATACTGGAGCTGATATTGCAGCATTATCTCGTGAAGCAGCTATGAAAGCTCTTCGCCGATATTTGCCTGATATAAATTTAGAAGATGAGAGTATCCCTCCGGACATTTTAGAAAGCATGGAAGTCACCTTCAATGATTTCATTAACGCTTATAGAGAAGTTACGCCAACAGCTATGAGAGAAGTTTTTATAGAAGTTCCCACCATTCGCTGGACCGATGTTGGCGGATTAGATGAAGTAAAGCAGAGTCTAAAAGAAGCGGTAGAATGGCCAATTAAGAATCCTGAAATCTTTACGAAGATGGGGATCCATCCTCCAAGAGGCATTCTTCTTTATGGTCCGCCAGGCTGTGGCAAAACCCTGTTAGCAAAAGCTGTAGCAACGGAAAGTGAGGCGAACTTCATAAGCATAAAAGGCCCCGAGATATTTAGTAAATGGGTTGGGGAATCAGAGAAAGCAATTAGAGAAATCTTCAGAAAAGGACGAACAGCCTCTCCAGCCGTAATTTTCATTGATGAAATCGACTCATTAGTACCAAGAAGGGGTGCGGCATATAGTGATTCAGGCGTAACCGAAAGAGTAGTTAGTCAGCTTCTCTCAGAAATTGATGGTCTTGAAAGTTTGCAAAATATAGTCGTAGTCGCTGCTACTAATAGGCCAGATATTATCGATCCTGCGATTCTGAGACCAGGGAGATTCGATCGATTGATATATGTTCCTGCCCCCGATGAAGAAACAAGGTTAGAAATCTTCAAAATACATACGAAAACCATTCCGTTAGCTAAGGATGTTGATTTAACAATTCTGACAAAAGCTACAAAGGGATACTCTGGAGCAGATATTCAGGCCGTAAGCAGAGAAGCCGCAATGATCGCTTTAAGACAAAACGCAGCAAAAGTTTCTATTACAGCCTTTAAAAAAGCCATAAAGAAAATTGGGCCGAGTATAACTACGGATATGGAACAATGGTATCAAAACATGGCTCAACAGTCTAGAAAGCCCGTTAAACCGGCTACACCCATAGCTTAAAAGGTGATCGATCTGCCAAGATTTTGGAATTCACAACCATTACACACTACGAT
>CP070659.1:238970-243607 GCA_020355125.1 Candidatus Bathyarchaeota archaeon
GCTATAGCGTAACCCATTGCTAGACACCGACGAGCAATTAGACTTACATATTTTGCGTTCCATACTGTAAAGTTAAGCCAGGTTTGATTTACTGATAATGCCGGAATCCCGATTAAGATTGCTAAAATGCCCCCAAATACAAATAGCGCAGTACTTAAGTCTCGGGCTACATATGCTCTCTGCATAACTGCAACAACAGCAAACATCGTAGGTATCCAACTGACTTTTTCGGAAGAGATTAGGACGGCTCTCGCTAACCAAGTATATTCTGTGCCTGACTGCGTAAAAATCATACCAACCACAAAGTATATCACTGCTACTATTATTGAGTATCCACGAAGTTGCCAGTAAGGAACTTTTCTCTTTATATCTGCATAGTTACGGATAAAAAAGTAGAGAATTCCCAAAAGATTTGTAAAAGAAAAAAGTGTGCTGGCTCCAATTTTTATAGTACTAGCTGCATCTGAACCTACTCCCGTAAAATAGTTAGCCCATAGAAACACCGCAAGCCCTATTATAAGTAGTGACGGTAATCTTCGCGTAACAATTTGAGTAGACATACAACTCACCTACATTAGAAGGAAGTTTGCGAGTAGTTTTACTCCAGCTAAAGAAAAAATGAAACCGATGATTATCAATCCAATTTCAAGGAATTTACTGTAATCTTGGCCTAAGATAGTTGCGCATTCTATAGGATCTTTACTCAGATACGCGCTGGCGGCGTACATTTCTTCCAATATTATATGATAATCTGAGCCTATAGCCATAAGAGACTGATTTGCCGCCCCATATCTACCGGTTCCACCTATGAGAACGCCGCCCAAATCATGTATTTCTGTGGAGAGTTGAGCTGCTTCCCAACTGACGGCGCCTGAAAAAATCACGGTTGCTGGTTTCGTGTCATATAGTAGGCCTGTCAAGCCAATATAGTATTGTGTCCAAGCGTCTGACCACCATACGCATCTCTTTGCGTCAAAATGATCTGCCTTTCCCTCTGCCCTATAGGCTTCTTCAACAACATCAGTCATAGCTGCTAAGGACTCTGATTGACCAGTGGAACAGAATAATGGTGTGTCTGCTGCTGCTGCTTGTCGAGCAACATAACTTAGAATGTCAAGACCGGCCATCGTTTGAGTTGAGGAATCATCTTTTAGTCTTGCGTAAGCTCCGAGTCCGAACATAATGGGTCTTCCCATCTCAGCGGCTCGAGCAAGGTTCTCATCAATTGCATCTAAGGCAGCTAATCTTTGAAGTTTTTCCTGCGGTTTAATTTTCCGTCTTTGTGTTAAAAACAAAGGTATGAATACCAAGATAAGTATTGTAATAAAGATCACAAAAGTCGATAGTCTTCCCGCTATTATAAACATGCTATCACCGTATTTTTCAAAAATAGTTATGAGTTATTATCTATTTAACATTTGGTGTTAAAAGCCTATGACCCTAACAATTTTTACCCTAACAGTTTCAATTGTCTAATTTTAGACATTAAACGTTCAACATTTTGTCTTTCCCTAAGCACATCCATAAATTCATACAAGTTTATGCCAAGAAAATCCAAGAAGGGCGCCATTGGAAGTAAGTTTAGGTTTACAAAAGGGTAGCCATAGTATTTTAAAGTCTCTAAATAAAATAAAGCAGGAGTTTCCAAACCACGATTAACAATCTGCTTTGCCGTATAATCAATCAACTCTTCTACTCTTTCATGATTAACAATCAATGAAGGATTATACTCATAATTCATCGTTAGTTTAGACTTGACGGTCTGGATAAAATTTGAGACTTTATTTAGAAACTTAGATAAAAATCCATTCATAACTTCTCAACTTTTAAAAACTCGTATGAAAAAAGTTGTTGTTCAACCAATGATCTCAACGTTAGATCTTGGGACAATTGCTTTCCCTCCCTCCTCTAATTCAGCTTCGAGAACTCGTACCATCGATCCAGTGTCGACGAGTTGAAGCTCCTCAGGTAGTCGCGTTACATAGGCTAAGGCTCCAAAGTATGGTTTTCGAATAATCCGGATATGTGTGCCGATCTCTAATCCTGTTACGGCGCTATCTGGTTCTTTTTTGAGCTCAAGAAGCTTTATGTCTTCACGTGGGATGATTATCTCAGGTCGAATAACTCCTGCCCTAATCTGAGTGGCTCCACAAATGCATGCTTGATGGCCCTCAAAGCGTTTTAGCAGATTAAACATTCTTTCAGCCATCTTTATCTTACCAAAGCCCTCTGTCATGATAATTGTTGTATTGATGTTTTCTTGTCCAGTTATGGCTACTCCGATATCGTAACCTAAGAATTTGATCAAATCTTCGTCTTCTATTCCACCTACGATTACGCCTGTTGCACCAAAATCCGATGCCTTTTTAAGGGCTTCTACAGTTGCTAGACTTCCTCCAACTACCACTTTTTTATTGCATTCAGATCCTAATTGTTCTTCGGAGAGGACTTCATCTGGCGATTCAGATACTACGAGTATTTCACCTTGAGTCTCTCCACCAATGCCGAAGATTCCTTGAGCAAAAGCCGCTGCTGTCTCAATAACAGCACCCTCTCCAGGAAATACGTGTGTCACTTCACCAGGGATATATGCCTTGATAAGGACAGGATTCGGTGGCTCTTGAATGATAATCCGTCCAGTATTAGTGGAAATATTAGATATTGTACCTTGTGAAGGCGATCTACACGTTGTCTTAAGTAAGCCAAATAACATCTTAAATTCTGCGATGGCTTCCTCTTTCTCTACCTTATCTCCTTCCTTCTTCAAAAGAAACCGTCCAATATCTCTTGGTTCTATTCCTATGATTTGTGCCACGTTTACAAATTGGAAGTCTCCTGGAGCATTAGCCCGTGCTACGATTGTATCTGAATTAACTTTTTCACCCTTGTTAACATCTACTTCACCTCGAAGGGGAAGTATCCTACTTCTCCTGACAATAGTGGATTCACGTATCTTCAAACCAGGAGTTAATGACATCTTTTATCACGAAGAAACAATTGTTTATCATGGGTTTTAATATTTATTCGTATAGGTTTTTACAAGGAAAAGGTTTACTTCATTCTTCCGTATTTACGAACTAAACGGCAATAGGCTTGTACTCGTTCTAGCGAGGTCTCTTCCGCGATGACGGCCCCCGTCATCATAAAGAACTTACCATATTCACGGCCAATAGTAATCTGTCTTTTAACCTCCTTTGCAACTTCGTCTAAAGGCGCTTCATGGATCAGACGTAATGTATTAATGTTTCCTGTGAGCGCTACATCATTTTGATGCCCCTCGTTTTTAAGAAAGTCTGCCTGCCAGGCTATATCGGTTTTAACACCTTTCATTTCCTCTTCAAGATGGAACATATCTGGCTTTAATGAGAGCATATGTTTTAAGCCCTCCTCCCATTGCATTCCTGCTCCAGACACTGTTTGCATATATTTTATGCCCAGTTGTTTAGCTGCTTTAACCACTTTTCCAATATAGGGCTTTCCGAAGGTTTCCCATTGTTTCGGAGAAAGGATCTGGTCGGTGTACCACTCCCAATTATGGGATCCTATTCCTTCACGGTCTCCATAGATTTTGGCACAGGCTTTCATCTTCTCGATGTTTTTATTTGCGAATGTATCGAGGAGCCGATGTATCAACTTTGGGTTTTTCACGATCATCGTTAACACATTTTGAGAACCTAATAAGTGATCAAGTTGGGTAAAAGGCGTGGCCACATAAAGTAAAAAGAAGTATTCGTCTCGAAACCTCTTAACTAGGGCTTCGAACCAATCTAATTGTCCATCGTCAATGAGTTCTTCAGCCTTTTTTACGTCGACATAGTATTCTACATCTTCATTGGATTGGATAAGTTCTGCCATATTTATTATATTTCTCGTTGTATCCATGGAAGGGAAATGATAGCCATCCTGAGGAGGCTTCTCGAGCTTCACACGAGCTCTATAGAGGTTTCCTTCTCCCCAAGGAGAAGGCGCTACATTTACTGACCAGTCACCTTTCGCAGTGGATATTATTGCTTGGTTTTTCCTCCACTCTCTTTTGGGGCAGAGACCGCGGGTCCAAATCCAATCGATATCGATTGCATCATGCAGATTTTCTTCAACTTTTAACCTTTTTGAGAAGTCCGGATCATTTCTTGTTCCAAGCGTGTAATTGATCCACCAAGGTGTATCTCCTTGAATTTCATCCCAGAAGTGTCCATGTGATACTGAAAGGGTTGTCCAATAAATCCCATTTGGTATGTCATCAGGACAACCGTCTTTGATCGCTGTAATCATCCGTTCTTTACCAGACCTCAAACCTAGTCACATCACAATGTTAGATATACATTATAATTTGCTATTTTAGATATAAAATTTAACTGTTTATCCATAAAACAGAGCTTGCTGTTAAGAACTAGAGAAAATGGATGTTTCTGCAATATATTTACCTAGAGTTTTTGTTAAAGATTAGACATATAGAATAAGATGTTTATATGACTATACGATGAAGGGCAAGATGAGCAATATTTCCGAGATAATTTTTCAACCTGAGGGAAAACGATGTAAAGCAATTCATGGCATGACCATTCTTGACGCAGCTAAACTCGTAGGAATCGACCTTACATCCATCTGTGGAGGACAAACCTTATGTGGTAAATGCA
>CP070659.1:243707-247319 GCA_020355125.1 Candidatus Bathyarchaeota archaeon
GATGGACGCCTATAACAAAACATTTAGAGACATGATAAGAGAATACAACGGCCCTGCAATATTTCTGAAAATGAGTGGAAAAGAAACACGGCTTCAACACGTAGGTCGTATGCTTCGTGAATGCGGTTGTTTCGACCCTCAGCTTGTTCGTGAATTGGTGGATGTTTATGGTGAAGAAAGAAGGAGAACGTTGAAGTTGTTTCCCGACGCCCTTCATGTACTCTCTACGTTGAAACGTAAATATCAACTTATTCTGGTGACAAATGGTCCATCTGATATTCAACGACAAGAAATTCAAGACTTACACATAGCCGAATATTTCGATGACATCATTGTGGCTGGAGAGGTAGGATATGCGAAACCTGATCCCAAAATATTTAGTCATCTCTTATCTAAGAATACCCTTCCCGCTTCACAGTACCTCTACGTTGGAAATTCTCAAGACGACGATTTAACTTCGGCTCACGATGCAGGCTTACAGGTCGTCTGGATAAATAGAAAGGGTGAAGCCTTAAAACCAGACATTCCACAACCCAGCTATGAAATTACGCAACTACACGAGTTACTATATATTCTATAATAAAGGTGAGATTATCAATAAGGAACGTTAGCTAACTAGCTCAATACATAAATAAGAAATGGAAGAACATTTGAGAGAAGAAACTATGTGTATAAACTAGAAGTGATTATTCTTGAAAAGACGTTCAGATATTAAAGTTTTGGTATTGGATGGAACCCCGAGAGATCGTGGACGCATTCATGGAGAAGCTCTGAAGCCAATGATTTTAGAAAGCCTTGAAAGATGGAAATACCTACTAGGTCAACGCTTCAAAAGGAGTGTGGACAGGCTTATTGATCAGTTGGTTGAAAAAACCAATTTTCTAGCAGCCGCGAAAAAATGGACGCCTCAACTACTGGATGAAGTGAAGGGTATTGCAGAAGGCGCAGGACTAGATTTCAATTTGGTTTTTGCATTACAGTTAATGGATGAGTGGATCTGGTGTTTACAATCGCGAGCGCAGAACACGGTGGAACGTTGTAGTTCTTTGGGATGTTTTAAAGAAGGAGATCGCCCCGCGCTAGTAGCTCAAAATCTGGATTGGTTAAACTATATCGAAGGATTAGGGGCACTACTGCATATTAAGTATCCCGAATCTACTCTGGAATCTCTTGTTCCGACGGTCGCAGGGATGATCGGAACATGTGGTTTGAACAATCGGCCCTTAGGTATCTGCACCAACGCCTTATGGGAGTTTGCAAACAATTCTATAGATGGATTACCAACAACCTTTATTGTGCGGGCAGTTCTGGAACAGCCTAACCTTAATACCGCGGTTGACTTCATCCACAAGATCAAGCATGCTTCCGCTGAAAACTATCTGATCGGGGATTCAGAACAAGTCGTGGACTACGAATGCACAGCCAACAAAATCTCCCAACACATCCCCTACGAGGGAGCACTGCGCGTCTATCACACTAATCATCCACTTGTAAACGATGATGTAATATTTCCCCCGAAAAAACCTCCGTTAACAAGCACAACTCACAATAGATTCAATTATCTTGTAAAGCGGTTGAAAGATCCCACAAAAAACATTACCATCGAAACAGTAAAATACATTTTAAGCTCCCATGAGGGATCTGTCTGTGTTCATCACAATTATCAACCTCTAGCCGGCTACACGTTCTGTTCAGTGATCTGTTCCTTGTCGCATTCTCCAGTACTATATTTAGCCATGGGACCTCCCTGTTCCAACGAATACAAAAGCTTCAGATTCTAGAATACCCTGTAGCAACAGTGCGCGCCATGTATCGAGTATGGTTCTGCGCAGTATTGAAAGATTTCTGCTTAGCTATCTAGCATGATCATCTAGACACGCACACAACATAAAGCATTTAAATCTAACTAGCTGGTCTGAGTCGTCTGTGCTCACTTCAACGTGCAAAAGTTTGTTCTATCCACTTTTTGATTTCGTCTCTTACCTGTCTCACATCGTCTAATATTTGGTCTTCACTGCCTTTGAAGGTGGATGGATCTGGAAAGCTGTGATGGAGAACTTTTTCTCCTGGAAAGAAAGGGCATACCTCTTTTGCATGGTCGCATACCGTCACAACGTAATCGAAGGCTCTTCCACGAAATTCTTCGATGCGTTTTGAACGATGGGTGGAAATGTCAACTCCAATTTCCGCCATTACCTTGATAACGTGAGGATTCATGTCGGTAGGTTGGATTCCCGCGCTATATGCCTCATATCTGTCTCCATGTACAGCGTTTAGGAGTCCCTCTGCTATCTGGGAGCGGGCAGAGTTATGGGTGCAAATGAATAGAACCGTCTTCTTCATCGAATCCCCTCATGTTTAAATTCTTTACAAAATACTGGAAATATACATATTAATTATCTTTTATCTAAACGTAAGAACGGAAGAGAATTTCAATGGAAAGGAAGATTGACAAGGAATTGAGAAAAGTTGCGGTCAGATCAGTTATCGTGACATGCTTCTTTCTCATTCTACATCTGTTGATTTTCTTTGTTTCTGCGGGCCGCCTTGATCTGTATCACGCATGGTTTTACTTCGGCGTCGTTTTTGTGAACTCGCTTTTGAACTTGGCAGCACAAGCGACATTCAGCCCTGAACTCCTCAAGCAACGACTTCTTATAAAAAGAGAAGGTTCCAAACTATGGGACGAAGTACTAATGAGGGCATGTAACATCACGCTGATGTTTGTTCTTCCTTTTATTGCTGGATTGGATGTCGGCAGGTTTCGCTGGTCGAGTCTGAGCGTTTATTATGTACCACTCAGTTTCGTATTGTATATCGTTGGTGGTTCTCTCACAACTCGGACAATGATAGAGAACCCACATTTTGAACCGACTGTGCGAATCCAAGAAGAAAGAAACCACCGTGTGATAACTACCGGGCCGTACCAATTTGTAAGACATCCTGGCTATCTAGGAGGCATTCTATCGGCGGTATCAATTCCCTTCATGATCGGATCCATCTTTGCCATCATTCCAGCCGGGGCCTATATTCTTTTGATGATTATCCGTACGTGGTTAGAAGACAACACTCTTCAGAAAGAATTGAATGGATATCTAGAATACACCAAACATACTAGGCATAGATTATTTCCTGGGGTTTGGTAGATATGGCTAGCTAGTTAGTTTAAGGGTATTTCCTGAAGAGGGGATTGTTTATGTATACTATTTTGCCTCCGACCATGGTTAGGACAGTCTGTATGTTCCGGATATTCTTTGGGTCTACTTTGTAGGGGTCGTCGGAGAGAACTACGAGATCAGCGAGTTTACCGGGCTCTAGTGAGCCTTTCTCTTTCTCCTCGAAGCCGATCTTTGCGCTGTTAATCGTGTACATTCTCAAAGCGTCTCCTACGCTGATTCGTTGCTCCGGGTTCTGATAATTCACCAAGACATGTATGCCGAGAGTCGGTGGCGCCGTTTTCGTGTGGCCCCCCGAGTCGCTTACAGTCGAAACCAGCACCCCCGCTTCTAGGCACGACTTTGTGGGGTGCCTTCGCTTCATCCGCCGCTCTCCCATGTACGGAAGGGAGTCCGTGTTGTTGAGGAAGTTAGGCGAGGGATTAAATGCTATACC
>CP070659.1:247419-251099 GCA_020355125.1 Candidatus Bathyarchaeota archaeon
ACGGTTGTGATGGAGTTTTACATACGATTGGGATTGTAAATGAATGGTATGCTACTTTTCGAGACGTCAATGTAAATGGCACACGTATTGTCTTAGAGAGCGCGTATAAGAGTCAGGTGTCTAGGTTCGTTACACCTTCGGGATTGGGAGTGGATAAATATGGTGAGAAGTCTTGGGCTACTAATGGCTACTTTTGGTCGAAGATGGAGATCGAAAAAATGTGTCAATCAAGCCCTGTCCCGTGTGTAGTCTTTCGTCCCTCTTATATTCTGGGTCCAGGAGATGAACTCATACCCAATTTAATTGATGCTATCTCTCAAGGCACCGTCTCAGTTGTGGAGACAGGGAATGCTTCCATGCAACCCATCTCTGTAGAGGATGCGGCTACGGCGTTTATACGCGCAGTATTGGGGTGGGAACGGAGGCATTCACTCTATGATCTTGTAGGATCGGAAACGATTACGTTCCTAGATTTAATACAGCGGGTCGCCAAAATCATGGAGCAGGAAGGCTTTAACGTCCCCAACTATAAGATTCACAAGGTTCTTGTACGGGAGGCCCCTGAGATATTAGGGATCTCCAAGGAGGAGATAGATGTATTATTATGCGATGTGTTGGGGGATTTGACGCCCTTTACTCGAGACTTTCAAATAACCCTTACACCCCTTGATGAAGCTATACGTGCTGCGGTCCAGCACGCTAAAGGAGAGGGTGTATGATAAGTGTCAACTGCGATAGTTTTGTTGTCAGGAGGTATGGATTCTGCTACACTCCTTTATTGGGCTTTACAGCAAAATTATGCCCTACAGGCAGTTACATTTAATTATCCAAGCCGCCCTTCACAAGAACTAAAAGCCACTCGTAAGATAGCCAGTTCCGCCGATGTGAACTGCATTGAGGTTGCACTCCCCTTTTTAAAAACCGCTGCAGACATCAAAAAGGAGAATTCAGATGCCTTCAAAGGAGTGAAGTTGCCTGAAGGATATATCCCAGCTAGAAATTTAATATTCTATGCCTTAGCGTATTATTACGCTGAAGTGTATGGAGTAAATCTGATTATAGGTGGGCACCTAAAGTCGGATCGAGAAGGATTCCCAGACGCAACTCCCACGTTCTTCAAAGAAGTCGAACGCCTTGTAAATAGCATCAAATTGAGGAAAGAACCTAACATTCAATTACTATTGCCGTTCATAGAAAAGACTAAGCTAGATGTTGTAAGGATAGCTATTGAGCTAGGGGTGCCCCTAGAACTGACTTGGAGTTGTTACTATGAGAGAGATGAACATTGTGGAAAATGCGAATCTTGCTCAGAGAGAGCGGAAGCCTTCGAAAAGTCAGGATTAAAAGAGCTAGCTAACTACAGTAAGCGCACCCGTTAACCAGAACACTCGTCACTCTGTTTCCTCTGATTTTGGGATTCCAATCCACTTTGGTGTTTTTTTCATATATTCTGCATAGTCAGTTCCAAACTTTTCGATACATTCAGATTCTTCAACGGGGATTTCCAAAACGTGTGTAAGGATCATCCAAACTAACCCAATCAAGAAATAAATCCAGGAAAGACTAACCAAGGATATGCCGATAAAGAAAAAGAACCCCCCAAGATACATGGGATTTCGAGAATAACGGAAAATACCTGTAATGACCGGTTTATCAACAGGAGTAATTGCAAAACCGTAGATAGCGAGAAATGCGATAGTCAGGCCCACTATATACGGGAGAAGTCCTGCATAAAACCAGATTGTGTTAAGTTGTAAAGGTAACAAGAATGGCAAAAGATGCAGGATGATGAAAAACACTATGAGAATCTTCACAGATGGGCCACCTGTTTGTACGCGAGCATTAATAATGTGCATGATAAAAATCGGGATAAGGAAAATCCAAGCATTCCAAACACCTAACTCAAACGCTGGAATAAACGACATACTGCTCCCCCTTAATAGTTACTCTCATTCAGTATCTAACATTTGGGTATAAGCTAACTACTGTTTGCTCCTGTGCCATAGCGTGTTTTTCTGCATGCGCGAAGAACTATCAGAAGCCATAAAACATAAAAGAACAAAATAATAATAGCACGCGCTAAAAAAGCTTGAGCAACCAGCTCTGGAAGATCGAATATGACAGTTGACACTAAACCGTTCAGGCGAGGGGGAGTGTTTTATGGCTGGTTTGCGCTGGCGGGAGCGATGCTCGTATACTTTACCGGCTGTGGCATCTTCTTCTACTCGTATGGGGTATTCCTGCCTACTATGTGCGATGAATTGGGCTGGAGCCGAGCCGCTATGGCAGCTGGACTTTCCCTAGGCACATTGACCTTTGGATTACCCAGTCCGCTAATAGGGGCTTCTATCGCCAGGTTTGGTCCAAGGATTAACATGGTGTTGGGTAACTTACTGGCTGCCATAGGGCTTGCTGGCGTGTCGCTGGTTCAAGAAGTCTGGCATCTCTACTTCTTTTATAGCCTCAGTGGACTAGGAATCGGTTTCGGGATGTACATGGCCAGTACCACCGTGGTCAACAACTGGTTTATTCAAAAACGCTCTCTAGGGATGGGACTTGTCATCGCTGCCGGAGGCATGGGTGGTTTTGTCCTTCCGCCCCTAGTAACATGGTTGATTTCCTCTATCGGGTGGCAAATGTCCTGGGTAGTCGTGGCTGGCATACACTTCACCATTGCTGTCTTAATGGGTGGGTTAATTCTCATCAGAAACAGACCGGAGGACTTAGGACAAGGCCCCGACGGCCTATCTACTGAACCAGCTAGCGAGAAAGAAGGAATTGACAATCGTTCACGAGTCGATCAGAGTCCGGTAGATTTGCTCACAAAGCAAGAGATGCACAAACCTACCACTTGGCTAATCGCTGCCATAAATGCCGCCAACTTCTTTGCTATAGGAGCTGTCATGGCGCATCAGGTAGCATACTTGAAGGACCTAAGTTTTACGCCGATGGTTGCAGCTATGGCTCTGAGCCTCGTTTCGGGAATGAGTATTGTCGGCAGACTGGGATTCGGTGCTTTAGCACTGAGATTTGATGTGAGACGTTTGGCGATTGTCAGTTTTGCAGTTCAATTGATCGGGCTGGCTATATTATTAACGACCGCGAACCTGGCTTTAATCTATGTCTACGCTGTGCTCTTTGGGATTAGCTGTGGCGGCTTGATAGTAGCCCTTCCAACATTCATTGGAGAGTATTATGAGCGTACCTACTATGCTCAGATTCTGGGGACAATATTTCCTCTGGGCACCATTGCTGAGGCTATGGGTCCTGTGTTAGCGGGGGCTATCCATGACGCTACCGCTACATATACACTAGCTTTTACCTTAGTAACTGCTTTCAGCTTGGTGGGACTGGTATGTGCTATACTTGTTCGCCCCCCTAAGCTGCAACAATAAACTGGTGAGTTGGCACTACTATTCGCGCGCGCTAGCCTTTGGTTTATGGACTGGACGAAACTGGAAAGGTACGCGTAAGCAGACGGAAGCGTTGAAGGTTGAAGCTAGGCGTCTCGGTTTGAAGCGCATTCCAGAAGAGCCTTGACCTCAAACGTGGAGACATGAAGCTATCACGGTGAAAGGTACGCTCCGAAGCATATACAGAGATCTTAGTACAGGACGATTCATTAAGAAGCCTTTCTAAGCGCACACGCTAGAAGAAAAGCTAACTAGCTACGTTTATAT
>CP070659.1:251199-254463 GCA_020355125.1 Candidatus Bathyarchaeota archaeon
CAAATACGCGCAGTATCCCATAATAAACTGCTGCAACCCCATTCACGACGGTCCACAGGACGATTACCAATCGAGCGATGTCGTTGGAAATCCACTGCAGCAGTACTCTGAGGGATGCTGGCAACACGTTTGCAAAATAGGCGCGCGCGCTAATCGTCCTG
Organism: Candidatus Bathyarchaeota archaeon; assembly: GCA_020355125.1. Lineage (GTDB taxonomy): Archaea > Thermoproteota > Bathyarchaeia > RBG-16-48-13. Next base: position 251,361 of record CP070659.1, read on the forward strand.
TGGACCGTCGTGAATGGGGTTGCAGCAGTTTATTATGGGATACTGCGCGTATTTGTACGCAAAGCGTGCGCGTTCCACACAGGACAACGCACTGAATATTGTTGATTTTTATTAGCTAACTTCTCCGTAAAAACTTAATAGCCGCAGATATTTTACATTCTATTCGGGTCATATCTGACATGAGAAAGGATATCAGAGCGATCGAGAAGGACATTCTTGGTGAGGCTTACATTTCTAACGAGACACAGAGGAACCTGCTAAATTTCTGTAGTTTTGGAAGCCGTTTCGCTGGTACACCTAGCGAGAGACAGGCTGTTGAGTATATTTTAGGGAAGATGAAGGCGTACAACCTCGACAATCCGCATAAGGAGGAGGTCGAATACCTCGGCTGGAAACGAGGCACGACCACGATGGAAGTGACGGAGCCGGAACAGAAAAAGCTGAATTGCATCGGGCTTCCGTGGACGCCGAGTACATCCCCCGAAGGTGTAGAGACGGAACTCCTCAACCTTGGTAACGGGACGTACGTGGATTACGAGTTGTACAAGGATGAGGTTCCGGGGAAGATTGTGATGACCACCGCCTTCACCCCACCCTGGATGAGGGGGCAGCACCGGTGTGAGAAGCTTTGTAGGGCTGAGAACCTCGGTGCAGCGGGCTTCATCTACGCGAAGAACGATCCCGGGATGCTCTGTGAGACGGGTGTGGCGAGTTGGAACCCGCCTGAGACGCTGGGGAGGATCGTCAGATTCCCCGCCGTCGGAACATCAAAAGAGATCGCTGCCTATCTGGGTAGATTGCGGGAGAAGGGGAGGGTCAAGGTGAGGATCACAGCGAAGCATTCTATCGGTCCAGCTGTGACGTGGAACGTTGTCGGCGAAATTGAGGGCAGGGAGAAGCCAGACGAAATCATCGTCGCTGGAGCTCATTTCGACGGGCACGATATCGCTGTTGGCGCCATGGACGATGCCGCGGGAGCCTGCGTTGTTCTCGAGGCGGCGAGGTTGATGGCGAGACATAAGGATGCCATGAAGAGGACGGTTGGTTCATCACGTTCCCGGGCGAGGAAACAGGGTGCTTTGGATCGGCAGGCTATGTTCTGGGACACCTGGATGAGATAGATAAGATTAAGTTTATGTTCAATCTGGATGGAGCGGGGAGGGCCAATAAGCCTGGCGTGATGGTTCAGGGATGGTCCGACGCAATACCCTTCTTCAAGAAGCTGTCGGTAGATATGAGTCAACCGATGCCTTTAGGCGTCGGTTTCAGCCTCTACAGCGACCATATGCCCTTCGCCTTGAGGGGAATCCACACCGCCAGCCTGAGAGGCGGCTCGGGATTCACAAGCTGGAGGGGGACACGAGGGTGGGGCCACACTATGGCGGACACGGAGGACAAGGTGGATATAAGAGACATGCGAGAGGCAGCAGCCAACCTCTCACGGATCCTCATCAAGCTGGCCACAGTGGAGGAGCTACCCTTCAAACGCAAATCAAGAGACGAAATTAGAGCAATGTTGCAGAAATATGACAATGATGAGGTCATGAAGATACTCAGAAGCTATCCTTCATGGCTCAAGTAGCTCGCTTGCGAACCAGAATAGCGTGCACGCTAATTAGTATATGCCAAGATTCTAGCTAGCGAACATATAACGTAAAGCATTTATCCATGTCATCCTCTTATTCACTAGACGATAGGGCAAAGGAGGAAATTGTTGTGAGTAAAGAGCAAAATTTCCGTCGGATGATAGATAAAGCTCAGAAACCAACCGATGAAGAAATGGTCAGTTATATTGGAGAACCAGCAAGACAAGCATGGCTAGAGATACGTCAGTTCCTTGACGACCACTACGACATTCCACCCGAAACAATATTTTATGGAGCAAAATATGGATGGACCATTCGCTATCGTAAAAGTGGCAAAACCTTATGCTCACTATTCCCTGAACACGGCGGATTTACCGTTCTAATCACGCTTGGCAGAAAAGAATCCGAAAAAGCGCTCTCAATGCGAGACGAATTAAGCGCTAAAACCAACAAGCTCCTAGGCGACACGAACCAACTGCACGACGGACGGTGGCTATGGATCAGAGTACTAACGGCCAGTGACACCCATGATGTGAAGAAGTTTCTACAAATCAAACGAAAACCTAAAGCTAACTAGCCATTTCGTCACTTGCTAAATATACAATTATTCTCATTTCCTCATGACTATACCGTAATGCACGCGCGCTAAAAGCCCTCCGCTAGCTTCCATTAGTTCTTGTTGTTTAGCGCACTGACGATAGCTAGCTAAACTACAACTTAAAAATGAACGTATACACGTCGTCTTTTATGCTAACTACTAGCCAGCGCAGCTCCAATTTGTTTAAACTTTTCTTCCATGCCGTCTTGGAGTGGTCCCTTTAGACCCTTAACTATTGCTGAGGTAGCGGGTTTGACAATGTTCAATCCAAGTTTCTTCAACCGCTTTTCAATCCCCTTTGCTGCGCTTCCCCAAAGTCTACCACTATTTTTTGTATCGAAGGCAAAGGCGTTCTTATTTTTGAGGTCTATCTGTTTAAGCTTCTTAATGAATTCTTTCATAGATTTAGACATGCCAAATCCATGCGTTGGTCCACCGATCGCGAGTAAATCATATTCCTTTAGTTTGCTTATTTGGACTTCTTCGACTTTACTGCAATCAACGTCAATCCCCTGCTCTTCCATTCCCGATGCTACTTCCTTTGCTATTTTCTCGGTATTGCCGAATTGCGTGTGATAGATGACTATTGCTTTTATCATTTCACCATTTCCACGAGGAGATTGAGCGCACGCTTAGGTAGGTCCTCCACAAAAAGGGCATTCATGGAGGTAGCTCTCATATGTTTTACCGCAATATGAGCATGATATCTGATAGCTTAGTAAGCGTTCATCCGCGAGGTATTTCTTGAGACGTTTAAAGAAGGATTGATCGTTCGAAAATATTTTGATTAAACATCCTGATGGAAAATTTTCAAAAAAGAGAGTAACCCGAGAAACACCTTTCGTGACATCCACACGATTCGCAATTCGATTGGTATTGTAGCCGTTCTCCAGCAGCCAACCTTCAAGGATAGGGATGA
>CP070659.1:254563-257301 GCA_020355125.1 Candidatus Bathyarchaeota archaeon
ATAATAATGCTATAGCAGAGACAGTTGAAAAACTTGGTTATTTAGGAATTGTTATAGAAGGAGTAGAAAGAATTCTTGGGGGCCGGTCTCCAAATTATGTGTATTTAGCTAAAAATTGTAGAAAATTAAAGGTGTTGTTAAGGAACTACAAACTAACAGACGACATAGGTTTTAGATTCTCGGCAAGATGGTGGAGTGAGTGGCCGCTAACAGCAGATAAATATGCATCGTGGTTAGCTTCAACACAAGGACACTGTATAGTAATTTTTCCCGATTATGAGACATTTGGCGAACATCATTGGCCTGAGACAGGTATTCAAGATTTCCTCTATCACCTATTGAAAGAGTTAACTAGTAGAAATGGACTTACAATGGCAACCCCTTCAGAAGTAGTACAGAAAAATGAACCAGTAGGCGTTATCGACGTGCCTGAGCTTGAAGGAACAATATCTTGGGGTGATATTCGAAGGGATTCAAGTTGTTGGATTGGAAACACCATGCAATGGGCATACTATAAAGCCATAAGAGACATGGAACCCTTGATCAAAGAATCATTAGACCCAGAACTTACAAAGCTGTGGAGATATTTTCAGATTAGTGATCATTTATATTATATGTATACGGGAGGAGGGGGTCCAGGCGAGGTTCACACTTATTTTAGCCCCTTTAGCGGTCCTGTAGATGCTTTTATATCGTCTTTAAGTGAGGCAATCGATTTTGAGGAAAGATTACGGGCTTTCTCTATGGCGTCAAATGAACCATTTAAATTTTATACAGGCGTCGGAGAAGACAATTACACAGGGCTCAACGCGTTAAGTTTAATAGGGTTGATAAAGATTCTTGAAAAAATTGATATAAAGGCGATAGAGTTTCACAACAATAGAAGAGACTTTGAAGAATGGGCTTCACTTAGCTTGCGGAATAAAAAACTAGCGAAGAAATTACGGAGCGTAAGCAAATATAAAGGGAAACTATTAAGGGAGAAATTGCTTCAAATAACCAATAAGCATTTGATGAATTATTGTAAAAACTGGATTGGTTAAATTTCACTTGGTAAACTATTTACTTTATTAAGAAAATTAAGCGTATAGTAATTTCTATTGGATTGGATGATAATGGATGAAAAAGATCTTCCACTACAAGATAAAATATTGCTAATCCTGCATAATCTATGTGTTGTAAAACCTGGTTTAGCAAAAACTGGAGAAGAAATCTCAAAAATTATCCATTTATCTATTGATCACGTTCTTAAAATTCTCACTTTTCATGAGCAGCAGGGATATATCAAATGTTTTACAGATGAAATTGGGCTTAAACGGTTTTACTTGAGTGGTATCGGGATTATTAAAGTATGCTCGTCTTTCACATAAAACGTGATCTATTTGCGAATACTCATTCTTTCGTGGGAGTTTCCCCCTAGGATTATTGGGGATTTAGCGCAGTATGTTGATCGACTTGCAGTTAGTTTAGTGAAAAAGGATGTAGATGTTTATATCGTTACTTTCCATAACGATTGGACTGGGTTTGAAAATAGATCGGATGGCGTCAAAATATACAGGGTTTCGAACCAGGTCAAATCTCATGTTAGTATTTTGACTTGGGATCTAACGCTTGTTCCGGAATTTATCAGAGCAGCATCAGATATTTATTATTGGGTACAAGGTGAAGTCGATTTAATTGATGCCCATGAATGGCTTTGTATCGATGCAGCCACTTCCTTAAGGAAGGCGTTTAATTTGCCCTTCATTTATACTATACATAGTTTAGAAGATCACCGGTCCTTCTATAGAAATGATCCTTTGAACATTTCTATCAAACATTTAGAGAAGTTAGGAAGCATTGAGTCGGACAGGGTTCTAGTGTCTTCGAATTGGATGAAGCTAGAGGTGCGTCGCCTTCATGGGATTCCTAAAGATAAAATCGCTGTTTCATCGATGATGACCACAGGATGGACTAGCGACGTTATTAAAAACTATAAGATGACCATTGAAGCCTTTAAAAATTTAGGTAACAAAAATTGACTCGTAGCATCAAAGTTATTATGTTAAGCTGGGAATTTCCACCTAGAATAGTGGGTGGTATAGCTCCCCATGTTTATGATTTATCCCTTGCCTTAAGTAGATTAGGTGTCGATGTTCATGTAATTACCTGTGATTTTCCTGGAGCTGATGAATACGAGAAGATAGATAGAGTTCAGGTATATAGGGTAGACTCGTATAGGTTTCCTGCTTCAGATTTTGCATCTTGGACATTCATGATGAACACTAACATGATTAGAAAAGAAATTGAAATTTTTAAACACAATAGAAGGGATATCGATATTATTCATGCCCATGATTGGCTTGTAGCAAAATCAGCTATTAGCCTAAAGCATATTTTTCGGATCCCTATGGTGGCTACAATACATTCAACTGAATATGGTCGAAGAAATGGTCTCTATTCTAATTACCAAAAAATGATTCATCAAACTGAAAAATGGTTTTCACACGAGGCTTGGAGAGTTATCTGTTGTAGTTATTATATGGCTTCCCATATTAGTAGTAACCTTTCGATCCCTAAAGAAAATATTGTTACTTTTCCTAATGGAGTAGACATTAACAAGTTTGTGGAACCTTACGATGTGGATAAGTTTAGAAATCAATTTGCAGAACCTCATGAGAAGTTAATTCTCTATGTAGGACGACTTGTGTATGAGAAAGGAGCACACATTCTTATTAGATCTGCACCAAAGATCCTTC
>CP070659.1:257401-261118 GCA_020355125.1 Candidatus Bathyarchaeota archaeon
CTTCTTTCTTCTCAGCTACCTTCTCTTCTTTCTTCTCAGCTACCTTCTCTTCTTTCTTCTTGGGTTCTTCTTTAGCCTTAAAAATCGAAGGACGTCTTGTCGTTCTTACACGCGCGCGCGGTGTTTTCATTTGGAGTGTGGATATTTTTTCTGCTAGAATGGTTTTTAGTTTTGAGAGAACTACCGAAGGATTTTTTCCGGCAATTATATTGATATTATATGACTTCTCTAATGTTTCAGCTTCGGTATCGAGTCCTGGAATGACAAGGGTAAAGACATCGACATCGCCTAGCACTGTCTGGACGTCTCTGATCTTCCCATAGGTTTTAAGTATATCAAAATCATTCATCATATCTAGAGAAACTTTTATGTCGACATAAAATTTCGATCCATGGCCTTCAAACGCTAGATCAAAGATGTGTTCTGCGCCTGACTCTCCAATGACACTCGAATTCGCGTCTCTAGCGAATCCGTGGTCTTCAAACATTTTCATTACTTGGCTGAGGTATAGAATCCCTTGGGCAATTTCTTTATTCGTCAGATCTGTTGGGAGGTAGGCATATTTTGGTTGATATATAGCGTTTTCAAACGAAAATTTGAGGCCACATTTTCTGCACCGATGATCAATAAAAGGTGTCTCAATCTGTTGATTACAATTAGAGCATTCGTAAATGCTTCCTGCGTTACGATAATTGTCTTCAAGACGTTTCCCACAATTGGGGCAGCTAAGGGGTTCACCAAAATTAATTATGGTTCCTATGTATCCACAGTCATGATGTTCTAGTAAAACTGTTTTTCGGATGCCTGGAGAAGCGCATTTGGGACAGACGTAATTTATAGAGGTATTCGGGCTGTTGCAGGAGGGGCATCTTAATTCCATATCGTACATTTGTTTGTTAAGGATCTCTACTTTAACCAGATTATCTAGGAAGCCGATCGTTTTATCGGAGTCCATGCTGATCGCTTTCTCGACACTTGGATATCGATACCCGAATTCTAAGTCAAAAACTGGTTTGACATCTTCATTTTTTTCAAGAATATTCATCATTAATGCTTCGACTTCTCTTGTTTTGTAATAGTCGTATTTTGTTTTTGTCATTATTCTCCTTCCGATATTATTTATGGTGGTTGGATTAGTTCTTTTACCTGTAAAAGATCTAAACTATTCATTCTTAAATACAGTATAGAAGTGTCAATATAGATTTCAAATACACCACTGTACGATGATAGGCACCAGCGCACGCTATTCGATGAAAGGTTAAAAAAAGGATTATTGCGGTGTGTGTACGTTAGAATAGCAATACGAAGCAAGATACGTTGATAAGCAACATGATTATCGAATGTTTTAGACCAGGATAGATTGTGCCGGAGCTCAGCTTGGATGCAATCAATCCGCCAAATAATGCTTCTAATACTGACAGATCGAACAGGAGAATCTTTAATTAATCCTGCGTCATCTGGATTTTCAATATATTGCTTTGGATTTCGAAGAGTCCTGACAGGCTGTGGTAAAGCATATACATAGTTACAACGAAAACAATAAGAGTTACATAGATGATCGAAAGATAAGGTCTTAGCTGCTCATTTCTTTCGTCTTTTGCATCCAATATTCTATGAAGAAATTCTGCCGTAGATCTGAAAAGGGATTTAAGGTCTCCTCCTAAGTTGATAGCGGCTGATAGAAGCGCTGTAGTTTTTTTAGCCATGTCAGTTCCAACTCTTCTAGCAAAGTTCTCTAATGCGCTTTCAATGGGCATGCCCCATGACATCTGAGCCACCATTGTCCTCAGTTCTTTACTTGTAAAACCGTGATCCTGCTTTGAAACTTCATCTATCGATTCTATGAGTGTCATCCCTGCCTGCAGCCCTTCGGAGACCCCTTCCAAAACTCGGGGTAAAGTACTATCTATATGGTTTCTCCGTCTATCTTGAAAAATTAGTATTATAGCGGGTGCTATGAGAGCGATTATGACACCTATAGCTATGAAAACATGGAAGGTGAATAAGGAAATGCTTTGAGTGAGTAAGAGGAGGTACCCTATTGCTATTTCTACTATCGCAGCCGATATTGAGGCAAGGAGCATTACGATTTGAAATCTTCGATTGAATAGTACGTTTTCTGGATTTATTTTTAGTTTTACCAACTTGAAGTCATCCCATCTATTAATAATAATACAGCAATTGCTGCTAATGGAAAGAACACGTAGGTCATCAGCGTCATGATTTGTATTGGGTTTAAACCTGCTATAACTTCGCCCCCAAATACTCCCATCATCGATAGTAAGGTAGTCAAAATTACTGGAAAAGCAATACCGAGAATAACATAGGCTTCAGCGGCAAGATTGAGTTGTGTTACTAGCTTTGAAAGCTCTCTCCTACGAGTATCCATTTGGCGGCTAGCTGCTTCTGTAAGATACCTTTGGAGGTTACCTCCAGTACGAGTAATACCATTTAGACCTCGCAATAATTTAGTGAATTTTTTAGAGGGCGTGTTCGTGCATTCATCATCGACAGCTTCGATAATATCTTTGCCAAGAATTTCTATATCCCTCACAATTGACTTAGCACTCTCTTGAACTTTGTATATTTCGCCTCTCTTTGCAAGCGATGTAAAGATAGACTCTGTAGTTACTCCTGCGCCAGCTAATATGGACATATAGTTAGTTATGTAGACAATGTTTTTATCTAGCGCTGTTTTCATGCCACCAGATATTGATCGCGGGTAATAAAGGAAAACAAACAAGACTATAGCGCCAGCTCCGAGCGTGGCTCCAATCGCATATAGAAACCAGATGTTAGGCAAGATACCGAGAAGGCTTAGTGTAAATGTTAGTGGAAACGCAATTATGGCCGTTGCAAGCATGCCGATAAGCATGAAGAAAATCATAGAACTTATGTATATAATATGGCTGAGTCTTAAATGCGCTACTTTGAGGCTCGCTCTAACCATGTTTGAGAGTGGGAAATATTTCGACGGGGCGTCACCTAGTATACGATAGCCTAGATTATGAATGCTTCCAATCTTGAAGCTACGTATCTTATCAAAGCTTCCGATCTTTGGCCTTCGGAGTATGCGTGTACGTTTTGGCCTTCGGAGCTTTAATTTAGGGAGTTTCAAGGCAATGTCTCCTATGAAGCTCCCGATAAAGATTCATGAACGGTTTCGGGCGCCGTTACATAGTTTCTGATCACTTGAGTTACCTCGGAGAAGCTCCTCTTGCCCTCTTCTGCGAGAAAGTTCAGTATTTCAGCACGCATCCTAATATCATTTTTAGCTTCATCGACTGTAATTCCTCTCATCTTCGCTGCTTTCTGAAGGTAATAGCTTTCATTGAGTAAGTGCCATACATCTTCTTTTGCGTTCCATTCAAACAGGGGGTCGACAACTATTTCGCCATCATCTTTAAGTCCCTTAACTTCTGAGCAAGTTATCACTTTTCTGACAGCTTTACCCTCTATCTCTCTTCTAGCCATAATAATGACCAGATTTAATCCTGCAACCATCATTCTAGGAATATTCATAGGCGCAGTTTCTAATCTGCGTAAACCAGCTTCTACAGATTCAGCGTGTAATGTTGCAAGGCCTAAATGACCTGTTGACATAGCTTGGAATAATGTATAAGCTTCTTCTCCTCTGATCTCTCCAACAAGGATATAATCTGGACGTTGCCTCATGGAAGCTTTAAGCAAGTCGAAGAGAGAGATTTCTTCCGATGA
>CP070659.1:261218-264060 GCA_020355125.1 Candidatus Bathyarchaeota archaeon
AAAAAATATCCTTGAAAAGATCAAACAGCAATCCAAATTCATGTATATTATAGGATTTTTCTATAAGCAATAGTTATATGTTTATGATAATAACCAGAGGACCAGCGCGCACGCGCGCTAATATATTTATGTTCCCGAACGAATATTTTACATGTCCTCTTCTTATATCGTTAGCCCAGTAGGGCGATGATTTGAAGTACAGGAGAGAAACGATCCATAATCGGCGTAAGGGGAGGTGATTATAGATTTGGGAAAAAAGCTGGAGCTGTTATCGAAAGATGACCTCGATAAGATCCATGCTTCGACCCTGAACGTGCTTCGAAACACTGGTGCACGATTCCTCCACGATAAAGCGCTGAAGGTTCTCGACGCGAACGGCTGCGAAGTCGACTGGACGACGAAGATCGCGCGGTTTCCAGAAGAACTCGTGAAAGAAAGTATGATGAAGGCACGTGGAAAACACCGACCAAAATACGATACACGGCAAACACCAGACCTCGTCGAACTGCCAGAGAAAGACGTCACGTTCAGCCCCTTCGGACAGGGAACGAGGATAACCGATCGAGATGGACACACCCGCGCTTCCACACTACGAGATATTAAAAACGTCATTATCATCGGTGACGCCTTAGAGAGTCTTGACTACATTTCTACTATGGTTTATGCAAGCGACATGCCTAGATGGACGGCGGGTCTACACGCCTACGAGGTGATGATGACGAGGGGTGACTGTCCTGTGGATCCGGTGATCCAGCCGGCAGGATATGTGAAAGTGGAGGAGACTGAGGAAGAAAAGGTGCGTCGACGGGCTCGTGTCCGCGAATATGAAATAGAGATGGCGTGTGCGTACTATGGTATGGATGTGGATGAGCTGCGTAAGAACGCAGTTGGCATTAGGAGTGGTGGGTGCCCTAATTCCCCACTCACGCACGCTTTTGAAATCCTTGAACGACAGATGTGGGGAGCTGAACTCGGATTCCCAAGCGGCGGCTTAAGTCAGGCGATGACGGGTGCCACGGCGCCAATCACCTTGCCAGGGCTCATGGTCGTCCACAACGCGGAACTGGTCAGCCTGATCACGCTACTGCAGCTGATTCACCCCGGGCTTCCATGTAGCCACAGTTCGTCCTCGTGTACAATTGATATGCGGAAGGGCTACTGTACCGTGGGGACGCCCGAAATGGGGCTAATCAGCGCAATGGCGATGCAGATGGCGCAGTATTACGATTTGGATTGTACGGTGGCGGGTGCCTAGACGGACGCCAAGGTCGTGGATGAGCAGGCCGCCCACGAGGCGACCATCACCTTACTGCTGCCAGCGATGGCGAGTAAGGGACAGAACATCTACGGACTTGGCATGCTCGAAACAGGAATGGCAGTGAGTCTAGAACAGTACGTGATCGATAACGAGATTGGGAACGCGGTGAAACGGGCCGTAAAAGGCGTTGAGGTATCTGACGAGACGTTGGCACTGGACACGATTCATAAAGTGGGTCCAGGAGGCCATTTCCTGGGTCAGAAACATACCTTCGCGCACCGGGACTACATTTGGATGGCGGAACTGTTCAATCGCGACTTCTATCAGACCTGGGAAGAGAAGGGGCGGAAAGACCTCTTCACGATGGCCTGCGAGAAAGTCGACGATCTCCTCGCCAACCACGCGCCGAAACCCGTAGACAACGACATCAAGCGAGCGCTCCGCGAAATCGTACAACGCGCAGACAAAGAACTCTACACCGCATACTAACCGTAGCTTAACGGATACGGAACATGTTACAACCACTGTTCAGTCCTCAGCACAGTGGGGTCCTCAGGGAAAGGATATCACGGCGATGATGACACGTTTCATAGGGGAGGTAAACCTCTCCAAACTACGTGGATACGCCGCCCTTCACCTGAAAAATTTCAATAATAGCGCGCTAGTTAGCTAGCGCGAGTTAACAACGTAGCGCATTACATGATAACAATGCGTTTGAAATGTGAAGTTAGGTAGCAACGCGTGCTGTATTAGATTAGTTCTTGGGCGAAAAATTATGAATTATACGAAAAATAGAGCAGACATAGTGATATTGAATGGAAAAATTATCACTGTTGATCCTATGAATTCCATCTCCGAAGCGGTAGCAATCAAAGATACTATTATTCTTAAGGTAGGTACAAGAAAGGAGATCGAGAAGCTTATTGACAAGGATACTCATATAATTGATGTAAAGGGTAGAGCGGTACTTCCCGGTTTCATCGACTCGCACATTCATTTCCAACTATTAGCAATAAATCTCAAGTATCGAGAACCGATTCATGTGCCTCCATTAAACTCCCTCAAAGATGTTTTTAAATTGTTGAAGAAGAGAGCCAAAGAGACTCCCCAAGGTGAATGGATTGTAGGTTGGGGCAGTTTCCACCTTAATCATAAATATCGAGAGAAAAGATATCCCACTAAACTTGAACTCGATGAAGTTTTACCTGATCATCCTGCAGCCTTGTTTTCCGGTCCCCATATCTGCATAGTGAATAGTAAGGCTTTGTTGCAAGCCGGGATAACGAAAGAAACTCCAGAACACGTTAAGCTTCCCGGACGTATGGCATTGATTGAGAAGGATTCAGCGACAGGAGAGCCTATAGGAATAATACGCGAAGCTGGAGAACTTCTTCCACTTCCAAAATTCACGTATGAGCAGATTGAAGACGCTCTTAGAGATATAATGATGAGGGATTTCGTTCAGCAAGGCGTTACATCAATTCACGATATGCCTGGACTTGAAGTATTTAGGATATATCAAAAGTGGACAAAGAATAATGAGTTGCCCCTCAGAATTCGCGTCTATTTTTACATGCCAAAATA
>CP070659.1:264160-271697 GCA_020355125.1 Candidatus Bathyarchaeota archaeon
ATTACGATCCCGTGCTCCATCTTTTTCTCTTCACCTTGTATGTCGGTGATGCGGGTTTCGAAGTTTCCAACGTACCCTGAAATATCTGCGATGTCTGCGCCGAGGAAGGTATGTATCAGTTTATTCGTCTGTACCTTCTCGATCAACGTTCTCAGGTATTCCTGTATATCGTTTCCCTTTAACGTGTACCGTAGGTTCCGGGCAAAGCCTCCTAGCTCTGGTTCCTTTTCGATTAAATAGGTTTCGAATCCCTCTTCAGCGAGGGCTAACGCTGAATTCATGCCGGAGATGCCTCCGCCGATGACTAAGCCGCGGCTGGTCACGTTTAGCGGAAGCCGTTCGAGGGGGTATAGGAGTCGGGCTTTGGTCACGGCCATCCGGATGAGGTCTTTTGCTTTTTCCGTCGCGGCGTCGGGGAGGTGCATGTGGACCCATGAGCACTGGTCCCGGATGTTTGCCATTTCGAAGAGGTATCGGTTTAATCCGGCTTCTCTGATGGTTTCTTGGAAGAGGGGTTCGTGGGTTCGTGGGGTGCATGAGGCCACTACAACTCTGTTCAATCCCTGCTCAGTGATGATGGTTTTGATGGTTTCTTGGGTGTCTGATGAGCAGGTGTAGAGGTTGTGTTCGGCATAGATGACGTTGGGAAGGGTCTTCGTGTACTCTACTACGCTGGGGACGTCAACGACGCCTCCGATGTTCACTCCACAGTGGCAGACGAAGACACCTATTCGAGGCGGCTGATCCCTTATGTCTACTTCCTGTGCGTACTCTTTTTCTTTCACTAACCCCCCTCTTACGGGTGCAAGCAGAGCACCTACACGTGATGCAGCTGCACTCGCCTGTGCTACTGTTTCCGGAATATCCTTTGGCGACGCGAATACGCCGCAGACGAAGATTCCCGGCTTCGAGGTTTTGAGAGGGTCAAACGCTGGCGTCGCACAGAATCCATAGGCGTTCAACTCCACTCCTAGAATATTTGCCATTTTTTTGACATTATCCGAAGGCTTGAACCCAACAGAGAGAACGACTAGGTTGAACTCTTCTTGAAGTAGCTTTCCATCTTCAGTCTCATATTTTATGCTCAAATCTTGACTGTGTGGAATCTCCTCTACGGCTGCTATTCGACACCTGACGAATTTTACCCCATATTCGTTCTTTGCCCTATCGATGTACTTGTCGAAGTCTTTCCCGTGTGCCCGCATGTCCATGTAGAAGATCGTGGGCTCGATTTGATTCATATGTTCCTTCGCGATCACAGCTTCCTTCGCTGCGTACATGCAACAGACCGATGAGCAATACTCGTTTCCACACGTCACATCCCGGGAGCCGACGCACTGTATAAACGCAACCTTTCGCGGAATGTTTCCCTCAGAAGGCCTCTGAATTCTACCCCTAAACGGTCCAGACGCGCTAAGGATCCGTTCAAACTCTATACTCGTCACAACATTTGGATATCGATCGTAGCCATACTCGCTCTTCAATCGGGCATCGAATTCTTCAGCTCCGGGTGCTAAGATGACTGACCCAACTTTAATCTGCGTCTCCTTTTCTTGATCTGAATAGTTAACTGCTTCAGCTAGACAGATGTTCTCGCAGAGGCCGCATCCTATACACTTCGTTCTGTCAATCACATATGTAATGGGGACCGCTTGGGGGTAGTCTATATATACCGCTGGTCTTTCACTCAACCCTTTGTTGAAGCTATCTATAGCATTGACTGGACAATGTTGGGCACACAGTCCGCATCCATTACACTTTTCGGCATCCACGTATCTTGGCCATTCTCTAATCGATACTGTGAAGTTACCAAGGTCTCCGGAGATCCCTGCAACCTCAGAGTAGGTTAACACTTCAATATTTCGGTGTCTTCCACAGTCTACAAGCTTTGGGGCTAATATACACATGGCGCAGTCGTTGGTCGGGAAAGTCTTGTCCAGTTGCGCCATCACTCCACCGATGCTCGGCGACGAATCAACGAGATAGACTTTAAAGCCAGATTCAGCTAGATCTAGTGACGCCTGCGTCCCTCCAATCCCGCCGCCGACGACCAAGACTGCGGCTATGAGTTTTTCAGGTTGATTTGTGTTATTCATAAGCTTTCTCCTCCCCCCAATCTTCTGTATTTAGGGTTTACACCGTCGATTCTCGATACCGTAACTAATCCCTTTTGCTCCATGGCTATAAGGTTCTTTAAGACTTCTCTTGGTGGGATGGCTGTCGTTTTAGCTATTTCTTGGACAGAGAGAACCTGATCACTGATAGAGTGGAGGATCCTATTCTTCTCATATTCTCTAGCCAAGGCTTCGAATTTTACTTCGTGGAACTCGGCTTCGTCCACCTGCTCCCCAAAGACGTCTCCTTTCTCCAACAGTTCTTTTTCCCGGTTCACCAGCCATCTCATCCTTTGCTGGGAGAGGGCGTCTCTTGCCGCCAACAAACGCGTCCGAAGCTCTTCTGGCGGGAGATCCTCAGTAAGGGGCCCGAGCTCAACTATTTTTTCAGTGAAATCTCCAATTAAGTTGGCAAATCTTTCGCCCTCAGACGCGGATACCCAATCCACGATTAGTCGCTCTGGCTTCACTCCAATCATATCAAGGACCTTTTGTAATGTCCTCATCCTTTTCTCCGTGTAGTAGTTTCCTGTAAGGTAATGACAATCTCCAGGGTGACACCCCAGGATCACGATACCATCTATTCCCCATATAAGCGCGTCTAGTACGAGTGCGGGGTCCACTCGACCGGAGCACATTACCCTGATGACTCTCAAATTTGTTGGATATTGGAATCGACTGACTCCAGCCAGATCTGCGCCGGCATAGCTGCACCAATTACAGAGAAAACCCAAAATATGGGGCTCAAACCTTTCTTGATCGGACATACTTACTCTTCCTCCATCACTTCCGCTCCATCAGGGCAACTATCTCAGCCAACATCTGCTCATCTTTAAAGTGGCGCATTGTAATGGCCTTTTGCGGACATGCGGCTCCACAGGTTCCGCATCCCTTACACGATGCAACAATGGTTTTTGCAATCTTGCCCTTTGGCGTTTCTTCTATCTGAATTGCCTTGAAGGGGCAGATCATCTCACATAAACCACAGCCAATACAGCTCTCTTCATCTACAAACGAGACAATTGGCTCAGACACCACACGTCTCCTTGACATCGGTATCGAAGCCCGTGATGCCGCACCGTATCCCTGAACGATGCTTTCGTCTACTGTTACAGGCCAGTGAGCTGAACCACATACGTAGACGCCATCTGTCGCGAAGTCAAGTGGCCTGAGCTTCACATGAGCTTCAAGAAAGAATCCGTATTCGTCGATGGGGACCTTCAATATCTTCGCTAATTCTCCAGAATCGGGATGAGCAACCATAGGCGTCGATAGCACGACTAACTCGTAGGGTAAACGCAATTCTTCACCTAGAAATTCATCAAAGACCTTCACCATTCCTTTATCCACGATGGGCGGATTTTGGGGCGAATATTTCACAAATATTATCCCCTTCTCCCTCGCTTTCTTATACAGGTCCTCATATATCGTGCCATAAGTCTGCAAATCCCGATAAAGCATGAAGATTTGGGCCTTAGGATTCCGTTCCGAGATTATCATCGCGTTGTTCAACGCAGTCATGCAACAGACCTTTGCGCAATAGCTTCTCTTCTCATCCCTCGCTCCAACGCATTGAATCATTACAATAGAATGTGCTTTGACTCGATCTTCCTTTAACATCTCTTCTAATTCAAGCTGGGTCACTATCTGGATTCCGTCGTAGCCATACATTCCAACGGGTTTAAACTCCTCAGCACCGATCGCTACAACTATCACTCCTACTCGAAAGGGAACATTTTTCCTTTCCTGTTGGATGGTTACATCGTAGTTTCCATAGAATCCTTTGACCTCTGTAACAGTTGCAGAGGTAAGGACTTCTATGTTTCTGTGTTTTTCAATCTCCCCTATCTTTGCTTCAATGAGTTGCGAAGCATCGGTTTGGGCAGAATATAACTTATATAACTTCCTTAACATGCCACCGAGCTTCTCTTCCCTTTCCACCAGCGTGACCTCAAATCCGCGATCAGCCAAACTCAGAGCACACGTCATCCCTGCTATTCCGCCTCCTATAACCAAAGCGGATGGAATCACATCTACCTCGATTTCTTCCTGGGGCTCCAAGAGTTTAGCTCTCGCCACCCCCATTCTGATCAAATCTTTCGCTTTCTCCGTTGCCTTTTCTGTCTCGTGCATGTGCACCCATGAACATTGATCCCTAATATTCACGAATTCAAAGAGATAGGGATTTAACCCCGCCTCTTTGCATGTATTTCGGAAGAGAGGCTCATGGGTTCTAGGAGTGCACGAAGCTACAATCACTCGGTTTAACTGGTGATCACTGATGGCCTCCTTTATCTCGTTTAGCCCTGCTTCTGAACAGGTATAGAGGTTCTCCTGAGCGCAGACTACGTTCGGCAACCCTTTAGAATATTTTACTAGCGCCGGAACATCTAAATAGCCTCCGATGTTCGTCCCACAACGACATACGAAGACACCGATTTTAGCTTCTTCCATCACGATTGGTCTCCTGTAACAATCTCTGCCGCCTTAGCCGCGGCACCGCTGGCTTGGGCAACGGATTCAGGTATATCGACAGGCTCCCGACAGCACCCACATACAAAAATGCCCTTTCGGGTCGAATCAAAAGGGGCGAGGCGGGCTGTCTTGAAGAAGCCATAGTGATCCAACTCAACGCCAAGAACCGCTGCCAATTCTTTTGTATCCGATCGAGGGACAAAGCTTGTTGCTAAGACAGCGAGATCCACCTCCATCTTCTCTACGATCGAGCCGAACGTTTCTTCATACCAAATGATTGGATTCCCTTCTAGGTTTTCTGAGATCTTCGCTACTCGTCCTCTAACGTATCTGATCCCATACTCTTTCTCACCCCGTGCGATGTATTGTTGAAAACCTTTGCCATGGGCTCTTACATCCATAGAAAAAATATATGATTGAACATTGGGATCATGTTCTCGCGCTAAGAGGGCTTCTTTAGCCGCATGCATACAACAGACTGTTGAGCAGTATGGATTATTTTTCACGTCTCGTGAACCGACACATTGTATAAAGGCGATCGTCTTTACTGGTTTTCTGTCAGAGAGTCTTATTAGCTGTCCCCCTGTCGGTCCAGTCGCGCAGATCAGTCTTTCATACTCAAGGGCCGTAATCACGTTTCGATGCCGTTTATACCCGAACTCGGAAAGACTGGTTGGATCAAAGGGATCGAATCCAACGGTTACGATGATCGCTCCTACGTTCAGATCTATTTCGGCATCTGTTTGCTCAAAGTCGATCGCTTCCCTCGTGCATATCTTTTCACAAATCCGGCAGACGCCTCTGGTTAGGTATAAACAGTGATCCCTATCTATGGTCATCACCATCGGGATAGCTTGGAGGAAATAGAGATAGATGGCGCCCCTTCTTCTCAACTCCATATCAAACTCATCGGGAACCCTGACAGGACATTTGGTGACGCAGTCGCCACAGCCAATACATTCCTTCTCATTAACAAACCGCGCTTTCTTCAGCAGTTTCACTGAGAAATCGCCCATCGACCCGACAACTTCCTTGACCTCGGAATAAGTATGTAAGGTTATATTGGGGTGTCTGGCGCATTCAACCATCTTTGGGGCGAGGATACAGATGGAGCAGTCATTCGTTGGGAAGGTTTTATCGAGCTGCGCCATCCTGCCTCCAATGCTTGGCTTCGTCTCAACCAAGTGCACCTTGACTCCCATATCGCCAAGATCAATGGCGGCTTGAATTCCCGCGACTCCACCTCCAATAATCAATACGGGTTTCTTACTCTCAACTTTCATCATGGTCGACTCCTTCTGTTTTCAACCGTTGTTCGGCACGTAATCGTTTTCTCGTTGAAAATGCGGCGATCTTTGCCAGCATCTTTGTTTTCTCGATTTTTCGCTCGTCAGCGTTTCTGTACACGGCTTCCTCTATGTATCCTTGGTTGAGAGCATTTCTAAACAGCGCTGCACCTTTATCCGTCCTTACGACCGTTGTTGTATACCCGTCTAAAGATCCTAAACCTCCCACGGAAATATCTGCATACTCGTTTGCGAAGTCTGAACAGGCTAGGCAGGCGGGCCTTGCCACCATATCGACCTCTTCTAAGGGAACGTGAACCATTATACCGTTATTTAGTGTAATGATGAAATCGTCCTTGATGTTGAGCTTCTGGATATCGGATAACTCGATGTCGAGTCGTTTTTCAAGACGTTTTTTAGTGAGGTCGTTAAAGGAAAAATTTTCGATGCAGAAGAGACCGATGGTGTACTCCACCATGTGGGCAGGTAAAATGCCTAAGCATTGCATTTTTTTAATTGTGTTAATCTGGCATGGGGTGCCCACCACGGCAATATTTCTCAGATATTTTCTCTCTAAGCTTTTAACTTCCGGAAGGATAGGTGAATAAGTGTTGTATTGTCCGCCCAATTCCTCTAAATGGAAGGATTCGGTGTATTGTGAGCCCGCCGCTGCGATAATGTCGTCACGGGTCAAAGCGATGATGGGTTCTCTCGCGAATGGGCCCTTCTTCTTTGAGACGATCGCTCCCTCAATGAGATTCTGGTCCAATAAGTGAAGCAGGAGGGACGTTACAACTCCTCCATCAGTGCAGACGTTTATCACGTTCTGATCCGTGGTTCGTGCAGAAGAAATGTGCTGATAGAAGCCGATGGGGGGTTTCCATCCGAATCGAGCCTTGAGCTCATCGTTTAAAGCGTTTATTTGGGGACAAATCAGATAGCAGATGCCGCATTTGAGGCATTTTTCCTCATCACTATACTCTGGCAGATCATTTTCGCCCATCTCTAAAGCATTTAATTTGCCCGCTGAACAAAAGGAGTAACATCCCCCACATTTCCCACATAGGTTCCTGTCGACGACTTCGCTTCGAAGATCGTTAAAGGTTTTTACTTCCTCTTTCTCTTCCATCTTGTTCCTTCCTCTTTAGTTGAGAAACAGGGGTCATATTTTGCTCAGAAGGTTAGACACGGTCACCCGATTCATTTGAAAGCCTAATTCTTCCGGGGGAAGGCCAAGCGCGAGCCCAAGAATCTGGGGATAGAATAGAACTGGAATCCCATAACTTTTGTTAAGCCGTCGTTCGATTATGCGCTGGTTTCGATCATAGATGATGTTGCACAACGGACAGATGAGGTTCATCCCATCAACCGCTGTAGCTTTTATGTGATCAAGTTTTCGACTCGCAATATTAAAGGTAATATTGTCGTCGACGCCCAGTATGTTTCCTCCACAGCACTGGGTTTTTTCTTCGTAGTCCACACTCTTCGCTCCTGTGAGGGCTACGAGCTCGTCTAAGGAACTTGGAAACTCTGGATCCTCCTCTTTGCTATATACGTGGGAGGGCTTTAGATAGTGGCAGCCATAATGGGAGGCGACCGTGAGGGGTTCGAGACGCTTCTTGATTTTTCCTTCGATTTTTTCGGGTCCCACATCGTCGTAGA
>CP070659.1:271797-274425 GCA_020355125.1 Candidatus Bathyarchaeota archaeon
AAACAGGAATGGCGGTGAGTCTGGAACAGTACGTAATTGACAACGAGATCGGGAAGGCGGTGAAACGAGCCGTAAAGGGCGTTGAGGTCTCCGACGAGACGTTAGCACTGGACACAATTCATAAAGTGGGACCAGGCGGCCATTTCCTAGGTCAGAAACATACCTTCGCGCACCGGAATTACATTTGGATGGCGGAACTGTTTAATCGCGACTTCTATCAGACCTGGGAGGAGAAGGGGCGGAAAGACCTCTTCACGATGGCCTGCGAGAAAGTCGACGACCTCCTCGCCAACCACGCGCCGAAACCCGTTGACAAGGACGTCAAACGCGCGCTCCGCGAGATCGTGCAACGCGCAGACAAAGAACTCTACACCCCCTATTAACAGTCAGTAGATATGTGAGATAAGCTAAACGATTTACCGAAGGATCTCAAAACTGATGCCAAAAAAACCATTAACTGCGAACTGGAAACAATTGTGTAGCAAAGGAAGAAGGAACTCATCAGTCCCACCCTGTATTGAAAAAACATGGTGGAATTCATCAGGCGAGGGGCAAAACGGCATAACAATACGCTCAAAAAAGAAGTCTACTTGAAAAGCGTGTAAGAGCCACCCCTACCTGACTAAAAATTAGCGTGCGCCAGACCTCGCGCGCATGAGCACAAGTTCGTTTTTAGTGCTAGTTAGTGAACAATCAATATACTTACTTTTTGTGTCTTATCACCATGCCTGATAAGATTTGACTTCGTTTTCCTTTTTCTAGAACAATTTTTCCATTAACCATAACATAACGGACTCCCTCAGGAAATATATGAGGGTCATCGAAAGTACTTTTATCTACAATCTTCTTGGCGTTAAAGATAGTTATATCAGCATACATATTTTCTTTTAGAAGACCTCTGTCTTGAAGGTTTAATCTCTGAGCTGGAAGGGACGTCATTTTCTGGATCGCTTCTTCAAGCTTCAACTTCTTGTACTCACGAACATATCTTCCTAAGATTCTTGGATACGTTCCATAAGCCCTAGGATGAGGTTTTCCGCAGAGAAGCCCATCTGTAGATATCATAACGCATGGGTGTTTCATCACAGTGAACATATCATTTTCGTTAATATGAAAAATTACCATCGATGGGGAAGCGTCTTCTTCAATTAAGAGATTAAAAGTCGTATCAAAGGGATTTTCTCCTCTTTGTCGAGCTATTTCTGCAATATTTTTTCCTTCAAGATCTTTGTTCTTTTTACAGTAGGTAATGCGAATATTTTCCCACCCCGCCACTTTGGGGTAACCAACCCAGTCTGGCAATCCTTCTTTCATGTCTTTTTTAAGTTTCGTTCGTACTTCTATGTCTTTTAATCGTTCGAGTAGTTTTTCTACTCCTCCTTGGTGAGCCCAGGGCGGAATCAACGCCGAAAGCATAGTGCTTCCTGCGGTGTAAGGATATTGGTCACAAGTAATATCCAATCCTTTTTCTCTTCCCTTATCAATCATTTTTAACGTTTCCTTCACCATACCCCAATTTTCTTTACCCACTACCTTATGGTGAGAAACATGGATTGGAAGCCTAGCCTTCTCACCAATCGTGAACGCCTCTTTCAACGCATTAAGAATTTTCTCGCCCTCATTTCTGAGGTGAATAACAAAAATTCCATTATGTTTTGCAGCACTTTTCGATAATTCAATAAGCTCGTGAATTTCAGCATAGTTGCATGGAGCATAAATTAAACCTGTGGAAAGACCAAAGGCACCCTCCACCATAGATTCCTCAACTAGTTGTTTCATGTGCACTAACTCTTTTATTGAAGCTTTTCGGTTTTCAAAACCCATAACGAAAGCTCTTATCGTACCATGGCCAACCAACGTAGCTATATTAACAGCGGTTCCTTTCTCTTCAATTCTATCCAAATACTTCCCTACAGTATTCCACTTCCACTCTTTAAGCTCTCCAGCTAAACCCGCTAAAAATTTCTTAAAAATTGGCTTAAAACCATCCCTTACTGGCGCTACCGATAATCCATCTTGCCCTACTACTTCTGTTGTAACACCTTGACGAATTTTAGCCTCAGAAAAGGGATCGTTCAAAACTGCTAAATCAGAGTGGCTATGCATATCGATAAACCCGGGTGCAACAACCAATCCTTTAGCATCTATATTGATCTGAGCTGAAGCATTGATTGCACCTATTTTTGTTATCTGCTCATCCGTTATCCCTACGTCAGCCTTATACCATGGATTCCCTGTGCCATCAATTATAACGCCACCTCTAATAATTATAGAAAAAGCTTTTCCAGACAACGACTACTCTATCCTAAACTTTCAATACGGTTTTGAAAAAATGAATTGCTCTTAGGTAACACACTATCGCACTCGCGAATCATTAAGGCAATATTGATTTAGCAAGGAAAACCATAGCGAGAAAAGCACGATGACTCTCTAAGAAATCATCAGAGATATAGCGAACCGTTCTATTCCCATCATATTTTGATCTTGGAAGAAGAGATAATCGCTGAGCATACGAGGGATCCGTTGTCTCGATTTCAAGCGTATAGGGTGAATCAAGTGTATATGGCTTGATCTCGTTAATGTTTTCCATTGCAGTTTTTGCTTTCATTCTAATGCGTTTCTGTGCTT
>CP070659.1:274525-279269 GCA_020355125.1 Candidatus Bathyarchaeota archaeon
GGCACGTAGTCGTTCGGATCCCGCGTGATACCATACTCTTTCGCCAATGCCTGGAGAGGGTGGAGGAAGTGGTCAAGGCTGAAGAAGTCTTTCTGCGTCACGAGGGGCCCACTGTAAACCCGTCGATACATCTCTCGAAGCGAAACCATTAAACCATACTCCTATTATCTATTCGTAACTCACACAATAATAAGCTATTGATAATAATAGTAGCATTTTTAACATAAAAAAGATTGAGTAGCGCGCGCGCACGCTGAAATTGAACTCCGTTCCTTTTTACGTAGGTTTGACTTTTTCATTTAGTGGGTTGGCATTAATGTGTGCGTGCGTGAAAGTACAAAAATTATTTACTTACTTAGTTAACTACTGCTATATAGTGAATCGAATAAGAGGAAAATAAATCCTACATATGTAATTTCATAAATAGTTATAGCAAATTATACTTTAAAATACATCATATCGTTTCTAAGTTAGGTGTTGTCAAATGATCCAGTTAGTTCTCTTAAGGCATGGAGAGAGCATTTGGAACAAAGAGAATAAGTTTACTGGATGGACAGATGTTGATTTATCAGAAAAGGGAAAACTTGAAGCAAAAAAAGCAGGCCTTATTCTAAAAGAAAAGCATTTTTCTTTCGATATCGTTTTTACATCAGTGTTAAAAAGAGCGATTAGAACAACATGGATTGTTCTAGACGAAATGGATTTAATGTGGATTCCCGTACATTGTTCATGGAGGTTAAACGAGCGTCATTATGGTTGTTTACAAGGAATGAATAAAGCAGAGATGGCAGCAAAATATGGTGAAAATCAAGTACTTTTATGGAGGCGAAGTTATGATATTAAGCCTCCTGCCTTAGATAAAGCTGATGAAAGATTTCCTGGTAATGATCCCCAATATATGGGTATCAATAAAAAAAATATTCCTGTGACAGAATCCTTACACGATACGGTATTAAGATTTTTACCTTATTGGCGTGAGATAATAGCTCCTGCTATAAAGGCTAATAAAAGAACGTTAATAGTGGCTCATGGTAATAGTTTGAGAGGGCTCATTATGTGTCTTGAGAAAAAAACTGCAGACGAGATATTAAAAGTTAATATCCCAACGGGTATACCTCTTGTTTATAATCTTGATATCGAATTGAATCCTATTGGAAAATACTATCTTGGCGATCAAAGCGAGATCCAAAAAGCTATTGACACTGTTGTTCAACAAGGAAATGCTAAGAAACCTCCAAAAAAAAATAGTTAGTATGTGTCATATCCCTGAATGTTTTGAAAGGGTGTTGGAGATTGGGAAATATTAAACAAATTTCATTAGTAGCTCTACTTATAGCTTTAGGAGTAGTTATTGCGCCTTTCTTCTGGTTTCCAGTGTTGGGATCTAAAGCGTATCCAGGACAACACATGATAAATGCAGTAGCTGGAGTTCTACTTGGTCCCATTTGGGCAGCTGTTATAGCCCTTTTTGTAGGGGTAATACGGATGAGTATGGGGATTGGGACAATTTTTTCTATTCCTGGAGGACTCTCTGGGGGGGTAATAGTTGGTCTCTTTCATTTATTTTTAAAGAAAATTAACCATAAACATCCTGAATTAGCAGCTCTGATCGAGCCCATGGGGACGATTTTTATCGGAGGTACCCTTGCAGTTTATGTCTTTGCACCTATAGCAGGTAGGGAAATGTTCCTCATTCCTGTTTGGATAGGATGGTCCTTCAGCTGCATACCGGGTGCCATATTCGGCTTCATTATCCTAGAGATCCTCATCAAAACGGGTGTATTTACCCTCTTAAAGGAGTAAGGTACTATTTAGTGTGTATGCTAGAAGCGTGCGCTATAAACTTATTACTAGATCTACTGTGTTGGCCAGTTTTTTCATTAATCTTCTTTCAATATTTGAAACCTCAGTTCCAAAATCTGACCGAAGGGTTTGTCCATAATATCCATTCGCGATAAAGGTTTCAGCCATTTTCAGAATATCTTGGATTGGCTTATACTTCCCTGACTGGAGATAGATGGATATATCGTTTACAAAGAGTATAGGTGAAGGTTTTTTAAGGTATTTTGATATTAGTGGTCTAATCCGCTTTTTATTTAAATTGACTAGATATAGCAACTCGTAGGCTGATTTTGCACTTAGCCGAGGAGTTTCAATTCTTGGAGTTGATAAATACCGGATTTTACCATGTTCATGCGAGATCTTTAACTTTCCACCAGCTTTTATGCCTTTGATTTTGGTAAAAACAGGAGCCATATCGAGTACAGTGATTTTTTCACGAAAACTTGAATTAATGGCCTGCATTAAGAGAGTTAAAGTCAATTTGGATTTTCCAGCTCCTACATCACCTGTAATTAACACTTTTTTCCCTAACAGGGTTCGGAAAGTATGTTCTATGGCCAAATTCTTATCTTCCTAGTCAACGAATGGAGTTCGTTATTACGAAGAGCTATGGAATTCTTTTGCAATCTTTATTGCGAGTTGTGCAACTTTAACTGGAGTTTTGTTTAAAAGAGTGATCATGGGTTCTTTTCCCCAATCACCAGTGTGGTAGATGACTTGAGGAACTTTACCCATTTTTTCAATGGCTTGAGCAGCACCCCATGATGTGGTCATTCCTTCAACCCTCTTACTCTTCAAAGGTTCTTTTTTCCGATCTTAAGACGAAACAAGAAGGCCCATCTTCTCACAAATCTCTACAATTCGTTTAGAATAGCGAATGTTCATTCCAGATCGTATCGATGTATCGTGTTTCATTGCTACTAATACCGTATTTGCTACATGTTTTGAGGCTCCAAATTCTGGACATGAAGAGGCTTTCACCCTATTGCTGACTTTGACGATTCTTCCAGGGATACCAATCACATCGAGATGATTTCGCGCAAAAGGTAACGCCATGACTATATTGGTTTGGCATTCAGGAATCAGCGCAGAAACCTCGTGGTTGGCTTCCAATAGTGCAATTGCGGAATTAACGTGTTGAATTACGTAGTATTTTTTCCCTTCGTTATACAGGTCAACTAAAGGATTAACCGGTCCATAGCCTTGACCAATTTCTAAGCCAAATTGTATAGCTGTGTATATAAATTCCTTTGCAATGCTAACCGCTTCCACGATAGGTGTTCCTTTAGCAAGTTCAGCGGCTATAGCAGAGGAGAAACTACATCCTGTACCATGTGTTGTCTTGGTTTTTAGTCTTTTTGCTTTGAAAAATTTAATCTTATCTTTGAAATACAAAATATCGGTGACTTCAGGTCCCGGAATGTGGCCGCCTTTTACCACAACTGCCTTTGGCCCCATATGGTATATTTCCTTTGCCGCGGCTTTAGCATCGTCAAGGGTTCTAATTGTTATTCCTGAAATGGCTTCAGCCTCTCTAGCATTAGGTGTTGTTATGGTTGCTAAAGGTAGAAGAGCCATGATCATTGTTTTGATCGCGGTTTGATGTAGCAATTTAGCGCCGCTCTTAGCCACCATCACGGGGTCAACAACTGTTGGAAAACCATGTTTTTCAATTTCTGAGGCGACAACTTTAATGATATCGCCAGTATGAAGCATTCCTGTTTTAGCAGCATCGACTCCAATGTCTTCAACCACAGCGTCAATCTGTGCCATCACCATGTTGGGACTGACATCTAGAATTGCATTCACAGCGATGGTGTTTTGTGCTGTAATAGAAGTAATAGCTGATAATCCATGAACGCCCAGGGATGCAAAGGTTTTGAGATCTGCTTGAATACCTGCTCCGCCGCCAGAATCAGAACCCGCGATAGTTAAAGCACATCTAGCTTTCCTCATATGTAGTAATAAACCACAACTGAGCGTATATAGGTTTCTTAGTGCTAAGAAGGAGCTTACGGCTAGTAATCGTTGTGATAGCTGAATGAAGAATGTTACGCGTTAATCTACAGATAGTGTAGAAATGACAAGCGGATCTATTTTCTTTAATAGTCTCTTGGCTAAAAAACATAATTTATGACGTTGCAACAACCAACCTGTCATCATATAATAGGATTTTGCTAAGCTGCTCCTCAATTTTTTCCCTGATCGTAACCTACAGTTACCAGTAAATAATATGAGTTATGAAGGTGAAAGCAAGATTGTTAATAAAGAAAAGCGCTTAAACCAATATTGTATTATAAAGTGTGTTAAGAAATGGCAAAATTGTTAATTTTGTATTATAGTAGAACTGGGAATACGGAACTAATGGCAAGAGCGGTCTTTGAAGGCGCCAAAGAGGTTCAAGAAATAGATTCAACTTTGAAGATCGATTTTGAAGCGACGCCTGAGGAATTAGGAGAAGCGGATGCTTTTATCGTTGGTATGCCAACGTATCATCGCGATATGACGAGGAGCATTAAAACGTTATTTGAGGACACTGCTAGCAAAGGAGTTAGTTTAAAAGAAAAGATAGGAGCCACATTTGGATCGTATGGATGGAGTGGCGAGGCGCCAAACATGATCCTAGAAATCATGGTGAAACGATTTGAAATGAACGTAATACATCCACCACTACGGATCAAGAATAAACCAAACGAAAAGGGATTAGAAGAATGCCGTAACTTTGGAAAAAAGGTAGCTGAAAAAATTAGAACACGCACTTTGAAATGAAATAAAAAACAACCATCACTGTACTCACCTGGAGATCGCGGACGGTCGTAAAATACTTTTTCAACATGTTTGTTAGGATTTCTGTAGAGATGGCACTCCAAGTATGAGTGGCTCGTAAATAAGGTATCCTACA
>CP070659.1:279369-282463 GCA_020355125.1 Candidatus Bathyarchaeota archaeon
GACAGTGCCCGAAGATACTGCGATGGCTTTTGATGGTAGTGGCTCCTCTGACAACGTTGGAATAGTAAGTTACGTTTGGAAGTTCATGGATGTGACCCCGCAAATCCTGATGGGTGTAAATCCAACATACGCCTTTACAGCCCCAGGAATCTATTCAGTCACCTTGACCGTCAGTGACACGGCAGGAAACAGCGCAGTCGACGAGGTCATAATCACAGTCCTTACACCAGAAGAACGCACACAAAGATTAATCGAAACCATTGAAAGTTGGAAACTGCCAAAGGGAACTAAAAACAGTCTCACATCTAAGCTGAAAGAAGCGATTCATCTTTTGAACATTGGTAAAGAGAAAGGAGCAATAATGAAGTTAACGGATTTCATAAGCCAGGTTGAATCCTTATTAAATAGCAATAGACTAACTTTGGAGCAAGCAAACTATCTAATTACAGAAGCAGAAGGAATCATAAACAATATACAGGAATAGAAACTTCCCTAACTCCCATTTTTTGCCTTTTTTTAAAAAACAAATTACTAAAAAATTCCTCAAAACGTTTAACTACTATTTCAACACCCTTTCTACAGATTTCCAAGATCTTTATCGGATTCT
Source organism: Candidatus Bathyarchaeota archaeon (assembly GCA_020355125.1). GTDB lineage: Archaea > Thermoproteota > Bathyarchaeia > RBG-16-48-13. The sequence goes on from CP070659.1 coordinate 279,977, forward strand.
CACCCGAATTCAATCTTTCTTTAACCATATCTAAAGCACGCGCTATATGGTCTCGTCTTGTTGTTAGCGTACGTGTGTGCTGCATGTGGAATTATATATATGTTTCTGGTTCTTTTCTCTTGCTGAAGTTCGTGTATAACCACTCTGAGACGTTCTTTATACGCGGAAGGTCCATGACTCTTGCATTTGTTGGACAGCTTTTTACACAGGCACAGCACAAGATACAGGTGTCTTGCTCAGTCGTAATCAACGAGTTTATAGTAATTGCGGCTGTGGGACATGCATCAGCACATTTTCCGCATTTAATACAGTACTCTTCTTTGGTAATGGGAGTCGCTTCTGAGCGTTGGGAGCGTTCCCTATAGGGATAATTCCCAGGCACCTGCAGGGATGATGTATCCATGGGTCTACTAATTTTTCCCATCGTTTCTTGAATCTTTTTTCCAAATTCCATTGCTTTTTTCAGGTCTTCCGTGTCGGGCCTCCCATTTGCTATAGGTGTCTCCTCAGTGCTGAATGAGTGCTCACCGATGAATGCTCCGCCTGCAACAGGTTTGAAACCTGTTTCTAAAGCGAGGTCTCTAAGTTCTAAGAGCGCATCCTCGTACTCTCTATTTCCATATACTACTACAACAACTGCGGGAGTGTTGTTGGCTTTGAGTCTCTTCAACCTGGATACTGCTTCGATAGGGAGACGCCCTCCATATACGGGGGCTCCTATGATAGCTAGCTCCTCATGTAATTCGATAAATGCTTGGCTTTTGGCTTGACGAGGAGTTAGATCAAGATGTTCGATGGGTCCATCTTGGATTCCCTTTGCGATGCCTTCTACGATTTGTTTTGATGTTTTCGTAGGAGAAAAATAAACAAGCTTAACAGAACTGATGTTCATTTTGGTCATCCCTCACCTAATTTCCTATATATACCGCGCGCGCTAGAAAGATAAGCTAGCTCGCTAGTTTCCTCTTTACATTATGAGATAGCTAGCTAAGTTAAAAAAAGTATGCGCGCGCTAGGTCTGTGAATCTACCTGTTATGTTAATGGGCTGGAAGGTCTTCTCACCTGGAAGGGAGCCAGTTACGTTGATTGTTGATGTAGTGCACGCGCTATGATATATATAGCATATATTCATATATATCATGCGTTGTGAATTTCTTGCGCACAATTTGTAGCGCGCGCGAGCTCTAAAAGGACGATGGTGCAAGATGAAGCGAAGAAGATGCACGGGCGCGCTAATGGAAAAGTGATTCCATATGTTATCTCGTGAGGAGTATCTAACATTACCCTTGAAAGAACGGTTCATCAAACTAAGTAAATCTGAAGATGAAAGAGCAACTGCACTACATGGGAAACTAATTACTGTCGATCTTCATACTCATATCGTGGGTAGTCCACGTGCGCGGTCTATGGGGTTTGGAACAGAATTTGAGAGGCAAAGGCTTCGAAATTCTGGTGTAACGTGCTTCTGTGAAGCAATTGCGATACTTTCAGAGGTTTTTGTCGATTCTATGAAAGAGTTAGGGTCCTTCTTCTCTATTGTTCGGAAACAACCTGACATAAGCGTGGCGTTCTGTGCTGAAGATATCAAGAAAGCGAAAAAGGAGCAGAAGCAAATGGTGATGGCGCAACTGGAGCCTCAGACAATAGGTCTGCAACTTGATCGAATAGAGGTCACCTATGGACTCGGAGTCCGTATGATGTTGCTCACGTTCAATTCTAGGAACTACATTGGAGATGGATGTGGCGAACGTACTGATAGTGGACTTAGCTATTTTGGCTTAGAGGTTATAGATCGAATGAATACGGTGGGAATGATGATTGACCTTTCTCATTGTGGGGTCAAGACGACGCTGGAGACGGTCGAGGCTTCAAAGGACCCTGTTTTATACAATCATGCAGGGGCAAGTGTGTTGAATTCGCGGTGTAAACGGTTAAAAACGGATGAGCAGATCAAGGCTGTTGCAGAGAAGGGCGGTTTGATCGGAATCTGTGCAGTCCCCAATTTTTTGGCGAACACGAAGAGACAGGGAATTCAGGATCTACTTAATCATGTGGATTACGTGGTAAAGCTCGTTGGAGTAGATTACGTGGCCATCGGGCTTGATAATCTCTTTGGCGATCACGTAGCTTATCATAGGAAAGTGATGGGGGAGGGTTCTGGCATTACATCAAGAATTGGTGTGAAATTGGTTGCCGACTACATGGAAGGAATCGAGAGTTTGGAGGAATGGCCGAACATCACAAGAGGCTTAGTTTCAAGAGGGTACTCCGATCAAGAAATAGAGAAGATCATAGGGAGCAATGCACTCAGAATAATGGACAGAATCATAGGCTGACTGAAGGAATGTCAAAATTAGCGCGCGCAAAAAGGTTAACGCTCGTATATCCAAATCATATTGTGCAAAATGATCTTGAGGCCTATGTGTAACCTGAATTAGCTAGCTGTTTCTCGGTTCTTGGATGAAGAAGGCGGGTAATAGGGAGAC
>CP070659.1:282563-285939 GCA_020355125.1 Candidatus Bathyarchaeota archaeon
GGTCAACTGATCCGTCTCCTTTGAGCGCTTTTGCAGGGCATGTTTTAACACATATGAGTCCACATTCCTTTGGGACACATACTTTTTCACTGAGTTTAATATCAGGTTTCAAAGGAGCCGTTGAGATTATTGAAGTCAATCTAACTCTGGGTCCGAATTTTGGGCTTATAAAGAGACTGTTTGCCCCAATCTCTCCTAAACCCGCTTCAACCGCTGCATGTCTATGTGAGAAGTCTCCCCATATTTTCACCTTTGGTTCAGGCTTCTCCTGAATTATTTCATGATATCTAAACTGGGGGGCGATAGAGCTCATAACTGGTAAGGCATTGTATCCATGCTCTTCTAGAAATCTGGCTACGTTATAAGCTAAGGTGCTCAGAAGCAAATTTAGGTCAACATAGCCTATTTTCTGATAATAAGGGCTCGGGATTGTTTCAACAATACCTTTTGGGATACGCTTCGCTAGTACAACGACACTCTGCGCATTAGGTAGAAGGTCTTCCGGCTTACGTCCAACTGGCGCCTCTCGAAAACGAGCAACGGGAGCGATGCCAACTAGATCCGCTCCTTCACGTAAAGCAAAATTTCTCACTTGAGAAGTAAGGTCATTCATCAAAACACACTCTTCCGTTGAAACATATGTTGTTCACATATTCTTTCATAGTATTTTTACTAATAAAAGAACTGATAACTATATTGTAAAAGCGCACGCTATGCTACTACAATAAAGAACGCGATAGTGTGCGCCGAAAAGTTTTTGATAAAGAACGAGTTTGCTTTTACATCATTTGTCTTTATGGACGACACCGGTATGGAGAATGTTGATATCATTGTGATCGGCGCTGGCGTAGTTGGTCTCGCCATCGCTTCAGAAATTACATCCCGTAGCCGCGAACTATATATCTTAGAGAAGGAAGCCGATTATGGTCTGGCAACAAGCAGCCGAAATAGCGAAGTAATCCATGCTGGCATATATTATCCACACGATTCTTTGAAGGCGAAACTCTGTGTGCAAGGTAATCCGATGATCTATCAACTTTGTGAAGAAAATAACATTGCATATAAGAGAACTGGGAAGATCATCGTGGCCACACAAGAAGAAGAAGTAAAGGAACTTGAGAACCTACTACGACAAGGCCAGCACAATGGTGCCAAAAATCTTGAGATGATCGACGAGGAGAAGGTACATGAATTCGAGCCCCGTGTTAAAGGAGTAGCTGCACTTTACTCACCATCCACAGGCATCCTCGATGTCCACAGCCTCATGAAGTACTATTACAAAAAGATAAAACAAAACAGTACTATCGATCCTCTAATCCTCAACACAAAGGTTGTAAATCTCACCCCGAAAAGAGACGGCTACATCGTCACAACGAAGGGCCAAGAATCGTTTTCATTGAAAACTACCATTGTCATAAATGCTGCTGGACTCTACGCCGACAAGATTGCTGAAATGGCTGGAATAGAAGTTGACAAAGAAAGATATCAGATTCATTGGTGTAAAGGCGACTATTTCAGCCTCAGAGGCAAGCCACCTGTCGCAATGCTCGTCTATCCAGCACCACCCGCAGACGCATATCGTATAAAACTAACAGGTATACACGCGATTCCCGATCTTATAGGCCGGTTAAAATTTGGGCCAAACGCTTACTACGTCAACAGGATTAACTACAATGTTGAATCAAACAAAGAAGATTTCTGGAAAGCTATCACCTCATATCTTCCTTCCATACAGCCCAATGATTTACATCCAGATATGTCGGGAATAAGGCCAAAGCTTCAGCGTCCAGGCGAATCGTTCCGAGATTTTATCATACAACACGAAGAGAAAAAGGGCTTTTCTGGTCTCATCAATCTTATTGGCATCGAATCTCCAGGGCTCACCTGTTCACCCGCAATAGCCAAAATGGTGAAAAAGATGGTTCACGAGATCCTAAAATAAATGATATTGTGCTTATTCCTAATGAGTGCGCTACTTCGTATTTGTTGGAAGCTCAAGTAGTTTTGCTGGAGTAGCGCGCGCGCTCGATCCGCTGTTAATGTGTGATGGTTCTTTAGTAATACACCTCTCATTCCTACAGATTGGGCATATTTAGCTAGTTCGAGTTCGTGAACCTTACGAGGCTGTATATCAGGCGCTGCATGAACATGGAGATCAATTACTCCCTGCAAAGTTAATTCTTCTTTCTCATTCGATGAAGTTGGATGTTCATACATTTCTAGGCCAGTATTAAAATAAGGATATCTAATATTAAGATGTAGCTAGCTATTTAGGTCCTAAAGAGTTTTATTTATCTCTGTGAGGTACATAGATTTTATGAATAGACCTTATGCTATCGGCGTCGATGTCGGTGGCACGTTCATTGATTGTGTACTGTATGATGAAAAGTCCACTAAAATATGGATCAAAAAGGTGCTCTCTACACCAAAAGATCCCTCGATTGGAGTGTTCAGAGGTATTGACCTGCTCCTCGAAACCAATAATGTCTCGATGAAACAAGTTTCCCGTTTCATACATGGGACAACTCTAGTAGCCAACGCGGTAATAGAGCGGAAAGGGGCCCTTGCAGGAATGATTACTACGCAAGGGTTCAAAAACGTTCTTGATATGAGGCGAGAATGGAGGTACGATAACTATGATTTTCATCTCAAGTTCCCAGAACCGCTGATCCCAGCATATCTTCGTAGAGAAGTTCACGAACGAATTTGGTTCAATGGCGAGGTCCTCACTCCTCTCAAGAAACAAGAGCTAGTAAATGTCGTTAGAGATTTGGTAAAAAATGAAGGGGTCGAATCTATCGCAATCTGTTTCCTCCATTCATACACAAATGCGAAACATGAGCAAGTTGCCACTAAACTGATTAAGAACGAGTTTCCACAGCTTCATGTAACATCCTCGAGTCAAATTACCCCTTATGTGAAGGAATTTGAGCGATTCAGCACTACAGTAATCAACGCATACACATTGCCTCTTATTGACCGATATCTTAATAGATTGAAGAACGGCCTTGTTGAAAGAGATTTTGGTGGAGATTTATTCCTATTCTATATAACGAGCTGTAGTGGTGGTCTTGTAAGTCCTGAAATTGCTAGGAAACTCCCCGTATTCCTCTTAGAATCGGGACCTGCAGCGGGAGTACGTATAGCTAGCTACATCGGTAAGCAAATAGGTTATGAAAATTTACTCTCCTTCGATATGGGTGGCACTACTGCAAAGGGTTGCTTCATAAATGATGGACAAGCGGAGAAAGCATACCAATTTGAAGTTGCCCGAATTCACCGGTTTAAGGCTGGCAGCGGGTATCCAGTAACGATTCCAAGCATCCGTCTTGTAGAGATGGGAGCAGGAGGAGGCAGTGTCGCTAAAGTAGATGTA
>CP070659.1:286039-290791 GCA_020355125.1 Candidatus Bathyarchaeota archaeon
GCTCTCCTTTACATATTCAATGTTCTTTAGCTTTGCCAGTTTAGCTAAAAACTCAGGTGACAGATCTATTTTACTTGTAAATGGGTTATTGTATATCATAATGGGGAGATCAACTGTTTCAGCAATATTCTTATAATGGTGATAGATTTCATCATTCTTTATTTTTGAGTAGAATGGTGGCACGATTAAAGAACCATCCGCACCTTCTTCCTTGGCATACCTGCTTAGCTCTATTACGCGTTTAGTGGAGCAGGCAGCAGTTCCCGCTATAACGGGAACCCGGTTATTTACTGCCTCAACAGTTGTTGATATGATCATTTTATGTTCTTCCAAGTTTAGGACTGAGAACTCTCCGGTACTGCCTCCAACGGCTACACCGTGAACACCGTTTTTTATGTAAAAATCGAGGTTACGCTCTAAGCCATCAAGGTCTACTTCATCGTTTATCGTAAATGGGGTAACAATTACTACATATGTGCCTTCGAACATTTTATTCACCTATTTTAGCGCGCTAAATTTCATCATTGTTCACTTTCTGCTTTAGCTTCTCTTCTAATAGTTTTGCCGTCTTAGTTATAGATAGCCCGCCTAAGGCAGTGCATCGCAATTCATAGGGAATGCTTTGACCAACCTGGTTCATTGCTTCAATTACTTCTCCTAACGGTAATACTGCGTCGTAATTCGCTAACGCCATATTAGCGCAGGCGAGAGCGTTACTTGCAGCCAAGATATTTTTTCCCAGACAAGGGACTTCGACTCTGTTTGCTACAGGGTCGCACACCATTCCAAAAATATTTTGTAATGCCATAGATGCAGCATCAATAGTTTGCCTTCTACTGCCCTTCATAAGGGTTACAAGACCTGCAGCAGCCATCCCAGAGGCTGATCCACACTCAGCCTGACATCCTCCAATTTCAGCAGAGAAGGTTGCTTGGTTAGAGATAAATACTCCTATCATACCTGCAGCAAGCATGGCTTTCGCGACTTCCTCTTCTGAACGTTTCATACTATGAGCTGCCCCAAGAAGAGTACCTGGTATCGTGCCACACGCGCCTGCAGTAGGAGCTGCAACTATTACTCCCATCGAGCTCTTGATCTCCATCATTGCGGTGATATAAAGAATCATCTGATTCAAGATTCCACCATCAAGTAATTTCTCATTCTCCCATTGGGTTTTAAACAAACCTGATTGGTACCCTAAAATTCGGTCTTTGTAGTCAGTTCCCTTCATTCCCTTAGAGATTGATGTTTCCATGATTCTCACAATACGCTTCATCTTATTGAGAACCTCTTCAGTCGAAATGGTACCTCTCATGCTTTCATAATGAACAGCTAATTCCCACAGATCCAAGTTTTTGCTCTCATTATATTGGAGCATCTCATTACACGTTACGAATGGCACCTCTTGCCCTTTACGAGAAAGCACGGGTAAAACAGGGCTTAATTGAACAATGTTCATAATATTGAACTTAGTTCGGATTCTTTGCAGGAACTCCTCGTCTAAAACTCGTTGAGTTTTTACTTCAATAAAGGTAGATGCTGTCCCCCTGTGGATGAACATCTCATCATTAGGGAGATTGCGTTGTAAATACTTCAGGACTCTCAAATCATCGGTATAGAGCAATGTCTCATAGCAATCTCCAAACATTGAGACTTTAACGCGATCAATCTCAACGATTTCAATCATCCCTCCTCCAGAAGAAATAGCTACCATTTCATGGGCTTCGCGATCATTTTTAAGGGTTAATTTATAGGTACTAGGATGTTGAGCGCCAAGATCTTTGATTTCTATGGCTACTTTAATTCCTGCTTCCTTGACTGCTTCTGCAGAATTCACTAAACGTTCATCAGAGGCTTCCCACCCAAGAAATCCCCCATACAAGCCCATATCCGATCCTTGGCTTTCATGGGTCGTAGCCAATGCACCCTTTGCATCAAATTCTATCAGAATATCTTTAATCATGCCCCCCATCAAGTCCCTCGCTAACCTACCGATACGAACGGAAGCTGCACAATGGGAACTCGATGGCCCTCGCATTATTGGCCCCATGACGTCGTTAAAGATACTCGGATAATTTATTCTTCCCAATACTTGTTACCATCTCACCTTCAGGTTAAAGCACGCGCCTAAAAATTATAATTGAAAGAGTTCCCGATCGAATTGTGTAAGGAACTCTGACGTATTTGTCCCGACCAAGACGATGTCTTCAACACGCATATAGTATTCACCCGAATGCCAGAGCTTCGGCTCCAACGCCATAACTATATTTGCACAAAGACGATTATCATAGTTTGGATTAAGCCAAGGATGTTCGTGCACCTCAATACCAATATTATGTCCTAGACTCCTCGATTCACCCAACCTAGCACGGAGACAGTCACCATAGCCAAGTCTATCTAATATCTTCTCGACGGTTGGAAAGAGATCACACCCACGCATGCTGTCATCGTGCATCTTATCCACCGTTTCAACTACACTTTGCTGCAACGCCTCATACCCTTTCTTGACCTCAACACTGGCAGGGCCAAAGTAAAAGCTTCTACCAAAATCCGAACAGTAACCATCCATCACAAAACCTATGTCAAAATATATACATGTGCCGGGTTCAAGACCCCCATCCTTCGGAACATTCGATGGTGTAGGAGAGGGTACAGAACCCGATTTTACAAATCCAACGGTGGGTGGGAAAGAGACATCAGTTGCCCCTATGCGTCGCCCTTGATATTCCACTTCAAATTGTAACTCATACTGCGTTACGCCGTCTCTAATCTTTGGAATAACCCGTTCCATTACTCTATCTGTAAGTTCTCCCGCCTTTCTAAGACGCTCAATCTCTAACGGGTCTTTAATCACTCTAAGGTGATCCAGTAAAGCCTCAGCAGCATAAAATTCAGCGTTGTCAACCGTTCTTTGGAGTGCAACAACAGTTGATCCATAGACGTGATCACCAATACCAACTTTATTGCCCTCTAATCCTAGATCAGAAATCACTTCATTAACACTCTCGCCGTATTTGCCAACTTGTACCAACCTTCTATCTAGAACCCTGACATCGCTAATCCAAACTTCTGAAGCATGCCCCGCGAATTGGTCAGACAGTATCAGTATCGGCTCACCTTCTCTCGGCACGAAGATGTTATTGACCTCACTGGTCTGCATATCAATATGACTCCGCCAATCAATGACCGCTTCAACGCCGCCGCCAAAGAGATCGGTTAAATATTGGAAGTTCTGACAGTTGCCATATATCACAAGGTCCAGGCCTATCTCAGTCATTTTCTCCTGAAGCCCAACAAGCCTTCTCGCAAAGTTCATGCCCATATTCTCGCCTTCATTTACTTTAGTGTGCGCGCGCTTATATGTCTGCAGTGTACTTTCTTACTTTCCCCTCATTTAGCTCTACGCCGAATCCAGGTGTCCTAGGAACGCTTAAACAGCCATCCTGTAGAGGCGGCGCAAAAAGGGTGTCATAAGGTGGCACTAAGAGCATATCATGCATAAAGATTTCGCTGAATTCAACCGCATCCCGTACGAGGGTTGAAGTGGCGAGGTGTAGTTTCGCGGCTACTTTAATTCCAAGCCCCCATCCTGTTCCGATCACGCATTGAAGACCAGCTGCTTCAGCTATTGCAGCTATCTTTTTTGCATTATATAACCCTCCGGCCTTTGCTGGTTTGATAAGGATTACATCAGCAGCCTCCTTCTTGATAATACGCATGACATCATAAACGCTGTATGCAGCCTCGTCGGCTTCGATCAGCGTATCTACGGAGTTCCTAATTTTTGCCATTCCATCAAGATCCCACTCTGCAACTGGTTGTTCCAACAACTCTAGACCTAGGTCAAGTTTTTCCGCTTTCTTGCAGAGTTCGATTGCTTCTTTGACTGTGTAGCCTTGATTCGCGTCTGATCTTATGGTGATCTTGTCTCCCACCGCTTCACGAACTGCTTTTAACTTTTCAACATCCTCATCTGGATAGCCGTGCATCTTAAGCTTAAAGGCTTGGACTCCTTGTTTTACATATTCAATACAGAGTTCGGCCAAGTCTTCCGGTGTCGGGGCACCTACTTCGATTGCTACTAATATCTTACCTTGACGAAAACCTCCAATAAGACTACTAACGGGCACTTTTAACGCCTTCCCGAGTAAATCGTGAATAGCTAAGTCAACTCCAGACCTAGCAGCTGGAAGTTGACGAGCATGACTTGTGCGCATTTTAGCTAGAATTAATTCCCGGTCAAATGGATCCAATCCGATAAGCCCTGGCGCCAAATATCTATCAATTCCATATTTCACGGCTTCCAAAGTTTCTCCAAAAAAACCTATATCCGTTGCTGCTTCTCCAACACCAGTTAGACCCTCGTCAGTCTCAATTTTCACAAACACGTAGTCTATAGCATAAATACCGTTCTTAAACATTCTTGTTGCACGTCGGTCAACACCACCATGCGTAGAAATTCCAGGAGTCATCCAAGTAGGGGGCTTTCGAGAGCCTTTTTTTCCAGACCCTCTCTCTTGTAATTTATGTATGGTCGGAGGTGGTTCGACTGGAACAGTGACAGCGATCGTAGATATTTTCGTAATTTTCATAGAAACCACGTCCTTTTATTTCTATCAGTAAAAAATATATGATTGATACAAATATGTATGACGAAGGATAATCTAAAAAACGAGCTCGCTAATTGGGGACTTAAATAAGAAAAACTCGTATAAAAAATGATTAGCATGAATAAAGAAAGAGAAATTTTAA
>CP070659.1:290891-293874 GCA_020355125.1 Candidatus Bathyarchaeota archaeon
CCTCGATTCCGTAGCACGCCCAGTTGGATGAGTTAGCGGGAATCACAATATCAGCTTTTGAGGCAGAAACTATACCTTCGCCACATGGGCATACACATTCAGCGCAGAATTCGTGATGTTTCTTTAAAATAGCTTCAATTGTGCCAATCCCACATTCATTACCGTTATCACCAGTGGCAATTGTTAAGATCCCTCTTTTCGTTGCTACATCTAATAGTTGGTTATACCTTACCATTTTTTCGTTAGGGTCGCCAGAGGGGTTTCTCGAGCTTCCTAATGCTCCATGGCGTACTCCTTTTTTATTACAAGAAACCGACTCGACAGTAATTATCGCTTTTGGCTCGAATTCATTCAGAAGTTTCTTCGATTCTTCCATTGCACCTGCAACAGATAAAGGCAGCCAGTTACGGATCAGAACAGTGAAGGGAGACCAAATACTTCCCTTTAGCTCCTCTTTATCTTTAACTGGAATAAGCTGTGCACCAATACAGGTCTGAAAAATGCATCTCTCGAATTTTGGTTTGGTAGATTTGTAATCACTACCAAAAAAAGTAATAATCACAGGAACTGCTCCAAGACCAACGATTAACGCCCGAGCCATAGCAGCTGCACCTGGTGGTCCATCCATCTCATGGCTGTTGGTCACAATTATTACATAATCGCCTTTTCCTACTTTTTCCTTCAACTTCTCAGCAGCTAACAGAGTTAGAGGTCTACCAAACATTCTACGAGTCTCATCATACACTTTCATCCATGAATATTTTGATTTTAAGGGTCCGCCTTGGCCAAGTCTTATAGCTGATGCCGTTCCAATGTTAGTACACACTATCCTATCAACCACATCACCGAATCCAACTAATATTTCCTCATTCATTTTACTCAATCTTTTTCACCAACCATTCAATACATGATCACATATATGGCATTTGTTAATGACTAGATAAATAAAACGTAGTTATGAGCCCGTTAAGTCGACGAGACCTCCTCAGCTTTCTCAACGTACATTAAGTTGAAATCCAATTCAGGAACATATCTCATTCTAAGAATAGCATTAGCACGGCCATACTGGACGATCACTCGAATATCCATATGTCTCGCCTTAAGAGATTCGTAGTCATACGGATGTTTTTTTTCGCCTTTAATGAGGTCGTAGTCAATTTTTACTATGACATCTTTTTTGAAAGGTTGAAGCAACATAGTTTTTTTGATAGCTGCTTCTAACGTTTTCACGATTTTTCCATCTTTGCAGATTGGAACTCCCACAAACTGGTGGCGTATTGCTGCGAGAGTTATTGCGCCTTCAAATATCGCTCTCTCCCTATCAGTTATACCCTCAAAAAAATATGTTTTCGCCAAATCCTCCATTTTATTCCACCTGGTTCATTTCAAACACGTAGCCTTCAAATACTTTTAGCTTAATCACGATTCAATCACACAATTTCCTTTTCTAAGTAAGCCTTTGGGTTTAGAATTTTATAAAACTTTAACCATATTATGAAGAGGGAGATGTATTTTGAAAATACAAACTATTGAATCGTATATAATTAGAGCCAGCTGCCATATCGTGAAAATTGAAACAACTACTGGATTGATTGGTATAGGCGAGTCAGGATTCTGGGGATTTCCAGAAGGAACTGACGCAATTCTTAAGACGATTACAAAGTATCTTTTGGGCAAAGATCCGATGCGGATAGACCACCATTGGCAATATATTTATCGAAACAACCATCATCGAGGAGGAGCTCTTCATGGTGCCCTCAGCGCTATAGATATTGCTCTATGGGACCTCAAAGGAAAATACTTTAATGCCCCTGTTTGGCAGCTTTTGGGTGGCAAATGCCGCGAAAAAGTACGAGTTTATATGCATATAAACGGTATTTCTGAAGAGGAATTGGTCAAGGATGCTGAAGAAAAAATTAGACAAGGATTCACCGCTGTTAGGTTCCGCCCTTTTGCGCCTGACGCCCAAAAACTTACCCACTCATCATTGATAAAGACAACGATTAGTCGTGTTCGATCGATTAGAGAAGCAGTAGGTGACAACGTGGACATCCTTATAGATGTGCACAACCAATTAACCCCCACTGAAGCTATAGTTCTAGGCATGAAACTTGAAAAGTACAATCTCCTCTTTATAGAGGATCCTACCAAGCAGGATTCTGCTGAAGCAATGGCCTATGTTGCAGCCAATTGCCAAGTTCCAGTTGCCACCGGCGAAAGATTACACACTTTATTCGAATTTAAAGACTTCCTTCACAGTCGAGCTTGTGCATATATACGCCCAGATATTTTGTCTCGCAGGAGGAATAACTAAAACAAAGAAGATCGCTGCCTTAGCGGAAGCATACTAGGTTATTGCCGTGCCCCATAATCCACTAAGCCCCATAAGCACCGCGGCTTGTGTCCAAATTGATGCTTGTACACCCAACTGCACCATTCAAGAATACACAGGAGATGGGGCACTCCCTCGACAGGAATGGAAAAGAGAAATCGTCAAAACGCCATGTGAGCTGGAAAAGGACTATCTCATCGTTCCTAAAGAGCCGGGAATAGGCATAAAACTAGATGAACAGGGCTTAAAAAAGAATATCGAGCCGTTTTTAGAAAGAACAATAAAGACTCCACTACATGAGAACGGATCAGTAGCAGACAGCTAACGCCACCTTTCCCATCCTTTTTTTATCGGATGTTATATACCTAGATTCACCAGAAGATTGATGTCGATACCACGAACGCTAGATACTTAGCGCGCGCGCTTATCAAAGGGGATCCACGTCTTTTTTTCGCCTAAACCAAATTTTGCGGCCTTTATTTTTGTTCCATATCCTTTAGTTTTTCTGGATTCTGACGAAGTTCATTTGGAGGTCAGTTAGCAACGTTTTCAATTTATTTATTTCGCTTTCCTGTATATGAGATTCGAGCTTATCAATTATGAATGTGATGCAATCTATGGCTATCCTTGCGCGCTGCAAATCTTGCTCAA
>CP070659.1:293974-298155 GCA_020355125.1 Candidatus Bathyarchaeota archaeon
CTTTTAGAGGCCTCTTCATCGTGCTCTATTATCGCCTTCTGCAGGCTATTCAACTTTTTTTCCATATCTATCACATTACAAGTTTAGAGAATAAGACCAACTAATAACACTTTCTTCATCTAGCGCGCGCGCTACGGAAGACGAAAGTAGCCCTCCCTTTTTTAATGATGAGGTTAACAAATGCACGCGTTCTGACGCTTTTAATGTAGATCAAAAAGCAGGAGGAAAAGGTGGGAAGTATTACATCTTCTGAGTTAGCATGGTGGTTACGAGTATCCCCTTGTGCCCTCGCTTCTTAAGCTCCTGCAGAACCAGCTTCGGATCTAAAACCTGTCCAGGTGTAAAGACACCTCGCTTGGTGATTGTACCATTCGCCATCATCTGAGCAACGATAGATTGCATTACTCCTGTTGTTCCTCGTATTAATCTTGCCCATCGCTTGCCTTTTTCAGTTTTATGAGCTACCATTACTATTGCAGGATCGCCTTTTATCCTACCTCTTAGTATGGATTGTGGTTGTCCCATTTGGTCTCCGAGGATTTCTGGGAAGGTGATCATCTCCGCCCCTGAGTTGGGTGGAAAATCTACCCATTTACCATCTATGTATTCAGTAGCCGGCGTAGTGAACTCATCTATTATCGTTTTGGCCGAGTATCCGAAGATGCTTTGTGCTGGCCCTTCCTTCTCTAAGACGTCTGCGATAAAATCGTAGGGTGAAACTTTTACACCGCCAATTTCAATGGGTTCCTTACTGGCAAGACCCAAGTCAACTAAGACTTTTAAGGGCTCCACCATCTCAGGACGTAGGGTCTGTTTGAACGTGGCAGTCTTGATTCCTTTGTCCTTATGGGTGATCACGAGGAGCATTGGCTCTGAGTGCAACATGTAAACGGCAGGTCCTGATCCTAGTCTAATATGGATCTCGTCGATTTCATCCAACCGATCTGCACCGACTTTGGCTAGTACATTCGAGAGCCCAACCGCGGCACCACAACAGGGGGCACCGGTTAGATTTGCTTTTTTAAAGTCATCATGCATGGCAAGTTGTTTATATGTCAGATGGAAGAGGCCACCACCACCCGTATAATGTGTACCTGCCTTGAGGCACGCCCTCATCACTGAGAGGTTAAACTTCCACAAAGTCAAGTTTATCACCGCGTCGTAGCCTTTCAAGACCTTTGCGAGTTCGTCGGGTTTCGTAGCATCCGCTTTGATAGCTGATAGTCTAGGATCTCCAACTTCCTTCACGAATTGTTTCGCGATTTCTTCATTGATGTCTGCGGCGAGAACCTTCTCGACTCCCGGACTTGTCGATTCATCTAGTAAGTCTTTGATAGCATCTTGTCCATTTCTTCCTACTCCTAATACAACTATTTTCATTTAAATATACCAACCCACAACAATAAATGCATAAATATATTAAACTTACTGTTCACCCCTAAAAACTAATAATTAATGTGCTGATTTAAAACTGAGGAGCACTCGATGATAGGAGGAGAGATCATTTATAAGATCTGTATAAAAAACAAACCTATTCAATTAAAGCACTAAGTAAAAAAGAGAAATGTTATTAGATGATATGTTAGATCATCATATTCCTAAAGCATCTATCGCTCTGTTGCGCTTTTCTGCTGCAGTTTTCAGTTTACCCCGCTCCTCTTTTACCGATAGCGCGCGCGCCCTCCGTTTTTTTCTTAAAGCACGCCCGCATGAGTAATAAATGTGCAAAAAATAGGAAAAAGATATATTGACTTCCTGTTTAGTGTAATTGCATGAGTAAAGAAATACAGTATCCCTACACACTCTCATCGGTTCTATTGGAATCCTTAACAAGTATGGGGATAGAGTACCTGTTTGGAGTTGCAGGCTCTGCTGAGAGAGACTTTTTCGACACTTTGGCTAGAGATGAGTACAGAGGTAAGATAACGTTTATTCAAGGAAATTCAGAGTATCCTGCCGCTAGAATGAGCTTAGGTTATGCGAGAGCGTCGGAAAGAGTTTCACCCCTCATTCTACATGTTCAGTACGGTCCTGCCAACGCAGCTCTTGCAGTACTAGATGCTTATGTCTCAAAGATTCCATTGCTAATCTTCACTGTGGGACACATATCAACAGCGAACGATTATAGGGAGGCGTTATATGGCTATTCTAGAACTCCAGAGCTTCTCCAGGAATACTCCAAGCACGTGTACAGGATTGTGGATACATCCAATGTTGATAAGATCATTAAAAGAGCATTAAGATTATCCGAGACACTTCCCTCAGGACCAGTCTTTCTTACAGTGTCTCAAGACATTATCGAGGCTCCAGTAAGCAAAAAGAGGCTCAAGAAAACAAACAATTATTCACCATCTGCATCGGAGGATATCATACATCATTCTGTGGAAGTCTTAAAGAAAGCCAATAAGCCAGCCATCATAACTCATATAACAAGAAACAAAGCGAGTGTATATGCCCTAGTCGAATTGGCCGAGAAAATTGGAGCAGCAGTTTTTGAGACATGGCCACGTGGCATGAACTTTCCCACTTCACATCCTCTTCACCAAGGATATTTAACAGACAAAGCTTCAATGATGAAACAATACCTTTCGTCCTGTGATGTAATACTTACACTGGACTGCGCGCGCGCGCCCTGGATGGATCCACCCATAATAGATTCCGCTTTTTACATTCAAGTTTCAGACAATCCCTTAGCTTTCAATGAAGATGCCGACATTAAGATCTTTTCCTCAACTGAGTCTTTTCTGAAGTCTATTCTAAGAAACCTCAAAGAGACGAACCTAAGCTCAGAGCGGATTGACATACTTCGGTCTAGACACGAAGCGATAAGAAAGAAATGGATGAGCATGTTGAAGGTGAAGTTTGACGATGACCCTCCATATTCCCAGAGAGTGTGGTTTGAGATTAACAGATTATTCAATGGAGGGCGAGAATATATTGTCTTCTTTGCCCCAGGATTTACTCAGAGATTGCCGTTACTTAGATATCTGGAAAGGGATGTTCCAGGATGCTATTATCGTGCTTTAACGTCAGCTATGGGCTCTGCTGGAGAAGCTATAGGTGTTCAGCTTGCCGATAAGCGTAGAGTTATTTGTGTCTTAGGCGATTTTGAAGCACATGTAGCACAGTTGCCAACACTACTATGGACGTGTGCCCACCACAATATACCAGTTGTGTGGATCGTCATGGACAATGCTACGGGTGCTACTGTAAAGAGATCGTTTTGGGCATATGGTAAATATATGCGTGATGAGGGAACGTTTATCGGTATAGATCTAGACGCACCCAGAACTGACTGGATCAAGATAGCTGAAGCAAACAGCGTTAAAGCCATACGTTGCGAACATACTGAAGAGCTGAAGAAGAGTATAGAAAAAACCCTAGCCATAACCGGCCCAGTATTGCTGTCAATAGCAACTCAAACTTCTTATAAATCAGCTTAAGCGCGCGCGTAGGACCATAAACATAAAATCACTGCCAATAGAAAAACGTCATTATATATGCAAATCATGATCGCTGTTTGAAATAATTCAAAGATATTTTTTTAGCTTATTGGTCGAAGATTACATTTTATTCCCTAAACCCAAACATTCTCTTGTTCCTATACTCTATCATAGTCTCTCTCTTACGGCTTCTTTCTCTTTTTTTCTCTCTCTTTCCCCACCACCACACGTATATCCCGTATATCACACAGGAGCGCGCGCAAAAAGTTAAATTTTTTAATTCACCACTTCTAGGATAAGAATGTGATTGATTATGTCGGAGAAACTGAAAGCAGACATCGTGTTGTTGAATGGTAAGGTCATAACCGTTGATCCCGACGACACGATCGCTGAGGCAGTTGCCATTAAAGGCAACAGTATAATCATAGTTGGGAGCAACAAAGACGTCAAGGCGATAATCGGCGATAAGACCCAAGTGATCGATGTGAAGGGAAAGACCGTATTACCAGGATTCATAGACACCCATACGCACTTAGAGTCGACGGCGATCAATCGCGCGTACAGGGTGCAAATCCACGCTCCTCCGGTCAAGTCTGTCAATGATATCTTAGAAAGGGTAAAGGAAAGGGCTCAAAAGACACCTAAGGGCGAGTGGATCTTAGCGAGGGGCTGTTTCCACTTTGACCGTAAGATAGCAGAGGAGAGGTATCCCACCAAGGCCGAGCTCGACGAGGTTGC
>CP070659.1:298255-306359 GCA_020355125.1 Candidatus Bathyarchaeota archaeon
GGCTGAATGGATGTGGCTCTAACTAATATTCCATCTACCATTATTAATTTTCCTATTTGTTTTGATCCAACATGTCTTAAGTGCGTTTTCTCAGGTAAGCCTTTAAACCTTGTACGAATTTTTTTCACTTCATAAGCATATTCAGGATCTTCAATTCTTAACTGGTCCCAAGCAGCTTTTTCTGAATGTGTGAAATATTCGTTGGGTTTTTCAACAATGTTCTCGGCCAGATCAGTATCAAAAGCTAAAAGATCATCAAAATCGATTATAATTGTATTAACTGCTTGAACAGCTATTTGAGAAAGTTTCTGACGATATTTATCTAACTTTAAAAAATTTTGGAAACGTTCCACAGGATCCAAGATCTTGGTTTCGCTCATTATGCTCATTCCACTTTCAAAATGGTTGATTTCCATTTAAAGATCGAAGAGCGAAGATATTCAAATAATGCAATCTCCTCCTTAGATAAACTTTTTAAAATTTCCGTCCGAGTTGGCGAAGCTGAAAGACTTACAATTTTTTTTAATCTGCAATTAACTATATCGCGAAATATTCTCTTTACATTATTGTATTCGTTTACTACTGAAGTATTAACTTTAGATTTTTCTTTTAAATTTTTAATGTACTTACGAACCTGGGGGTAAAAATATTTTGGAAGAGAGGCTATTTGCCTTCCAGTTTGGATTTTTGTTTCTACCCAATGAATTTTGTTGAGGGTTACCAAATTCATTGTACTTTCGTTGTGAAATCGTGCGATTCCTTCTCTGACCAGTTCAGCGGCAATCCAATACGCTGTTTCATATTCTTCCTTTTCCTTCAGAGGGCCAATAGTAATACCGGCAACCTTAACTTTTTGTAAATTTTTAAATATAACTATCCTTGTTGGTGAATTTTCAAAATTCAAATTAGAATCATCAAGGGAAAACGATAAATCATCGCTCATGAATGTTTAACATCCTCAAGCTATAAAAAGTAGCTAGTTGAAGATAAGAATGTCGATTCAGAACGAAGAATCGTCTTTTAGAAAGCTAACTACCACGTATAAAAACTCATATATTTGAATAATGATAACATCTTATCTCAATTTAATGAAGGGATATAAAAGTGGGAAAAAAACACATAAACCCATATGATGTAGCAATAAAACAACTAGAAATAGCAAGTGAAGCTCTTAACCTTGATCAAGGGACTACTGAAATTCTAAGGCATCCCAAAAGGATCCTTTCTGTATCAATTCCTATTAAAATGGATAATGGTGATATTAAGGTCTATCCTGGATATCGTGTCCAACATCACGATTCAAGGGGTCCTTACAAAGGAGGGATTCGCTATTCTCCAGACGTAAATTTAGATGAAGTGAAGGCATTAGCAATGTGGATGACGTGGAAATGTGCAGTTATAGACATTCCTTATGGAGGTGCAAAAGGCGGTGTACGCTGTAATCCAAAAGAAATGTCTTTGAGCGAGTTGGAACGCATGACTAGAAGATATGTCTCCATGATTTTTCCATTGATAGGTCCCCTTATAGATATACCTGCTCCAGATATGTACACTGACTCTCAGACCATGGCATGGATACTGGATACGTATAGCCAAATTAGGGGATATAAGGTACCAGGAGTCGTCACAGGTAAACCTTTACATTTAGGGGGTTCTGAAGGAAGGGAAGAAGCAACATCCCTAGGTACAGTATTTTGTATAAATGAGGCAATAAAGGATCTGGGATTGAAGGCTAAAGGAGCAACTGTTGCAGTTCAAGGCTATGGTAAAGTAGGATGGAATGCTGCTAAACTGTTGCACGAAATAGGGTACAAAATCATTGGAGTAAGTGATTCAAAAGGAGGCATATATAATCCAAACGGCATAAATCCATTGAAAGTATATGAATATAAAAATAAAATGGGCTCAGTAATAGGATATGAAGGATGTAAAACTGTAACAAACCA
The DNA here is from genome assembly GCA_020355125.1 of Candidatus Bathyarchaeota archaeon. GTDB lineage: Archaea > Thermoproteota > Bathyarchaeia > RBG-16-48-13. The sequence goes on from CP070659.1 coordinate 300,202, forward strand.
AGAATTACTCGAAGTAGAATGCGATGCCTTAGTTCCTGCAGCATTGGAAAACCAAATAACAGAAAATAATGCTGATAATGTAAAAGCTAAGATCATAGCAGAAGGAGCTAATGGCCCCACCACCCCTAAAGCAGATCAAATTCTAACAGAAAAAGGAATCTTCACTATTCCTGATATACTTGCTAATTCTGGTGGAGTAACTGTAAGTTATTTCGAATGGGTACAAAACTTGAATAGAGATCATTGGACCAAGGAAGACGTAAATCAGAGGCTAAAGGATAAAATGATAAAAGCCTATAGGGAAGTATATCGCATGTCGAAGAAGCATCAGACAAACTTGAGAACTGCGGCTTTAGTGTTGGCTGTAAGTAGAGTTGCTGAATCATTTAAAACTCTCGGATTATGGCCTTAAACTCGGTGAAATTATTAGAACGCGCTTAAATAACAAACCTATATAAAGCTATTAACTAACGCGCTGCTCTCTTATTTTTTCAACTTATGTAGGTCACTTTCTCATATTTATTTAGCTGTTCCTTCAAGACATCTTCTATATTAATTTGTGCATCTTTTATTTTTGTGGAAATTACTTTCGCTTTTTCAATTTCTTTGTCTAAAAGAGTTAAATCAATATTTAAACCCATAAAATTATTTAGAACTCTTAAAACCTCTTTTGCCGCTTTAGGATCAGGCATATGCCCCATTGTTTCCCCTAAAAGACATGCCGCATCTATTTTTCTAAATTTTGCTAAGCCTAGAGTTAAACCAGTGATTCCAATAATAGGGATTCCAGAGGGGCCTAATTTTGTGCCTGTTTCTAACATTTTTCTTAAGAGTTGTGGATTTGTTGAAACACAAATTACTTTTGGCTTCGCTTCCTCAACCCATGAAATATAGCCATCAATCGTTATTACCATTTTCACGTTACGACTTTCAGTATAGTCAAGTATCTTGTTCACTAAAACATATTGGCCTTCATGTGTTAAGGTTTGACTATCCCCTGTTAGAAGAATCAAATCGCCAATTTTTGGATTTGGATGGTCCCAAAAAAAAAAATTGAGCTTTAGGCAATCTGATTCGACTACTCGAATCAACAAATACATGGTGAGGAAAATAAGGTGTATATAGTGTTGAAAGTTTTTTTGCTTTAAGTTTTTCTACTAAATAATCTACTGAAATTTTTCCTATATACCCTAACCCGGGAAAACCACAAATTAAAATCGGGTTCTTTAGCTTAACGTTCCTAATCTCTTTAATAATTGTATCCATTATCTTTTCTAAGCCTCTTTAATAATATAGGCCCTCCCTATTTATGAATTAGTGTACACTGTTTATACAGTTCTAAAGCGAAAGCCTAACAACTGCTTTATATATCATATAGATAAAACAATTCGTTGATAAAACATGGCGGAGTCTACTCATATAAAACCCGTTTTTCCTTTTACAGCATTTATTAATCAAGAACAGCTTAAACTTGCTTTAATTTTAAATGCAATCAATCCGCGTATAGGAGGCGTTCTTATTAGGGGAGCAAAGGGAACTGGTAAAAGCACTATTGTAAGAGCTCTTGTTGATCTCCTTCCCGAAATCGACGTCGTAAAGGATTGTCCTTTTAGCTGCAATCTCATCGATGTTACTAATATATGTGACCGATGTAGAGCTAGAATCAATAGCGGAGAAGAGCTTCAACAAGAACGAAGGAAAATGAAAGTTGTTACTCTTCCTATAGGCACAACTGACGATAGAGTTATTGGCACATTAGATATTGAAAAAGCAATAAGAGAAGGTATAAAGGCGCTTGAACCTGGAATCCTTGCAGATGCAAATCAAAGCGTTCTTTATGTTGATGAAATAAATCTTCTTCCGGACCACATCGCTGATATAATCCTAGATGCTACGTCCTCTGGATGGAATATTGTTGAGAGAGAAGGAATCTCCGTCCAACATCCTTCTCGATTCATTTTTGTTGGAACAATGAATCCAGAGGAAGGGGAATTAAGACCTCAACTCTTAGATAGAATGCCGCTTCATACAGAAGTAACCACTATCCTTGAAACGGATTTACGAGTTAAAGTGATGAAAGCGAATATAGATTTTGAAGAAGACCCCATAGCATTTTGCCAACGATATCGGGTAAAACAGAATGAAATGCGTGACAGAATATTGAAAGCAAAACAGATATTGTACCAAGTCTTTATGACAAATTATCTTTTCGAAGCTATAGCACGGATGTGTATCTCTCTTCAAGTCGATGGACATCGACCTGATATTGTAATTGTCAAAACTGCTAAAACCTTAGCCGCGTACAACAATAGAAACGAGGTCACTCCTGAAGACGTTTTCACGTCTTCTTTACTTGCCCTCAGTCATCGCACAAGAAATCTAGGGATAGAACCTCCAGCTACTCCAGTGGAAATTGAGGAAGAGTATCAACAATCCTTAATCGTGGCGAAGAGAGAATCTGGATAATAATAGATATATTTGTCTCTATCAATAATTATTTCTTGAAGAAAATGCCTCACAGGCAATTGACATTTCCCTTTTCTGCGATAGTTGGCCAAGAGAATCTTAAACTTGCTCTAATATTAAATGCCATAGACCCGCGGATCGGGGGAGTATTAATCTCTGGTGCAAAAGGCACAGGAAAATCTTTAGCTGTCAGAGCATTTACCGAAATAATTCCACCAGTGAAGTCGGTGGAAGATTGCCTATATAGCTGTAACCCAAATAACCTAATCGAGCTGTGCCAATCCTGTCGGTCGAAACTTAATCTCAAAGGGTCTCTCCCAACAAAAAAGAGAAGAATAGAAATTGTTAACCTTCCATTAAGTGTAACAGAAGATAGGCTCGTTGGCACTTTAGATGTTGAAACTGCGTTGAAAGCAGGGAAAAAAACTCTTCAACCAGGTCTTTTGGCTGAGGCAAATCAAAACATACTTTATATTGATGAGATTAATCTCTTACCTGACTATCTAATTAATTGCTTTCTAGATCCTGCAGCTTCAGGATGGAATTTTGTACAAAGAGAGGGAATCTCTCTATCTCATCCTTCCCGCTTTGCACTCATCGCATCAATGAATCCCGAAGAAGGGGAGTTAAGGCCCCAAATTCTCGATCGTTTCGCGTTCCATGTAAAAACTGAACCGATCAATAATCTCCAACAAAGAATAGAAATAGCCAAAAAAAACATCATTTTTGAAGAAAATCCAACTAAATTTTATAAAGAGTTTGAAAAGGACCAAGAAAAGTTAAAGAATAGAATTATTGATGCCCAAAAATTACTACCCAATGTCATTGTTCCAAACCATGTTTTTAAGTATATTGCCCAAGAATGCGCAGAGTTAGAGGTCGAGGGATGTAGATCAGATATAGCAGCGGTTAAAGCGGCTAAAGCTTTGGCAGCTTTTAAAGGAAAAACCATTGTTGAATCTGGAGATGTTTCAGAAATTTACGATTTAGTTCTAAGTCATAGAAAATTAAAACATGGATATAAGACTTTTAACGAGAGATATAAATCTGACCGTGTAAAAAACTTATCAACCACTGAAATCCCAGAGCCAAGTAAAAATGCACGAGCAAGTGAAATGCTTATTAACCAAACAGAAAGAGATATAGAGAAGTTTTTTGAGAGACCTACCCGTTCAACAAGTAGAAAACGTAAGAAAAGAAGCAACAAAATATTTAAAGCGATATTTCCCTTGATTCTCTTTTTATTTATATTCGTGACATATTTCGCTATTGTTGGAGGCGCGACTTATCTCTACTACACAGTCGCCGGTTTACCATATGAAGAAGCTACCGAAATTATATCATTTGGTAGGCTGTGGCCCTACCTAATTTTGTTAACTTTGGTAACTCTACTTTTTCCCTTTATCCTAACCAATCTCTCTATCGGTAAATCTAAACAGAAAACTATTCGGTCACCAGTATATTTATACAAAGCCTATGGCGGTAAAATTCGTAGAAAAATAGTTCAGCAGATTCAGCCATCATTTAAAGTATCTGACAACAAACCTAATAATCAAAGGGATGAAGATCCTGAACCATCAACCAGTAATATTCTTAATGTACCAATATACGCTTCCATCCACCGGGTATATAAACAAATTCTTAATCGAGGAGCTAAGATTGCAGAAAGTTTAAAACAATTTAAAGAAAGAAGTAGGAAATACAAATTCTCCCTTGCAACACGAATTAAACAGAGAAGAGGAAGCATAGTTGGTAAAAGGATTAAAACACTGTCATCATCGCGCTATGGGCGGTATATTAGTTATAAATTTCCCATGAAAAAACCATGGGACATAGCTATTGTACCTACAATTCGAGCAGCTGTCCCATTTCAAAACCAACGAAAAAAGAGAAAGCTAGCAATAGCGATTAAATCTGAAGACTTTCGAATAAAAATGCGGGAAGCCCGCACCCCTCTTACACTACTGATACTTATAGATATGAGTGAATCAATGACTACTTCGCTAGATAATATTCGCAACGCAATATTAAGCATGTATGACATAGCTTATAAAAAACGAGATCGTGTTGGAATAGTAGTTTTTAAAGGCTCAGGAGCGTCTGTTCTCCAACCTCCAACCACCAATCTAAACCTTCTTGAGAAAAAGATTCTAGAAGTTGGAGCTAGCGATTTTACGCCTCTTGCAAGAGGAATGTTTGAAGCATGGAAAGTGTTGAGAAACGAAAAGATGAGGAGTAAAGACATCATTCCTATATTGATAATAATATCTGATGGCATAGCAAATGTACCTCTAAAGAGGCCTCTTACTCCATTCACACGAAGTAAATTTCTTAATTTAGCTCAAGCCGACGTTATTGATATGGCAGGCTTGCTATATAGAGAACGAATTCAAACAATAATCATAAACACTGCCCATGAAGAAGAACCAATAATATCTTCGCCACTCGAAAAAATATCGAAATATGGTTATACACAGTCAATTGCCCAAAAAGTAAATAAACAATGGATGGATCCAACAAAACTTTTACTAGAGATTCCTCGAATTACAGGTGGCTACTACTACGGAATAGGAGAAGGGGGTGTCATAGAAAGTAAGATCCTTATGGACGCATTCACAATTATTGACAGAGAGCATCCATCAAAAGCTTAGTCTTCTTTTCTACAATCTACTAATCGTGCGTTATTTTTCATAGTGTAATACTCTAATATAGTTTGGTGTCTTAACAAAGTATTTAACATTGTTTAGTATTAAGTTAATGACGTTGTATTCTGGTATGCATTGAGGATATGTATAAAATGGTAAAACCACTGGCGAAAAAGATTAGGAATAAAGAGAGGCTCTGGATGTTTCGCAGTAAATTCATAAGACTTTATGAGGAATTTGAAGCTAATATGGAATCTCTCTGTCAAAAATATGGAGTTGAAATCGCCTTTTGGTATAGCCCATCGAAAATACATCAACCTTCGTTTATGTTTGGAAAAGTTGCAGTAGATGCAGATACTTTGTATGATGAAAAACAATTTAGTTGTGTATTTCCTCCAAAGATCGTTTTAGAAATACAAATGTATATGAAAAAAGAAAGATTCCAACTTAAAAACACCAAATAACGCGTGCACAAAAAAAGCCTTTGCGAGGCAATATTTATGCATATTTATTTAACTCAGATAATATGCGCGCAATCTATTCAATAATTAAACTTTGTGGATAATAAAACAGTTCTTAATAGAAGCTCTATTAAATGAACAGCTAATTTGCTTTCTTGAGCCGATACTTTAAATATTTATCATCTAAAGAAAACTTCGCTGGGTGAGGTATTGATAGAGATCCACCACAATAGGGACAAATGTCAGTTTGTAAAGTATATTTCTTACACTTTAAACATTTTCTTAAAAGCCACTTAACCATTTAAGACACTATAATCAATCGAAACTATTATATATAACGCCATAGTTCGTGAGGACTCGACATTTAAATCATGTTTTCTTTAAGATTTTAGTCTGCCTTCTCCTCCACTTGATTCAACTGTTTTAAGGATGGTTCTAACAGCATTTTCTAATAACTTCTCACTTTCCTTGTAATTTCTTCCAATTACTTCAATTCTATAATTTGGAGCGCCTATTGAATAAATTTTGATATCAGCATTATTAGGTTTTTTAATTTTTAAACCTTTTTTAAATGCCTTTTTTAAAA
>CP070659.1:306459-314975 GCA_020355125.1 Candidatus Bathyarchaeota archaeon
AAGAAGTAGATCAATCCTTTAAAAAATTCTTATTAAATATTGATGCTACTGGCAACATACGGCTAATGAATTCAGAAGATATTGAAACAGGAGGACTCGAATTGGTTGTAGGCTTTAAAGGAGCTGAACCAGCAATTCTGGATGCTTATACCCAAAGTGGAGGAGAAAGAAGTGCTGCAACAATGGCTTTTCTTCTCGCACTTCAACAATATGTTAAATCTCCTTTCAGAGCTGTTGATGAATTTGATGTTCACATGGATCCGAGAAATAGAGAAATATTTTCTACTTTACTATTTAAAGAAATAAGCCAGAATAAAGAATTCCAATATCTTGCAATAACTCCAGGCCAAATCACTAACATTGATGAAAATGTGCATGTAATTACAGTTCAAAATGTAAAAGGTAAATCAGAGGTAAAGGTGGTGGAGTAATTGTCTAAAACAGGCGTTAAGCGAGCAAGCGAAAAGGAACGAGAACGATTATTGCGAATAATCAGTATGTGTCTTCTAGTAGAGCGAAAAGGAGTAAATCCCTTTGAAATAAAAGTTGGAGACATATTAACTGTACTTAAAAAGTATCTACCAAATTGGAAAGACTTTGAAGATCTCATTCTGGATGCTGAAGCAATAAATAGCATCTCATCTATAATTCGTCTCCAGGGCGATTGGATAAAACAACGTTCTTCATCTCTTTATATTGACCCAATGTTACTTGAACTAAAAATTAGATTGATAAGCCCGGACGAACTAGTAAAAATATTTTCATTATCATGGCATCCAATTATTGCAATGAACCGTCTTTCCTCGAAGAGAGTTAAAGAGGCGATAGATTACTGGAATCAACTTCAAAAACTGGAAGATAGGATTTCGACATTACCGGAACCCTCTCTAAATCTAGATTTCATTACTCTTGAGGAACTTGTAAAATCTAAACTTGTTCAGAGAGGGACTTTTCAAGATATGCTTCAGAGCTTATATGAAGAATTAAAAGAAAAAGCTAGTGTAGAGGGCAAAGTATCATACTGGGATTTTGTTGAAGATAGCACCTATGAAGACACTATTTTTAAAGCATATCTGACCAGCTTCCTGATAACATATGGCTATGCTTCGATGAAAATAAACCCTATGGAAGAAGAGGTGATTCTTATCCCATTTGAAGAACCGACAAACATGCCTATAAAAAAGCAATCTGTTTCGATACCTATCTCAATTGATTACGATTCATGGAAAAAATGGAAGGCGAAAAGAACTTGAATGATGAAACCGCATCTTATATGAGTAAGATAAAAAGGGCTGCGAAACTGTTATTTTACCAAAGACATCGAAAGCCGGGACTGAAAGGCTGGGAGCTGAAAAAAGCATTAGGTAAAGATTATTTGAAGATCATTGGGCTTCTAAACGAACAGTTGGAAAACATTGATCTTCAGATTAAAACCGTCTATGAGGGAGTCGAACACACCCGTAACCCAACTGACGATCAACTTGAAAGAGCAAGATTCTATATAACTCTTAAAAGTCCATTGTATACTTCTGATATGACAATGTCTGGTTGGAGGGTAGACGATGTTGCCAGTCTTGTTGTGGCAATCGCGTTTATTATATCAAAACAAGGAAAGGCGTCTCGGAAAGAAGTTGAGAAGATTCTTGAAGAAAAATTCCCTAAATGGAGAGTAAGTCCAAAAATAAATCGATTCATAAAGCAAGGTTATTTGGGCCTTAGTAAAAACGATGTTTTATATTTAGACTGGCGCTCCCGAGCTGAAGTTGAACAACGAGAACTTGTGAAACTTATTTTAGGAAAGGAAACAAAAACTGAATTATAATGAACGATTTAAAGCATTTTCTATCAAAGTAATACCGTGAACGATTTCTGCTATATTACTCCGAAAATATTATCCCGCTATCCTTTTACCTTTTTTTTGATAAAAGCTGAACAAAAGCACTCCTTTTTTTACAAAAAATATAACTAAAATCTAAATGGATACAGACTGAAATCTTCTATAAACCAATGCAAAGGCTGGTAGCAAAAACAAAAGGAGGTTAAACAAATTGAGTAACGCCTTTAAAACTTGGGAGAGAAAAAATAGCAAATCAACGTTTTCAAAAATTGTAGATACTGTAAAAAAAGCACCGCCTCTCAGAGAACAGATTTCATACACTGTATATAGGCTAAAATTGCAACAAAGGAGACTAGATCAAGCATATGAAAGAATGCAAAGTCACTATGACAGATTATTTAGAAAATGTACAAATGCAGTCCTAGCAAAGGATTCAGCACGTTCTTCTATTTATGCTAACGAATGTGCAGAAATAAGGAAAATGTGTCAAACCATTATAAGAAGTCAGTATGCAATTGAACAAGTAATGCTTAGATTACAAACCGTTGAGGAATTTGGAGATATCGTTGTTGAAATGAGCCCTGTAGCAGGAGTAATAAGCTCGATTAAGAGTCATCTTGCCGGCATAGTTCCTGAAGTATCATACAAACTTGGTGAGATTGGTGACAATTTAAATGATTTGGTAATGGAAGCTGGAGGAGCTTCTAGCGTTTCTTGGAGCATCTCTTCTTCAGGAGAAGAATCCGAAAAAATACTGGCTGACGCAAATATGATAGCTGAACAGAAGATGAAAGAGAAATTCCCAACACTGCCCGAAACAACTTTACCAAGTTTAGAGAAATCATCTTAAAAAACATGAGTTCGCGCATTTTTAAAAACGCCGAAAGCGCGGTTCCCTATTTTTTTTAAATCAACTATCGGAGGATCAGCATGCTGAGCCAGGCCAATTCAAAATATTTACTAGAAAAAAAGCGTACACGCGCTAAAATTGGTAAAACTACCCTTTCTTTTGAATCTAGAAACAATGTATGTTTTTCAAATAATCTCTGGACCTATATGATTATTGATAAGGATTCATTATTATCAAATACTATCCATGCAACGTATACCAATGTATCAATGCAGTATCAGCTAATGCTTTTCGAGATAATGGAATCGAAATAATTGGATTGCTACGGAGGTTTACAAGATGTTAAACAAAATCGGTAAATGGAATAAAAGAGAAAAATCAGTTTATGAGAGAATAAAAAAGAAATTTTGTAAACCAAAGGGGCTTTCTACTAAAGAGAAAGCTGTTATGGCTATTCACAAGCTTGAGACAGCTTTAAATAAACTAAGACAAACGACAGAAGGATTAAAAAGAAAAGATAAAAAATTATTCAACAAATGTATCGAAGCACGGATAGCAAAAAATAATGTTAGAGCAACAATCTATGCTAATGAATGTGCTCAAGTTAGAAAAATGGCTAGACTTATTATATATAGCGAATTAGCCATAGAAAAAGCAATTGTGAGACTTAATACGATAGGTGAAATAAGTGACGTAATGGTGGCTATGGCACCAATTGCAGAAGTGGTTAGAGAAACTAAAGGAAGAATATCTGGAATAATTCCTTCAGTAGCTGGGAAATTAGATGAAGTTACCAATATGCTAAATAGAAGTGTAGTGGAGATGAGTACGAGCCAATCTCCTAAGAGTAATAAGCTTAAATATGGTAGTAATGTAGCAAAAATTCTTGAAGAGGCAAATGAAGCAGCTGAAAATAGAATAAGGGAGAAATTTCCTGATCTACCTCTCGATCTTAAGGGTTTAGAGCCCACGCAAATTCCTACAGAGGCTAACAGGTACGGTAAAGAGATAATGATTCCTATAGCTTTAACAGCCACTGGTAATGAAACTCAAAGAGAGTATAGTCCCTACGTAAAAAAACAAGTATATGATTACATCAAATCTTGTAACGGGGATTTAAACATTGTTCAATGTGCTTCTTATCTTGGGCTATTTCCTAGGGAGGTTGAAAAAGCCGTTTTAATGTTAAAGGAGGAAGGGCAAGTCGCCTTAGAATAATGCACATTGGATAAATTTTGATATTAAAGGAGGATAAAAGTCTTTGTCTATTGCGTCAGAAGAGCTTGAAAAATTGGCTGCTAAATCTGCATCTGAAGCTATTCAATATGATAGACAGGGGCTTAAAAATTTCGCGATTCCCAAATATAGAAGAGCCATTGAAATATTAACGAAACTTTGTTCGCTACATCCGGATGCTCAACAGAACAAGGTGTATATGGAATATGCAGAGCAGTATCGGAAGAGAGCTAAAGAACTTAAAGGTTATAGTGCTCCTTTGATTGATGAAACATCTAAAAATGATAAGGCTGAATCTAACAATCTGGTTCTTAGAGAAAAACCGAGCGTAAAATGGAGCGATATTATAGGCCTTGAAGATGCTAAGAAAGCTATAAAAGAATCGATAATTTATCCTTTCAAAAGAGCTGACCTTTTTCCACTGGGGTGGCCTAGAGGAATTCTTCTATTTGGGCCTCCAGGATGTGGAAAAACTCTCCTAGCTGCTGCAGTTGCAAATGAATTAAACGCGGCTTTCTATTCTGTTGACGCGGCTTCAATAATGTCTAAATGGTTAGGTGAATCAGAAAAAAATGTCGCAAAGCTCTTTGAGACAGCTAGATTAGTATCTGAAAATGGTCAACCAGCAATAATATTTATAGATGAAATTGATTCGCTGTTTGGCATTCGTTCTGAAGAAGTTGGTGGAGAAGTCCGTATGCGAAATCAATTTATGAAGGAAATGGACGGTATTGTCGATAAAAATAAAAAGATTTATGTTTACGTTATTGGTGCTACCAACAAACCTTGGAATTTAGACATTCCATTTCTTCGTCGTTTTCAAAAGAGAATATATATTCCTCTTCCCGATAAAACTTCTAGAATCGGTATTTTTAAATTATATAGTAAAAAACTTTTTAAAATTGGTCCTGATGTTCATTTTGATTCTTTAGCAGATGTAACGAAAGGATATTCAGCAAGCGATTTGTATGATATAGTTCAAGCTGGCCATTCTAAGATCATTAGAGAATTCTTTGAGTCTGGTGATTCTAACGATATTAATGCCAAGCCTAGAGAAATTATGTCGAACGATTTCATTGACATTCACAAGGAAAGAAAACCAAGCGTGTCACAAGAAACAATAATTCACTACGAAAAATGGTTTTTGAAATATAAAGCGCTTTAAATGAAAACCAAATCGCCTCAAAATAATTATCTCTAGCGAACGCGCGCCAATCGAAACAAAAACACTTTGTATTATAGCTTTGTTATCTTCCTTTCTTTAGAAGATTTGAAATCCCGTGAATAATGGGTATCGGGGTCCACGTAAAAAAAACTCGTTCATATCCTAATTCTGCAGCTTTACTTAGAATTTCTTTATTACCCGTTTGAATATAACCTTTGATAAAGCTTGAGATGAATTGTGTCAGGCCTTCATTTAGCGTGTTACCGTACTGGCCAGAAAAATAGCAAAACTCAGCTACATCCCATATTTTGTTACCATGTCGTTCGCCTTGTTCAAGATCTATAACATAAATTTTATCGTTATTATGGATAATGAAATTTCCAGGTTTTCAATCTCCTAAAGCAATATCTAATGAATGTATTTTTGCTATTAATTTTCCCACTTGAAAAGCCCATTTTTTTTGTTCCTTGCTTAAATTCTCTGTTTTGACTGCTTCCTTTACTATGTCTAAAATTGATTTTCCTTCAATATATTTTTCAATCAGTACCCGCTCTTTGATATTGATTGATACTATTTCTGGTACAGGAATATTATTTTCTGCTAGTAAGTGATTTATTCCATACTCATTAGAAAGACGCGCCTTTCCTGATAGTGTAAAAACTTTTGTACCATATGCGATGATACTTAGGGCAAACCACTTTATGTTAAACCAGTCCGTAAACCTCTTCACAATTAATTTTTCATTGTCAGCTTTTACAAGATACACATCGTTCATTGCGCCTGCAATAGATTGAACCTTAATTTCTTTTGGATCTTTAATTTTATATATAATTTCCTTGATGGTATTTTTTTCGCTTAATTTAATTAGTTTCTCTTTTGTGTCTAAAAAAAGATAGTTCTTTGGGTCTTCAATATCTTGTTTTTCAAAGGTAATTTTCAATTCCCGCTTTACTTTAGACGTTAACTCCTTTAATACAATGTCAAGAGTTACTTTTCCTGCTCTACCATGGGTAATATATGAATAAAGTGCTTTTTTAAAATATTTTGTACGATTCAATACTCTTTTTAATGTTTTAGTGGAGAGGATGTTGTCTATAAACGAATTATTGAGGGCTATGTATTCTCCATCAAACTTAATTAATTTGTCTTTAGCCAAATCATATAGAACTGTATGATACCCATCAAGGATTGAATGCATGTTTTTTTCGTAAAAACGTGAGGAAAGCATATGTATGTAACTATACTTGAGTGGTGGATATGCTTTTGATCTTTTTCTCATTCTTTCAAGGACAAGGTACTGAGGTTCTATAACTAAACCCCGGGCCAGTTCACCAAATTCTATTATTAAGTCTTCTAAATCTTCTTTTATGAATCTTTGTTTAGTAATTAACTCTATATCTCGTAAATATTCTTTATTTAATAATGAAATGTATGGCGTAATCAATCTGCCCACAACAAAATCTCCAAGCACTCCATTTTTTGCATCTTCTTCAATAGCCTTCTTATCAACGGCTAGAATTGCAAATTGGATGTTCTCCACTTTTTTGTAGTGATAACGAACATTCTATCTGAGTTTTTCCAAGATTAATAATATGTCATAATCGCTATCTTTTCTTGCATATCCACAAACTCTTGATCCATACATACATATTGCTTTTATACCGTTTTCTTTACCAATTTCTTCGCAAACTTCTATAATGCTTTCATAGATTTGACTTTCAGTCATTAGTGCCTATTCTCTCAAATGTACTTAGTTTTTATAAATAATTATAAAGTGGAATCTAACCATTATTGGTTTTTAGAAGCATATATTTATTTGGTAATCTACTTGCACGAATACGAACTAGTTATAGAAAAAGAATTAGTACTATTCCCAGTATAATAGGTATTGATATATTGTCGTTTATTGGTGACGGAATCACTTCTACTACGGTTCCTATTATTGCTACTATTAAACCTTTTATCGGATCTATAAAGATCAAAGTGCCTAAGAAGGCTAGTAAAAAACCGATTAAGGTCCCTTCAAGGCTTTTTAATTTGTTAAATGGTAATAGTGTTTTACCAAGTATCATTCCAAAAATTGAAGCAAATCCATCTCCTAAAGTAAGAACTGAGATAACAACATATCCTTCAGGAACCGAATAAAAAATTAATGGTAGAATAATACCCACTGCGAAAAGTATGGGAGAACTAGCAAAACCCCACTTTTCTTCGTCAATAATCGCATTTGATGTGATAATATTAATTATAGGTATTTTTATACCTTTGAATCTAGCGTATTCAGAAGAAATATAAATTGTTGTAATTAAGGCAATTAATAATCCAATAAGATATGGTTTTATTCTTAGATCCCAACATATGATTGGGATTAAAAAGCTGCCTACATGGATAGCTTCTCTAAACAGTTCGTTCTTAGTTATATTATTTAACCTTGATTTTTTGATATCGAACTCTATGTACGGAAGAATTTCAGCTATATCTCCTTTTATGAAATAACTGCAGTTGTTAGCAAATGGAGGATCTGGGTTAAAACCAATGCTTTTTTCACACAAAGAAATGAGAGGTAAATTGTTTCTATCATCAGCAACCACTATACGATTATATGAGCTTCCTAGATTTTTCAAAAGGTTCTTTGCGATAATAGATTTTCCATTAGTATTCATGATGACACCTCCAATTTCTCCTGTTAAATAGTCATCCATTGTTTTGAGTTCTAACCCAAAAGCATAGTCAGCTCCTAAACATTTTGCTAGGTCTTCTACGAATAAAGCCGGAAGTCCTGAACTTAACAGAGCAATAATATATCCTTGTTTCTTCAATTTTCGGATAACTTCGTATGCATAGGGTATAAATGGGATTTCTCGAAACGTTTGATAAAATTTAACCAGGCTAATTCCTTTAAAAAATCTATAAATTGATCTTAAAGCTCTTTCAAGTGCTAAAATTCTAATTTTGTATAATGCTCCTAGAATAATTATATAGATAACTTCAAGAACATCAAGATGCTCTATTGTTGCACGGAAAAGAAAGTCGTCTTTGGGAATTATCACTCCTTCTACATCAAATAAGATTAAGTTGTTTTGTGTCAGGTTATTCTTTACCATTAATTTATACACGTCTTCTGATTAATGAAGTAGTATAAAAGAGAAAATAACAAATATTAAAGTGTATAATTGTACTCCAATAAAAAATATTTAGCGACCGTGGTCTAGTTTGGTCTAGGACAAAGGCCTTCCAAGCCTTTAACCCGGGTTCAAATCTCGGCGGTCGCACCATATTTCCAGAAAAAAAGCTGGAATTAGACGTTTATTGGTTTTGAAGAGTGTTAGGGTCTTCTCTAACTGTGTTAGTATTTTCTCTAACAATCTGTATGAACTAGTTTCTAGTTACTTCATTCTCTAGTTTTAGTGGTAGCGTTTGATTCGAAA
>CP070659.1:315075-317753 GCA_020355125.1 Candidatus Bathyarchaeota archaeon
AGATAACAGGCAGAGGTGCTGATGTCATAAAATATTTTGACGAGATCGAAACCAATCTCTTCTATAAAAAACCAGTGGTCTCCAAGATAAAAATCAATAATTTGCACTAACCTACAAATCTAACTAGCCAACTATCTAATTAACAGGCATGTTATGTCAGCAAGCGAGTTCTTTTACTTACTTTTTTCAAATTACTGATTGAATCATGATATGGAATTCATTAGGATTCATTTTATCTCCAATTGACATAAATCATATTGATGATGTACACATTATGTGCGTGCGCTACAATAAGGTCTCTCAGCATGAAGTAATCAAATAGTAAAAGTTAAGGAGATGTATTAAGTACTAGGATAGGTATTATTGTTTTAAACGGAAAGGTATAGAGATGCCAAATGGTTATATGGGGAAAATTCTGAGAGTTAATCTCTCTCGTGATAAAATTAAGGTAGAAGAGAATGACGAAGTCTTTTATAGACGCTATTTTGGTGGAAGGGCTCTCATCGCCTATTTTCTTTTAAAAGAACTGCACAAAGGAATAGATCCTCTCGGACCCAAGAATAAATTGATATTTTCTTCAGGCGTTATTACTGGCGCCCCAATATCAGGGAGTGGGAGAAATTCTATTGGCGCTAAATCGCCTCTTACTGGGGGTTATGGAGATAGCGAAGTTGGTGGCTATTGGGGTGCTGAGCTTAAGCGAGCTGGCTTGGATGCTATAATCTTTGAGGGAAGAACGAAGAATCCAGTTTATTTATGGGTTAAGGACGATGAAGCCGAGATAAGAGATGCTTCCAAATTATGGGGAAAAAAAACAGGCAAAGCAATTGATCTTATTCAGACAGAAATTGGGAATAAACATGCTCGTGTTTCAGTTATTGGGGCTGCTGGAGAGAATCTTGTTCGTTATGCTTGTATTATGAATGGTGGTAAAGATGCAGCTGGCAGATGCGGTCTTGGCGCGGTTATGGGTTCTAAAATGTTGAAAGCTGTCGTAGTACAAGGAACAGGTAGAGTAACTCCCGTTGATATGCCTCCGCTTACAAACCTTAGTAAGAAATTAGCAAATAAGCTGCCTGGTTTTTGGGCTCACGAACTAGGTACTGGGGGCTATCTTGATGGTTCGGCACTCACAGGTAATTTACCCTACAAAAACTTTATGGATGGAGAGTTTCCGCATTATGAAGAGATCTCGGGTTATGCTTTGAAGGAAACTGGTTTGAGGATTGGGATGGAAGCTTGTTGGGCATGTACTGTTCGTTGTAAAAAGGTAGTTAAGATAAATGAAGAAAATTATAAAGTTGATCCCTTCTATGGAGGGCCTGAGTATGAGACTTTAGCAGCTTTTGGCTCTTGTTGTGGAATTGGCGACCTCAAAATTATATGTAAAGCAAACGAGCTATGCAATAGTTATTCGATAGATACTATATCCTGCGGCGTGACAATCGCCTTTGCCATGGAATGTTATGATAAAGGTTATCTGGACAAGAAAGCTACTGATGGCTTAAAAATTGCTTTTGGGAATGGTAAGGTATTACTTGAACTGATAACTTTAATTGCTCAACGTGAAGGAATCGGTGATTTATTAGCGGAAGGATGTAAACGTATGGCTGAAACACTCGGAGGAGAAACAATCAAATCAGCCGTACACGTTAAGGGACAAGAGGTTCCTATGCATGAGCCTAGGCTAAAAAGGGCATTAGGAATAGGATACGCGCTCTCTTCTACGGGCGCTGATCATATGCATAATCTTCATGACACAAGCACTATATCAGATGATGGTATAAAAAATTTCAAGCCATTTGGTATTATTGAGCCAGTGCCACTGGAGGACATGGGGCCAAAGAAGGTAAGACTCCTTCTCCACTGGCTCAACTGGAGACATATGACTAACTGTCTGCATATGTGTATGTTTCTTCCTTGGACACCAGAAGAAATAGTGAAGATAACTCGCGCAGTGACAGGATGGGAAACTTCTGTACTAGAATTAGCTAAAGTTGGTGAGAGAGCAATCAACCTATCTAGGGTCTTCAACATAAGAGAAGGGTTCACTGTCAAAGATGATACCTTACCAGAGCGTTTCTATCAGCCTCATACTTCAGGGGCCTTATCTAAAACAGCAGTAGATAGAGATGAACTCCACAAGGCTATTCAAATCTACTATAAAATGATGGGGTGGAGTAATGAAGGAGTCCCTAGTCGTGAAAAACTACAGGATTTAGATATTGCTTGGGCTTATAACTACTTGGAGTAAGACTTTTATCGTTTACTTAATGAAAGATAAAAGGAGAATGGAAATATGAGTTATTCTAACTTTAAATTTGATTCGCTATTCAATATAAACGAAAACGCTCGTTTTCTTCAAAACCCAATAAATTTTTCAATTGGCGATGTATCTCCTGGGAGCACACAAGAGAAGGATTTCAGAACTTATCTTTGTAACGAACTGAAGAAAACTATGTTATATGAGCCCATTATTGGAGATCTAAATCTAAGGGTGGCAATTGCGGAATTCATAAATGAAAGAGACGGTACTGACTTTACACAAGCTAATATTGCAGTAACTGCTGGCAGTATGCAAGCTCTTTTTTCGATCATAAACATCATTCGCAAATGTGGTGGCGAATTAATTGCCTCAAAACCTCTGTGGGTGGGGTATCAAAATGTCGCAAAAATCA
>CP070659.1:317853-322615 GCA_020355125.1 Candidatus Bathyarchaeota archaeon
AAAACTTTATAGGGAATCAACTGGAGTTGCCCTCGTGGAATCAAGGGTCTTGCTCTGCACGCGTAAATCCCATGCATGCCTCATCTCTTCATAGAAAGAGAGAGCCAAAACTTGAAAAAACACGGGTAGCGTGGTACAGGTTCACGAGGGCGTTTTTCATTTCTCTTCATTTCCACTGATGCTATTTTGATATAAACACCTAAAACACCGCTTCTAATTATTCTGAATATTGCTAGCCATAATCAGTTGCTTTTCTCAGAATGCCTTATTAAGGAGTTTCCTATGTAGAGCATTAATCTATGAGAATTATGCAAGCTTATAAGACTATAATAAGAAAAATGCGCATTCTGAAAATCGGATAACCTTTACATATTCCAATCTAGAGCTTAGCTTCATAAAGCTATTAGCAATCGAAGTCACAAAATTCTAACTTAACAGAAACGTTTGAGAAAAAAATGTCAATCGCAATTGTTTTTGCAATATCCTTTATGGTCCTTGTCAGCATCACTCTAGGGTTTCCTACACTCCCTCCAGGGATCACGTTATCCAAGATAATACTTGATTTTCTAGGAATTCCAGAAATCACACACTCTATCTTGGGTTTTTCTGGAGAAACAATTGTGAACAGTATAATAAACGGGATTGTGTGGGGGTTTTTCATCTCATTAATATATGGTTTGGGCCGTCTCGCTTCAAAAAAGGAAGTGGTCATCGTTCCCGCGACCAACCCGAAATCCATGTCTGCACCCGAAGTAAAAAGGGAAGTGATCATCGTTTCTGCGCCCACTCCTAAAACCGCACCTACGCTAATACCGCAACAACAGCCTACGATCAGTCCACCTCTTGAGAGCAGACAAAGAAAAACATACCCTGCTCCATTAATTCCCACATATACGTTTGAAAAATTGGATAAAGATATCGATACAATTGAGGGAATAGGACGCATCTATGGCAATAGACTCAGGGTTCTTGGCATCAAAACAGTGGGAACCTTATTAAAAGTAGGGTCTACAAGGGGTGAACGACACGATTTGGCGAGGCAGGTTGGCGTTACTCCAACGATGATGTTTAAATGGGTTAATCAGGCAGACTTCTTTCGTATAAGAGGAATAGGAAGGCAATATGCTGATCTCTTAGATGCTGCTGGAGTTAAAACTGTAATGGATCTCTCAAGAAGAAATCCTAGGAATCTTTACGAGAAATTAAAAGAAACCAATATGGAAAGGAATCTTGTAAAACGGACACCACCTTATAAAATAATTGAAAATTGGATACATCGCGCAAAAGGACTTGGATATATAGTAAATTGATACATTCCTGCAAGAATACCATGCGAAGCTACTTATGTGCGTGTGCTGAGGAGCTGAGTAGTCTAGCTTTTATATTAATCTGTCAGCACAAGCGCGCGCTCTTCTGAGCTACACCTATATTGCTTTCTCTGAGTAATGACGCGCTTTTTCTTTAGAGAGGAATGCTTTCTCCATCAGTTCGCAAATGTGTACATATATTTCTTCTTGTGCCGTTCTGAAGGTTTGGGGGCTAATCTCATTATATAGCTTTTTAGCGAACTTCGCCCAGACATACCTGGAGCTTCTTCCTAACTTCTTGGCCTCGGATGCCATCTCTTTTAAAATGCTTTCACCCACTTTGTCTTGTTTAAGGTTTTGGAAGAGAATTGTCCAGAACCTTGTTGCATAATTGAACTTTCGAGCACCTTGGTTTACTGCTGCATTAAAGCCTTCATATGTTTGTCCTGTGCCTCCATGTAATACTATTGGCACGTCAATTCCATTCTGTCGAAGACCTTCTCGTGTTTCCCCTATTCTATTATAGAATATGGGGGGTTTACCCTTAATTTCTCCGTGTGCAGCTCCTATAAATATTGCTAGGGCTTCTGGATTGGTCCCCTTAACTAACATTATTGCATCTTCTACTCGGGTGATCTCGGCTTCTATTTCCGTTCTGGTTTGAGCAGATCGTGCTTGTGAGCTACCAATCTCTCCTTCCTCTACTTCAACACTTATTCCCAATGAATGCATATCTTCTATTATCGGGATGCATCTCGACACGTTCTTCTGAACAGCTTCAGCTCTGTCTGAAGTAGGTTGTTTCGAGAAGTCGAGTTCCACTGAGGTATAACCTGTCTTTGATGCAACATAGGCTAGATCAGGATCCTTCTGTAAATGGTCGATATGCATACATAGAGGTGGCATTTTCTTGTATTTTTTCGCCCTTTCTGTCACTTCATTCACCACTAAATCCATGAACCTAGTTAACTTATCCTTATAGCCGCTTCCTAGCAAAGCATATCCTACCTGAGATTCCGCAGCTTCAATTATTAAAGGTGAATTAATTTTAAAAGCAGCATCTAAAGCGGCATATAGCATTTCTGGAACAACCGCGTTAGCTGCGAGTACGCCAAAATTGTGGTCGTCTGCTGGTTTTAAAATCTCCTTTAAGTTTAGAAATCTAGTATACCCTCGAGATGTTTCTATCTTTCGGATGTAAGGGTTTACTCCAGAAGTTAATGGAGTGATATCCTTTGGTTTAAACATGAGTTTAATCCACTCTCCATATTTTTTATCACAATAAACTATAAAAACCTAGTTTAGTAAAGCGCGCGCGGATTCTAACCCAGCGTGCGAATGTGGCTATTTCCCATATCAATTTATGGGTCCCTTATAAATCATGAAAATATTTAGCTAAAGAGGATAGGCAAATCGTTGGAAAACATGGCTACTTATATGATAAATAATGTAATTCGGATAATAAACTCGCTAACACGTGCGCTAGCGTATACCCTGTAGTGGTCCATCTATACCTGAGAGTCATGGATACGTTACTTTCAACACTATCTTAATAAGAATTAATAGTTATAAAGCAAGGAATAGCTGATATTCCCAATATTTAACTCTGATTTGAGAACGGAGTGGAGTGTAGAATTGGCGAAGAGTCGTTCTATCGAAATTGGTATACTGGCACTGCTACATGGGTTGCAACATGTATATCTTAATGCTTTACCTCCATTATATCTTCTTCTTCGAGCGGAATTCAACATATCCACTTTACAATTAGGTATGATTGGATCTGTTTTAGGAATTATTAGCGTGCTGCAAGGACCAGCAGGCTATCTTGTGGAGAAGACTAGCCATAAAAGATTGGTGGTGATTAGTATGCTCATTTGTAGCATTGCGGTTTTCTTTTATAGCCTCTCTCCTTCCTTCTTGTTTCTTTTAGCGTTTATAGCTATTTATGCGCTTAGTCAAGTCACATTTCATCCAGCTACTTACTCGATGGTTCAAAGGAGATCGCCTGAAGGGCATCGGGCTAAATATATTGCTTACCACCAAGTTGGTGGCTTCGTAGGCTCGGCAATTGGTACAGTCATTATTGCCTATCTTGCCTCAATCTATGGATGGCGAACCACGCTTCAAATTATTCCAGTAGTAGGCGTAATCGTCATATTGTTATTTATTAAAATAGTTGAGGAAAAAGAGCCTACTAGAAATTGGACAGCAATCAGTGATGATATTAGAAGCAAACAGGGCAGAGATCAGTTCAGAATTTCGACTCCTCTGTTGGTTCTTGTTCTCGGTATCTCCATTTTCTCATTGGGAAATCTATTACGGTATATTCCTTTGTTTCTCTCTGAAGCTTATGGAGAAACTGTTGTGTGGGCGGGGATCTTGACTAGTATAATGCATGCTGTCGGGAGTGCGTCTTCATTGTTAGGGGGAGTAATATCCGACAAGTTTGATAAGGTTTCAATAATGTTTGGCTCGCATATCTTGGTCGGAGTCTCCACTATTTTGTTGGGCGTCGGTCGTTTCTCATCAGTAATCTTGTTGCTCATGTTAGTGCTATATGGAGTGGCACGCTATCTTCCTGTTCCAGCACAGCATGCGCTTTCGAGTATTGTAGCCTCTGAACACCCTCAAGGTATCGGATTCTCGTATACAGGTATTGCGCTAGGGCAAATTTTCTCCGATCCATTAATCGGCTATTTCATAGATATACTGGGCGTTCGGTCTGCATTTGTTGTATGTAGCATATTTTCTTTTATATCGGGGTCAATCATGCTCGTATTCAAAAAGTGGAAGTTGTGACTGCGTGTATTTTAGCGTGTGCTATCGTTTTCGGGGAGTCAAAAGGGTGTGTCTTGCATGATTATGCCGTTCTGGATTCTATACTTCTCGTGAGCCGCTTGAACAATACTTTTATTATGGGTTGCTACAACTACTGTTGTCTTGTACTTTTTGCATAATTGAAGCAGTATGTTTACGATCTCGTGTCCAGTGTCCGAGTCAAGTTCGCCAGTGGGTTCGTCTGCAAGAATTAAACAAGGGTTGTTCGCGAGTGCTCTGGCTATTGCTACGCGTTGCATTTCTCCAGTGCTCAGCTCTTTTGGTCTATGTTGCAGTCGATGTCGAAGGCCAACCTTCTCAAGAAGCTGAACAGCTCTTTGTTTCTGTTGTTCAGACGAAATATTGGCTAACGCCATAGGCAGTTCAACGTTTTCCAGAGCCGTAAGTGTAGGTAGCAAATTAAAGGTTTGCAAAACAAACCCAATGTTTTGAAGCCTGATCTTCCTTCGTTCTTGGTCGTTCAGAAACGATGTGTTACGGTTCTTGAAAAAAAGTGTACCTGATGTCGGACGATCAATTAATCCCATCAAATTAAGAAGCGTCGTCTTTCCAGAGCCAGAAGGTCCTACAATCGAAAGAAAAGTAGCCTCCCTAATTTCCAGATCTACTTTGTTCAC
>CP070659.1:322715-329056 GCA_020355125.1 Candidatus Bathyarchaeota archaeon
AGCTGAAGTGAGTGATAAAGATTGGGCTAATAGTGTGCGTACGGTCTTGCTACTCTTGAAGTTATGATAAGCGCAAGTCTTTTTTTAAAATGTGGGCATAAAGTCTTATATATCCTGTTATAGCGCTTTTTTGGTGGAGATAAAATGTCTGAAGAATCACATCTAAAAATCTTCGTATCAGTTGATATGGAGGGAATCTCAGGAATAGTGGATTGGGGACAAACGGGTTTCAAAGAACCATCCGAGTATGAGAGAGGGAGAAACCTTATGGTAGGCGATGTCAATGCTGCTATTGAGGGGATATTAAATGTTAGTAAAGCAGAGATCGTTGTATCTGATGGTCATGGTTTTATGAGGAATCTGAAAGCGGAAGAACTTCATGAAGCTGCAACACTAGTTATTGGCTCCCCGAAGCCGCTAACTCAAATGGCTGGAATAAACACAGGATTTCATGCCGCGCTTTTTATAGGTTACCATTCCAAGATGGGGACAAGGGACGGCATCCTTAACCACACGATAAGCGGACGAACAATAGATAGCGTTACTATCAATGGAAATGAGGTTGGCGAAACAGGCATCAATGCCGCAATAGCGGGATATCATGGAGTGCCATTAATATTCGTGTCAGGTGACCTTGCTGTGACAAAGGAAGCAGAGTCTTTAATTTCTAACCTACATACAGTTTCAGTAAAAGAGGCGATCACTAGAAAAGCGGCTAAATGCCTTAATCCTAAAAGGGCGAGAGAGCTGATTAAAATCGGTGTATCAGAGGCATTAAAAAAACGGAAATTGATAAAACCATATACATTCAAGGCGCCTATTGAAGTGGTGATAAAATACGCAAATTCTTTGATGGCTGATGCTGTTGAATTTATGCCTTTAGCGGAAAGAGTTAATGGTAGAACGATAAAATTCGTTCTCGATGACTATCTTAAAGCTTTTGGAGCTTTAAGGGCGTCAATATACATCGCTAGAGCGGTTGCAGACTAGCTAACTAGTGTCTCAACATATCGAATTATGAGCGTAGCGCACGCACTATAATTTGTTTGATGCTTCATTCAATAGGGCGATAAAAGATTCTTGATCCTCTAATAGCTTGCTTTTTACTTTTTTCCAAGTATTTGAGCAATTCTTGTATTCTACACCTACAATATTATGAATGATTTTATCTATCTCTCGTTTGTTCTCTTTTGTTACTTCGATCTCAGCTTTATTGAAAATGTCTCGAAGATGTCTAAAATAACATGTCATATACTTCACCACTTGAATGGGAGTTTAGATTTTGGCAATTATTAGCCACAGCGCGCGCGCTTTTGATATCTGAATAATTTAAATTTTAGGTTAAATATATTCGTTGTTATGTTAAAAAAGTGCATGTTTTATACTATATATGCCCTCTATTGTTGATATTCTTACGGCTTTTAGTAGTTTAAGAAACTTTGTTCGGTAGAATCTATCTACTTTTACTCCTCTTTTTTCGAATAAGTCCGATAATTTCTTGTTGAGAATAACGCCTTGTTCATCAAAATCTGTCAAAACAACTATCCTGGGATATCGTTTGGCTATTAGATCGACGAGCTCATTATGAGAACGTTTTGAGCATATGAGAATGGGCTTTGTGTAGCCAAGAAGTTTCAGGGTTTTTTTATCATGTGGGCCTTCTACGATCGCCGCGTCGACATCGTAATTCATTTTAGATATGAGGTTCTCCAGTTCTTTATATATCTCATATTTCCAACGTTCTTCCTCATTTATTCGAGCCATTTCATTTAAGTGTATTAGATACGATGTTATTTAGCTTGCTTAAGATTTATTAAAACAAGCTATAGTATTATGGATTGATTTAGCTTTTTCTTGGAAGCTTTTTCATGGTTAAGCGAGTGATTGTACTCTGTATTGACGGTTGTGGACCTGAATATCTTCAATCAAGTAAAGTTACTTTCATTGAAAGGTTAGGGAAAAAAGGATGCTTTCTTACTGGAAACTCCATAATACCTTCAGTAACTAATGTCAACGTTGTTTCTATAATAACAGGGAAATATCCAAAGGAACATGGAATTACTACAAATTATTACTTTGAACGAGAAACAGGCCGAACAGTGTATATGGAGACTTCCCACTTCATCAAAACAAGCACTCTCTTAGAGAAAGGAACGAAGATAGGATTAAAAACAGGACTGCTAACCTCTAAGGATAAGTTAAGAACCCTATTGAACAGGGGAGCAGAAATTTCCTTCTCCGCAGAAAACCCCCCCGCTTGGATCAAAAAACAGCTAAGCATACCTCCGCCGATTTATTCTATTGACGTAAATATATGGTTGATAAAAGCACTGCGGGAAACAATACTTAAAGAGGATCTGACACTTACTTTCGCTGTAACTACAGACTACGCGATGCATAAGTATCCGCCTAAAGCAGAAGAATCAAAGCGCCATATGGAAGGAATTGATAGTGAATTGGGAAAGACCGTTGAAATTCTGGAGAGACAAGGGGATGAGGTGCTGGTGTGTATTACTGCAGATCATGGAATGTCGAAGAAAGAAAGGGCGATAAATCTTGAGACAGTACTTAAGACCCACAACGTCTCAGCAACTATGAATCCAATAATAGCAGACCGTTATGTTGTACACCATCGTAACCTAGGTGGAGCCGCATATATTTATCTACACAATATTGAAGATGATCAAAAGTGTCTTAAAATTCTAGAAAATACTGAGGGCGTAGAATTAATATTATCAAGAAACCAAGCTTCTACAATTTTCTGTTTAGACAAAATGCGGATCGGTGACTTTCTTGTATTAGGAAAAAAGAATTACGTATTCGGCTTAGTAGAACACGAAATGGTAGACGTCTCCCTTAGATCCCATGGCTCTATGCATGAACAAAAAGTGCCGATAATTATGAACCTACCAAAATTTAAGCCGCTTGGGCAACTCTCTAAAAACAAAGATCTTGCTTCTCACATAATGAGTTGGTGTACGGATTGATAGCGTGCACCCGATACTCTCCTCTCTCTTCTCCTATGAATGGAATAATACATACTATTCTCATCTAATGTCTTTCAGCAAAAGAAGAGAGATAGGGGAGAAAGAGAACGGTGGAGCACAATCCCATTTGAAACTTTGAAGCAGCGAACACTGCAAAAATGAGCCCTTTGATTAGTTGAATCCAATTGTTGGTGTACAAGTCAATGACAGTGCGCTCGATAAGATATTGTTGTTTTTTCACTTTTCGAAATAGTTATAAATTAAACGAAAACTTCTCAAGTTTGATGAAACCATGACTAGAGAAAGAGACTATATACGTATTGGAAAAATGACGCATGTGCCGAAGGAGCAGAAGGATCGAGGCCACGGATGGTTTTATCAGAGACCGGGTATTGGCCGACTTATGGAAGGTCGAGAGCCCTTCGACACTTATGAACCGAGGATACCGGACTATTGGGGATATCATTTGTTCGATGTTGTTCACGTAATAATGCTTACAGAACAGGAAGTAATTCCCCGTGAGATAGGCGTTCAACTCCTTAAGGCTTTGAAGGAGATGGAGCGTGAAGGTATTGATGATGCTCGAAAAAAAGCGGGAGGAGTAGCACATTCTGGCGAGGCTTATCTCATTCAACGGCTGGGTTGGGATGTCGGTGGATATATTCATGCAGGTAGAAGTAGCAACGATCTAGCGCCTACATATCGACGAGTGCAGCAACGACACTTTTTGCTCGATGTGGCTGATGCGCTTAATGATCTGAGAGCTGCGTTACTGACCCTTGCAGAGGAACTGGTTAATACGATAGTACCGGAATACACCGTCATTCAACATGCACGGCCAATGACTCTGGGCTATCTATTCGAAGCTTGGGTAAATATGTTAGAACGTAACTTTACGAGGTTTGAGCTAGCCTACAAGCACACCAATATCAGCCCTATGGGCAGTACCGATGGGACAGGCAGTGACTTTCCCTTGAATCTTAACCGAACTGCCGAGTTAGCAGGATTCGATGACGTTTTCAAGAATGGCTTGGATGTCACCTATTATTCCATTCGCGATGAAGATACTGAAACCTACGCGCTTCTACGAATGATCACAGATGTAACCGCGAGCATTGGTGAAACGCTTCAGCTCTGGTGTAGCTATGAATTCAGGATGGCTGAGATCGCTGATAGATATGCTGCGACAAGCAGTATTATGTCCCAAAAAAAGAACCCCGGCGTGCATACCCTAATACGAGCTGCGAAAACCATCCGTGCCCTAGGATTCTCTGGAGACAATATCGATGCAGCGTTACGTGAAACAATAAACTCCTTGAGGTATACAAAGGGGCTCTTAATGACAACGACTTGGAATGCACAACGCATGAGAGAGCTATGCGAATATGGTTTCACCTGCAACGCCAGTCTCTGTAGGATCCTAGTCCAAGAGAAAGGATTGCCTTGGAGGACTGCCCATCAGATCACTGCCATTATGGCACGGAAGGCGCATGAGCTGGGAATGCAGATGAGAGACGTAACTCCAGAGTTTCTCGATGAATGTGCAACTGAATACGTCGGCTATGGTAAACCGCTTCAGCTCTCCATAAAGACTTTAAAAGACGCTTGGAACATCGAGAAGAATGTTGCTAACCAAGACACTCATGGGGGGACCGCCCCTGTGCGCGTGTTGGAACAAATTGCCATAAGCCATAAGATCCTGAAGCAGGATCAACGATCGATTAAAACAAAGAGAGAAAAACTTGCAATTGCAGCACAAAAACGTGAGCGAGCAATCAATGCGTTGATAGAAAAGACATGAGTACGCATAAGCTGCGCGCGCGCACCAATAATTCTTTTAAAATGTTTATTACAATATAATTGATAAAGATATTTTAAGGGATATATTTTGAAGTCGTATCCGAAAGCTAGATTTTCAACTCGTTTAGAAAATGGAGATTATTTATCATTAAGTATATGGCCTGGAAAGAAAGATCCTTCAGCGGAAGTATTATCAGTTCAGATACGTCGATTAACTGGTGATGATTGGGAAACAGTTGGGAGACTAGCTATTTATAGAACTGCTGATGGTAATTATTCGCAACTTCCTGATCGCCCACCTCCAATAAGGGAGTAAAAAACAACCATTTCTTCCATCTGCAGCGCGCGCATAACATTTTTTCAATTTTTGGTCTATTCAATTAATTCGTGCGCGTTATAATGAACTTTCAGTGTAGTGCGCGGTTTCAAAACTGAGTTTAGGATTCACTTTTATGGAGAGTTAATGTTATCACGATGATATTATTGACATTTCATTGGGTTCTCTATGAGTGATTATCTTTACAAATATCCAGAAGCTTTAGTAAAAAGCCTATTATGGTCAAGGGATTATCATAGAATGCTCATCAAAGATATTGAAAAAGAGTTGAAAGAAGTTAGTAAGAAACATGAAATAACTGTTGAACTTGATTAGAAAAATATTGTAACGATTGTGATACTAATCTTTTACCGTCTTATCGTCGATTGGTAGCTTGATTTTTACCCAAAGGAGTAGAGCGTGTGTTTTGGCTGATGTCTTCGCTTGATAACAGCCACTACTTGAAAATAAAGTATTAACTTTTTGCGCGCGCGCGTTAGTATTCGTTATAGCGGAATTGTATTAAGCTCCAGATCGAAGCTCAACAAGCTTAGCTTTTGCGTCTACTTGTTTTACTTCTTCATCGCTTAGGTTGACTGACGAGAAAAAGTCTTCTTCTTTTTGCGCGTGGATTTTGAGATAATTGATTAAGCTCTTGAGGATTTGAATCGAAAGATCTAAATCCTCTACAAGTTCGAATCGACGAAATTCCTTTATAATTCGCTCATGATCGAAGAGTAAATTTTGGATGATCGATGGCTCGACTTTGTTTTTCAAGACGGGAAAGAGAGCTTCTTCCTCAACTTTGAAGTGGTAGGCGAGGCCTGTTTTGAAGAACTGTGAGAGTTCTTTGACAAAGACTGGATATTGATCACGAGTCTCTTGAAGGAAATGTATTTGGGACGATTCCCAAAGTTGTATCCGCTTGAACACGTCGATGTGTTCGTTCCTCAGCTTTTCCATTGTAACCATTAAAATCAACTACTTTTTTGAAGTTTGAATTTATAACATAGTTATTTATAAACCTTAAGCAAATTGAGTACTTCGAATGTCACCTCTTCTAAGCAACTATCGATATTTCTTGAACCTATGAATTTACGAGGATCGAAACATATTTAGTATAAGTTTAAAAATAGATTCGTTAATAAAAGTTAAAAATAAGATCTTAGGTGACAATAGGGTATGAATAGTTTTTATGAAGAGCTGCGTCCTAAGGAGAAGCTTCTGTTAGGGGCTGG
>CP070659.1:329156-340152 GCA_020355125.1 Candidatus Bathyarchaeota archaeon
AATTCAATCGATTCGTCGCCACTCACGCGTTTCAAAAGTTTCAGGAGTTCGTTGGGATTCACGCAAAGTTTTCTTGGATTGTCGCAAACGAATTCTTCAAAAACCGCTTTTGGCAACTCGAAATCAACCATGGCAAAATGGAAGGGATCCATAGCACGAAGTCTTATACCTTTCTCATCAACGTTAAAACTGGCTTCGTCTACAAGTATAGATATTGAGCCTACTAAGCTCTTCCAAAATCTTGCATTTGCTATTTTTATCTTGAACAATACCTTCCCCACAGAGTGTAAGAATCAAAAAACTAATAGAGAGAGAGTTATATAACTATTATTAAGCGAATAGACGAAATTTATTTCAGAGTAGCTCACTTTGTTGGGTATACTGATAATCGTTACCGTCCTCATGTTTTTATCGTAGGTTGTCTCATAACTGCCTTCAAAGATACCGGCGATATCTACTTTTCCAGGCATTGTAATGGTAACTGTCTCGACTATAGGAGTAGGATTTTTAATGAAAATCTTCATGGTTCCGAATACATCAGTCCCTTTATGAGACCAAAACGCGTAACTATAGGAAAGAGGGATCTGAAGTTTAATACTAACATAGTTTTCAGGAGCAGGAGTTGCAGCCACCATAGGTGTACTTACTGTGCTCTGACCTTTTACCGATATCACTACATTCAATGAAGTAAGAACGAAAATAAACGCAAAGCAGTACAGCACTACTTTTATTTTCAAGTTTCTCCATCTCCGAACAGCGTTCTAATAGCGCGCCCACGCACTAACGACAATATTAAGAGGACAAATGAAGAAACTGAAATTATTGTTAGATTTTTAGCGCGCGCGAATATTTTAATACTTATTAAATTCTATTTGTGAATTAGAATGAACCCCAAGAAAAGCGTTTTAGATATGAACCAGAGGAAACTTATTGGTTTGTTATCTTTGGAGAAGGCTCTTAATAACATTCAGATGATTTATGAGATTGGTGAAAAAGCCGTTGGTACGCCTGAGGAAACAAAAGCTGCAAACATAATCAGAGACAAGTTTGAAAAAATTGGGTTGAAAAACGTTCACTTAGAACCGTATCCAGCAATATGCAGAACATATAAATCGAATGAGCTTGAAATAGTGTCACCTATCCGAAAGAAGATACCCTGCAAACATGGCGCTTTAAGCTCGGGGACTCCCCTGGAGGGTATAACTGCTGAGATAATTGATGTAGGTTTTGGAACAATACATGATTTTAAACGACTTAAAACAAGTGGAATCGATGTTAAAGGCAACATCGTTTTGGTCGAAAGAAATGATCGGCTAACTCTCTGGGCTGACGTCCCAGTGCAACAAGCCAGCGAATTTGGCGCTGCAGCCGTTGTATTCACGTCAGCGCGAGTGGAACACACGGCTCTAAGGACGGATGGAGTTCCCAATGTTCCAATACCCGCTCTTTTTATTCCTTACCTTGAGGGTCAAGAGATACGTGACCTATTGCTAAAAGGGAAAGTGAAAGTAAATTTAAAAAATGTCATCGAAGTAGATGAAAAAGGGATTTCCTACAATGTGAGTGGAGAGCTTCCGGGATCAAAATTCCCAAACGAAATTATTGTGTTGTCAGCTCATCACGATAGTTGGTTTGGAGCCGCAAATGACAACGCTTCCGCAGTAGCATTGATAATAGACATTGCTAGGGTTTTAGCCAAAAACTACAAACCCGCTCGAACAATCAGGTTCATATCTTTTGGCGGAGAAGAATCCGGCATCGATGATCTTTTCTTCTGGTTAGCCGGGTCATACGCCTACATAAGGCAGCACACTCAAGACCTTAATAACATCATTGCTAATATAAACTTCGACGCTTTCGCCTATGGCCTAAAGAGCACTATAAGTGTCACACCAGAATTTACTTCTCTAGCAAAGGAAGCAATTAATGAGCTAGACCTAGGGGTATTCTATGATGTGGTTTCACGCCCAAACAGTGGAACTGACTGCTGGTCTCTTTTCAGATGCGGAACACCCATCCTTTCCTTTGGGGGCGGTGGGAGAGAATATAGCAAAATCTACCACACACAATACGATATACCTGAACTCATAAGCCGAGATCTAATGAAATACTCTATGCAACTTGCTTTATTGTTGACTCTGAAACTGGATTCCTCCGAGCTTCTGCCATATGATTTTTCAGTTATTTCGGAAATACTACTCAACGACCTGTCCACAAGACAAAAAATGGCAGAGGGGCTCATCGATGTCATGGAAACTATCAATAAGGCAGTTCTATTAAAGGCCTTCGCAGTGGAGTTTAACCAGCTAAAAACTTCAACGATTGCTAAGTTGAGTGAAAAAGCAATTTCGTCTATTAATGCTTCTCAACGAAGAATATGCTCTATGTTAAACGTAGATCTCCTTGACGCGCAATTGGGTAAATCTTATCTGTTTGCATGCGAATGGGTTGTTCCTTTCTACCTCGACATGCTAATCACTGCGAAAAAAGGAATCGGCACTATGAGAGATGGTAACCTGAGCTTGGCATTTTCATCACTGAAATCCTTTCCTACAATGTGGTGGGGAATAAATGTGAGCCCTAATGTTTATGAAAAAATACTGGCTTCTATCAAGTCTTCCCGCTACCCAACCTTGATTACTAACCTGATGCCTGAAGTGCGTTCCTTACAAAAGAAATTAGATACGGGAAGCTCAAATCTCAGCAATGAGGCTTCATCTGCTGAAAAAAAATATGATTGGCTAAAAAACCAAATAAAACAAAAGTTCAACAACATTAACAATTCTCTTTCAAAGTCCATCTCCGAATTGCGGAAGTCTACCAGTAAAATCATAGAAGAATGAGAAATATGACTAGACTCAAGATTTTAGCCATCTTTTAACATTGCTGCTAATGCTGAGAAAATTTTACTAGTAAATTGGCGTTGAAATCCCTTCCTCAGCGCCATTTCACAAAACAATTAACAATCAATTGTTACTGAATTTCATTTTTCTCGCGCGCTACATTTTCAGAAACCTTCTGCAAAAAGTATATAGGTGGAAACGGCTCATCATAACGAATAAAAAGTGCAAGCATACATTATCAATGAAGGTACGATAAAACGTTAAACGGCGAAAAAAGAGGAGCGCCTAAGCTACTTTCGCCAATAAATTCGTTTGAAAGCACTGTTAGAGTGATTCGCGCTGGGGCCGATGAGATATATTGTGGCGTTGTAATGCCAGGCGCGCGCGCTAAATTATAAGATAACTAATAAGTTACAATTATTAAATAAAATCGACAAATTACGCCATTTCACGCCACGTATGATTGCACTGAGTACACCTGAAGAACTGGGTGGGTGACTCGTCAGATCCCCTAGTTTGGACCATCCACCAATATGCCTCCTTGTTACCACATTTTTGGCATTCCATTTTTGTTGTTGACATCGTGCGAATATTCTCTTCCACTTCTCCAATTACCGCAATTTTATCTTGTAAAGGAGAGTGTACTAAAGACTTCGGTACAACAACATGATCTAAGTCTTCTTGTTTTTGGTAGCCACACTTAGGGCAGATCAAAGATGTAGAATTATTAGTCAATGTTTTACTGTTAAGAACGAGTCGCGTGCTACATTTAGCGCAAAATTTCATTTCCACCGCGACACTCCGTTGTGTTTTTAGATTTATCTAAGAATTATTCAACCAAATTTAAATCTTTCTTACACCGGAAATGTTTGCTAGCGCGCGCTCGTTTAGCTTCGAATATCAAACATTAATATCAAGAGGCGATTTATTCATTATCTTTAAGGGCGCGCTCAAAGGTTTTCTGAATTTTTTGTGTTTCCTTACGTAGGACCTGTGCTGCTTTTATCAACGCATTTTCAGGTTTTCTTCGTCCCTTTGTGCGGACATATAATATGGGGTTAGCAATCAGAGGATGGGCTATATCGTAGCCAGCAAATTCAACGGTGTCGTCATTAAAAAGCGTGTTTTGAAGCATATTGCAGATAGTTGGGCCTTCTCCGATTAATTCTATTTGTAATTCGTTTTTTTCTTTTTTGAGCAATTTTACTTTTGTCAATGGTTTTTTCCTCAATTTTTAAAAACTTAGTCTAAACCTTTTTCATAGCCCAATACTATCTTTCTTCGTTCGATCTTTTTACAATTTAAACATCGAAGCCGATGTTTTTGAAAGACAAGCAGGTGTCCACAATTAGAGCAAAAGGCTTGAATAACGCCTAGGTTACTGCCTTTGGTTGAGAGGTGAAACTCCTTATTTGTTGAACTTATTACTTTTGCTCGGACGAAGTCCCCTACTTTGAAAGCATTAAACATAGTTTTAACGTAGCTTGTGCTTACGTCTGAAACATGCATTATTCCTGTTAAGACGGATCTTGATTCTGTATTTATTTGAGATATTTTTATGACAATATTTTTATCTTGAATGTTTACAACCTGCCCAACGACGATGTCTCCTACCTTAGGAATTGGTGTTATGCTGGTTGATGGGTTGTCTGAAATCTTTTTTTTAAATAAGTCAATCAATAAATGGCCTATAGTTGATGAATAAATGTTGCCGTCATCAACATACGTACCTAGTCCAGGCAAAAACTCTTCTATTACTCCTAATTTATCTCCAGGAGTTACAAATATGCCACTTTGTCTATTTTTCATCTGATTTTCCACCATTTTAAATAAAACATTTGTACTAAACGAGAACTTCCTTATATATGGCGCTATTTTAACGTTTGCACCTAATTAAAGATTCATCATTTTAGTTCATGAAGTTGTTATTGTCCTATAGAGATCTCCACTAACGTTATATTTTTTTTTGCGATGGAAGGTAAATGTGTGTGGAATGGTTATGTCCATTTCATGAATTTCATCAAGTTCTCCGCCCAGTGAAGCAATGGTCCTAGATAAAAATTTACGGTTTGATGCGCTTCTTTTATGTAGAGAATACACAACATCGGATATTTCGATTGCTTTCTTTAAAAACGAGACATCAGCACCTCGATTCCAGCATCCAAATGGGGGGTTTGTAATAGTCGTATCAAAACGTCCAGAGATCGATTCGATATCTCCAACAACATATTCTACTGTAACTCCAACCGTCTTTGTATTGTCACGTGCTAATGATATGTTTTCTTTATTTATGTCCACACCAACAACTAGTGATGCGCCGAACAAAGCAGCTGCGATTGATAGCTGCCCGGTTCCACATCCTAGGTCTACGACCTTTTTATTGTAGATATCTTCATGGACAAACTCTGCAATATAGATCAGGTTTTTAGCGCTTTTCGAGTCTATCGTATATTCTTCTAGTTGAGGATTTGGATTAGGATGTGGAGAAAGTTGCGACAATATTATTTCAAGATGTTTTAATCTTAGGGTGGAAAATTCCAAAGTAATGTTCACTGAGTTTTTAAATAAAAAAAGCGTTTTCGAATGATTATTATTGTTTCTTATTTGCTCTTTTCCTCAATTATAATTTTATATGGAATGGGGAGTTTTTTTGAAGCCCTTTTTAAGGCTTTTTTTGCGACATCAATATTATCTTTGTTAACATCTACAGTTAATATTTTCTGATTTGTATGAACTCTCGCGGACCTTCCTGTTGGTCTTCCAAAAGCTTTTCTCATTCCTTGGCTGAGTCTGTCCGCTCCTGCAAAAGCCATGAATTTGTGTTCTCTCACAATTTCATGGGGGTACGAACAGAGTCTAAATAAGTAAGGTATTCCAGCATTTGAAAGCGCTTTATTTGCAGTTATACGGGCGGATTCTAATGCGTTTGATGCTATATCAACGTTGTGAGATGCAATTAATGCAACTGTATATTCATAACTAGTAGATTTATCGCCCATAGTAAATCGTATAACTCTGATTGGAGGGGATCTGCTAGCGTATTTCCGCCTAGTGTAAGATTGCCCCTTAGGAATTCTAGGAATTTTGAACACCTCTCTGCATAGCCCTTATATACAGAGTTATTTAAGTTTTCATAATTTGCATATGAGGTTTTAGAGAACTGTTCTATTAACAACGCGATTCTTTATCGCCATATTGTCTTGTTATTATACCCGTTTTTTTCAATAATTCGATGCTCAGCTTATCTGGATAACGCGTTTTATAAATTACTTCCTCAATTTTAGCGTTGATTAACAATTTAGTGCACATTACACAAGGGTGGTGGGTTGTATACATGATTGAATTTTCTGTGCTAATGCCATGTAGAGCCGCTTGGATTATCGCATTGGCTTCGGCGTGGGCTCCTCTACAAAGTTCATGCCTCTCTCCTGAGGGGATGTTTTTTATTGCTCGTATGCAGCCACCTTCCTCTTCACAGTGAGGTAAGCCTGTTGGGGCTCCATTATACCCTGTGCTAAGGATATGTTTGTTTTTTACGAGAACTGCTCCGTTTTTATGACGAAGACACGTGGATCTTTTCGCAACAACCGTAGCAATTTCCATGAAGTATTTTTCTAATGTAGGTCTTTTTTTGGATATTTTAATCACCCATTATAATTTTCGAATATTGATTTGGTCCAAACATGATAACGCCTTTTTTTGGTCTTTTGTAGAAAAAAACAGGTTTATGCATTAACTCATCGATATAAGCTAAAGGTACTATTGTTGTCATTGTTAAGGTGCCCAATACAATCCATAGTAGTAAGTAGAGGTAGGTACTCTTCCATTGGCTGTAAAGAGTACTCGATCCTAGTAGAATTAATATTGATGCTGAAACGCCGAGTAGGCTTATCGTGTTTATAGCTATATGATAGTTAAAAGCGTATGCTATGGCGAACATAATGAGAGAGAGTGTTATGAAAAGGGGTAAATAATATGGAAAAATATGTATGGCTCTGCCCCAAAACAGCATTCGCCTTCTAGTGCTGTCCATAAAACGAGATAGATCACCTTTTTGTATAATTCCAATTAACTGAAAAGCGCCTCTAAACCATCTTCTTCTTTGCTTGAAATATACTAATAAATCAAATGGCTGTTCACACCACACAACTGCTCGCCTCTCCAATTTGATTTTATAGTTTGCAAAAACGATCTTCATGCTAACATAACTGTCTTCTAGGATTATGTGATCATCAAACCATCCTACCTCATCTAATAATTTTTTTCGGATAAACATACATTCGCCCATAAGAAAGTTGTTGGCTTTATATTGGCTCCAGACAGTTTCCATAAAGAATCTGAGAAAATCGCCAATTGATAGTATTCGAGTTAGCCAATTTTGTTTTATATTTATTGGCTTCTGGAAACCAACAACTGCTCCTATTTTTTCATCTGCAAAATTTTTTACAGCGATCCTTATACAGCTAGGTTCCAAACAAGCATCGGCATCGAAGATGGCCACTACGTCGTCGTTTACATGTTCTTTAGCGTAATTGATCGCGCTAGCTTTCGTGTACCTTCCCTCCCTTGTAAGTAGTTTTAGCCTACGGCCTTCAAACTGTTTAATAATTTCTCGAGTTCTGTCTGTAGATGCGTCATCTACAACGAGTATATTCAGTTTTTCCTTTGGATAGTCTTGTGTGAGAAGAGAATTTATGCATCGTTCAATAACGGATTCTTCATTGTGTGTTGGAACAATTGCTGTAACACGTGGCTCAAAGTGAAAGCTGTTATCTTTATTTAATGATCTGAATAGTACAGGTATTGCCAACAGCAACGGTATTATCTGAATTAGAGTTACCAGAGATGCGAGAAATAAAAGGATTATTTGCGCCACCCATGTCACATCCTGTTTCATTACTATTCTCATAGTATCCTGCAGTAGTTACGATCTTTCATAAAAAGGCTGTAACCATAAATAGATGCTAATATATCTAAGTGCTTAAAAAGTCTTTAAAAACTGCAAAGGGTTTCCAGCTTCATACAGTTTTCGTGCGCTTATAGTGCTTATTGACTTCCTCTCGAGCAGATTTAGTAGGGCTCCAGTAGCTTTTTGTTTGTCAGCGCGCGATAAATATGCCGAGGCGGGGCTTTTCGGAATGACTCATTCGAACCCCGGATCTCTGGGTGTCTCAAGATTGGAAGAACTCTTTCTCTATGAGTCCAGCGCTCTGACCAGGCTGAGCTACCTCGGCTAAATGTAATGATAGGCGACCATTAATTTAACTTTTCTTAATAGTTGATTCTAGCGTGCACGGGGACAACTCGATTAGCGTGAGCACAATAATTGTTTATCGGTGCTTTTCATATTCTTTAGATAATTCGAGTAGGGAGGAATAAATTAGATCGGGCTTTTGGTGAATAGGATATTCGTTACGTCGTTTTTTATTCGTTACCCCCGTTAACACAATGATCCCTAAGCATCCTCCCTTACGTGCCATCGCTATATCTGTTTCAGGACGATCTCCAACTACTACACAATCTTTGACAGGAAGTTTCGCCCTTTCTAGAGCCAGTTTCATCAGATATGTGTTAGGTTTACCAATAACTATGGGCTTTTTTTGAGTGCAGCCTTCCAGGCTCGATACCATGGCTCCTGCACCCGGAATTTCTCCTCTTTCTGTAGGTAAAGTTGCATCGGTGTTTGTGGCAATAAATTTTGCATTGGACTGTATAAATTTGAATGCCGTAGAAAGCTTTCTATAATTATAATTTCTATCCATTCCAACGACAACAGCGTCGCATCTTTCAAAATTTTCAGATACAATTGTTAGTCCTGCAGCCATAAACTCTTCAAAAAGCCCTTTTTCCCCTATAATATAAGTGGTCTCAAGTCCAAGGGCTAATACATATTGTGTAGCACAATAGGCCGTTGTAAGAATATCCTCCGAATCAACGTTAATGCCTGCGGCTCTAAGCCTGTGTACAAGGTCGTTTCTACTTCTTGTAGAGTTATTTGTCACGAATATGGTTCGAACGCCATTTCTCTGCAATATGTTTACTGCGTCTTCGGCGTTCTCGATAAGAGTATTTCCCTTGAAAACAACTCCATCGATATCTATAAGGAACAACTTAACATTTTTTAGAAGTGTTCTATTCATATTTTTTCCTCTATGCTGCTAAATGTTGATTATTAGGTTCATCGCGCGCGCGCTATAAACGAAAAGGTACTAAAATGATAACGAGCCGTCGTTGATCGTGAAGATTCAACGTCGTTATAATATGGTTTCTGCGGTCCACTGTTTTATCGTTTCACTGATCTTTTCTTTTTCTTTTTCATCTATTATTTTGCTCTTCAAGTTTTTAAGAAACTCTATGCTTTTATTTATTGCATGTAATTCTCCTTTCTCATAATATTGTTTGCCTGATAAATAGCCATTCATCTGTTCTGCCTTCTGGACGATAAAACGAGCACCTTCAATAATGTTTTTTATCATATATGTATTCAGCCAAATAGTAGCTTCTGTTTCTCGTAACTGGCTTAATCCTTCAATTTCTTCTATTCGACGGATCTATGTTCGTATAAAATCATAATATTCTGTTCTTTGAATCAAAGCCAAAATTATCTTGAGTCTCTCTTTGAATTTTTTGCTTCCAACGATTTTTATACGATGTTTGTATCCTTTCTTGATAAGTGCTCGTGCTCGTCTAAACTCTTTGAGGGTGTATATTTTTTCAGGGAATTTCAATTATGTTCACAAATCTCTTTTAGCTAGTTTTAAGACTTGGTTATAATATTGAGGACAGTAAGTAAGAACTATTTGATAAAAAGACTCGTTTTGAGTCGAAACCTGTTCAAGATTTCCAACAACATATATCCGTTCGTTTTTTCTCACCTGCATTCTAAACTCTTCTACAAAGGACACGATTCTTCTAACGTCCGTTACTTTCGAATTAATAATTTGATCGAATTCAACTTCATAGATTGATGGCATATAAGGGCTGTCGTCATCATTAATCACTGTTCCATAGGCTTCAACCATTCCAAGCCTGCGTATTTGCGTTGTTGAATCATATTCATTTGTGAAGTCTCCCTCTTTCATTACGGGCTCAAATTCGATTTTTATTAATCGAGAGGAGTTTTTACTAGCAAATATGTTGTATATACGTTTACGTCTTTGATACCATCCATACTCAGACATAGTTAGTTCGGTAAATTTCCAGGCGCTTTTACTCCATAATGATGTGTTTTTAAATTCATTCAGTAATGTAGTATTTTTTTCGTTATTGATTTCTTCTAATGTCTCGAGTAACTCATATAACTCTTTTTTACCAATAATGGTTAAATCTATATCAGAGTATTGTGGATGATAAAATGCGTGAAGGAGAGATCCAAATACGCCAAAATTCTCAGTGTTGAGGCTTGATCGGTCTGTTATCATGTCTAGCACGTTAAAGAGGGTTCGAGCTAGCTCGTCTTTAGGTTCTTCAGAAAGTATTTGTTGAAGCACAATAGGAGGAAAGCGTGTTCGGTATACCTCATTGTGGGTAACACCAACTAGCCATTCTTGAATAGGAACATGATACAGAGCATATTGTGGGAATTTTTTTTTAATATACGTAATTCCTTCATGCTCATAAAATTTAAAAAATGTATTTTTTCCTTGTTGTCTTATTGCTTTAGGATTGTTAGATCGATAAATTGTTGAGGGAGCGTATTCAACATCACAGATATAGCCTGTTAGTGGATGCCAATATCCGTAAACGCGGAATATTATTCCTTCTTTAGAAATTATGGCATCTCTATCTTTCAATGGACGACAGGCCAAAGATATTCCTCCTCTGTGGCTCCATAGGAGCCAACTACAACCCTATAGTTCGTAGTATCGTTTTCCATATTACTAATTTTTTCGAGCATACCTGCAGCATCTACAGTTTGATTCTTCTTCGCTATACCTCTGTATCGTCCAATCATGGAGATTAGTTCAACAGGTAGTTTAGCGTTTTCTAGCTTAGAATCCCGATTTAGGGGTTTATACCCTGTTATACCATATATAGCGGGTTTAAAATTGGATTCTACATCCTCTGATATTGTGCACCAAAAACGAACTCTTTTTACCCTTTGATAATTGCATTGTCCATATTTTTCATGGATTTCGTCACTTTTTCTTATA
>CP070659.1:340252-343736 GCA_020355125.1 Candidatus Bathyarchaeota archaeon
CTTATTAAAATGGTGACTCGTTCCCTCCCTTTTTTAATTTTGGCTTTGGCTCCTTTCAGTGTAGAGGATGATAATACCTGGCTTCATGGCCCTATCCGTTTGGACAAATTGAATTCTGATTCTATTATAAAGTTTTTGGGCGAATAGTATCGAAATAGCGCATGGATGTTACCAAGCCTTATGGAAGCATTTTTTTATAATCATCTATATATTCAACATATCTTTTTCGAGATGCATAGGTTAATCCTATCTTCTTTATATAAGGTTCAATCGAGTTCACCGTTCTTAATCCAGCGTCAACATTTAATTCCGCATGGGCTACCCCTTTGAGTCCAGAGTCAGGGGGAATAAGGGATGTTACAACATTGGCACCAGCCATCAGCCGGAGCTGAAGACCTTTGGTTCCGTCGCAATCATAGGAGGCTGGAATCAGTTTATCTTGATTCGTTATCCTCATTAGGGCAATATATTTCATTTCATCAAGTAACGGAGGAGATAACCAGTCTTCCATAGGCGTTCCAGGCTGAGGTTGAAAGCCCATTTCTCGTGTCTGTTGAGCGCCGATTTCTTTCATAGCGATAATGGAATCCACTCGATCTCGATCAGTTTCTCCTATGCCAATTAATATGCCTTCTTCAATTAATGCGCCTTCTTCTTTTGCCTGCTGTTTGGCAGTGATTCTTGCCTCGAAACTTTGTCCAATCCGTAGCTTAGCAAATAATTCTCTATTATGTGTTTCTTGATATAGTGCATACCAATCCATCCCTGCTTTCACTAATTCATGAAGCATGTCCTTTGAAACAACTCCTGGCGACACCATGATAGGTAATCCTGTCTCGTTTTTGATCGTTTTAACCAGATCAATTAGTCGGTTAAAATTCATTGTATAATAAGGATCTTCACCCAATGTTAGATCTATTAAGTGTACACCAGATTTTTCAAGTTGTTTGGCATATTTCAAAACTTCTTCAGGAGTCTTTCGATATCTAGGACATTTATCATTAGATTTCCGATAATAACAAAAAGTGCAAAAGTTACGACAATAAGTTGATAAATACACAAAACCACACGGAAAAACGGTGTTTCCAAAACTATTTTCCCTGATAAGTTGGGCCGTAGAAAAGATGGAATATAGATCCATAGTATTATTTGTTCTAAATAAATGTAGAATCTCGTTTTTTGTTAACTCTTTTGCTCTAAGGGCTTTCTCTAGGATTGCTGAGGTTTTAGTGGTTGCTTTTATATCCATAACACGGTCCTCACTGAATGTCTAAACAGATTCCATCCAAACTAGTGAGGCTTCGAGAAACCTGCTTGATCCTATTTACCCCTTTTTTCACCATGGCTATCCGTTCGATGCCAAAGCCAACTCCTGCCCAAGCGTCAAAAATGCCCCAGTTTTCATCTAAAGGGTGGGGGCCTATAGCGGCAGAGGCGATTTCATTCTGATCAATTAAAATATCGATAGTTTCTCCATAAACCTCGGCTTCAACTTTATTTAATACATAACTAGGCAATTTAACTGCATCAAGGACAATATTAATAATTTCCTTTAGCCTTTGAAAAGGATCTTTTTCGGGGGCTAATTCTACAATGTTGAGCATGGTAAATCCTTCAATGTGTTCCCGTCCCATACTTTCCTTTCTAAAGCACGGGCCTATCTCAAATATTCTTACTGGTTTTAAAATTTTTCTTAAACATTTCATAACGTGGTAAAGGTTAGGTGCAAGCATGGGTCTTAAACATCTACCATCATCAAGCCAGAAAATTTGTCTCCAAAGATTATGGGTTTCAACTATGCCCATTTTATAGATAAAATCCTTCGAAATAATATATGGAGTTGTAACTTCAACAAATCCAACAGAGACAAGGGTCTTGATTAATTTTGACTCAAGTTGTTTTATCAGCGGCCTTTTCACGTTTTTAAACAGATTTAAGAGATCTGCTTTACATTTACGTTCTAACGATGTGTTTAATTGATCAAATTTGCTGTCGCGTTCCTTCACATTTGGAAAGGAAAGTTCAATATAATTATCTGCTCCCAGCTCTTTCAATCTTTTCTTCTGGGTTTCAGTAAACTCCATGTAATTCATTAAATAATTTTTTGCATCCGCCCTCTTAAAAACCTTTTAACTTTCCAATCGGGTATTCGACATCGTCTACAAGTATCACGAATCCATCTATGTCTTAACCAACGCGCAGATCTACTTCTCTTTGAATCTCTAACTAAAATAGTTTTGTTACAGTAAGTCGTCATCTTTACAAATTGTCCTAATTTTTCAACTTCAACAATTCCGTGTAGAACTCCTTTTTGGGAAGGCCACAGTTTCATCATACTTACGAGTGAAAATAATCGAGGGCGGCTATTCATAATCGTCATCCCACAGCCAACGAGAGCCCCGGGTGTCGAACCCGGCTTCGAGAGCTTAGAACCCCCGCGAACACCTCGTCCATGCTCCCACATCAGTCAAGAAAAGACCTTATATCCTTTTTCTTATAAATTTTTAGTAAAGATAGGAGTAGGCAGGGATCTATCATATTAACGTATTCAGATAAGATAATCATCAAACAAAATAGAGATTTTTACCAAGAAGATATCGTGAAAGCACTAAATGATGTTGGAATCAAAGAGAA
The DNA here is from genome assembly GCA_020355125.1 of Candidatus Bathyarchaeota archaeon. Classification (GTDB taxonomy): domain Archaea; phylum Thermoproteota; class Bathyarchaeia; order RBG-16-48-13. Next base: position 342,887 of record CP070659.1, read on the forward strand.
TGATGACATTTTTATCCACTCTAATGAGTCTGTTTTCGGAGCACCTGGCCACGATTTATCCATAATGAATTATTACAACGCGTTAATAGAATGTTTCTTTCAGGCGGTTGGATCAAATGGTACCGTATTAATGCCAACGTACACCTTTAGCTATATTGAAAACGAGAAATATTCTCCTTCAACCTCGACCTCGCTATCTGGAACCCTAACGGAGATCTTTAGAAAAAGAAAGACTTCTTTACGAAGTTTACACCCTCTTTACTCTATCACTGCTGAAGGAAAAAACGCTAAATACTATACAAAGTTGGATGATACCACATCATTTGGCTCCAAATCCTTCTTCGCAAAACTCCATGCACAAAATGCAAAAATATTGTTTTTTGGAGCTCCCTTCAGCAGCATAAAATATATCCATTACATAGAACATTCAAATCAAATCTTTTATTTTAAAACAAAAACAATTTCTGGGACAACAGTCGTAAATCAAAAGGAACACGAAAACGAGTTCACATACTTTTCACCACCATCCGATGGAAGCGTCGTGTATGATTTTTTCAAACTAGAAGAACATTTAGTTGAAAATAACTTTTTAAAACGAATACCACTAGGAAAAGGATGGGTGAAATGCGCCGCTGCCCAACAAATAGCTAACGAAATAGGACGAAAATTATCTGAAAATCCTCAATTTTTACTCAAGACATGGTAGCGCGCGCGCATTTCTGTACAGAGTCCAGACCGTGAACCTCCACCTCCACGACCTATTATCCCTTTATTGTTTCGGAACATCGCTAATTGCGCCATTCCTGTTGTCCATGCTGTTGCATAATACTCATCCAAGGTGCTTACTCTA
>CP070659.1:343836-349857 GCA_020355125.1 Candidatus Bathyarchaeota archaeon
ATAATAACATTGAAACTATTGGATTATATGCGTATCTTCAAAGGATTCCATTTTATGAAAGAATTCAGTTCAAGTATTTTTCTGAATTTGTACGAATGAAAGGAACAGGAATTTCTGTTTCAGCCAAGACGCCAATAAGAAAAGCCAGCCAAAAAGATTTACAGGATATTATTGATCTTGATCAACACACTTTTGGTGTTTCTCGAAGAAGTTTATTGGACTCTATTTTTAACGAGAAAAGTAACTTATGTTATGTTTCAAAAGATAATACACGCGTTCTGGGCTTTATCATGGCTAAAGTATACAATGAAATGGCTGAGATAGGGCCCTTGGTATGTATAGAAGGACGAGATTATATCGCAATAAATCTTATAAAAACAATCCTTAGAATGTTAAGAAATTATGAAATTTTTTTATGCATTCCCACTAGGGAAAGCAGGATCCTAAAGACACTCAAGAGATTAGGATTTAAAGAAGATTTTCGGCTAGCAAAAATGTACCATGGCCCTTCTATCTCTAGCAACAACATTTATCTAGCTGAATCTTTAGAAAGGGGTTGAATTTTTGTCAAAGCTGCGTCGGATGATACTTAAAGATTTCCTCAAGAATTCGGGTGCATCACTTCAGATTCTCGTTAATGAGTTAAAAAGGTTTAGGGGGAATAAGGAAAGAAAAATCTATCTTTCTAAAATGACTCAAAATAGTGTGAAAGATATCGTCCTTGATGGAGATTTTTATTTTCTACGGTCTTCTGTCGAATATTCAAATCCACAATTAACCGTTGAGGAGGTTCAGGGCATTATAGCTGCACGACTGCTTGAAGTTTGTGGAAATTATCAGTACCTCTATGGAGTCAGCGAAATAAGGGAAGACGATTTTTCTGAGATATATAATTTGCTTGAAGATCCTCCTCAAGGGAAGATCATATCTTTTCTGTTAAATACAGATGATGTAGAGCCTGATAGGTACTCTATGAACCCTTTGAAAGAATCGATTGTTCAAAGTGGACAAAGCGCTTTTCCATCTGCATTTGTGACTACTGAAAACCTCTCAGTAGATGAGAATTTTATGAAAAAATATGACGGCTCTCTCATCTCCAAATTTGAGTCAAATTTAATAGAATATCATCTTGGAAATAATCGTAGCAGTTACATGGATTTTGTTGACTCAGTGAAATATGAGCATCTTGAAATTCTTTCACAATCTTTCCGGATAAATCTATGTCTTCCAATGATCCGGATGCCCATAACTATTCTGAAAAAGGAGAAAACAAATGGATTGCTACACTATATAATTAAGGAAACTCATAAAAACTACGACTCCATAGAGGGTGTTTATGATTGTATGGGAAGAAGTATGAAGAAAAGGAAAACGCTTCTCACAGTTCCATTCTCAAAATACGGTTTTGGTTCAAAACGTTCAGCTAGAGGAAAAATATATTTTAAAGATAAAAAATTGAAAAGTGTTAGAGTAACTTATAAAACGACTCCTCTATATCCAAACGCGATCGACCCTGATGATATTAGTATTGCTGAAGCTGAAGACCAATTTATCGTTGAAGGCGAACGGTTTGTAAACTATGATTTTCATGAAACTCCTTCTTCACCTCAGTTCATTTTATATTCCCTTGCATCACCAGAGGATGCAGTTTTATGGCATGGAATTGGAGCTTTTGCATCATCTCAATTAGTAAAAAGCTACAGCACAACACGTGTTGCTTGTTCCAGAGGCTCTATGTTTAACAATTTAAATAAATATGGAGTTAGAAACAAGATTCCTTCTCAGTTTAATCTCTTTCCAGATGACATATGGGTTCATCCAATCCATAGAAATATTGACGCCAGTATAGGCTGTATAGACAATTTAGAAGATTTGGCGAAGAGAGGAATGCGACTTGAAACTCTGGTTACTCGCGATTATACTCGATTGTGAGTCCCATCGAGCTGAGCACTTAGTAGAGTATACATGTTAAACTGCAGAAAAAATTAATAAATTACTTATTTAGAAATGGGAAGACAAGTGTTTTGAGTTTTAAACTAATGCTTTTTTCGAAGCATCGATAATGGTAAGTAGAATGGACGTAGAATTAAAGGAATATACGAGAAATGGTATACAATTAATTGCAGAAGCCGTAAGAGTAACTGGACCCTTTTTTAACAAAATTCCAAACGATATAATAGTTCGAAAAATGGTAAAACATGATTATGGCTCTGCGTTAGAACATGTATATTTTACCTTTGAATTGAAAGATATTTCAGTTGCTTTAAGTAGAGAATTATTAGAACATAGAATGGCTTCACACACCGCTAAATCAACACGATATGTTTCTCAAGCTAAAGGATTACCCTTCTATATGCCGCCCCAGATCGATGGAGCGCTAAGAGAAAAAGTGAAAAACCACATTGAAGCAACCTGGGAATTATATAAACAACTAGAGAAAGACATCGATAGAGAATCGGCTAGATATGTTCTTCCGATGGGCTTAAAATGCACCTATGTTTGGACCATAAATTGCAGATCTTTACTGAATTTTTTAAGGCTAAGATTATGTTTAAACGCCGCTCCTGAAATGCAGGAATTAGCAAGAAAAGTAAAAGCTATAGTAATTAAACAATATCCCGAAATTTTTGAAAATGTTGATTGTAGAGGGCAGCAATGGGGAGTTTGTCCTGAGCCATACAAGAGAAGCTGTCATAAATATCCCACTACAAAAAAATTGAAGGCAGCTGAAGAAGAAAATTGTTAAAGGATTTTTGTAGCTAACTATTGTACTTGTCTAGTGGGCAAGCCCCTCTCGATCTGTATGCCTAATTACCGATACATATATTAAGGGGGATTTTGATTGTTCTACAACTTTCACTGTTTTTTAGGACTGATTTGTATTGGGAAAAGATAAAAAAAACAACATGGTTAGTAAAAAGAAAAAGAAAAAAAGAATAGCCAAACAGAGAAACCATATGTGATAATCCAATTTAGCGTGCGATAAGTAGCTAATATTGGCCATTTATTGTGTTAATATTTTAAATTTCTAGGAATTGAGTATGGTATGTTCTTCAAGCAGATTAAACATGTTGGTGATAATTTTTCATATATTATCGCGGACGAGACTTCTAAAGAAGCTGCAGTTGTTGATCCAAGTTTTAACGCCACTGCCATAATACAATTTGCTAATAAACAGAATTTTAGAATAAAATATATAATTAATACGCATCATCACAGGGATCATACTGAAGGAAATGAACGAATAAAATCAACCCTCAACTCAAAAATTGTTGCTCACAAGCAATCTAGAAACGCTAAAGATATAGCCGTAGATGAAGGAGAAATATTGAAAGTTGGGGGAATAAGCGTTAAAGTCCTTCATACACCCGGACACACACCTGATAGTAACTGCTTACTTATTGATAGGAAACTACTAACAGGAGACACTCTATTTATTGGAGAATGCGGGAGAACCGATATTTCTGGAGGAAATTCAAAAGATATGTACTATAGTTTAAATAAGCTGAAAAAACTTGATGATGACATAAAAATATATCCTGGTCACGATTATGGAGTTAAACCCCATTCAACAATCGGAGAAGAGAAGCAAACGAACTATACGCTAGAAAAACGATCTTTGAAAGAATTCATAGAATTCATGAAAGAATAAACAGTTATAGCTCGAACGCGCGCGCACGTTGACACGATTGGAGATGAAGCTAACTCGTTAATGCGCGAAATTTAGATATGTTAGTATAACAAATTATTTATACAACGTCTGGGTATTGAAAAACCATAAATACTACAGCGGATGACAAATGCCTCAGAATTATATCTGTAAAGGATGCAACTACATATATAAAACTGATTGGTATGTCCCTCCCAATCCCAAAGCTAAATTTGTACCGACTGCAGGAATCCATGACATCTATAAACATTTTGATGGAAAATGCCCGAAGTGTGGTAAACAAATCGAACGTAATATTTCATCCAGAAATTTTACTAGAAAAGGGATCGTTATTTAAGCTAGCTAGTTAACTGTAGCGCGCGTGTCTTCAACTATTTAGTTCTTCTCTGGAGGAATCTTCATGCTTTGTACACATATCTTGTAAGTTGGTTTGGCAAACCATTTTTCCTTAAATCGTCTTAGCTTGGGTTCGCCACATGCTGATCCGACATCTAGCCATATATAGCCATTTTCTTTTGCGTATTTCAAGTTTTCATACATTAGAAGATCAGATAATCCAGATATTTTAAGGTAGATTCCAAGTGGCACTATCATAATTTTACGATTCTCAAAAAAGTCGATAACATCAAAACCAATTAATTTGTCATCTTTATACACTTCCATCATCATTCCGTGATTGTGTTCTCTTAAGAATCTTTCTAAAGAGAGCATTTCTTCAAAATCCCAAGCGTCATATTTTCGCCGAGTCATATGTCTTGACAATAAATATATGTGACTTGGGCTAAAATTCCTGCCTAGTTTAACAGTGTAGTCGTTTTTCTTTGCTTGGTTGATCCTATATCGTATACTTTTATACTTTTTTCCTTTCATGTTGATATCAAATTGATTAACATTGATATGATAATCTAAAACCGTATACTTAAGCTCAGTATTCGGAAGGCTATTCAAAGGTTCAGGAGAAATTATGTTGAGTGTTTTAATCGGCTTTTTTTTTGATAAATATTTTACGCATCCTAATCTGTCTTCATCATCTTGTTTTAAACCAAATAAAACAACATCTGCCTCATCATATTTACTTGAAAAAACGGGAAAAGTATCATTATATAGTTCTGTTTTATAAGCGACAGTTGAATACAAACAGAGAAGATGTTCACACATGTATCCTTCGCTTTGAGCAACTTCTATCTCATCTTTATTAAGAGCTTTAAGCATTATAGTTCCTCTTAGGTACATAGGTAATAAATAAAAATGTTGACAACAATTGTTTAAGTGTTTTATGGAAGATACGTGTTTTCATACCTTTCCAAAAATGCACTGGGTTAATTAGAGTTGAGCTTGTAATCATCATATGCTTTCACGCAGTTTATCCTTGGGAAATATTATATTGCGTTAGTCGTTTAATTTGTATATGTTTTAGTGCGAGCGCTAAATCTAGAAATTAGACGGGGCGTCTCATTGAAATTACGAGAATATGAAGCGAAAGCAATCTTTAGTCAACATGGAATTTATACTCCTCTTGGCATTGTTGTGCGTGATGTTTCAGAAGCCAAAAAAGCGATAGAGCAAATTGGGTATCCAGTAGTTTTGAAACCACAAACTTTGATAAAGGCTAGAGGAAAAGCAGGACTAATTCGCTTCGTTGAAACGGATGAAGAAATAGAATTAGAAGTTAAGGCGCTTTTAAGACTAAGACATATGCAAGAAAAGATTGATCAAATCCTCCTAGAGGAGAAAATAGAAGCTGTAAGAGAAATTTACGCAGGCATTATTATAGATCGCACAAAGGGGAAACCTATTATTATCATCTCTTCTGAAGGAGGAATAGATGTTGAATCAATTGTAAATACTTTTCCAGAAAAGGTTTCTTCCATTGAAGTAGATGTTTTATCTGGGATTCGAGAATATCAAATAAGGGTCGAAGCGAAAAAAATAGGATTAAGAGGCACGGTGTTGGTAGGAACGGCAAAGGTTGTGATAAAGCTCTATGAGATCTTTAGAAAGTATGATGCTGAGGTTGTTGAAGCAAATCCTTTAATGGTTACTAAAGAGGGTAAAATAGTGGCTATTGATGCTCTTATCGATATTGATGATGACTCGCAGCGCGCACGCGCGGCAAGAAACACTGTTGAAGAGCCATTTTCTATTGTTGAGTTAGATGGGAATATTGGAGTCATCGGAAATGGTGCAGGCCTTACTTTAGCTACTTTAGATATGATTCACTTCTATGGAGGACGACCTGCTTTTTTCTTTGATATTGGTGGGGGAATGTCTTCCGAACGCATGAAGAGAGCTCTAGAAACAGCTCTTAAAAAAGCTCATATAAAAGTTCTCCTTGTAAATATTTTTGCGGG
>CP070659.1:349957-353011 GCA_020355125.1 Candidatus Bathyarchaeota archaeon
CACGAGCTTGCAATTCTTTGGTATCAACCTGCCATCCCAACAAGTTGTTTAACGACGTGGTCAGGGACGCTGCAGCAGCGGGGTCAGGATACGTCAGATGGGCCTGCGCGAGCAAGATCATGGTGGGAACCTGCTTTTGCACACCTTCCTGAATAACGATGGCATGAAGACCTGTGACAAAGCCTTCCTCCAAGAACCTGACCGCCGAGTTGGTCATGAGAGTCTTCACCGAAGGAGAGGAGCCAACGCCATAAACTTCTGGCACATCTAATTCCAACCGATTGGGCACAGCTATGCCCGAAAGGGCGATTACGAGGTCAACCTGTTTTCTCTTCGCCCATTCAACGATGGAACGGGCTATAGGCGTAATCAAGCCAGCATCCACGGGAACCTCAGAGAAGATCGCGAGCACATCTCCTTTTTGGTAAAGCCGCAATGGGGGCTTAGGGTCACCATTATGCACGACGATTGCGGGTGGAAACGCGTCAGACTCAAGATAGCCTACCTCCTTCATCTGCTGTTCTTGAATGATGTAGCTCAAGGCGATGGTGCTCACGAGTCCCACGTCGGGAACACCAATCAGACAATACCGACATTGATCAACCGGAACGGTTTCAACGATTGTTACTCTTCTACTGCTCATTGCAGACACTCCTTTCTTGAAATAAGCAAACCATAGCCTTTATGCTTTTTCCCCAATCACAGGGATTAGTTACATGCCCATCCTTTCCCTGTAGGCTCTTAACGAAACGATTGTATATGCAACGTTCAAAAGATTTAAACACAAGAGACCTGTAAGTTAGCACACAAGGAAGTCAGAACTCGTTGACGGAGAAGGAACGTTCGAACACAGCATTCTATGTCTTTCCATTCAAAGTTATCCTCTCACCGTTCAAAGCGTTCATCGAAATAGCACAACACCCCGACGTTAAAGGCATTGCACTCATTGCAGCACTGACGCTTTTTGCCACCACCGGATTCTACTACGCGTACTCCGCCAAATTGGTTTATTACAGCAATGGCACTCCAACACGTTTTCTTTCATCAAACCTATTCCCCGGTTTCATCACCTCTATCCTAGCTCAAGAAGCGTTATCCTTTATCTTTTCCTGGCTGTTCTACGCGGGTATCCTGTTTCTTATTATGCGAGCTTTCGGCCAAAAAGGCGGCTCTTGGCGCCAATTTTTCATTCTAATAGGGTATGCCTTATCCATTGTGATTGTTCAGTCAGGAGTGAACGCGCTACTAGTTGCAACGCTGCCTGAACTACACTTCAGCACTCTCAATAGTTGGCCACCTTCAACGCCAGACGAAATTGCGATCGTTAATACGGGAATTCAGGAAACGTGGGGCCCATTGCTCGCATTTCAAGCATTTACCTTTTTCAATTTTCCTCTGGTCAACATTATTGATCTATGGCTCCTACTTCTCAGCGTAATCATTGTAAAAACGTTTAATGAAATCCCATGGAGCACAGCGACGATGATAACCATTACGGCGTTTATCCTTAGATTCTTTTTGAAAATATTTCTAGGATTCTAACAAAAGGAAACTAGCGCTCACAAGCTTGGTAGCGCACGTGCTGAGGTAAACCATTATCAATCTTAAACGCAATTCTTATATAAGAAAATCCAAGCGATCTCGCGCACGCTATTATGACGATAATAGCTTCTGTAATGGTTGTCTGGTATGCATGGACTTGCCTAAACAGCGTGCACACTAGGCACGTAATAGTGAAAAGGGAAGATGGTCTATGTCATTAGAAGAAGAACGGTCGTCTGAAAAGCTTCTCCTCCTTTCGCTTGCTATCGCTCGAAGTGCGGTTGCACCACCTATAATAGTGATAGGGCTCCTCTTAATTGAGATCGGTGCTACATTCGGAGTTTCTGTAGGTGTTGCCGGACAGATTAGCACTGTCTCATCTATTCTCGGTATCTTTTTTGCTTTGCTCATGGGCGCGTTGAGCGTTCGATATAACCATAAATCGTTATTATTGATTGGACTATCATTTTTTTGCATATCTGCATTGGGCTGCAGTTTAGCACCGAGTTTTAACGTGATGCTAATAGCTTTTTCTATTACAGGTCTAGGATCTACTACGGTCATTTCGATGGTTACTACACTGATTGGCGAACATTTATCTTTGGAGAAGAGAACCAAGGCAATCGGATGGACAGCTGCTGGCACGTCTCTTGTTTACGTGTTTGGAACGCTGATCATTAACTTTATCACGGGATTAGGAGGATGGCGTATGGCTTTCCTCGGGTTCGTCTTTCCCATGATACTTCTGAGTCTTCTGTTGGTTCTTAAAGGCGTGCCACCTACATCCTGTAGCCGTCAGACTCTGAGTATGGGAAGCTACTTAGAAGGCTTCAAAGCCGTCATTTCAAATAAGTCAGCTGTTGCATGTTTGGTTGGTACAGCACTTTCAATGGCTACATGGACTTCGTTTATAATCTATTTTGCATCGTTTTATAGACAGCGATATTTAGCTTCAATTGACTTCGTCTCTTTTGTTAATATAGTAGTAAGTCTAGGCTACATTTCTGGGTGTTTAATCTGTGGTCGATTAGTAAATGTGTTTGGTAGGAAATCCTTAACCGTACTCTCATCCTTCATTGTGGGAGTGTTAGCATACATCGTTACTAACGTTCCAAATCTTTGGTTGTCAATAGTTTTTGGAATAGTTTTCTGTATCGTTGTGGGTATAATGATTACTGCTTTTATTAGCTTAACCCTAGAACAGATTCCAAGCTTCCGCGGTACCATGATGTCGCTTAATTCCGCTGCCATGAGTATGGGCCAAATGATTGGAGGATCTGTAGGAGGGTTATTGCTAATAATTCTTGATTATGGAGTTCTTGGGATGTGGCAAGGAGCTATGGCTATCATTGCAGCCTTCGTCTTCTACCTATTTGCGATAGACCCCATCAGAATCTAGTTTTACAGCGTGCGTGCTGCTATTACGTTTTTAATTATTGAAACGTGTATGCAACACTGTGGCTTTAAAATGATAAGTGGCTTAAAAGTACACGCTAAGATGTAATTTTCGTA
>CP070659.1:353111-355838 GCA_020355125.1 Candidatus Bathyarchaeota archaeon
ATCGTGTAAGAGTTGTATTTTCTGTCTAATCTTCTTCAGCTTTGATCTCGAGACAAAGCTTAACCATATACCCATCCCCGTAAGAAATAGAAAAACACAATAGATGACTACATCGAATAGGGGATTTCTGTCTGGAATGTTTTGAAAAATATAATTTGCTAAACTGATTGCGGGTGGAGACACCAAAGCCAATGTTAAACCTGTCCGAAACTCAGCAAAACATGTCCTCTCTTCAGCTAAATAATTTCGTTCTAACGCTAACAATGTACGGATCCTAGCTAATATTGCTTGTTCAGAAGACATTATACTAAGTATCCTATTCAAAGAATTATAAACAATTTGGTGTGCACGTACTCGTTGTAAAGCATAGTATGTTTGCTAGTGCGCGCGCAACATATATGGTGGTGATTATTTGGGTCCAAAAATGCTATTCAACTAATCATGTTACGCGCACACGCGGTGGATAGAATAGCTAGAACGGACGCATGCGCGCTAGGGTTTACGGAGACGCACGCTGGTATACTATTTTTCCATTAATAATGGTCATCTCGATCTCTATTTGTTTTATCGTATCCACTGGGACGGTGAGGATATCGTGTGATAAGACGATTAGATCTGCAAGTTTGCCTGGTTCGATAGAGCCTTTGAGCTTTTCTTCAAATCCAGCATAGGCTGCATAAATGGTGTACATACGTATAGCTTCCTTCACAGAGATCTTCTCTTCTAGGCATAAGATGTTCCCGTTAAATGTTTTTCGTGTTACCGCGCACCAAATGCCAAATAATGGATTTATGGATTCTGGTTCTGCACCTGCACAATCTGAGTTACCTGGGGGCATAAAGCCGCTATTCAATAGGGTTTTATAGACGAAGACCGTTTTTGCTCTTTTTTGGCCTAAATAGGTTTCGATATAGTCTCCGAAACTGTATAGAAAGGGTGGAGTGGGTACAGGTATTATTCCTAATTCTTTCATTCTTTCTATGCGTTCTAGGGTGCAAAGAATATTGCCTGCGTGCTCGATTCGATGTCGATGGTCTTGCATCGGTTTTGCTTTTAATGCTGCATCAAGAGAGTTTAGGGCCATATCAAAGGCTTTATCACCTACCGCATGTAAGCATACGCGAAGCCCAGCTTTGTGGGCTTTAATAACGCGTTGTGTAAGCTTCTCTTGTGTCGTTTTTAACACGCCAACATGTTGTTGATGGAGGTAGGGCCTATAAATCGCGGCAGCGACGCCAGTAATACCGCCGTCAACGAATAATTTTACGCCACTTATTCTGAGCCATTGGTTCCCGAATCCCGTTTGTATGCCAAGGTTTACGAGACAATCGACATCAACCATTGTAGGTATAGTTACTAGAATGTTTAGTCTTAATGGCAGTTCATCGTGGTTAAGGAGGTCTTGATAAATTTTCATTCCCGTAGTTGACATTAGAAATTCATGTATCGTAGTGATTCCACGTTTGACGTAAATCATTTGGGAAGTGTGTTTGATAGCTTCTCGAATTTGATCAAAAGTGTAGGGTGGAATGGGTAATGCTCCATAAGCCTCTCGAAGGATGCCTGTCGGTTCTCCAACAGCGTTCCTATCCACTTTTCCGCCTGGTGGATCAGGAGTATCGCGTCGTATTTCCGCTTGTGCTAGTGCGTTGCTGTTTAATATTTGAAGATGGGCGCCACCTCGTAAGACGACTGGATGGTTTGGCGCAACCTTATCTAACTCTGCTTTCGTCGGGTATCTTCTATCTATAAGCTTACGATCTAGATGAAAATTGCCCTGTCCAATAATCCATTCTCCTTTAGGAGTTTTGTCTGCCTGTGCCTTAATTCTTTTGAGGATGTCGACTACGGTTTTTACGGGAGGAGTGTGGATGTCTACCATATAGGTTAGGTTTGTGCTCGTGGAGAGTAAATGGGTATGGGCATCAATAAACCCAGGCAATACGGTTTTTCCTGCTAAGTCAATCACTCTCGTTTCTGATTGGATAAGACGTTTAATTTCCTGATTTGAACCAACTTGAACAATTCTTCCCGTTTTGATTGCTACAGCTTCGACAATACGATCATTGGGATCAACAGTGACTATCTTACCATTTACCAAAACTATATCGCAAGCCGACATCATAAACCTCCCCTTTCTCTAAAAGCATATACTAAAATTGTACAGTATAATCATTTATGCTTAAAGAAAAATGTAAGCGTATGCAAGAAAATATTGGTTTTAGCATGAATCGCTATGTTGTTTTGTAAAGAGGTAGAGAGTATTATGAAGTCTATGACAGAATATTTATGGTTTAATGTGAGAAAACGAAGAGAGTACATTAACATAACGGATCAAGTCGAAGAAATTGTTAGAAGAAGCGGAATTACGGAAGGATTATGTCTTGTCAACGCTATGCACATCACCGCAAGTGTTTTTATTAATGATGCTGAGATAGGTTTACTCAACGATTTCCACAAGTGGCTTGAAGCATTAGCCCCGCATGAAGCCACATCCCAATACCGCCACAATAGAACCGGCGAAGACAATGCCGACGCGCATCTAAAGCGACAAGTCATGGGAAGAGAGGTTGTTGTAGCAGTAACTAATGGGAAACTTGACGTTGGGCCATGGGAACAAATCTATTATGGTGAGTTCGATGGAAGACGACGAAAAAGAGTCTTGGTAAAAGTAATTGGTGAATAAGCTAGTATCCTATGCGTACGTTATACGTCGAGGGTAAACAC
>CP070659.1:355938-361838 GCA_020355125.1 Candidatus Bathyarchaeota archaeon
AGTTGAATAGTTTGCAGACTTCAGATGATGCCTGTGAGGCAAAAACAAATATTTTTTTAAACGCATTGATGAGAAGGAGGTTAAAAGAGCTGGTAAAAGTATACACTAAAGACGTCGTTCTCTCTTGGGGTCCCTTCAAATTCAGAGGTCCAACAAAAATTACACGCTGGGCAAGAGAGCTATATGAATTGTTTCCCATTTTGGACTTTGAGGAAAAATCTTCAACAATTCATGGATCCGTTGTCAGAAAAGAGCTTGTAATCTCATTTGTCATGGCTGCAGGACATGTGGGGAAACTCCCCTGTGTCGCCACATTTGAGTTTGACAACGAACGAATCCAGAGAATTGGAATAGAAGTACAAGATGGCATTCTCTTATTCAAGAAAGAAGCTTCAAACATCAAAGATTGGTGAATTTAAAGATGGCTGGTAACCATGTTGAAGTAGGTCAGAAACGAGTCGCAATTCCAAAACTAATGGCGCCAATAAATTCTTTTAGGGGCGGAGTAAAAGTTGTTGATGCAGGTGCCGATGAGGTATATTGTGCAGTTCAAATACCGGAAATAAAGAATTTTATTTTATATCGAGGCCAATCGTCAGAAGTATCAAATTATGATGAATTAGGAAAGATCGTAACTTATGCTCATAGCCACGGTGTGAAAGTTCCGTTAGTAGTAAATTGGCCATATATGATAGACCGTATTGAAAAACCCATCAAGAAACATTTAAACCAGTGTGTTGCAAAGGACGTCGACGCCCTGATAATCGGTGATTTTGGGGTTTTGTCCATAGCCAAAGATATGAACTTAGATATTCCTCTCTATGCTAGCACCTATATGATTTCTATGAACAGTGCGACGGTGTCCTTTCTCGAAAACCTAGGCTTTACCCGCGTCATATTAGAACGTCAATTAAGGCTCTCTGAAATATCTAACATCGTCAGGCACAGCAATATCGAGATTGAAGTGCTAATTCACGGAGGAGGATGCTCAAACATAAACGGCAGCTGCCATCTGTATCACTATCACTATTACTATAACATTGAAAAACTACGAAGAGCTATGAAGAAAAGTCTTGCGGGAACTCCCTGCACCTTAAAATTTGATCTCTACAATCTACGAGCAGCTAACGAGAAATATGAAAACGTGCCCGTAATGGATGCTTTTGAATATTGTTGTGTATGCAAATTGCCTGAATTAATCAAAACGAGCGTCAATAGTTTAAAAATTGAGGGAAGAACTACAACGGTTTGGTATCAGGTGGCCACTACTAGAGTTTATCGAGAACTCCTTGACCTTTTATCAAAAAGACGGATGAAGGAATTCAACAAAAAAATCCATGAAATAAAACAGGGCTCCCCCTTTTTCTTTCCGACCCCTAAAAACTATTGGAGTCAAGAAGAACTATTATGCAGCCATAGACGATGCTATTTTGGCTCTTTTACACATGCTCCGTATAAACTTCCATTATCGTGGCAAACATGGACAAAACATCGCTTTAAATTCGTGGTGCAACCATAATGGAAATAGGAGTTCAAGCTCACAATCTCAGAATGCTTCAAGAAGCCATCAAGAGTAGCTGCAGCAACATTCGTTTTGGATCCGAGTTCTGTATGTTCAGAGTACCAACCAAAGATCAATTGAAAGAAGCCTATTTACTGACAAAAAGTAGTGGAAAAGAGTTTATGTATGTTGTACCGAGACTCTCTGACAACACTTTAACAAAAATTCAGAAACATTTAGCTTTTTTGAACCAGATTGGGACAATAAAAGTGGCTGTAAACGATCTCGGAGCCCTTCATGTTTTAAACAAGTATACCAATCTACAACCCCATCTCGGAAGACAACTAGTGTATATACCTGCTCGCTGTCCTTGGGGCAACCCAGCGGAGTTCAACGTAGGATTCTTTATTAAACGAAAAATTGAAAAAATTTTTTACAAAACAAGCCTCAACTTTAAACCAACCATCAAATTCTTCAAAAGTCTGGGTGTCCAGGGGGCAGATATAGACTTTATTCCTCAATGCCTTCCACACTTCGGGTTTATTGTTCGAAATGGGATTAATCTGTCCGTTCATTTACATCTTATCCCGGTAACTACAACGCGGAAGTGCCATTTAGCTCGCTTTCTAGGAGAGAAAACTCTGGAACAATGTTCAAAACCCTGTGAGACGGTAGCTTTTCGAATGAAAAACGATGAATTAGGCGATGAGTTGTTACTGGGAGGAAATGTAGTATTTCGCTCCATGATGCAGAAACGTGAGGATATACGTAGGCTTCATAATTTCAATGTTTCTGAGATTGTAATCACTATGAACCCGTTAACTGGGATAGCGAGCCACCAAGAATTAAATACATTTATCAAAGACACCATGACGAATCGATAACGGACAGTGATTAATCGTGAGGGTGGACTGTGATGATTGTTTACTTACCAGTATCAGGAACTAACTTATCCATCGTTAGTGTTTGAACGGTAACTGGCCGTTTGACAACACCAGATATTCTATCACCTATTATGCGTTTTATTCCTTTTTCTTCAGCTATGTCTAAAAGTCTTTGTGTTATTACCCCATCGAAAACTATTGTATGAGTCCCCTCGATCTTTTGAAGTTTTATACATAGCTCGCTAACTGGCATTCTTTCAATTTGCGCTAGTTTTTCATCCAGTAAAACAGCTTCTAATGTTCCACGAAGTTCTGATACCGTAGTTTTTATGAGGGGGGGGACAATGATAGTGTCCTTCTGTATTCTTTCTTTTGTTTTTGGTTTAACAACTTTGTCGATAGGAACTCGTTCTTTAAGTATTTTTAGAACTTGTTTCGGCCTCAAGTCTTCAACTTCTTTGCCTCTGGGTGCTTTTGCTACATAGTCGACCTTTGCAACTTGTAATAGCGCTTTCAAGATCAAGTCGCCTCCACGGTCTCCGTCTAAGAAAGCTGTTACTTTCTTCTTCTTACTTAAATTCTTTAATGTTTGGGGAATTTTGGTTCCCTCGGAAGCTATGACGTTTGTTATGCCACTTTTTAAAAGAATGGCTACATCAGCTCTGCCTTCTACGATTATTAACTCATTCATTTTATCAACATCTGGGCCTGCGGAAAGCTTATCTGGGCCATAGGTTACGATGCCTTGGGTCTTGATCCCCTTGTAAACTTCATCAGCGACCTGATCTATAGGAGGAGTTGTTTCGATAGTCCATTTATGTAAGATTTCTTTTGCTCTGTTAACTATTTGTTCTCGTCGTTTTTCTCGCATATCTTCAATCTTTTTTAAAACAACTGAAGCAGTACAGGGCCCTACTCTGTCTATGCTTTCTACGGCAGCGGCTACTAAAGCGGTTAGAGCCTTGTCGAGAGTTGAAGGAATCGTTATTGATCCGTTTGTTTTATCTTGTTTTGACTCCATTTGTATCTCTATTCTACCGATTCGTCCTATTTTCTGTAACTCATGTAAGTCTAAATCTGGGCCAAAAAGGCCTTCCGTCTGTCCAAATAACGCACCAATAACGTCAGATTTTTCAACAACGCCTTCCACTTCAAATGAAGCTTGAATAATATATTTCGTGGTAATTGCTTGATGAGCAGTCAATTTTTATTGTCTCCCAATATTAATAATTATTTAGTTTTTGCTTCTAACATAAAAAAGTCTAATTTTTTAACCGATGCTCTTTAAACATTTAATGTTTTAACGTGCTTCTTTAATTTTTCTAAATACGAAGGAAGCCCTTCAAGCTCAGTGACATCGCCCCGTGTTGTTGCTCGTATTTTCTTCCAAAAAAACGAATTTGTTCGTATGGGCTTCCCTTCAAGGTATTGTGTTATCTTTCGTAGTAGGGCAGTGCCATAATCATCGAAGTCTAAAAGGAGAATGATTTCAGAGGCGCACTCATGCACTTCGTCAAGAAAATCTACAACTCCTTTGCTGTCATTTTTAACGCAGATTATTTCTCCAGTAATGCCGAGTTTTCTAAGCGCAACTTCGTCTTTTCTTCCTTCCACCATCAGGAGGCTTCCCTGATCTGCCTTGTAGCAGAGTTTTTGTAGAGTCTGGTTTAAGGTTTCGAGTTTCTTTTCATACAAAGTTGACAAGCTGATGACCCTCCGTTTTTTCATCTACTAATCGTTGTCGTTATTAGAGACTCGTAGAGGGTTCTGGCTTGAGAGGTTTTTTCAAAATATTTCCTAAGCGGTGTTAGTATTTTGTTCAAGGATGTTACCGTAGCTTCCTTTAAGTCTGAAGGGTGCACTTGTCCTTCTCGGTATTTTTGACAAAGTTCTTCATAATTGTCCAAGATGATGGAGCCGCCATATTTTGCTGGTCGTTCAATTTCTAGTTTAAAATCGGGCTCTGTGAAGAGGATGTGGCGAATGATTTCGATAACCGGGTTATATTTTACTTGATTTGGAGGGCAATAAGCGTTTTGAATTTTTTTTCTAATCGTGTCTTCATCATCATGAATGAATATGCATGTTTCAGGTTTAGACTTACTCATCTTGACATCAACAATGGCGTTCCGTGCTAACTGTTTTTTATCAGTCATCTTTCCAAAGCCTTGTAAACCGGTAAGTAAAAAGGTATGGATTCCGACTGGCTTTTTTCTATCAAGGTTCTTCGCAACTTCTCGAGCTAATATGTGAGCTTTCCGTTGATCCGTTCCACCTAGACAGATATCCAAGTTAAGATAAAAGATGTCAGAAACCTGCATAGCGGGATAGATGAGTTTCGAGAAGTCGATATTGACGTCTTTTTCTTTTCGACCCATTATAGTGGTAGCCCGTTTTATCCTTGCTAGAGAAAGGTGTTTAGCCACTTTGAGGAGAAGCGCCCAATAATCAGGATCATTGATTGTTTCATCAGCTTTAACTATATTTAACGCTTCTATTTTAATGCCTAACGCTTTAAGACAATGTTCTATATAAGCCGCGCAGGCATGAATGCTTTCCATGTTTCCTTCAAATTTATCATTGATCCATGCATGCCATGTGGCTTCTAGGAAAGTCATTTCAATTCCTGCCTCCATTAGCTCTTTCAGTTTCTTCACCCAAATCATCCAGCCGATATGGAATATTCCCGATGGTTCAACACCAATATAGCCTCTGAGTCTCTTTCTTTTTTTGAGAATTAACGATAAATCGCTTGCAGTAACAATTTCTGCGGTGTTTCGTATCATTAAATCAAATTTTTTGTTTTGCAGCAACATTGGCTATTAACTCCGTTTCACCGGATTATAGAAGCTTCACAACCTCTCTAATTGTTCCCTTGAAATATCGGCGGGCACATGTGTCCCGCACCACTAACACTCAACTTCATGGCAAGGAACAAGTATCCCTCTAAGTTGAGTTCTCTCTGATGCGGGGGAGTAATATTACCCGCCGCCTCTGTTTACTAAGATTTGATGTCTCGTATTTGGGTACGTCCAATCGTCATCAGTTGACAGGGCTTGTCATCCTCTATTGGATTCGTCGATACGAGTCTATGTAAACGGAGGATTAGGCTCAGATGATTCATTGCCAAAATAGAAGAAGGTGAAACTAATATTAATTTCTATAGGGTTTTACCAAGATGGGTTTTACCAAGATCACTCAAGTAAATAGCTTGGAACTAAATCTCTCAGCCTCTCGTCCTCACTGAGCCCAAACATTATATTCATGCATTGAACAGCGTTGCCAACATCTCCTTTAAGAAGGTTGTCGATTGCGGAAATAACACCTATTCTTCCATGGTTTTTGTCGACGAAAAATCCAACGTCACAATAATTTGAGCCTCTTACGTATTTTGTGTCAGGTAGACTGCCCGGGCCTCCTGTTTTCCTAGCTCTGATTCTTATGAAGGGACATGTAGCATAAGTTACTCGAAAAGCCTTCCATAATTCTTTCTCCTCCACTGCTCTACTTCCATA
>CP070659.1:361938-364769 GCA_020355125.1 Candidatus Bathyarchaeota archaeon
TCAGTGAAAACGTCGATACATACCAACGAGAGATAAATCAGAGCTTGGGCTTATCGTAAGCAGAAAGAGAGAGCGAGGAGGAGGGGAAGGAATACAAGTGAAATTGGGATACAGCACTTGGGGGATGCCCACGGTTTCCGTAGCGACATCATTCAAGTATTTAGCTGATCTGGGGTTTGATGGTGTAGAATTAACGGTTATCCCCGGATACACAACGGAATTAAGGAAGTTGAATACAAGGGAACGCCGGCACATTCAGCAATTATTAAGTCAACATCGACTAATGCTGTCGGCAATATCAGCGCACTCAAATTTAGTATCTCATGACCACGAAACGTATACCACAAATGTGACACGATTGAAGGGCGCGATTGATTTAGCCGCAGAACTAGCACAAGATAAGATCGTTCCAGTTGTTATTTCTACTTCAGGTAATAGTTTACAAAAATGGGATGCGATAAAAGACTTATTGGTAGAGAGAACACGAAAAATAGTCGAATATGCCGAAACCCAGCACGTCACATTTGCCGTTGAACCCCACATCGGGGCAGTCATTGACACGCCACAGAAGATGCTTCAACTGTTGAAATTCGTGGATTCTCCCCATCTGAAGGTCAATCTGGACATTAGTCACTTCGATGTGATGGGTTTATCCAATGAAGAAACTATCGATGTTCTTGAATCTTACATTGTCCATACACATGTAAAAGATCAATGTGGACATGTACCGGATTTTGAATTTCGTATTCCTGGTGAAGGCACCTTTGATTATGTACAGTACCTAAAGGCATTGCGTAACGCTAACTATGATGGATTTATTACTGTTGAAATTAGTGTCATGGTACAACGACGTCCAAATTATGACCCTTTCGCTGCAGCCACACTTTCATATCAGACGTTGACACAAGCCTTTACAGAAGCGGGGATACCAAGGAAGTAGGAACGTGACATGTTAGCAGGGATCAATGATTATGGTGATAAATTCATCCTGTATTTCTCTCTCTTTATTCTCTAGGCTCTATGGCCTCCCTTAAATGGAGTGTAGAATCTGTAACGAATGAGAGCGCGCGCGCTACACATATAATAATAAGTTAGTATATACGCGGGTTAGGCGACTTATAATGGATTGGGAAAGGCTGTTCACTCAACTGGGCGTAACACTCATCTTGTTCGGAATCGCTCTAGTCGTAATTCCCCTCTTGATCAAGCTTCTCCCAATAATAGACAGCGAAAAGGTTCCGTGGCTTCTACTTTACGTGTATCGGAGAGAGAATTTCTTGTTTGCGACATCTCCGATCTTAATTCTAATTGGAATCGTCTATCTCTTGTGGATACTCGTACGCCGATGAGCTAGCTAGCTGTAGGATGTAGAACACGATATAAGCCTATGCAAATCAGCCTTTTCAGTACTAAAATAGAACAAAGAATTAACTGGGTTTTTATCAGCATCTATCTCGCTTCAACATCAGGGACATAACTGATGGCGAAAGCTAGCTAGCTATGTGAAGATTTTAAAATAGAAAGTTTTTATAATGAGTTTACAACCCTCTTGAAAAATTAACTTTGTTGCTATAAGTTTGGAAATAATTGGTTGGGGGTTCACTTGCCAAAAGGACACTACACGCCTAAAGGCTTCACTACAAAGGAGTTAGAAAGTCTTGAAGAGATTACTTTCAAGAACATGGTTGCGTTTTATCAAGATGAGTTGAATAGACTGTTAAACGGTGAACTGGGGACAAAGGTGTTGACAAAGGGAGATAGGCGGTGTCTGAGAAGGCACTGTATTTTATGTTTGAAAGGAACTGGGAGTACTGGACGAAGGCTTGAGATCACTCCCAAAGCTCAAGAACTTTTGAATGAGATTAATGAATGGGTTTGATTTTTCGTTTTGTTCTGATTTCAAACTAGTTATACCGTACATATGACTACGCCTTTGAGAGGAAAAATAAAGGAAGAAGAGGCGTTTAGTTGCCTGTGGTAGCTTGTGGCTTTCGTTTCTTCGTTCACTATAGACGAGTGGGCTTTAATCTGTAGGTTATTATTTTGGTGATAATATGTCTCATAGAGTGAAAGAAGATGAATAAGAGGACGATCTATTCTGTTGTAGTCTTAGTTGTCATTGTTGTAGCAAGTTATTCGGCTTGGAGCTATATGAATCATCTTGACTATTTGGATAAGACTGTGCATGAAACAGGCATATGGGCTGTAATCATGGATTCAAAAGGTGATATTATGGCCGTAGAGACCACTAGTGATGAGGTTTGGGATCATTTAGTGGATTTATATAACGATGAAGAAGAGAGATGGATTGGCGGCATCGTAGCAGAATATAATAATAAATGGGGATTCCGTTTTAAGCTTGATACCATTGTCATTGCAAAAATCACAATCGAGGGAGCACAATCGAACATTCAAGGGATTAGTGGAGACTTGGATTATTGGATAAACACTTGGGCAAATGTAGCTTATGTGATGGCAAGCGTAGTAGAAACACACGAGTAAACGATAGCGTATGTGCTTTATATTCCTAGTTTTGGTATGCAATCCAAATACGCTTTTCGTAGTTCCTCCTTTTCGATGTGATGATAGATGTCGATGGATTCTCCTCTTCGATCTCCCCTCAGCTCCTTCACGTATTCTCGTGACATCCCATTTCTGAGGAGAAATGTGGTGAACCAGTGTCTAAAGCAATGTGGTCCAAAATGATCTTCAAGTTTATCAGAAGCGGAGTCGTGAAAGCCTAATCGCTTGGCGTATTTGACAACGGCATTGTAGGCTCCGTTTCTGCTCAGCCTATCCGATGTTTGATAGCTGATGAACAATGCCTTCGA
>CP070659.1:364869-367529 GCA_020355125.1 Candidatus Bathyarchaeota archaeon
AAACCGTAAATTGATCCAACGAAAATACGTGGCAGTAGAGATATAGATGGTAATGAGAATCATTATGACTCCTGCCCAAAATGAGATGTTTCTTAAACTTTTCATTTATTGCCCTCGTTTTCTTTCTTTTTAAAGCTTACTAGTTACTAGCGTGCGTGGATTATAAGCCATATGCAAAGGCGCGCGCGCGTATTTTAATATTAATGCATTTATAAAGTCGTTATGTTTATATACGAGCACTCGTACTTTTATATATGCGAGTACTCGTACTTTTATATTAGACTCATCATGGTGTCTTATAATGACAATTAAAATAACGGATGTTACAGAGGAGTATCTTGAATGCATCTACAGACTCCAGCAAAAACGCGGGGTAGCTAGAACGAGTGAAATCGTTAAGATGCTTCAAGTAGCCCCTGGAACAGTTACAAACACTATAGAACGACTCGAAAGAGGAGGACTGATCCTCCATGAACCTTATAAAGGAGTGACGTTAACGGACGAAGGCGGCAAAATCGCTATAGATGTGTTAAGGAGACATCGTCTTTCTGAACGATTACTCACCGACCTTCTTCAAGTAGAAAGGGATGAAGCCCATAAAGCAGCTTGTAAACTTGAACACGGACTCACCGAGCATGTTGTGGCGCATCTTGAGAAAGCTCTTGGTTATCCAAAAACCTGTCCCCATGGAAACCCGATACCAACAAAACGTGGAATCATCATCGAGGAACAAATGATACTATTAACAAACCTCAATGAAAAGGAAAAGGGAGTCGTAGTTAAAATTGAGCTAGAGGATCCTAAAATCTTAAGATTCTTATACACGTTAAATCTCATCCCAGACACAAATATTGAAATCGTCGAAACAGCGCCCTTTGATAAGCCTATAACCATCAAATCGAATGGAAAACTTCAGAAGGTAAGATACGACATTGCATCAAAAATTTGGATAAAAAAATTTTAGGCGAGAGTAAGAAAGAATTATGAAACCCATTTTCAAAATAAAAAGACACCGACATGGTTGGCAGAAAGGACACGATCATTTAAAACATGCACCATCAATGAATGGTTTGAAGAAAATCGCCTTAGTTGGAAGCCCTAACACTGGTAAAAGTGTAATGTTTCACAACTTGACGGGCTCCTATGCTACAGTCTCCAACTATCCAGGAACCACAGTCGAAGTTACAAGAGGAACAGGAAAAATCGGATCAAACACATTTGAGGTAGTGGACACTCCAGGCATCTATTCGTTTCTCCCAATAACTGATGACGAAAGGGTCGCAAGAACCCTGCTCCTCGAAGAGAAACCAGATATTGTGATCCAGCTCGTTGATGCCAAAAATTTAGAGAGAATGCTTCCCTTAACCCTCCAACTTATAGAGGCCAAACTCCCAGTTATTCTGGACTTGAATATGGCAGACGAAGCTGAAAAGCTAGGAACGACATTCGACATCAAGCACCTAGAAGAAGAACTGGGCATCCCTATTATAATGACCACTGCGACCACAGGCAGAGGAATGGAAGCTCTACGAGATCAAGTAGCCCACTATTCAAAAGCAACTACCTCAAGAAAAATTAGTTATCACAAACACATAGAATCAGCGTTGGAAAAAATATCTAAACAATTAAAGGGAGACTATTTGCTCTCAAAAAGAACTCTTGGGCTTCTACTTCTACAAAGAGACCATGAAATCAGTCGTCTCATTAGGGCAGAAGAACCCGAGAGTTATGGACCAATAGAAAAAACTGTAAATGAGACTCGACAACGTTACACGCATTCCATCAATTATCTTATCAATAGAAGAAGGCAATGGCATGTCAAAAGGATTATATCTAACACGTTGACATCTTCTCCTGAGATCAAGCATACAATTGGTGAAAGGCTTAGCAAACTAATGATAACACCCTACACCGGCGTCCCAATCCTACTACTCGTTTTATACATAGGACTTTACCAATTCGTGGGCGTATTTGGCGCACAAACTCTTGTAGAGTTTCTAGAAGAAATAGTATTTGGCAAATATTTTAACCCCTACGTGACAGAGCTATTCTCCAACCTCATTCCATACTCAGCAATACGAGAGCTGTTTGTAGGAGAATTTGGTATCATTACCCTAGGTCTTCGCTATGCCATTGCCCTTATTCTACCGATTGTGGGAACCTTTTTCATAGCTTTCTCCATTATTGAAGATACAGGCTATCTGCCGAGAATGGCGCTTTTAATCGATCGAGTGTTTAAAAAAATTGGCTTAAACGGTCGGGCTGTGATACCAATGATATTAGGTTTTGGCTGTAGCACAATGGCCACTATCGTCACCCGAACGCTCGAAACACGCAGAGAACGGATCATAGCAACCTTTCTCCTAGCGCTTGCCATTCCTTGTTCAGCACAGATCGGTGTACTCTTAGGCATTTTATCAGGCACTCCTTCAGCCACGTTCATCTGGATAATCATGTTAGTCACCATCTTCTTATTAGTCGGATTCTTAACTGCCAGACTTATGCCTGGAAAAAAGCCTAGCTTCTACATGGAGATTCCTCCCCTCAGGGTGCCTAAAATAAGCAACGTGTTGACGAAGACGTATACCCGTATGGAATGGTACTTTAAAGAAGTCTTCCCCTTATTTATCTTAGCCAGCATCGTTCTCTGGATGGGGCAA
>CP070659.1:367629-372147 GCA_020355125.1 Candidatus Bathyarchaeota archaeon
AATCCGCATCAGATCCCTTTGTATCGAACTTCATTTCGGGGATTCCAGTTTCTGATGCAAATTCAACAAATAATCCTGAACCTTTTAACAAGCCAACTCTGCCTTTAGTTAACCGAGTGATCATTCCGATGGGCTTATGAACAGCGACTTCGCGTACGATTTTTTTCTCTGTAACTATAAAGAGTCGTTTTTTGAGTACAATTTCTTTGATATGTTCAAAAATGAAACGAAGATTAGTCAAGGTAATGTAGCCATCCAGATCATTATTCAAGTCTTTTACCTTAGCGGCGATGATAGCAGTTTCTCCTTCTTCCCATGGAAACGACGCTTGAGCAACGAGTTCCACAGTACTTTCTGCTTTCCGAAGATTTTGGTCGATGTTTTTATATCGTTTTTCAAGAGGAGTCAGTGAATTTGCGATATCACTTTCTATTCCTGCGAGACTATGACGAATTTCGGAGAGTTGTGATTCAATACCCTGCAAGTTTGTGACGTTATAATTACTATACCTCTCACGCTGTCTCAAGGCTCCTTGTAAATCGAGGGTTCTCGATCTAATGGCTTCACTTTTTAAACTGGTGTTCGCACGGAGATCAGGGCTAATTTGAGACCATGTGTCGCTTAGGGTGGTTTGATCCGTCTCTAAATGCGTTAACACCCGATAATTGCCTTGTCGTATACGGCTAATCCGAGCCGATAGGCCATGAACTCGATTATCGAAGCTTTCAATTCGATGAGTGATATTACTGGTTTGCTGGTTAACGCGTACAATCTCAGAAGAAAGAGAGTGTACCCGTTTACTGTACGCTAATTTGAGGTCGCGATTGTGAATATAGCTGCGAGATGCGGTCGAATTTACGTGTGAAAGGGATCGAGCAACCATTCCAGATAATTCCGTTGAGGAAGTGGTTTCGCGATTAACAAGCCGCTTCGAAATACGATTTGTGACGAGCTCTGATTCAGCTGGCGAAGCCCCCGCATTCCGTATACTCTTCACCATCTTGTTACGATCGAACGATTGGATTCGTCCATCTCGTTTCGAAACGCGAGTCGTCACACGGATAGTCTTTGGCGGTTTCGCTTTAATCCGCTTTCGCGCGCGCTTTTGTAATGACAGAGTATCAGGCGGAGTACTTTTACGTCGTGGAGGTTTTCGTTTTTTCCGTTTTTTGCTCATAAAACCGACCAATTCAATATTCGTTGTTCGGAATAAATAATTTTCTTCCAACACATATTATATACGACCTAACCGTATACACAATAAATAAGAAAAAAGGGTAATCCTAACTTCTCGTGGGCGCTATATTCATAGATTCTAGCGCATTTTAGTTAAGAGGAAGGATTCATGGACTTCATAGTGACAATTATCCCCATTCTACTTCTAATAGGACTTGGCTTCTTTTCAAGAAAAATAGATATTTTAAAATCTAATGATGAACGTGTATTCAGCGCATATGTGTATCATTTTGCATTGCCGTCCCTATTTCTTGTGAACTTGGCTGAAAGAGCCTTCACTGTCGAAACCATTAAATTTATGTTCGTTGGTGTTATCCCGGTTTTTGTAGCGATTTCAATCATCTTTCTTTTGCACCTCATTTTTAAATTCTCAAAGAACCACTATTACTTGCTAATTTTAAGCACCATTTTTGGAAGCCTATCGTTTTTCGGCATACCATTTATAATGTTTGCTTTCCCAGCGCAAGGAGAACAGTTAGCGACATTATCCTCTGCGTCTATTTCCCCTGTGAGTGTTACACTGTCTATTACCATTCTCGAATTATACAAACTTGAAAAATCGTCAATTGCTGAAGGATTGAAAATAGTTGTAAAAAAACTTTCTAAAAATCCTCTTATTATCTCAATCCTGTCGGGTATTTCGTTATCTCTTATCGGTGTTAAAATCCCTGCTCCAATATCTTCCTTTTTGCATATGTTAGGGGGGACGACCTCCACAGTAGCGATCTTCATGCTTGGAGTTTTTTTATATGGCAAAAAATATACAAATAAAGTTAAAGCTTTCAAATTGAGCTTGTTAAGAATTGTATTTTTACCTTTAATAGCCCTTATTACTACAATATTGTTTCACTTATCTGATATAGAGAGGACCATACTCGTGCTCATGCATAGCATGCCCGTTGCCATTTCTATGATAGTTTTAAGTGAACGATATGATTTTTATAAGGAAACTATTGCATCATTGATTTTAGTTTCCTCACTTGGAGCAGGAGTATATTTAAATTTATGGCTGTACCTGCTAAATAGATTATCACTCGTCTAAATGCAGTTGATCAAAAGAAGTTATCGTAGAACAAGGTTTACAATATGTTGTGTAGTTTGTTACCACTTAACTCGATGGCCACATTTTGAACATTTTCTAAAACATTCCCATACGAATTTGTTTTCAAGGTCCTTTCTATTAAACTCTAAATCTTTCATTTCAGTTCCACACTTCGGACAGATGATGTTATTATGGAGTTGTCCATTTGGTTGAACCGTGCAAAGACCTCCATTTATTAGTGCATATATGCTACTTTTTGATTACCCAAAAAAAAAGGGGAAAAAATAATACGAGTTTTTGATGTATAAGGTAGGATCTAAGGCATGCTATGTCTTTTGGATTAATAGTCTCCGCCCATTCCACCAGGCATTCCACCAGGAGGTCCACCAGGAGGCATTGGTGCGGATTTGGATGCGGCAATGACATCGTCTATTCTAAGAATCATTGATGCAGCTTCGCTGGCTGATTTAACAATTTGCTCCTTTACGGCGAGGGGCTCATAGACGTCGAGTTTAGCCATGTCTTTTACTTCACCGCTGAAAACATCTACTCCAGCCCATTTCTCGCCTTTTTCATGTCGGGCTCGCATATCAACTATGATGTCAATGGGGTCAAGACCGGCATTCTCAGCAAGAGTGGTTGGAATCACTTCCAATGCTTCAGCGAAGTTGAGAGCTGCAAGTTGTACTCTTCCTGATAGCCCTTCCGCCCATTTTCTTAGTTTACCTGCGACTTCCATTTCTGGAGCGCCTCCGCCTGCGACCACCTTGGCCTTTTGGACAACGTCTCGGACAACTGATATAGCGTCATGAAAAGACCGTTCGGTTTCGTCTATGATTTTCTCAGTTCCTCCTCTTATGAGTAAGGATACTGCTTTTGGATTTACACATCCTTCGATAAAGACCCATTTATCATCGCCAAGTTTCCGTTCTTCTACGAGCTTTGCCTTTCCAAGATCATCTTTGGTTAAATCATCAATGTTGGTAGCTACGCTGCCACCCGTTGCTTTGGCAAGTTGATCCATTGTTGACTGTTTAGCTCTTCTGACGGCTAGGATTTTCTTCTTAGCAAGGAAATGCTGAACCATATCGTCGATTCCTTTCTGACATATGAGGACGTTGGCTCCAGTCTTGGCAATCTTATCTGCCATATTCCGCATCATCCGTTCCTCTTCATCGAGGAAAGCTTGCATTTGGTCTGGATTTTCTATTCGTATCTGCGCATCGAATTCGGTTTTCTCGATTTCAAGAGCCATGTTGATCAAAGCAATTTTTGCATCTTCTACCTTCTTTGGCATGCCGGAGTGGATGACCTCTTTATCAATGGCTATTCCTTCGATAAGCTGAGTTGCCATTAGCGATTTTCCAGCCTTTTTCTGAATTTCTATGTCTTCTATATCGATTTTATATCCATCGTCTCCTTTTTCCGCTACTTTTAGGACAGCGTCTACTGCGATATCAGCGAGGTAATCTCGGTTTTCTCTGACAACTTTACTGGCCATTGAAGTCATGGCGACTTTCTTTAGCATTTTTTTGTCAGTTGGAGAGACCTCTATTGCTATTTGATCGTAAAGCTTGAGGGCTTCATCTGCAGCTTGCTTGTATCCATCTACGATTATAGTCGAGTGAACATTCTTATTGAGTAGATCTTCAGCTGTTTTTAGGAGTTCGCCTGCAAAAATTACTACGGAGGTTGTCCCATCTCCAACTTCATCGTCGGTTGTCTTAGCTACTTCAACCATCATTTTAGCAGCTGGATGCTGAACATCGATTTCGTCTAAAATGGTGGCGCCATCACTGGTTATCGTGACATCGCCGAGGGAATCGACGAGCATTTTATCCATCCCTCGAGGACCAAAGGCAGATTTAATCGTGTTAGCTATGACTACTGCAGCCATAATGTTGTTTCTCTGGGCATCTTTACCTCTAGATCGGCTACTTCCTTCCTTTAGAATGAGAATGGGTTGGCCGCCTATTTGAGCTGGTATTGCTTGTGCCACTTGTATTGTCTCCTATACGTTTATGTTTTTAAAAGAGAAGAATAAGACTAAAATTTAAACTTTTTCAGCAAGGATTAATAATTTGAGCAGGTTTTGGTTGATCATCGGAATAATCAAATTTTTGATACAAATTTATTCCCTTTAATATAAAATCGTAACTTTCTCTCTAAATCTTTCTTAACCCCGATTCTGTGAGAGCTGGCTATTTCAAACTCCAATGGTTTATTATTTATTATAGCTA
>CP070659.1:372247-382429 GCA_020355125.1 Candidatus Bathyarchaeota archaeon
AGGGGTTATGATTGAAAACAAGAAATCGCTCAGCAACATCTTCACCAAGTTTTTTTACAAAATCAGGGAGCATCCTTGCGCCATGAGCCCCAGTAGCCTTAACAAAAACAATCTTATCATCGGTTAACCCTCCTTTATTCAATTCATCGAAAACCACAGGAAGCATCTGCCACACCTTTGTAGGTCTTGTCATATCGTCGAAGATGATAACGCATTTCCTCTTTCCTCTAGCTAGATCCCTAAGAGGTTGCGAACCGATTGGATGTTGCAACTTCTCCATCATTTCTATTTTAGATAGAAGCTTCGTATTGTATCCAGCCATATGCTGCACGTTTAACGTCCATGCATCAGGAAACTCGTGTTTAACATAGGTATCACCATACCATTCATAAGCAGGGAGACATATCTTCTTAGGACACATGGTATTAACAATGAAGTATATCATGTTAAAAAGTTGATGGTGTCAACCAAAAGACATCCAGAATATATTACTCTGAGAAAAATTTAAGCAACTTGAATAGCATTTTCCAATCATAGGGCCGGTAGTTCAGCGGCACGAACGCCTGCCTCACGTGCAGGAAGTCATGGGTTCAAACCCCATCCGGCCCACCATATCATTGGGTCGTATTGATAGCGCGCGCTATTTGTGGAAAAGGGTCAAAAGGTAACTGGACGCCAACAGTTTATCTCTATTCTCTATAGGAATAGAACCAAAATGTTAATCTTGCGTGCGCGTGCGCTTCACTAGTGCTTGCTATCTTATGTCTATCAGCCCTATCCACATCTAGTGGAATAACAAAACTCCTAGGATGGTATAGTAAAACCTCCCCGTTATAAACAAATCCTTATGTGTGTAGGCTAGCTAGCTAGCTGGCCGAGGCAGGGGAATGTAATCAAAAGAAGGCTTCACTTTATTAAGGTAAGCCTTCTGAGAAGCTTCTTGAGAAATTGTTAAAGAGGCTGAAAAGGAGAAACGTTTTTACCTAGTGAAAATAGATCAACTAAGCACTTAGCCAGAGGAGTTCCCGTGTTCGCCGAGAAGGTTTGTAGAAGCTGTGTCTTCTTCAAGTCTCGAAGAGGTAGGCCATACTGCTCCATCCTTAAGCAGAAGGTCGCCGAAACCTACACTTGTAGCAGGTTCAAGCAAAAGTAAATCACCTCGACATCAAAGGAGACACGATCTACTTTATCATGGAGGACTAGAAGAGAGGACATGTGTGTGAGGATTAAATTTTATTCCCCAAACCCAAACAAAATAGCGGATGCGATTTTATCTAGCTAGTGGACCGCGCGGCTATAGGCTCGATGGCGGGCATACTAGCCTTCAAAGAGGAGGAAGGACATTAGAAAAATGAAGTGTGCGAAAAGTGAAGTCCCCTGTGACGAGTGCAAACGCTCGTTAGCGTCGCCCTGCCCAATCCAGCAGGTTCTGGAAGAGCATATAGAGCGCGCCCAGTATCAAAGAGTTTGAAGCCTTCCTCCAGGAATTGACGGAACGAGGAGCAAAGGTGGAGAAGGATAAATGGTGAAGCGACAGCGGGTGTTGAAGCAGCTCCACGCGGTGCTGGACAATGGCGCGTGGCATACCGCGGAAGACATCGCCCACGCAGCCAAACTTACACGACATGAGGTGGCCGGGATGCTTCGAGGGGATGAGCACGTGGAGCGGAAAACCCAACGGATCAAAGCGTTCGGTAAACGCTATCGACTAACGCTGTATCGCTTAAAGCCGTTGAAGGATATGTGAGCTAGCTAGCTAGGAAAGAGGAGCGTGTAGATGACAGAAAAATGTCAATGTACGCATGATAAAGCCGACCATAAAGCCACAGTATTCGAGCTATTTGGCAAAAAGCTGAAAAAATACGGAGCCGAAAGCCCGTGTGAGAAATGCGACTGCGAAACATTTAGGATGGCGTGAATCATAGTGAGTGAAATGAAGCATCTCAAGCTCGCCGCTAGCTAACTAGCGCATGCTGCATAAGGACTCCCCTACACAAATTAGAGAGCCTACTTCATACCCTTAACCGACCATCCCCTACCCACTCTTATGTATAAAAATGGGAAGTTCTAAAAATAACGTGTGCAAAACTAGTTGAACCCCACGATATCATGAGTTGATACCCCATCCGGCCCACCATAATCAGTGCTAGGACATTCTTAAAGTCTGAGCCGTTGCTAAAGAGAAATGAGAAAAACAAAGAAAAGACAATTGAAGCATGAATATAAGTAATAAATTAATACATGGTTAGCGCGCTCGCTAAAATCATGGTATAGTCGGATATCCTGCTTGTTTCCAAGCCACGAGCCCACCATCCATATGATAAAAATCTAAAAACCCATTCTGAACTAAGATTTTAGCTGTTTGTGTACTTCTATTTCCTTTTCGACAATAGACTAAAATTTCATCATTTGGATTTAATTCTGTGAGCCTTATTACCAGGTCATTGACAGGAATGTTTTTAGCTCCTTCTATATGCTCGCTTAGAAACTCTTCTTCAGTCCTCACATCCAAAACGACTAGGGATGGATTTGTATCAATTAATTCCTTTGCTTGTTCAACAGTAATATTGATATAATTACTACTCAACGGAAAATAATAACGTAAAGAAAAAATAGACGCAATTGCTATAGATAGTATTAAGACGCCGAAAAAGATTCGCTGTTTTTTTAACATGCGTACCTTCCTATACAGAAATATCCATATTCAGCTAATAGATTATCATATTTGCTAGACGCCTCTCTAATCCCTAGAAGACAAGCTTGCTTTAAATCTTGTTATTTAAGCCACAACTGCACACTTGATATAACAGGGTTTAGATGAGCGTCGAGTTATATATAAGCCGAAATATTTGGTTTATATAACAAATATGACACTAAAAAGGTAAAGAGGCTTCATGGAATGAGGTTGTTAGTTATAGGAGTAGGAGGACAAGGGGAAGCTTCCATTTTACAAGCCCTTAAAGACCCATCTCTCAGCAAACTCAAAATTGCTGACATAAATGAAGAGAGAATCAAACACTTAACAGTGAAGTTAAACAATAAAAAAATTGAACCAACTAGACTGGATGCTGCTCATTATGATGAAGTGTCGAATTCAATAGAAGGAATGGATGTTGTTATAAACGCTATTGGTGCAGCTGGGAATCCCGATTTAACCCATAATGTGTTTAACGCCGCTTTAAAAATGGGAACACATTACATTGATGTAGCTACGGGCGGCAATAAAAATATGATGAACAAACAAGACAAGGCATGGAAAGATAGAAACTTAACCGCGATATATAGTCTTGGAAAGACTCCAGGCATCACGAATTTACTTGCGAAATACGCCTCTACCCAACTCGATACCGTCGATACAATCCGAGTTTTATCAACTCTAGACGTCATTAGCGATGAATTCCTATTAATGTGGTATCCTCTATGGAATGTAATGGGATTTGATCCAAAAACCGAAAAAACCCAAATTTATGAAGATGGAGAGTGGAAAAAAGTTCCAGCGCTTAGCGGTGAAGAAATCTATGAATTCCCTGGTGATCCTCAAGGCCCTGTAACACTCTACCTTTCAAACCATGGCGAAGTTCAAACACTCCCTCGCTATATTCAGGGCGTAAAATACGTTGAGTTTAAACACGGCCAACACATCTTTCCTGCTCTTAAGGTTTTAGCCGAACTCTTTGGCAGCCGAAAACCAATAACTGTGAAAGGAATACAAGTAGTCCCTGCCGATGTTATGGAAGCTGTAATTCCACCCGTATCAATATTACCAGAAAAAATAGCATCAGGAATAGTAAAAGATGCCTACTCGTGTTGCGTTGTTGAAGTAAAAGGTAAAAAACGAGGCGTCGAAACGAAATATACACTAAGCTCTCCAATGGATCAAAAAGCATGCCAGAGCCACTTACCTGGTTCGCAGCCTGAATCCATAATGGTGGGAACGCCTTCTGTGATCGCAGCGTCAATGCTTGTAGAGGGAAAAATAAAGGAACGAGGCGTAATGTCGCCAGAAGCCTTAGATGCTCAACCAATTTTAAGAAGACTAATTACTGATGTAGGCATTGAAATACGTGAAAAAGTAGAAACTACTTGGAAGTGATTCGAAAAATAGAGATATGCTCTCTCATGATGTACGCATTTCTGTAAATACGTGCACGCAATTCTGACAAGAAGCAGCCACATAGATAGAAACCTAAACGAAAAGTAACGAAAATATTTAATACATTAGATATAAAAAGAGTATATTGTATCTAAAATGTCCTATCAAGTCAAGGATTACATGATTAAAGAGGTTAATACCGTTAATTTCAATATAACAGTAAACAATGCGGCTAAAGTAATGGCTGAAGATGAAACGTACCAAGGCTATGTGATCGTTCTCAAAGACGGTAAACCGATAGGAATTGTAACAGAAAGAGACATTGTAAATAAAATCATCGCAAAAGATCTTGACCCTACTAAGGTTTTAGTTTCTACTGTCATGACAACGCCATTGGTGACAGTGGATCCCGAAGAAGATTTGTTACGAGCTTCAAAATTGATGAAAGAAAATAATGTAAGAAAGTTGATTGTTATCAGAAACGATATAATTTATGGAATCATCACCGCAAAGAGTATTGCTCACCGTTGTGGTGAATATGTTGATAGATCAATCAAAGACATCATTCTATGGACCCCCCATCTTGGCTTTTAGAGGCTCCAAATCCAGCAACGTTTGCTAAATAAATAATTATCATGCATGCTAACTCTAGCTAACTAGGAAGATTACATCTTATTTTGGGGGGTATTCAGGAAAAATATTGGTTTGATCTATTTCAAATACGGGAATATATGTGCTCTGGCCGTCAGCTTCGAATGTGTTCCTGAATTTTATCTGATCTTTGAACCTTTGATAGACAACATATTTTTCTTCAATCTTATTGTCTTGTTCAATGTAATATACCATCTTTCCCCCAGCGCCAATGATATGGATAAAATAGACGTGCTTCCCTTTCATTTCAATGTATTGAATAAAGGGTGTGGGAGACATGGCAATAAACCGAATAAAATCATCGAAGTTCTTTAACTTAGCATAATTTAATTGTTGAGTCATAGATTAGTCCCTTATATAGTTATTAAAACGTAGGACATAAACATATCCATACCAAACGTAACAACTACGAAAAAATTCAAATGCCCCACCTCGCATTAAACGAGTAGATTTTAAATAAGGCGTTCCATAGTTTGCTCTATTAGATAAATAGCTAGAATCCGTATCTAAGAAAAGTCGAGTGTGTTCTTTATGAATTCGGTCATAAAAGGGAAAGTGAGTGTAGCATATTTAGGGCCAAAGGGCACTTTCTGTGGACAAGCTGCACGGAAACAGTTTTCATGCAAAAATGTGTCATTAATTCCAGCTTTAAGCATTTCTGAAGTGTTTAAAGCTGTAGAAACAGGAAAATCAAAATATGGTGTTGTTCCAATTGAGAATTCGCTTGAAGGTTCAATTAATGTTACTCTAGATCTACTACTTGAGTCGAGTTTAATGGTGTGTGGCGAGGTTGAACTCCGTATTAAGCATAATCTCATCGTGAAGCCTGGCACTAATATGGATATGATACAATTTGTTCTATCACATCCCCAAGCCTTAGCACAATGTCGAACGTTTCTTAATGAGAGCCTGCCTACATCAGAAACCAAGGAAGTCAGTAGCACTGCAAAAGCTGTAGAAATGCTACAGAAAATGGATCGTTCTGCGGCAATTGGACCAGAAACTGCTGCATTGAATAGTGAAATGGAAATTCTTGTAAAAGGAATTGAAGATGACCCTAATAATTTTACTCGCTTTTTTATCTTAGGAAAAAAAGATGCGGAGCCATCAGGTAATGATAAAACATCTGTAATTTTTTCAGCTAAAAATATCCCTGGAGCCTTATATAGAGTTTTAGAAGCTTTCGCAATTAGAGACATCAATTTATCTAAAATTGAGTCAAGGCCACAAAGGGGGAAACCTTGGGAATATATATTTTATCTAGATTTTGAAGGCCATCGATCAGAAGAGAAAAGTAAAGACGTCTTTAAAGATATGGAAAAAAAAAGTGTTTTCATAAAGGTATTAGGGTCTTACCCAAAAGCTACACCTTAAAACCTTGATTTCTAATTATTTTAAGGTAAATTATATGGTAATAATAAAATAAAATATTGGAGACGAGTAGATGCTTGACAAAAGTAGACTCCTTAACATATATCGAAAAATGCTAGAGATTAGATACTTTGAAGAAAAAGTCTTCGAATTATTTGGGCGAAATCTTATTCCCGGAACCATTCATTTATATACAGGACAAGAAGCAGTAGCTGTTGGTGTATGCTTAGCACTTCACCCCCAAGATTACATAACTAGCACCCACAGAGGACACGGTCATGCTATTGCTAAAGGTGCCCGATTAGATCGGATTATGGCAGAAATCTTAGGAAAAAAAACTGGATATTGTAAAGGTAAAGGCGGATCCATGCATATTGCAGATTTTGATGTAGGAATGCTTGGAGCTACGGCCGTTGTCGGTTCCGCATTACCTATAGCCTCAGGTGCGGGATTATCAATAAAGCTGAGGGGAACCTCTCAAGTTGTCGCGTGCTTTTTCGGGGATGGAGCCTCAAATCAGGGAACATTTCATGAAGGGATAAATATGGCAGCGATATGGAATCTTCCTGTACTCTTTGTTTGTGAAAACAATTTTTATGCGATGGGCACTCGTCAATCTTCGGTAATGTTGATTGAAAATATTGCTGAGCGGGCGGTAGCTTATGGAATTCCAGGTATTACGGTTGATGGAAATGATGTACTAGCAGTTTACGAAGCTGCTCTCAAAGCTGCTAAGAGGGCTAGGGAGGGGAAGGGACCTACATTACTTGAGTGTAGAACATATAGGCAGAGAGGACACTCCCGTTTTGATGCGGCAACATATAGACCCAAGGAAGAAGTTGAAGCATGGCTCAAAAAAGATCCTTTGAAGCGATTTCAAGCAAAGATCATTGATATGGGAATCATTAAAATGGATGAAGTATATCAGATTGAGCAAGATGTGATAAAAATTTTAGAAGATGCTGTAATTTTTGCTATGGAAAGCCCATTTCCTGAGCCTGCGGAGGCACTAAAAGATATTTACGCATAGGAAGAGTATCGATATGAGACAAATAACTTATGCGGAAGCTCTAAATGAAGCCCTACATGAGGAGATGGAGAGAGATGAGAAGGTATTCATCTTAGGAGAAGATGTTGGAAGATTTTGGCAAGGAGCTTTTAAGGTAACGAAGGGACTTGCTGAAGTTTTTGGGAATGAACGGGTTAGAGACACCCCAATTTCTGAATCGGCTATCATCGGTGTTGCTATTGGAGCGGCGATAACGGGTATGAGACCTGTTGCTGAAATAATGTTTGGCGATCTTACGACTTTGGCTATGGATCAAATAGTGAATCAAGCTGCAAAATTAAGATACATGTTTGGAGGCCAAACAAAGGTTCCAATGGTTGTCAGGACTCCATTCGGAGCGGGAGTTTCAATTGCAGCCCATCTCTCTCAAAGTTTTGAGGCGTGGTTTATGCATGTTCCAGGACTTAAGGTGGTAGTCCCCTCGACACCATATGAAGCAAAAGGTCTTTTAAAGACAGCTATTAGGGATGATAATCCAATCATGTTCTTGGAGCATAAACTTCTTTACCCAATAAAGAAAGAAGTACCAAAGGAGGAATATTTAATCCCTTTTGGAAAAGCTGACATTAAAAGAGAAGGAAAGGATGTTACCATCATTTCAACCTTATTTATGGTGCATAAAGCACTTGCTGCATCTGAAATCCTAGCAAACGATGGCATCGACGTCGAAGTCGTAGATCCTAGGACACTTCTACCACTCGATAAGAATGCGCTAATAAATTCAGTTAAAAAGACTGGTCGAGTGGTTATAGTATCCGAAGATTGTAAAACCGCTGGAGTTGGTGCGGAGATCGCAGCTCTTATCGCTGAAGAGGCTCTCGATTATTTAGATGCACCTATAATACGTGTATCCGAACCAGATACGCCTATTCCCTTTAGCCCTATATTAGAACAATTTGTGATACCAGATGAGAGGAGAATAAGTAATGCTGTTAAAAAAGTGGTTCATTAAACTTCAGAAGCTTGACCAAAATTCAAGCCAACGTTATACATGATAGGTGTTACAATTGGTCACAGAGATAACCCTGCCTAGACTTAGTCTAACTATGACGCAAGGAACAGTTTCAAACTGGTATAAAAGTGAAGGCTCTACCATAGAAAAAGGCGAGCCGATTGTTGAAGTAACCACCGAGAAGGTAGTTTATGACATTGAAGCCCCAATATCTGGTGTGCTTCATAAGATCGTAGCACATGAAGGAACAGAGGTAGCTGTTGCGGAAGTATTAGGTATCATACGGGCTGAAGGCGAATCAGTTCCTTTAGAGCCCCAAGTTAAAATTAATGAACGTAAGGATCGTATTCTAGCCTCTCCTGCAGCTAAAAGATTAGCAAGAGAGCATAGCATAAATTTAGATGATATAAAAATAAAAACTGGGAGCCGAATTACAGAAGATGACGTTATAAGATTTATCGAAGAAAGAATGTCTACACCAAAAGTAACAGAGGAAATAACTTTAACTGGAATCAGGCAAGTTATAGCTGAACGTTTATCTCAGAGTGCAAGGACAGCTCCCCACAGCATGATAATAATGGAAGCAGATATGACAAATGTTGTGAAGCTCCATCAAGAAGAAAAAATTACTTACACAAGTTTTTTTGTCAAAGCGGCTGCTCAAGCCTTAATAGATTTCCCATTAATGAATTCTACCATCTACGATGATAAAATAAAAATTCTCAAGGAAATTAATATCGGCGTAGCCATTGCAACTGAAAAGGGACTGTTTGTACCTGTAATAAAGCATGCAGACCAAAAGACTATTGCCAATGTAGCTCTTGAGCTGGCAGAAATCACCAATAAGGCCAGAGAAGGGAAGTTGACAAAAGAAGAGATGAGTGGCGGAACCTTTAC
This sequence comes from Candidatus Bathyarchaeota archaeon, assembly GCA_020355125.1. GTDB lineage: Archaea > Thermoproteota > Bathyarchaeia > RBG-16-48-13. The sequence continues at coordinate 381,281 of CP070659.1, forward strand.
AATAACAAATTTAGGCATGTTCGGAGTAGAGGTTTTTATGCCGATAATAAATCCACCTGAAGCCGCAATATTAGGCGTGGGCAGAATCGTTGATAAAGTAGTAGTAAGGGATAATAAAATAAAAATAAGACCCGTAGCTCAGATGAGCCTCACTTTTGACCATAGAATAGTTGACGGTGTGCCTGCAGCCAAATTTTTAAATTCAATTAAAAAATATTTGGAAACATAATCTTTCAGAAAACGATTAAAAACTAGCAAGCATAGTCTAGATTATCTCGACACAGTTTAGACAGAAGTTTTATGAAGTTATGGATAGCCAATATCTTATTGGCTTTAGCGCGCGCGCGCTCTCTTAGTATATGTGCAAACACATAAATCGTAGCCATTAAGAAAGATATTTGAGAGATGGACTTATTATGGCAAAGGGAGTATTGAAGTGGCTTCTATTTAGTATCTCAGCTATCCTTATAGTTGTCGGAGTCCTCTTTATAATTTCCTCTTATGCGGAGACGATACGCTTTGCGGAAGGCTTAGTCTTCATAGCAGTTGCCCTTTTCATCGCCTATTTTGCTCGGGAGAGAAAAGATATAGAGATTAAACAAGAGGTCAGAATCACCGCTTCGGCTAAAGTCAAAGAGTTACGCTGCCCTAACTGCAGTGCTCTTTTAGATGCCCAAAAGACTCAGATAGTCTACGGTAAACCCTATATAACCTGTGACTACTGTAGCAACAAGTTTGAGGTTACGGAGGAGCCTACTTGGTAAGTCGGAGGGCGAAAATATTTCTTTGCCTATTAATGATGTTAGTCTGTTTCATCAATATAACCGATGTTAGTTCACAAAATGGGGAGTTGACTTATCAAATAGATCAAGAGTGGGCTAAAATATGGATAAATAAAGATGGAAATATTGATCTTTTTTATAATATTACTTTCACCGTTCACAGTGCCTCTATCGGTTTTCTAACTTTACCTATGCCTAACTCATTTAACATAATATATGTGAATGATTCTATGGGAAGCCCTATTCCCTACGAAGATATTAGTGAGGGCTCATTCTATGGAGTTGATATTCAATTTATTCCAAGAATTCAAACAGGGAATAGTGCCAACGTTCTCATTCTGGCTAACGTAGAGAAAATGATTAGAGA
>CP070659.1:382529-387211 GCA_020355125.1 Candidatus Bathyarchaeota archaeon
AGGTGGACATATTCCTTGCCATATCCCCTACTTCCTCGTACATTGGGCGAGAGAACTGCGAAGCCCTGGTTGACCAAGTATTGAATGATGGGATTAAAACTGGGTCTTGATTGGCTTTCCGGGCCTCCATGGACTTGAAGGACGACTGGCGGCGTTTCGCCCTTCCAGCGCTTCGGCTTGTAGAGGAATGCGGGAAGAATGCGTTCATCAAAGGTCGGGAAGCGTATCAGCTCTGGCTCCACAAAGGATTCTGGGGGGATTCCACCCTTGCTGCTCTTCGTCAACCGCAACACCTCCCTCGTCTTGTCCTGGTAGAGCCATATGTCGGAGTTATATCGTGATCCGCTGAAGCCGAAGGCCAAGTGTGCTCCATCAGGAGACCACGCGAGCCCGTTGACTACGCCTGGGAGAAGACCCTTAACCGTCTCGCATCGCCTTGTTGCCAGGTCGAGAATCGATATGGTAGAGTATCCCTCCTCGTTTGTGGTGAACGCTGCCTTCCCACCATCAACACTTATTGCCAACCCATCAATATCATGCTCAGCCTCCACAATTGCCTCCTCTTTCCCGGTTTCAATCTCGATGGAGACAAAGCTTACGAATTCTCGATCGCGATTCGTCAGGCAAACAATTGACTGATCATCTGGGGTGAAGGCTGGATGCGAGTAGGATGCTTCATCGTGGTGAGGGGTTAGCAGAGTTGGTTCTCGAGTTTTCAGATCAATGAGATAGAAATCGGAATCGAGGTTCGTGTTCATTCTCTTAACGAGGAGTCGTGCATCATCGTGGGACCATGCTTCAGGACTATTCGCTCCATCCTGTTCCCATACCCTTCTCGACTGCTCTGTGGTGACATCCGCGATATAGATGTCGAAGAAGGCTCGATTCCGTGCATTCGACTTATAGCTCACTTTTGTACCATCGTGAGCCCACGGGCCTAAGCCATGGATGATACCCGGTTCCAACGCTATAGGCGTCACGACTCCGAGCGTTGGTGAAAGGAGATAGATTTGGTCTCTCTCATCGCCGCCGCGATCTGTGGCAAAGGCGATGGCCTTCCCGGTTGGGGAGCAAAGAGCTTCTCGAATCCGTTCATCATAGTAGGTCAGTTGCTCTGGCCATCCCCCCTCCACGGAGACCCGCCAAATCTGTGGCGTACCTGTAACATCCAGCAAGAAGACAACGGCTGTTCCATCGTGACTGAAAGATGGTGAGGTCGCCTTCCGGATATTCAAATACGCTTTTATCGGATACTTTATGGAGGACAAGTTGATCAAAGAGAAATATCTATAGAAGAGATAAAAAGGCTTTTTTTATCACAGCTGAGCTGGATCACTTATAATAACGACGCAATCATTTCTGTTCGTAGATTTCAAATCCCTAAACACATGAGCTAGCGAACTAGTAGTTTTACAGGGTGTAATCGACCTAATCCGGAAGGATAATCATCTCCACCATCCTTTTGCTCGCCTCCCTCTTGGTCTATTGCCCTTGCAGTAACGGTATATGTTCCTTCGTTGGGGGGAGACCAGAGAAGCCGACATACAACCCATGCAGCGCGCGAGCTATCCGGTGAACTAAACTGTTAGCTGGGATAAGGGTAAAGGATAAAAGGAGTTCTATAGGAACATGTTAGATAGTGGTTGGTGGAATAGTTATGCGTGATCAGATGTCTCTGAAGCCTCAATGTGCATTATGTTCAGTTATGAAGAAGGTTTGCATGGCGGAGAATGGTGTAGGGCCAGTTTTTTGCCCGACACTAAACTGTAAAGAATCTATTGCATTGGCTATAAAGGAGTATGAGTCATCCGAGATAAGGGAGTTTGCTCGGATGGCTTCCGTCCAGGAAGCCGAGTGCTACGCTAATCGACATATCAAGCCCTATGTGTCGCATCCGGTTAAGCCACGGGTTCAAGAAATCGTTGAGTTTGCGCGGAAAATGTCCTACACGAAGCTCGGTGTTGCCTTCTGTGCAGGGCTTCAGGCGGAAGCTCAAGCTCTCACCGAAATCCTGAATGCTCAGGGTTTTGATGTGGTCTCTGTAAATTGTAAAGTGGGGGGCACTCCAAAGGAGGTCATCGGAATCATAGAGGACGAAAAGATTAGAATTGGCGAGTTTGAGTCCATGTGTAGTCCTATCGTGCAAGCTAACCTTCTCAACAGGGAGAATTCCGACTTCAACATCCTGGTTGGCCTCTGCGTTGGACACGACTCCCTCTTCTTCAAGTACAGCAAGGCCTTCACCACCGTGCTGATCTCCAAGGATAGGGTTCTCGCACATAACCCGGCTGGAGCCCTCTACACAACGGGAAACTACTATGCTCGGTTGCTAAAACCAGGAATCGATCCCCCAGCGGAAATACTATAAGCCCATGACAAGAGAAGAGGTAAAGCACTAGCTGGCTATTAACCACAGCTAGCTTGTTGCAGAATATTTATCTAGCGGTTTCTCTTCCTTTTTGTCTGTTAGTTCATTATGGTTTTTATAAAGCTCCAAACAGCATTAGTGGTACCCTATAGGGGAGGTTTATGGGATGAAGATCTTGAACTATTATTTCAGTTCAACAGGCAACACTGAGAAAGTAGCACTATCCATACGCAACGCGGCTGAGGCACTAAGCCATAGCGTTACCACGTTACAGATCACACGAGGTGATGTGGATATCGATGTTTTGAAGTATAGGTTGGTTTTTGTCGGATCCGGAGTCTATAGCCAGTTACCAGGACAGGCGTTAATCGAGCTGCATCGGAGCCTTCTCCTAAAATATAGTACTGTAAAGGAAATCATATATGCTTCGCCTCGCAGGCAGTCAGCCTATGTGGTAGTGTATTGTACATATGGTGGCGTGCATACCGGCATCAACGAAGCGATTCCTGCGGTGAAATACATGGGGCAACTCTTTGATCATTTAGGCTATACGATAGTGGGGGAATGGTATGTTGTTGGCGACTACAAGACCGAAGGATCTCTCCTTCGCTCGATTCGTGGACGCTTAGGCGATATTCGAGGACGGCCGAACAAGGCTGACCTTCAAGCGGTCGCGGAAAGGGTTAAAGGCATACTCACATCTTGTTCATCATGAAACAAACCGAGGCTCCATCAATATGCTTAACGCTGGCTTGCGTGGACGAGCTAGCGTAACGACGTCCATCGAATTAAGTCTTTTGTCACCCTATTCACGTAGTCGCTCGCGTGTTGAGCCACATCCCTTGCGGTAATGACACCATATATGATAGTGTCTCGCACCACCACGAGTTTTCTCACATCGTGTTCTCGCATCATCTGAGTAGCCGTTAACATGTCTTCATCAGGATCAATCGTGATCAATGGGCTCGACATGATCTCAGCGACCGTCATCTGAGCGGGATTCCGCTCCCTTACAACAACCTTGTTCACAATATCGCGTTCCGTTATGATGCCTACCGGCGTCCCCTTCTCGAGAATGATCACGTAGCCTTCATGACTGGTATCTGCCGCCATCACCTTCGCCGCGTCGACGATGGTTGCATCCCTATCAACCGTATTGATCTTTTTCGTCATAACGCTCTTTACTGAAAGCGCCATCCGTTTCCCCTTCGGATCCGTTACTCTCTTAGGTTATACTATGGCTATTCAGTGTTTTAAATCATACCCGCGACCATATCTACTCAACTCGGTTCTCGGAATCATCATACGCCACGTCTACATGCTAGGTCGCGTTCGATGACCCTAAGTTGTTTTACGAAAAAGATAGAATAAAAGGGGACGGTTTACGACTGCTCAGACTCTTGTTGATCCGTTAGCGCGCGCGACAACAACTAAAAAGAAGCTAAAAGAATCTCTCGCACTAGTACATACATGACAAAGATTGTAAGCGAGCACTAGCGTTTATTGTGTGCGTGTAGGTTTTGTTTTAGGTTCTGCGCAAATTCTTCAGCATGTTTGAGGTCTTCAGCATTAGGTCTACCCTTATTCATTCCCCCAAAAAATCTCATGAAACTATTTGTGTTAAAACCTTTACATTGAAATTCATTAACAATTATGTAGCCTTTAGATTGTAGTTTTTTCCTAAGTGGCGCATGATCTTTGGCGATTTTATCTTCTCCTGTCAATGCGCTGGTTGAGAAAATGAATGCTTTTATGTTGGTGACTTGTAGAAGTGTATCGGTAAGGTTAAGTAGAGCTTTGTGATGTTTTTCACCATATATTCCTGAGCCAAAGCCTATTAGGCTATACTCTTGAAGCTCGTCAGGGTTGAGTTGCTGTGGCGTTTTGATTGGGGCATCAAGAACTTTTGCGAAGACCTTAGCGATTTTCTCGGTATTTTTATGATGATAGGAAAACACAATTAAGAGAGATTTCATTGGGTTTGGCAATTTTTTCCCTGAATAATTAATAAACGGATAAAAAAGATTTAAGTTGTGGGATTGGTTTGGACTAAAATATACTCCCAATGATCGATCAATATTGCGCGCGCGCGACTTGGCATAACATACAGTACCTGCAGGGCATAAAAAACATAGTTTGCGAGGTATAGTTCAATATTAGAGTTTCATTCGAAAATTTTTTTAAATAAATATGTGTATTGAAATCTCGTCCTCCAACAACAGGCTTTGAGGGAGAACTAGCATACGAGGGGCTGTCGGCTAGCTTGGTCTAGGCTATGAGACTTGGGCTCTCGTGACCCCGGTTCAAATCCGGG
>CP070659.1:387311-391593 GCA_020355125.1 Candidatus Bathyarchaeota archaeon
CATTGTGGCAAAAGTAGAAGCCGAATCGATGACCAAGCTGAAAGAAGTTGTGACCTGGAAAATACGCAGGCTTGACACAGTAAAATCCACACTCTCCATGATCGTCATGAGTGAATAATAAACCCAATAGCGCGCGCGCTATGCTGTCAAGATCCCTATGGTTATGGATACCGTTTGTAATTCACTCAACACACATTCACCTTACTAGAAAAGTAGCTGGTTCAAGCATTTAAGAGTGAACACTAGTAATATGAAAAAAGAAAGAGTTAGGAAAAGGTTGTGCCGTATTGTTGTAGTTCGTATTTCGTCATTTCATTGATGAGATACTCAAACATTTCTTGGGCTCTAGGATTATACCTCTCTCTCCACACTTTTACCAAGGGTTGTATTGTTCTCCAAACAACGTGTGGAGCCCGTATTTCTTGTTCACAAACTAGACTGATGTCGAGAATGTTTCGTTTCACAAGTATCCCCAAATTCGTGTAGTGTCGAAGAAGATCGATCAGGCTTTTGTAGGCTTGAGGATTCGTGCCTGGACCGTACTTCTCAATATACTCATCGAAGTCTGTCCATTTTTGTATGTTAGTTACTTCAGCATAATCCATAATGTCAAATCTGTCAGTTATCCGCATGAAGGTTTCTATCTGCCGATTCTCAAGCTCAATTTGCCGATTTTGTTCAGCCCTACGATTTGAAAGGATCGAGTTTATGACTCCTATAACGACACTTGTTGCAGCTATCACTATCGAGATGGTTTGGACATCAACCAACATAATCACCTTAGTAAAGAAATGGTGGGTTCTGGGATTTAAAACTTCAAACATGCAAAAAGAAAAAGGGAGAGGGGACTAGGTGCTTAGTGTGGCTTGTTGCTGTTCCCGTTCTTTCATCAGGTTGTAGAGGTATTCCCAACTGTCGTACTGTGTGGGATCATTCGTGACTTGTCTTATGTAATCTACTTGTCTTTTATTATCTCTCCGAAGCGCCATTTGATTTTCCCAGAACCAGATAATGCGTTTCGAAAAGAGGTCTTCCACTAACTCGACGTCGATCAAGCCCTTCTTCACGAGAACCCCGACTCCCTCAAAAAAGAACCATAGAGACATACAGTCAACATACTCTTCAAGGTTTGTACGAACATTGGTCCTTTTCCTCCAATCGTCCCAATACGTATCACTCTCTGGATCTAATCCGTCACGGTAAACAAACCGAACATTTCCATACGCTCTCAGCGCATCACGTGATCTCCACCATTCATGGAGTTGTGCAAATAATTGTGCCTGTCGTGTCTCCAGCATTAACTGATCATTCTTCGCTGCTCTACGACTTGACAATATAGAGTTAATCACCCCTACAATCACGCTGATCCCTGCTATTACTACTGTAACTGTTTGTACATCAACCAATATATTCACCTACAAAGAAATAGTGAACTACAGCATTTAAAAGTACACACAATATATCCATTCTTAGAGAGACACTACACTTACTATATTCATGAAAAGATGAAATGAAGATATGACAAGGCAGATTTCAAATTACTTTCCTAATATGTTTTATTTTTATTATATAGTATCAATGAAGGTGTCTGTATGATCATAATATATAGTTCAATGAACCATTCAACACTTAACTAATAATTTCCACGTGTGGAAATAATTTAAAGATACTCTGTTTTTAGATTGAAGAGAATCTATGATAACCTAGCTTCAAGATCTTATTCTAAATAGGATTTTATAGCTATATGCATATAATTATAATGTGTGGGATCAGGGGATAATCATGTTATTATTTGTTGGTGCAGGGGCTTCAAATCCCTTCGAAATACCTACCATGTCAGAATTTGTTAATATATTAAGCCAGAAATTTTGTCTCATTCCACTGTATAAGGATATAATGGAGTCTTTTGAGAATACAACATGGGATTTAGAAGTCCTTATGACAGTATTGGATGATTTATCCAAATCGAAGCAAGATTTTTTCAACTCTATATCTCCACAGACGGCATATTTTCTATATAATAAAGAAAGAAAAGAAGCAAACCAATATGTAAATAATGAACGTTTCAAAGAAAAAGCCAAAGACTTACTAACGGAAATAAAGAAAATCATTAGACAAATATGCGTAGATGCTGTAAGAAAAAATGAAACAAAAATAATTAATGCATACGATATTTTCTTCAAAGCGTTATATGAAGTTTGGAACTTACAAGAACCTAAGCCATGGGGAAATTTTTCGGAAACCAATATGGAAATGAATTTCCCGTCTAATTTACGATTTTTTACAACGAACTATGATACATGTATTGAAATATATCTGAATAGAAAGCAGTTAGACTTTAGTAGAGGGATCGTGAACAGATTCGGAGATAATGTTTTTGATGTCAATTCGTATAATGATGGTGCTAATAAAATAGGCGTTTATAAGCTTCATGGATCCATCGATCTCTTTCAGAAAGGCGATCAGATAAGACAGTCACTTCCTATCGTGTCTGATATTACAGATGTTAAAGAGGAGTTTGGAGAAGAATCTCTACGTTGGCCAATAGAGTTTGGTGGTTATCGGCATATAATTGAGAGCCCCTACTTGGATCTCTTTCGATTACTTAGAGATAGAGCCAGAGAAGATCAATATTGGATTATTATTGGATCCTCTTTGCGCGATAGAACAATATGCAGTATATTAAATGATGTTTTGAGATTGAGGGTCATTAGAGAACGTCCAAAGGTTGTATTATTAGATATTGAGCCGAATCAAATAGTTAATAGACTTAGAGATTGGGGATATGACTCCCTTGCAGATACCATAATGCCTATTAAAACTTCATTTGGTAGCGATAAATTCTCTGTTAAGTTTATTTCTTCATTAATTCCAAATTATCATACCTAAAAATCATAGATTTATGAACGAGTTCCCTTTTCACGCTTCTAGTAAACCTGTTATCAGGACTCCTAGTCAGAACCTATTGAAGCATTTTTTTACTTGATTAATCTATGCTATTCTTTCCTTCTTTGCTGGATGCATCAATACTAATCTCAACTTTCTAAAGCCTATGTATCCCATTTGAATTTTTAAGAATAATATAACACAATATTTGTTTGGAATAGCGTGCGCGCTAAAATAGCTGTTTCTACAATTTAAGAGTGCAGATGTTACGAAAAGCATATCTAACCTATATACCGAAGTTAAGAATCTAATGATGTATCCTTCGTGATAGTTAGCAGTAAATTGCATTGGATTTGAGGAAGAAATTGTATGATTAGCGTGGTATGTTTTGACCTGGATGGCACTTTATGTGACTATCAACAGAGTTCTAAAACTTCACGGATGAAAAAGATGAGGCATGCTATTACAAAGTGTGAAGGACTGAAAATAGGTCAGCTAGCTAGCTGACTATTAATCTGTATCACAAATATATATTAAACTTTCAGAATAAAAATACGATTTTACCTTCATAGTAGCGTGGACTACTTAAACAGAACATCACTTGTGTTCCCTTTTAAGTCTCTCTCGTTCTAAAGTCATCATTGAACTAAAGATGGAAACGATCTTATCCAACTTTTCAGAATTTTCCTGAAACTCGTTAATCATAGTAGCTACTCCCTGCACAATATTATAGGACGTTACACCTCCACTCCAAAGGGCTTCTAATTCCGCTATCGTCGTGTTTTTCACTTTAACTTCCCGTCTAATCGTGGAATCATCCTTTACGTAGATTCGTTCTAACACCCCATTCGCATCCGTTAAAGTAACACATTTCACTATGCTATCGAGCCGTCTACGAAGCATGTCATTTCCGATCTCCACTTGAAGAACCCGTAGCGCGCGCGCGCTAGATAGGGCTTTAAATAGCACGCAGTTCGGATCACAAGCAGTACCTGGTGAGTATGGATCGCAGCCTGCTCAAGGTGATCGCTACCATTATAATGTTCTGTCAATACCCGTCCCACACCATGTTAATCGCTTAGTAACTATTGGTATATAGCAAGTCAATGACGCTGCGGGGTAAAACAGTTTCCAAACAGTCCAGATTGTTCTGGAAGCAGCGCGCGCTATAAAAAGATAAAAAAAATGGGGTGGTTATCCAAAAGTTAGCTAGCTAGCTGTTCAACATATTTTGGATACTTCAACTTCTTAAGTTAATATTTTACGATTTATTCTAAAAAGAATAGTCAAAGGTATACTACATAAAGTTAATTTTAAGTTCTAAATTTGGTATTTTAGCTAGAAAGTCATAAATACGATAAGCTACCTACATAATTAGTTATAGTAAATAGAGCAA
>CP070659.1:391693-396160 GCA_020355125.1 Candidatus Bathyarchaeota archaeon
CCGGGAGGCCAGCGTTGGACATTTCGGCTAGGTTAGCTCCTTTACCACCCAGAAGGTTGCGCATTTCAGCATTGCCCTCTTCGTAAAGATAAACCCATTTTTTGACCATAATTCTATCACTCTCCACCTTTGATATCATCCATCATTAACTATCCAGAACTTTAGTAAAAAATAAAAAGATTGCGTCGATTAACACATTAATCACAGAGGAAAAAAGGTCAACAAGTCAATAATATTTACTACGCGTGCGCACTGAAAATAAATCCCCAAGTTAAGGAAAAATGATTAGCATGTTTACTCTTTTGGGTCGTATTCGGATATATCTGTAGCGCGTGTTGCATGTTCGCACAAAAGCGCAAGCTAGAACTTCAAATTAACCTTCTCTTGGTTTAGCGATGATCTCCGTTACTTTCAGGTCTAAGAATGTTCTTGGATATGACGGTTTGACAACGATAGCAGTGTCGGCACCTTCGTTTGTACCTGCTATTGCTATTACTTCCTTATCGATTGATATCAGTCCTGCGTCAGCGACCATTAAAACAATCTCTACACACACTTTCATACCCTGACAGAATCGATAGAGCGTTTGGGTAACAACCTCATTAATGGCTTTTCCTCCAAATTTCTCTGTAAAAGCTGCATTGACATCATCACCAAGCGCATGAAGGCCTGTGAAGACACGTATTCCCTTCTTCTGGAGATGGGTCTTCTCCTTTTTAGTCATGATCCATCCTTCCTCTTCAAAGGCTTCTGAGATCGAGACAGCAATGAGATTAAACGATGGATTCGTAAATATTTTTGCAACTTGTAAGGCAGTATTTCCATGGGTAGACGCTACTACAATATCTTTGATTCCAAGCTCTACTGCGCGTTCATAAGCTAAGTTAATGGTTTCTTCTGTATTAATAGCCCCTTTCTTCGGGAAATAGACTATACTCTTTTTCAACATCACAACGCCGATCAATTCCTAATTTTTTTGCGATATAAATTTTTCTTGAAGCACGCACACTACGCACATCAACTAATAAATGTCTACCTAACCTTCATGATGGAAAAATTTCAAATAGTTACAATATTTTACAAATATGATTAGAAACAACTGACAACGTTATAAAGTATTGATATCGATATTCTCATTTTAGCAGTAGGAAATATTGAGTGGACGAAGTCTTGCTGGAGATATAAAAAATTGAAAATTCTGTTTGTTGAGCCACCGAAAGATGTTTGGTTTGTTATGGGCGAGTATTTACCACCACCATATGGTATTATCCAGCTTGCAGCATATCTCGAAAGAGAAATACAAAATATTGAGATTGAAGTTTTAGACTGTAACGCCCAAGAGGTAAATTGGAAAGGATTAGAGAAAGCTATCTATTCGTTTAAACCCGACATTGTGGCTTCTAGTTCATTAGCAACCTGCAATACTTACTCAGCGGTTCGGACGTTGGAGACAGCAAAAAAAGTGCGCTCGAATATTCTAACAGTGGCTGGAGGTCAACACTTCACCGCAACAGCTCAAGAAAGCTTAGAAAAATTCCCCGAAATTGATGTTATTGTTCGTGGAGAAGGGGATGTATCCTTTACAGAACTAGTTAAGAAGACAAATGAGAACTCCTTTCTACAAGTGAAAGGCGTATCAATTAGACATAATGGAAAGATTGTCCACAATCCGCCAAGGGCTTTAATCGAAAACCTTGATGATTTACCCTATCCTGGTTATCATTTTGTTAAAGATTTTATACATAAATATCACTTTACCGCGATGGCTGGCCCTAATGCCCCGTACGTCTTAATTGAGGGATCAAGAGGGTGTGCACATCGCTGCACTTTTTGTTCTCAATGGGGACATTGGAGTGGCACATGGAGGAAGAAGTCCCCTAAACGTATTGCAGACGAAATGGAGTTTTGTTATCAAACATTTGGAAGCAGGTTCATTTGGTTAACGGACGACAACTTTGGCTTTGGGAAAAGAGCTGACAAACTCGCTGAAGAAATTCTAAAAAAGGATTTTTCAGAAGACTTAATGTGGTTTACACAAGCAAGATGTGATGACGTCGTAAAACATAGTAACACTCTTCCAAAAATGCGAAGAGCCGGTCTCCGTTGGGTTCTTCTAGGAGTGGAAAGCGATAACCAACCAACTTTAGAAACTTTTAGAAAGAACATAACTCCTGAAGATGCTAAAAAAGCTGTCAAACAGTTAAAACAAAATGACATTTTTGCACAAGCAATGTTAATAATAGGCGAACGTAAGGATACAGCTGAATCAATTGCAGCGTCTAGGGAATTTCTAAATGAATTAGACCCAGATTTCGTAATAATCGCTATTCTCACACCATTTCCAGGCACTCAAATGTTTGAGGAAGCAAGACAAAACGGATGGATTGAAGACAATAACTGGTTCAACTATGACATGGTGCACGCAATTATGCCAACCGAAACCTTGTCAAGGAAGGAGGTGCAGAAAGAACTCTATAAATGCTATCGAGATTTCTACGGTTCTTGGAGTAGACGGCTAAAAGGAACATTCTCCAGAAATAAGTTGAAAAGAAGGATATTCTGGTATATGCTTAGGCAAGGCATTGTAAGAGAACTTAAAGCACTTTTTCAAGCTCTATAACAGAAGTGCATGCACACAGACATTATAGTAGAAAAAATAATTATTCAAGGATCCATTTTCAAACTCTATATATACCCACCTACATCCGGCTCGGATTCTTATCAATACAGGGTAAGTGTGTACAGAACGTTTTCCTAACGAAAATTCAATCACTAACGCTGAAACCAACATGCAAATAGATGGGGTTTAAAATTGACATGTACGTGCTAATGAAAAACATGGTTCGATATTTTTTCAGTAAAGAATCCCGCTTCCCCTCGCAAAACGCTTGATACACACAGTTCCTAGAGATAGATCATACCCCACAATCACCATGCATAATATCTCATTATCATGAACATGACAATGACATAAACGAACATGCAAATAGTGCTCATCATTCTAATAACAAACACCAATACACAATAACCATGTATCATTAACTCCACAGCGAGCTTGCTGCAAATATAAGTGAATCATCAATATTGACTTCGTTTGAATTATAGTGAGATTAGTGTGCGCGTGCGTGAGTCAGACAGAAATCTAGGCGAAGTCTTCTTTAGTTCACCCAAACACATACTCAATTGGATTTCACATATCTCTTTAATCAGCATATACCCTTCTTTTTGAAGGTCATCAATCGATAGTCTAAAAAGTGCATTTTTTACTCGTTCGTATTCCTTACGATAGTTTTCTACAATTCTTTCTTCAGTCTCAATATCAAATATATCGCCAAGGACAAAAGCAGGAAAGTAAAATGCTATAATTATGGGATTATGATTCATGGATCGTATATGATTACTAATTTGCTTAAACTTTGTATTAAGATCTTTATTCAGCTGTGCTACAATTCTTGTTGGAGAGTATTTTTTAAAAAGGGTGAAAGTATAGTAATGTTCGACAGCTTCTTTTGATTTATTCCAAAGTTTCATGGCAACATATGGAATATGAAAACCTACTTTTTTATCAACAAGATCAATAAAATCAAAAAAAACTCTTTCGTCATCTGTTATTTCGGTTAATGCATGGATGAATTCTTCGATAATGATATGATCATGTAAGTAACTTTTTGGATCAGAGGTTTTAAGGAATATATAGCCTCTTTTAGCGAAATGAGTATCAGCGCGGTCGCTTTCATCTACGACACTTCGAATTTCACTATATCTATCTTTCTGTACATGCTTCGATAATTTCTTTTTATCTTTGAAGATAATTATTTCCTTGATGCTATTAATATCCTTTCCTTGAACACCATCTACTATATTTGACATAGTTGGTCGAAGATTATCTAAAACTCTCTTTAAATCATTAACATATGTCTTCGAAACGTCAACCCTCTCTATCTTCATTTTAACACTCCTTTCAAGCTATTTATAACTAAATAGCTATTTTTTACTAAAACTTAATGTTTGATCTAAATAAGTCAATATTTCAGCTTGCTTTTTACTTTTATTATCTACTTGCATAGCGCACCTGCATTAATGATCAATTCAACTGCATTTTAATTATTTATAGAAAAATCTGGTTTTCATAAACACGTAGTACATGTATATGAAGACTTGAACTCTTCCGAAAAGATGGAAATAAAGATATTATTAGCGGGCGCTAGGATCCTTAGCTAAATGTGCATACAGTTATTGATTATTTATACAATCAAGTTGGATACCAAATCTTGGTATCGCATGGTGGGGAATGCTCATGGTACTCCCGGGTGTTCATGGGTTGAGTATGGTCATAAGGTTGACATGGTACTCGTGGGTATTCATGATTGAGTATGGTCTAAGGTCGACATGGCACTCGTGGGTAATCATAGATTAAGTATGGTCATCAGGTCAACATGATACTCGTGGGTATTCATGGATTGAGTA
>CP070659.1:396260-399384 GCA_020355125.1 Candidatus Bathyarchaeota archaeon
GAAAATAAGCAGCCGTTCCGCAACACGGAGGCTTGGTAACAAGTCGCTAGTTGTGGACGAGGACTGGAAAAGAAGATTCCGTTAATGGAGTGGAGGTGTGCGCTGGAAGGCTTCGGCCGACCAGTTTAGCCTGCCACCCCCAATTGTCCAAGATGTCGAGCCGAAAAAGAATGCTTAGTATCTAGGGCGACATTTGATTAAATCTTTTACATGGCGATATTGTTGGCTGTCATTAGACTGTTGACTATTTCGTTTTTATCATAGATCAGAAACGTTTATTGCATCCCTCTACCTTTTTGTCACTGGGTTGGTGAGTCGGTGCGCAGCTGTCGGTTCTCGATATTGAGAGCTGAGGAAACTCCATCCACCATGCAGAACTGCGGCATCGAAAGATGTAAAGCGAGAGTTTTGGCAACAGAGCAGAAACGGAACGTCCATCAACTAGATGAAAATGATATGTGTTAACTCATTGATGAAGTTGAAGGAAACGATGAAACGGCTGACCCGCAGGGTGCAAGGGCAAATAGGCGCTTATGAAACCTGCATGAGGCGCGGGTAGCCCGCTTAGCTGAATGCTGCATAAAACAGAAGATGGGTTACGGCCGAGACGCCAACCCACTACACCTGAAACCCAGCCTTTTTTAAATGGGAAACGCGTTAACGCAACAATCTTCGATGTCCTGTGGTCTATGAAGAAGGATGGTTATTCAGATTATACCATCAATTTTATGCGTAAAGCATTAGGTTTATTGAATAAACATTGTGATTTAGATAGCCCTGAATCAGTTAAAGGCGCGCGCTAAACTTCTAAAAAAGATTTATATGTAAACCAATTGATAGCTAACTACGATACAAATGACTGAAACTGGAACGGATATGAGAGGAGAAGTACGTGAATACATCTGGGGATACCCAATAGGTTATACAATTCCTAAACCCTATACGATTATACAAGCACCACATATTGGTCATCGACAACATCTCTGCCACCTGGCTGAGCGTGGGGAGATTTCTTTGGAGCAAATGAAAACTCTCATTAGGGATGCAAAATTCGTTTGTAAGAAGTGCGGAAGATCCGCCGTAAAAGAAGAAAATCTCTGTGAACCTGTACCACTATAGCTAGGTGCCCTTACATTACTTTTATAGAATTTACCAACTCTTTTTTTATATGTGGCAAGAGGTACATGCACTTGAAAAGTTGGGTGAGTGGGAGAGAGCGTTTCAAGATAGTTAACTGATGATCTGATAGAGAATCCGAAACGCGTTCTGGACGAGTTTACGAACATCTATACTTGTAGCGCGCACTAATCGAAAAGAGAATTTTATAAGCTGCTTACGTCTGAAAACTCAGTTATCTACTTGTTAAAGTGTTGTTTCTTTTAATTTTTTTAAAAATACCTTTTAGGCGAATAATGTTATTTTTCCAACCTGTCTTATCCATCGATTTATTAAAAAGATTAACGTTCTGCTTGATTTTGATTGTAGACGATGGGTCAAGACCAAAGACATTTCTTGGTAAATGAAAGAAATCTCTTTTAGAGAAATCATAGAAATCATTATAACTTTTCCTATAAATAGTCATACCGCTTTGGGTTACAAGTTGATTAGAGGCATCGTCCATAAATGTCGAAGGCTCGATTTGTAAAGGTAAACAGTTAATTGAACGATAGCCTTGTTTTTTCATAAAGACAGACGAATATCTTTTTTTAATAAAATTAGCAAACTCAAGATTCGTTTTGAAGCTGATATCTGTCTCTAAAGGTAAACCAGCAACGAGATACAATTCTAAATAAAGATTGTTGAACGCTCTAACATTTTCTATGCAGTTTATTAATTCTACATTAGAGTAATAGGGTCTACCAAGATTGTTTTCAGCCAAGTACTTTCTTACAGATTCGTTAAACGTTTCAGGACTCATTGTTACAATTACATTTTTAAAAGAGTTCTGGAGTGACTCCAAGAGTTCAGCTGATGGTAAAGTCCAACTATTGAAGACGCAGTTGAAATTACTGCTCTTTATCGTCTTAAACAATGATAAATAGAAAGTTTCATCTTTAACAAACGGATCAAAATCAAATTCAAAAGTAACGATTCCCATTTTCGAAAACTCTTCGATATCTCTCAATACATCTTTAACGTTCCGAAATATTGGACGTTTTCTGTTAAATAATATTTTTTGTGAGTCAGCGCGTGCACCACAATAAATACAATTGTAGTTACACCCCTTCCCAGACCAAATGAAGGCTCTTGGGTATAAAGGGCTTTTGAGTTGTTTTGGTTGCATAAGTAAGATTTCATTTGTAGAATCCAAGATCTTCTCTAAGTTGGTAAGATGTAGTCCCTCAAGGTCAGATTGCTCTTGAGTATAAGTTATTGGTTGTTGAATGACATTGTCCTTTTTCCTGAAAGTGCAGTTAACCCTTTCTTCATTCTTTAGAATATTTAGCAGAGGAAGCTCAGCATCCCCCTTGATGATGATGTCTACAAATGAGCAAGTCGAAATAATTTCTTTATTAAAATATGTGGCAGTATGTCCTCCCGTAATAGTTACAATATTCTTATTAATAGTTTTCACTAATTTTGCAGCTTCTAGTGCAGTGTACAGGGTTCCGAACCATCTTAAGTCAATACATACGTATCTTGGCTTGTATTTCATTACATTTTCTAAGACTGTTTTTTTATAATCATAATGGATGCCCAGATGGACAACTTTAGCTTTAAAACCATTTTGATCTATAAAGGACGCTAACTGCAGAAGCGCATTGCTCAATAACCAACATCCTTCATAAGGTACAGACTGAAAAAACAATACATCTACAGATTCGTATTTTTCATTCATTAATACCCACTATATTCATCAAACTTCAGATTGTATATCTAAATAGATGCTAATCATAAAAATTATTAATTCAAATCTATTTTAAGAAATTCTATAAAAACTTGTAAGTTTTTAAAATGATGGTAGTGCACACTAATAAAAAAGAAAGATTAGTTTCTTCCATATTTACGAACAAGGCGGCAGTATTCTTGCATTCGTTTAAGTGTTGTTTCTGGTGAGACAGTTACGCCGAGCATCATTATGAATTTGCCGTAGTCGCGGCCGATGTCGATTTGGCGTTTGACC
>CP070659.1:399484-404935 GCA_020355125.1 Candidatus Bathyarchaeota archaeon
AAATCTGTTATATCAGTTTGGATGAATTCAAAATCGCCTTCGGTTGGTACGATATCTACTGCCCGAACAGCATATGGACTCTCCAACGACTTGGATAAAAGTCGACCTATTCTACCTGCAGCCCCAGTGATTAGAACTTTCTTTTCTACCGACATGTTATTCTTCACTATTACATATAGTTCTCTATGATTTAATGTACATGGGAAATTATTACACTAAACTGCGAGTGAATGGTCGATTCTTGTCTGCATTGAATGGCTATGTGAGTACTGCCTCAAAACTACGCCAGTATATTACAACATTAGATACATCTGATTCAAGCACACTCAGTTGATCATCAACATTTTCTTTAACCTTAGCATCTTGGTGCCGAGTAATATCCTTTATTGTTTTCTCAAGACTCAAAGCACTATTTTTTACCTTTTCTGATAATACTGCACCCTTAGCTGACCTCATCATAACCTTTTTTTTCGATAATAATACGTTTTTAAGGATATTGGCCACTTTTGTTTTGATCTCTTCCATCTTCTCCGTTGGAAAAATCTCTTTGGTTTCAAGTAGTTGTAACATATTTGTACACGAAACTTCTGCTTCTTTCAAGAGGTGGCTCATTTTATTAACCTTTTATAATTAATTTATAATAACAAAATTTAATGACAATAATGAATGATGATGAAAATAAATATTTTCAAGATGTATGAGGTTGAAGCGTAATTGTCAAAATCAAAAGTATATTGGTTTGGGCCAAGAGGCGAATTGAGCACTGTTGTTAAAGGTCAGCGGCTTTTCGAATTAGCGGGTCTAAATGACTGTTTCAGTAAAGGTGACACGGTAGCGATAAAGATTCACTGCGGTGAATGGAATAATACAGGATATCTTAGGCCTTCCATTGTTACAGGTATTGTAGAGGCTGTAAAAGATTATGGGGGGGATCCCTTTGTATGCGACACCACAACTATATATGGAGGTGCCCGTACCATGGCTCAAGATGAGTATAAAGTTGCTGCACGAAATGGATTTACATCTGCGACTCTGGGATGCCCCTTTATAGTAGCTGATGGAGACACAGGCACAGACGATGTCAAAGTAAGAGTGGATGGAAACTACCTAAATCATACGTATATAGCGAAGGCAATTGCGAATGCTGATGCAATGATCGTACTAACCCACTTTAAAGGGCATCCTTCAGGTGTCTTTGGTGGAGCCATCAAGAATATAGGAATTGGCTGCTGCTCCAAAAGAGGTAAGAGTGTAACCCATTTACTGAAGCACCCTAAGTACGGTGTACCTGGATACACCTTCAAACCTGAGCTCTGTAGAGGAAAAGACTGCCCAATATACAAAAAGTGTAGTGAATCTTGCCCAACAGGGGCTTTCCAAGTTGTCGATGAGAAGCCATATGCCCGTCTGGATCTTGAAGAGTGTATTGGCTGCACTGCATACGTAAGTAAAATGGGGTGTGGAGTGCTCTCAGCAGATCAGACTGTGTTAAAAGAAATGTGGTTCCCTTTCCCAGCAACTATCCCGGACTCAGCAAAAGCCGTTATTAACCATCTTGGAAGAGAGCATGTGGGCTTTATCAACTATGCTATAGACATTTCACCTTTATGTGACTGCATGAGATACACTGATAGCTATATTCTACCAAACTTGGGCGTGTTCGCTTCAAAAGACATCGTCTCAGTCGATAAAGCTTGTCTCGATGCAGCTGACAAGGCCGAGGGAGTTCCTGGATCGAAAGCCTTCGACGAGGAAATCGAGAATGAACCCTGGAAAGCTGGCCATGAAAAGTTTACCTATATTCCTTGTTCACATAGATTCAAGGAGGTTTCCCAGTGGATCCAGATAAACGCAGCCATAAACATCGGCCTAGGCTCCATAGACTATGAACTTGTCGAGGCGACACCTGGCCCGCCCGAAAAATATGTCTTACCTAAATTCAGGGAACACTTCTGGGGATACATATTTAGAAGACGCTTCAAAGATGATACCCCTATGCCAGATCTGGACTGCTTCAAGAAGAAGCCAAAAGTTTCTATCGAGGAATTGACGAAAAAGCCAAAGCTTTGAGATTATTCCCAAGAAATATCTCATACGTTATTTACAACTATATTGTACTTGGATCTATGTAGGGGTTATCAGCAATCACAGCTTCATCCAATTCAACACCCAATCCTGGTCCAGTTGGTGGTATAATATATCCCTTTTCCCATCTAATGGGCTCTTTTAAGATCTCTGCATAGAACCCGCCCCAAGTCTCGATACCCTCTTGTATCAAAAAGTTGGGACTACAGACATCTAGCTGTATGTTGGCGACGCCAGCGACGGGACCACAATACATCCATGGGGCGATCTGTGCATAATATGCTTCAGCCATCCCTGCAATTTTTTTAGCTTCTAATATACCATTCAATCCAACACTTATTTGGATGATCTGGGCTGCCTGCTTTTCAAGCAAGCGTCGAAAATCCCATTTGGTAGCAAGTCTCTCACCAGTGGCAATGGGAATGCTGGTAGCTCGTGCCACCCGGGCCATTTCATCCATATTCTCTCCAGGCACAGGCTCTTCAAACCACAATGGTTCATATTTTTCTAGCCTCTTAGCTAATCTAATAGCACTGTGCGTTGTCAACTGGCCATGGGTTCCAATTAGTATGTCGCATTTGTTACCGACAGCTTCCCGAATGCTCTTTATGACCGCTTCGGAATAATCTAGCTCACTCAAAGAAATCTCTCTAGGCTGAGGTACTGAGGGGGGAATAGGATCAAGCTTCACACCTGTAAATCCTTGTTTCACCAGCTTAGCTACTTTAGGCCCGGCTTCTTCGGCTAGGTCTCCAGGCAACCAAGCGTCTGAGACCATTGATAAATACGTGTACGATCTCAGCTTTTCATTAAATTTGCCGCCTAGCAAGTTGTAAATAGGCTGATTTAATGCCTTTCCAATAATATCCCAGCAAGCCATTTCATAGGCACCAACAATCTGTGTCGAAAGGGTACCCGGATGTCGAAAAACAGCAGTCCCTCCATACAGCTTATCCCAGAGTTTTTCAATGTCAAATGGGTTCATTTTATTGACAATAAAATGTTTGCCCAGCTCTTTGATTAATTGGACGCATGTATGCTCCCTATAACGAGGCATAGCACTACACTCGCCCCAACCATGTATTCCTTCATCAGTCAGAAGCTTCAAAAAGATCCAGTTTAATCCTCCTCGATGAGGCCTCCTCAAATTTTCTTTTTTTGTGCCTACTATAAAGGTTTTAACATCTGTTATTTTCATTAGGTAATTCCCTATAAACGTTAAAAGAGTGTTAATTTATATTTCTTAGGCTATTCAAGACTAATTATTGCTTCTATTTTAAGCCAAAGTTCAGTTGGTCCTAGACATAATTCAACTTTTCCTAGTTTGCACCATTTATGCACGTGCAGTGTTTCTGGTTTACACATGCCCATAGTAATCCCGGTGAACTGACACCGAGAAGGCATAATCCAGCAGCGTGCCCCAACTAAAAATCGGGATATCAATCTCTTGCTGGAGAGCACGGGCAAAAGGTTGGAAACCGGTGCATTCCAACACCATTGCTCCCATGTTGGAATGGGCTCGGTAGAAATCAACGGCCACTTGCAGGAATTCCTGCTTCGCCTTATCATAAAAAGCCCCTGGCGGATCAGTCCGTTTGGGTTCATACCACAAATGCTCAAACTCTGGGCAGCGGCCGTGGTCTCCAGCTCCGGTAATGACATAGTTGCTGCCCGATTGTATGCCAACCGCTTCCAAGTGTGTTTGTAGCATAAGTTTTTCCCGCGCTACTAGAATACCCACAACCTTTTTGGGGCCGATGAGCCGCTGGGCAAATGGGACCTGGAGCAAACTGGACATGAACACCGGTACATCTACATAGCCTGCGATGTCCTTTTGAAAGTAGGCAAAGTAACCACACTCGGCGGCTATGGCCCTGCAGCCCATATTCTCTAGCTTCTTGGCTGCTCGTTTGATCGGCTCCAAACAAGGCGACTTGTCCTCTTCATGAACCAAAGCCCAGATATCCACTCCTTCGGCGATCTCGTACTGTATTGGAAAGGGATAGGCACTTGCATTGCGTACATCGCCAGGAAATCCAGGGTAGATGTCATCTAGGATGATGATACCCAGGCCCATCCCATAGCAACGATGGTTTTTACGAGCCTTGATGAAGTTGATACCCATATCACGATTTCGATACATTGGATCTCTTCCTTTATGCTTCAGTCTGCCTTACTGTTACTGCACCGCCTTTCTTTTATCTTTTCTTACGTAGCGCGCGCTAATATTGTTGCATCTGTTTAGAAAGTAAACTTCGTTAATACACGCGTGTATATGTCTCCAAAGAATCGTTCTAAAGGTTTATTGGATTCCCAACACTGACAGTAGCTTATATGTTAATCCAACGAGGATGGTTACTAATGCGAAAATATTGTGATGAAAATAGCGTAGGTTGCACTAATTAGCTAGCGAGCGCAACCAGCTTCCTTTTTGAGGAGCTCTACTTTATCAGTTTTTTCCCAAGTAAAATCGGGATCGCCCCTGCCAAAATGTCCATAAACAGCAGTTTTACTATAAATCGGCCTAAGTAGGTTCAGATGATCAATTATTGCTTTAGGTCTCATGTCAAAATGTTTCTTGACTAATTCTGTTATTTTTTCTTCAGAAATTTTACCAGTTCCATAAGTATCGACCATAACAGATAATGGTTTAGCTATCCCGATAGCATATGCTATCTGAACGCCACATTTATCAGCTAGTTCTGAAGCAACAATATTCTTTGCAATATACCTTGCCATATATGAGCCAGATCTGTCAACCTTTGATGGGTCTTTACCAGAAAAACATCCTCCACCGTGGCTGCTGATTCCTCCATACGTATCAACAATTATTTTTCTTCCTGTTAGTCCAGTATCGGCTAGGGTTCCTCCAATAACAAACCTGCCAGTTCCATTAACAATAAATTTGGTTTTTTCATCGAGCAATTCTGGAGGTATAACTTTTTGAATCACTTCTTTTATGATAGCTTTTCTCAATGTTTCTACATCTATGTTCTCACTGTGTTGCGCTGCAATCACAACGGTATCAACTCTTAGCGGTTTACTCTGGGCATATTCTACTGTAACTTGTGATTTTCCATCAGGGCGCAAATAAGGTAATATGTTTTTCTTTCTAACTTCAGCAAGCCTCATAACAAGTTTGTGAGCTAATGTGATTGGTAACGGCATTAATTCTTTTGTTTCATTACAGGCATATCCAAACATCATGCCTTGGTCTCCCGCACCTTGCTCACGATTGGTAGTTTCAGTTACCCCGATAGAAATGTCTGGAGACTGTTCCTCTATAGACAATAGAATGCCACAAGTTTCCCAATCCAATCCATCTTTAGCATTATTAAATCCAATTTCTTTCAGAGTTTGCCGAAC
>CP070659.1:405035-418497 GCA_020355125.1 Candidatus Bathyarchaeota archaeon
AGAAGGTAGCGGAGAAGAAAGAAGAGAAGGTAGCGGAGAAGAAAGAAGAGAAGGTAGCGGAGAAGAAAGAAGAGAAGGTAGCTGAGAAGAAAGAAGAGAAGGTAGCTGAGAAGAAAGAAGAGAAGGTAGCTGAGAAAAAAGAAAAGAAGAGAAACTACTATAGATATATCTGAAAGCTAAAATGAATCTGCTCCAGATCCTCGTTTCTCTCACTTTTTTAACTATTGCTTCAGTATATGACCTGAAAACGATGGAAGTTCCAAATAAGATATGGGCTTTCTTTATACCTATCTCGCTAATAACAACGACAGTGGATATGCTGAATAATCCCAATCATTTTCCTTTAAAACTGGCTTCCATAGCCATTACAACGATCATTGCACTAACAATATTCTATTTTGGTCTTTATGGAGGAGCCGACGCGAAAGCTCTTATCACCCTTTCTGTTGCCCATCCAATTACGTCGTCCCCAACCCTTATATTTCCTTTACTCCCTCTGACAACCTTCAACAATTCTCTTCTGCTAATGGTTCTAATGCTGCCTGTTGCCTTCATTAGAAACCTATATTGGAAATTTCAGAATCGTCAGACTCTTTTTCAAGGGCTTGAGCGTGAACCATTCTGGAGGAAAATTGCTGCTCTGTTTCTATGTGTAAAGACTTCAAAATCAAAGATAAAACCATACCATATGCTCGCTGAAAAATTTAATCATGTAGATGGAGAGTTACGTAGAACTTTAAAGATTTTTCAAAGAGTTGAGGAAGAAAATGCAAGTATGCCAGATGCATCTCTTCCAGAAAGCGTGTTTATCGTGTATAGCCTCCCAATGTTACCCTTCCTAACCCTTGCATACATTCTATCGATCACCGTGGGAGATTTGATTCTCCATTTAATTACATCGCTATTATGATTTTTAAATTCAGATTGAGGATCAAAGTTAGTGCTTAATAGAAAATATATGGTCTTAAAGATTAATTTTCAAAAGTCATGTTTATCCAGTTAAAACGGAAAGTAAAGGCCCTAGCTCCAATCGTTTCAACTTTAATCCTTATGGCTGTTTTTATGTTAGCCTTAACGCTGAGTCTCACTTTTGTTCAGAGTAATCTCGCTCGAAGAAGTGCCGAAAACGACTTCAATTCTGCTAAATCGTTTATGAGAACAGTTGGTCTACAAGTCGATGATGTCGCTTGGGTCACCGGTCGGACTGATTCTGTCCGATACACTGTTCAGAACGGGGACGTTAATTTATTAAATCCCCTTCTTAACTATACCATCGAGGTTGGTAGAGTATCAGAAGACGTTTTATGGCTGCAGACTAACGATGTAGATTTTGATAGTGGATTTTTTGAACAAACCACAAGAATTGGAGCAGGAACTGCAGCGTATATTGAACTGACTCAATACGATTCTCCATTGAGTATAGATCATTATGTTGATAACAATATTAGTGACGTAGACCAGAGCCAAGACAAAGGATTTCACAGCGGCTTTGTAAATCAGCAACAGGGGCCAGATTCTAATTATGATCTTCTGACCGAGCAAACAAGTCTCTTTGAACAAGTCGTTGTTACCGATGAGCAATCGACTTCAAACATGGAATGGACCGATGTTTCCGGAGCAAGTGTTAGTTTTACCCCGAGCTCTACGAGCGAAGAGTGGCTCATATTTGTTACAGCCGATATTCGGAGCAATAGAGATACCGAAGATCAAGCCAGGTTTAGATACGATATAAATGGAGTCACGCGAGGAGAAACAGGAGTGCAACAAAGCACAACGAGCGCTACTCCAATCGATCCTTATAACGTGTATTTCCATTTCAGTAGAGTTACTGGAACAACAGCGAAACAGACCATAAAGCTTCAATTCCAAGCATCTTCTGGAGCAACAGCTTACACCAGAAACGTTCATATCCTTTGTATTAGATTGGATTGGGCAGGTCTAGAGTATATCGAAGTTAATGGAGACACCTTAATAACAGGTGATCAAACATTAGCTACTCTTCAATTCACCCCTTCATTATCAGGCGACTATATCGTAGCCTATTGTGCTTCCATTTCTGAGTTACCTATCGATGCCGGAGTTGAAACCTGGCTAGATATCGACTCGGGAACCAGCCTCTACCCTGATGCCTGGGCAACACCTAATACGGCGCGAACTCATACTGACCGGGATCAATTTGAGCCCCATGGTGTATTAGCAAAAACTTTCTTGGATACAAGTCTGCATACCTTTAGCGTTCAAGCAAAGCTTCGAACGATAGGAGATACAAGTACTGCAAGAGATGTGCGAATTGTCGCTTTCCGCGTAGATGCTTTTGATCTTCTCGAATACGATGAAGATACTGCTGCGAGTAGCACAACAGGAGCCAATACTGTTAGAAGCGTCGTAAATACCGCTGACCCCGGAGAAGAAAGAGAGTATTTCGTTTTAGCCGGTATCCAAACCATTTCCAGTGGAACATCAAGCCGAGAATCCGGCGGAATCGAGATTGACGATGTTTTCGTACAAAGAAAAGGCGATCAAAGACTATCCTACGCTCCCATCGCTAGAATCGCATCCCACTACGCAAATGTCGTAACGAGTTCAACAAGTTTTAAGGTTGAAACAACATACGGTAGTGGAGGAATTGGATCAGACACTATATATAGTAAACAATCTGTGATATACGTTCTTAAACTTCCACATAAATACGAACTGGATCTCGAAGTTCAATTCACCAATGTACCCTTTAACTTAGAAAGTGAATCACTTTGTATTTATGCTGGATCTCTCGGAAACGAAGATTTACGCGTTGATTATTGGAACGGAGGCGCATGGGAAACCCTTGACACACGTTTATCTGAAAACTCCTGGAATAATTACACGATTGTATTAAACTCCTCAACCTATACTATTAGATTTAAAGGTAGTAACGAAATAAATGATCTTATTCAGGATAGCTGGGAGATCGACGCGGTTCTCCTCGCTCTAAGAAGTGAGAATCATACTAATTACTTTTCTACAGGGACCTTCACTTCTCAAAAAGAAGATACAGGCGGAGCATCATCTTTTGATCAATTAAGCTGGTCGGAAACGCTCTCAAGCGGAACAGAAATCTCCTTTAGGATTAGAACCGCATCTACTGAAGGAGGATTAGAGACTGCAGTTTGGTATGGTCCCATTGGAACAGCAGATTACTATACTGATCCATCAGGCACAACCATAAATTCAATTCATAATGGCGATCAGTGGATTCAATATAAAGCCTATCTTTCCACCTTGGATCCTATTCAGTTCTCTCCTGAATTATTAGATGTCTCGATAACTTATCGTGGAATTGAATATAATCCATTTTTAACTAGCCAAGTCGGAGTCCTCTTCTTTAATGTTCCACTTCATAAATACGCTTTAGATAATGAGTATTACGAGTCGATTAATCCAACAAGCGTTGAGACTCTAGTGTTTCATGGCACTTCGGCGTTGGTAACCCGAACCTTTGCCGTTCAGAAGAATCCAATCGTAGGTGAAGAACCATACATTAGAGCCGTTGTAGCTCCTGTCATCCGTTATGTCACCTCTTATATTGCTTCTCCTGAACAAAACACCAACTACATTAAATTATATCTACCTAATCTGGTCTTAGGAGAAACCCCTCGAGCGTCTCAATCCATCACATTAACTGCGAAATCAATACAGGTTTACCGAGAAAGCAATGTAGAAAGTATCAGGATCACAGTAAGTTTTCCACAAGGCAGTAATGGCTTCAATAATGGCTTTTTCCATTTCCCTCTCACATCTCAAATCATATCGGTGCCTGATGGAACAGAGCTTGAGGTCTACATAAGTCAGGTGGAGGTAGACATCGGATTATAACAAAACTTGGGTGGTAACTATGACAAGCGTTGTGATGGAACATATTATTCTCACTTCACTGATGTTAATAGTGATAATGATCTTCCCCCTGACAGCTAACTACGTAGTCGCAAACTATGTTAATCTTCAACGTGAAGTCGTTGCTCAAGGTGCACTAAATCTTCTAACTAGCACAGTTCAACAACTTGGCTATACTCTTAGTCAAGAGGATATTAGCCCATGTAATGTAACGATGAGTGATCCTTTACCACAAACAATTGATTCCAACACTTACCATATTTTTGCGACCACTAATGATGGTGGTAAAAATTTAACCCTAAGTCTTTTTCTTCCCGCGTTGGATTTACAAATCAATAAGACAATCAT
The DNA here is from genome assembly GCA_020355125.1 of Candidatus Bathyarchaeota archaeon. Taxonomy (GTDB): domain Archaea; phylum Thermoproteota; class Bathyarchaeia; order RBG-16-48-13. The sequence goes on from CP070659.1 coordinate 409,254, forward strand.
TTTAAGCTCTAATACGGTGTGGAAGAACTCGGAGTATTCAAGTCTATCTACAGCATCCGCTTTAAATATTGAAAAATTCGTCAATGGGACTCTTCTATTTAGCTTTATATGAAGTGACTTATTTTGGCTACAAATACGCTTTATTATATTTTCGCCATCTTGATCGTGACTACTCTTTTAGTGAGCTCCATGCTCCTCACAAGCTTAGATCTGAGCAGAGCCTGTCTGTTTCAGCAGGATCAACAAACATCTACAGAAGCTTTAAGTCTTCTGAACAATCTTCTCCAGAATCCAGGAAGCCCTATAGACTGGGGAACAAAAAGTATAATGCCAACAGGTTTTGGCCTCAAAGAGCCATATGCCGAACAAATGGCGCCGAGTCCTTTTACGCCTATGCGCTTGATGAAAACAACTGAAATTGTGGTCTATAATAATTCTGAATATCGTAACCTCACTTCGGAAAGTATGAATTTATTCATGAAAGAAGATGAATATGTGCTTTATGATAAAGCTGCAGATCTCTTGGCGATAGATGATACTTACGGCTTTAGAGTTATTATGACGCCCATTCTGAACATCACTGTGTTTCAAGTAGAGTCAAATCCTTTAAAAATTGGAATTTCTTTGCTGAGTTTAAGCGGTACCGTGTATGGTGCTGAATTAATAGCAACGCTATATTATTTGAAGACTGGTTCACCATATCCCTCGATTTCAGAGCCAATCATACTGAGCACGGTGTCAAATATTAGTGGGGGAGCTGAAATCGAATTTTCTACTATTAATGCTAACGATACACTCTATTTTGTGTTGGTACGAGCGAATCTTGGTGGAATTATGGGGGTAGGCTACTATATCAATGCGCCATCGGGTCAATCTCCCCTTATTCCCCTCATCACTGGCTATGATGAAGGCGTAATTTCCTTGGTTCATAGAAAAAACCTTACATCTTCCTTCTCAATTGATGGCGATTTGTACTATAATCTTACATTTATCACTCAGTTGAGGGCTACGGAGTTTCGAACAATTAATATAGAAAATTCGTTTGGCATCGTTAAACCAAATGAGCCAAAGATTATAACTGTTGGTGTTGGGAGCCCGGGTGTTCTTTTAATCTCGTCTAAAACTCCGAGCGAAGAGTATGGATTAACTATCATGCCTTGGGGAATCGTTCCTCTAAGTTTATCCATGGATTACGGAGCTGATCCTATTAACAAGAAGACCGTTGTGAAAAAATCTATGAATGTTGTCATAAGCGGTCTCTCCTACCAGGCTGAGGTAGCTTTATGGAGGCTTGATGTAGAAGGTTGAATTTCCTTGAGTTCGAGGAGGAATCGTTAATATGTTGAGAACCATTGAAGCCCTCTTTGTTGTAGTAATAGTGCTGGGAGCCTTTTTTGGCGTTATTTATTATATTGAGCTTCCATCTCCGCGCGTAACTTCGAGTATTGGCCTGAAAGACTTAGCAGCTTCCACCCTTGAGAGTCTAAATGAAAACAATTTCTTAACGGAAACAGTGTTCAGTAACGATGATACAGCCTGGGCGAATCTGCAAAATTCTCTCGAATCATGGCTTTCGCCTAATATTATGTATAAGCTAACTGTCTACAATATTGAACTATCTCAAACCGGAGAAATGGTATACAATCCTCTGCAATCTATGAAGAATTTTGAAGGAGAACTTCCCTCGAACTCTGAGACAGCTTTTTACACCGTTACTTCTCCAAACGTAACATTTACGATTACCCCTGAAAAAATAGGGACAAAGTCTGGAAGAAAAATCACGTTATACATTTTTAACTGTGAGGACGCTAATGGATGGTGGACGACAGGTTACACCGCCCAGTCCCTCGCATTAGATATTTATAATATCATGTCTCCCTATTTTGTAAACACGATTCTCGTTAATACCACCGCTCAACTTAATAATCTATTGAACAACGAAACGATTACTCCCCTTACGAATGAAAGGATCCGAGATGCAGTTATAGTTAATACTTTTGGCGAAGCAGTACCAATTCCCTACGAGATGGCCAATAGCAGTTTTTATGAAAAATATCCATGGTATCTTGGACAGAAAGTAAATGCATATAACTGGACGTGGGTGAGTATAGTTGGGTACCCTCTATACTACGTTACAAATACCGATGCCTTCCAAAACGATGACAATTCATGGGGCATTTATGGTATGAAACGTGTTGGCCCCGCAGGATTAAATGGATTTCTACAAGGTATAAATAATGTCGGCTATACATACGATAATTCTTGGATAACTCGAAGTATCGGTGTCGTAGATTTCGTAAGCCAGGCGAAGGAATTAACCAATTTCTATGGAGTATATCCTGAAACCTATCAGACAGCTACCAGAGCTTTACCTGATAGCACTCTTGCTCAATACGATGTATACTTAAATCAAGACGCGAATATATTTGAACCAGTTTACGCTAGCGGTAGCTATTATTATGCAGGAGCTACTTTTTCACATATTGAAGATAATGTAATACGCGGCTCCTTTACAGCAATCGGTTTAGCCAGAACCCCAGACATAAGAATATCTATCTTAGGCATTCTTCTATTTTATCGCCCGAATATATTTAGAACCGAATTTGGTGCTAGTGGTACTTCTCGACTGGTAATGCTTCAGCTCGGACAACTCGGAGGCGAATAAGCTTGAAAAAAATACTTAAAGCGAAGAGAGGGCAATTCTTAGTCATCGCTGCCTTTCTCGTTGTTATTATCCTAACGACTACTATGATTACCGTTTATAATGGAGTTCAATACAATCCCTTTACAGAACCAGCCACATTAGCTAATATGATTGCTGAGATCAATTCTTCCATAAAAAGAATACTGGGATTTACAGTAGGCTATTACGGCTCTATCCTTCAAGTAACAGGTAACTATTCTTATGCCCAAGAGAAGATAAATAACTATATTTATAGTGGAATTACGAATGTTGCTCATTCCCATATCGAATGGAGTCCATCCTTTGAAATAGACGACTTAGAAATCGCTACCAAATGGTTTGAACCCGTAAGCTGGAGTCTGGGCAACATTTCTTTAACCTATTCACTTCCAAATCAAGGCTTAGAGGGCATCCAATATACAACATCCTGCTTACTCTTAGTAGATATGAAAGACACAGTAAATGGTCACTCAATTGTTAATATTAGGAAAGAGGGAAACTTTCCCAATCTATGGTTAACTAAGGAAAATTTTTTCTTTTACTCCTATGATTATGATACATTAAAGTGGAACCTTATTCCTCTGGAAAACGACCCAATGGTTTCTATAGATGGAAACTACAGCTTAAAAATACCATCTAGTGTAAATCCTAATGCATACTTTATCAAAGTAGTTGATGATAGGGGAATAATGGCTTCAGCCTACTACACTCCCACGAGAAAAAGCGAGTACAGTTATAGCTTTTCTTGGAATAACACTCTTTATCAAAGCTTGAATACCGATACAATTGTAGTTGAGCTTTTACAAAATGGCACACTCAGGTGGCTTAATGAAAACCTATTCATGAATGGTGGCGAAAGGCCGATCCCTCCTTTTCCAATCCATGCTATCCACGTCAATCAAACTGTTAATGATATAAATACAGAAGTCCCATTCCAAATCGAAGATTGGGGGTCAAATTATATGGTTCCTCTCGGTTTATCAACCAACGCTAGTATCTTCAATTCGAGATCCATGATTGTCTTCTTGTTAAATCATAGTGTATCGAAAACAACAGTTTGGTGGGATGGAAGAGACATCGCGACACAAACACCATATGCATGGACCAACAAATACTTTACAAACGATGATCCTGACAATGATATTTTGACTAATGGAGAGTTAACTCTAGACTTAAGCAATAATAAGAGAATATCTGCCACTGTTAACACAGTCACTTCTTATGTAGAATTTCTGCGAATAAATGGGAGAACTCCAATCTATGGATCCGACTTATCATACACAATTCATCACGGTATAGTAAGAGATATTATACAACAAGAAGCTGAATGGTCTGGTGGAATAACCGATTGCCCTAACATTTATGCCCATATAGTAGCAACTCTGCCAGCAAAAACCAATTATTACACGTTTTCTGTGAGAACTATATTTCTTTCCTCTGACAAAAACAGAGATATCACTGAGTTAAGCACTATCCAACTCTATGCCGATAGAGGCCAAGCCCTAACAGAAGATGGCGTAATAGCTGGCAAACCGATTCCGTCTAGTTCTCCGCCTAACTTGTTTTATGATGGTGGCTCAGCATGGTCACATCATTGGAGCGAATTCATAGATGCGAATAATAAAGGTGCAGGCATAATGTTTAGAGATGTAACAAACAAGAATTTGTATGCCTTCGATGATATGGCTGGAAATAAGACTGGAGCATTTGAAATATTTACCAGTTCTCAAAAAATCGAATTCAATCCTATAGCAAGATATTCAATAGACGACTTCCAAGATGCATACGACATTGCATGGCACGGAGCTGTAGTTACAATGGGATCTGGATTACCAACCGAAACAATCTTTCCATATGAAGTAAGTTATATCTACAACGAAGCTGATCTCTATTTAGGCTTATGGATTTTAGTTGAACATCCGCCAACAGTAAACGTCACCTAATTTCATGCAATAAAAATTAAGCGTGATTGCGAAACTCTTAAATTAATGCTATCTCGTGCACCCTGGTTTTTAAGCTTCTGCTTTGAACGATTCCGTGCGCCATAAAAAATCTTATCTTTATTCAAATATTTTCCTAATACTATGATTGAAAAATACGAGAAAATAGATAAAGAAATTCTAGGCAACGTTTTTACGTCTACTGAAGTATACGACAATCTTCTTACGCTCACAGATTTTGGTAGTAGGTTTGGAGGAACAAAAAGTGAAAAACAAGCGGTTGAGTTTATGCTTAACAAATTTTCTTCATATGATTTAGATAATGTTCAGAAAGAGGAATTCGAATATCAAGGATGGATTAGAGGAGATACAGCACTTGAAATCGTTAAACCCATATCTTCGCCTGTAATTTGTATAGCGTTACCCTACTGTCCATCGACAGCTTCAGAAGGAGTTGAAGGAGAATTAATATCCGCGGGAAATGGCTCACCAGAAGAATATGAAAGAATAAAAGATAAAATTCCAGGTAAATTTGTATTAGTTACAAGCAAAGAACCAACTCATTCAAGATGGCGTTCATTTCATAGAACAGAAAAATTAGGCATGGCAATTCACTATGGCGCTGAAGCAGTTATCTTTCAAAACCATAATCCAGGACGGCTTGAAAATACTGGCTGTGCACGATGTAATCAGATTGCTGAAGTTCCAAGTATAGCAATCTCCTATGAGGAAGGATGGAGACTTAAAAGATTGCTAACTGAAGGACTAGTAATTGTACGAATAACAGCTAACCATCAAACTCCGCGATTAAAGTCATGGAATGTATTTGGCGATATAACGGGACAAAAATTAAAAGATGATATTATTGTGGTTGGAGCCCACTTCGACGGACATGATATTGCCTTAGGGGCTATGGACGATGGCTCAGGAGCCTCAGTAGTCATGGAAACTGCAAGATTGCTTGTCCCTTATAAAAAAACATTTAAACGAACTCTACGTTTTATCTGCTTTCCCCTAGAAGAAATTGGCTTGACAGGAGCTTATGCGTATACTCATAAACTCCATACTTCTGAACTTAATAACACAAAATTTATGCTTAATTTGGATGGAGCCGGAAGAGCGGGTGAAAGCCCAGCGATTTTAACTGAAGGCTGTCCAGAAATCGTTTCGGCTTTTAAAAAATTAGCTGCTACTATGAAATATGACCTTCCGCTAGGATCTCGTCTTGGTTCACATTCTGACTTCTTTCCTTTTTTCTTAAAGGGTGTTCCATCCGCTTCGTTGGTCAGCAGTCGTCCAAGAGGGATCGAGGGACGAGGATTTAGCCATACATCAGCTGATACTCCAGATAAAGTTAAGCTTCGTCCATTAAGAGAAGCGGCGATGGTCGTATCCCGATTCATCTATAGAGTAGCCGACTTGGATAGTATTCCAGCTAAAAGGAAGTCACCAGAAGAAGTTAAGAAACTCATTAAACTCTATGGTCTCGAGGAAAATATCATTGTTTCAAAGAAACGAACGGTCGATCAATTAATTAACGAAGGTATCTTCGCCACACCTTTGGAACAGAAAGAAGGTTATCTAAATACACTATTCAAAGTACAATCTGTTTAGTGCACGTGCTATAGGTTAAAAAATTTCACCGCGTTGTCAGTAGTCTGTTCGTCCACTTGCTTTATATCCATTTTTTTTATTTCAGCAATTTTCTTTCCTACAAGACAGACAGCGAAAGGTTCATTTCTCACTATATCTTTCGGCTTGATGTTGCCATCCTCACCTATTCCTAGCCATGGTGAATCGGTTTCAAGCATTAGTTGTTCTAGGGGGCAATCCCTCACAATCTTTCTAATACCTTTACTCCTTAACAGAAGAGTATTTACAGAAATTAGCCAACCATTATCTACAACTCTTTTCAAGCACGAATAGTTGGTGAACATGTGCATCTGTACATGCTCATCTGCGTATTGCTCTAAGACCGCGATCGCGTCTTCCGTGGCGTCACGGCTATGTATCACTAAAGGTAATTGTAGTTGATTAGCTATCTCTATTAAGCGTACAAATAATTGTTTCTGTTTCTTCCGCCAATTAGTTTCTTTCACCCAATTGTAATCAAGCCCTGTCTCACCTATTGCTACAATACTATCTTTGTTTGACGTTATCCAATCAACATACTCACGGATTTTTCCATGAGAAAACGTTTTAATATAGCTTGGATGTATGCCAGCGGTCGCAAATACAAAATCCTTGTATTGTTGTACAAGTTGCAAGGTGAGTTCAAAATAACGAGGATTAACACAGGATGTAATCACGGCTTGTAATTGATTTCTACACCGTTTGATTACCTCCTTTCTATCCTTGTCATAATCAGGTTGCTCAAGGTGACAATGAGTATCAATCATAAATAAAAATAACATGCAAATTGAAATAAAGACTTTTTTATGATCAATTATCATCATAAGTAACGCGTGTATACAAACTAACTAACGTAGCTTTATTGGACCTAATCACTTAAATCCTTCTTTCTATAACGTTAATCAGTGATCAAAAATGGCGATGCCCACATCAACGCTTTTAAGTATTCTTTTTTGGCTTTTAGGAACTTTTACCTCAAGCCTATTTTGCCTATTAATTGGACTCATTAGCATAAAAGCACTATCTTATATAACTTCAGAGATCAAAGAGTTCGAAGTGATCAAAGGAGACGCTGTAGCGATCTCCCTCTTTGTCGGAGGCTTCATAGTATTTACCAGCCTCATAATTCATGGATCATCCCTCAATCCGATATTCCAGGGTAACGTGATAGATCCCGCTTCATTTATAAATATCCATCGTGTTATCTTAATTCTATTAGCTTATGGCATCGGATTAACCATCGGATGGCTTTTTTATAAACTATTTGCTAAGGTCGAACTCTTTGGAATTGATCTTGATGATATCAATAAATCCCCTCAAGCAATTGGATTATTTTTATTCTGCTATGAAGTATTCATCGGCTTGATTGTTCACGCAAGTCTTTCATTACCTCTATGAGCTGATTCCATGCATAATCTCCAAAGAAAGAAGACTTTTCTCCTAATACTATTTCTCATGAGTTTTTTATTTCTGGTAGGTCAAAAAGTATTTGCTATTTCACAGACTACTGATTTTATCTATGTTGACGGATTATGGTATGATAACTGGGGCTATACTAGAAACTATGCGGTTGGATCAAAAGGGTTCATACCTAATGTAGCTTATGAATCTCTAGGGGAGTGGCAAGGAATAGCTTATAGTTGGGGAAAACAGTTTGAAGTAAGATATCCTGAAGATATTCGGAGAGCCGAAGAAATATTGAGATTCGTTCAGCAATGGACGGAATATGGTTATGATGAGGACAACGTTGTAATTGGTGGACGGTTTCAAGAAGAGTGGGCTTGGAATGGAGATGAAATGGCGAGTAAAATCAATTTTGATTCAAATACTCCAGCTATTGGCGACTGTGAGGACCTAGCTTTCCTCTGCTCAGCTATTTATGAAGGCGCTGGATTTGATACTGCAATGATTTTAACGACCCGACACGTAGCCCTTTTATTATGGCTGCCTGACTATCCTAACGTTCTCAAATGGGACATAGTCGGTGACGGAAGGGGGTATGGATGGATCTGGGTTGAAGCAACGGGAGAGAATAATCCACTTGGCTGGACACCGGATATCTATAGGGATGGTGACTGGGAAGCCTTTGTGATTCAACTACTATATATTCATGATGTCCAATATTTTCCCCGAGAGCCTAGCTCAGAGGATGATGTAACGATTACCGCTTCAATACTCAATAAAACATCAAATATCGACGAAATTGTACTAAGATATTTGGTAGAAGGGATGGGACATGAGGTAGCGATGGATCCAATAGATACTATTAGATATCAAGCCGTCATTCCAAAACAAAAAGAAGGATCTTACATAGCATTTGAAATCTATGTTGCTGACCATATGGAAAACAAAAGGTATACCGAACGTTTCTCTTACCAAGTTGGAAATAGAGGATTTTCACTACCTCCTTTTCTATTTAATACCGGTTTCATTCTCATAATATTCGCTGCAATGATAATACTTTTCATAGCCCTTTAAAAACACGCGTTAGAAATCTACGGGAATGTACAAGGGATTTCTCTATTCAAGTTCCTAGAGTAGACATATTAGCCCTTATAGCGTTTAAACTGAAAGAGATGCTTGGTTGTACTAATATCCTGCCTTTTTATCGACAAGGTTAATCAATGGCTTTTGTTCGAGATAACGTTGAAGATTATCAGAAAAGACAGATACTATCCGCTTCCACCAGTGGATCGTATCCCATGCTACATGAGGTGTGATAATGACGTTCTCCATTCCCCAAAGTTCTGACTCGGGCGGCAAGGGCTCAACTTCGAAGACATCGAGTCCTGCCCCTGCGATTTCCTTTTCTTTTAATGCTTGGATCAGTGCAGTCTGTTGAACGATCTTTCCCCTACCTATATTGATGAGGTAAGCAGTTTGCTTCATCGCTTTTAACTCTGCTTCACCGATCATACCCTTGGTTTCTGAGGTTAGTGGAGCAGAGATGACGACAATATCTGAGCGATTGAGTAGTGTCTTGAGCTCA
>CP070659.1:418597-422257 GCA_020355125.1 Candidatus Bathyarchaeota archaeon
ACGTCGTCGTAGGGAAGAATCCACTCAGACTTCGTTGCACTCTGGGCCGGCACCACGCGATGCAATGCGGGGAAGGGCTTCATAATCCCTTCGGCGCCACCCTGAGCGAAGTACTCTTCGACGAGATGGGCGAAGGAATGATCCATCTGATCTAATTGCGCTTCATATATTCCAATAGCCCAGGGCTGTAATCGAAATGCCTCTCTACTGCTATCGGATTCTACGAGTCCTCGCTTCGCCATCGCTATCAACTGCACCTTAACCTGCTCTGCTGGACGCTGAGCACGTTTTGCGATCACGTCAAATTGTTCATGTTTCCGCTCCATCTTACTGGTAATGTACGCTTCTTCATGGGAAAAAATTCGTTTCAATATCTCGATCTCGACGCCAGACCTGGTGCGGGGAAATCCATTCGGTAAACGATCTAGAACTTCAGCCAATAGCTTATACGCATCATCTCTCATGTCAGCTACACTTCCTCAAGAGGTTAGTTAACTCTTACCATTTTTCAATGCATGTATTTATAATATTATTGTAGTAACAATATAGCGCGCGCTCGCTAGCGAACACTTTTTAGCCTATTTCTTATATAGAGGGATTCATCCTAACAATCTAACTAGCTCTGAATCTTACGTGCAAGTACAAATTCGGAAGATTTATGCTCCCTTTTTCTTTACAGGCTCAATACTCCTGTCTTTGGGCAGGTGTACCTCACTTTAGAAGTTGCTTAAGGTTCTACTTAAACGCGTAATATCGTGGTTTTAGTGGGATTCAAAAGAACCTGAAATGTCTATTTTACTTCATCTGGAGAGATTTGTGTTGAAATGGTAGTTTCGTGCACGTTATAAAAAAAGATTATGAAGGGAAGTAATTAGGCTATAACTTCCCCCATTGATCTTACCTTGTAATCTTCGCTAAAGCGTTTTTGATCCCGGTGGTAGCCCATTGATACCAAGGCAGAGTGAATACCCTGAATCCTCTCGCGATAAAGTCGTTAGGGTCTTGACCTCCGGGGATGTTATATATGCCAGGGGCAACCCCGGCCTTTTTGCAGGCGTCAACAATCGTATCCAACGTTTCTTGATACTTTGAGTTAAGAAAATCTGCATGGATACCCAAACTAATAGAGAGGTCTAAAGGCCCGATCAAAGCAACATCAACTCCAGGCACCGAAACGATCTCATCTATATTGCTCAACGCTTCTACCGTTTCTATCATAGGAAGTACTAATACTTCCTTATTGACTGTGGATGTGTATCCACGATAGTCTCCTCTCTCGAATACGCCCCAGTCACCTCTCATGCCAGCAGCACTTCTATTCCCTTCAGGCGCATACTTGCAACTACGAACCGCGGCGATAGCTTCCTCCTTTGAGTTAACCATTGGTATTATTATGCCCCTGGCGCCTATGTCGAGAGCGTAGCAGATAAGTGCGGGGTCGTTCCCTCCTACTCGAACGATTGGAACAGCGCTCCTGCCCCTCATCGCTTGGATTTGAGGCAGCAGCTCCTTGATGTCCACAGGCGAGTGCTGAGTATCAAAGAAAATAAAATCAAACCCTGCATCAGCTAAAAAAGCCACAGGACTTCTTACAGAAGCACTCGTTCCAATAGCAGTCTTGCCAGCTTTTAACATATCCTTAACATTGTTCATATTCATATAACCTCATATAGTTTAGTTATAGTTCAATACTTAATGATATAGTTTTTCGCGTGCGTAACCTATATTTGTTGTAGATGCAGCGCGCGCGTGGCTTCGGTTGTACACTCCACGCTACTTCGATATCCAAACACAGATTTTTCGAGAGTCTGTCAATCTCTTCAGCTAGTTCTTCTGGAAAACTGATATACTGTCTATCTTGGAGCAAAAACCAATTCCATTAGAGTTAAAGGTTTTCGATGGGAAGAGCCGTGGTAACGGCTATGTTAGCCGAGGTCTTAATTAATTAATAACAAAAGCCAGCATCTTTGATTCCCATAACGACAGGGATCCACGTTTGACGGGATCGCAATTCTCTGTAAAGCCAACTTTTGGATATCTCGTATTCCGTGTTCCGCATGCGCGTTTTAGCTAGCTAACTTTAAAAGAAAAAAAGAAAGAAAGGAAAAAGAGGTTTTCGCCATAGGTTTCTATTGCTCCCTAACAGCTAGCTATGTGGTTTTCCATTGGTCCTTGTTCGCTATGCCGATGATGAAGAAGATGAAGCCAAGAATCAATAATGGATTCATCATCTTCGATGCGATGCTAATTGCGAGTCCAGCTGCTAAGTAAATGATACCAACATTAAACAATGATCGATAATTCGTTTCTGTAATTGATCGATCTCGCTGTTTACGTCGTAACAATATAACAATTATACCGAGGACTGTGATGAGCGTCCCCGTGATAATGACTAATGATGCGGTATCCAACATATTCACGTTGAGATATGTATCAAGACTTAGATATTAAAAGATATTCTCAATGATTGTAGAATACCACTCACCATTCATCGTAATGTGAGATATTTTATCATTTTATTTGCACACGCTAGTGCTGATATCCTATTATTACAAGTTATCAGACACGGAGAATATTTTAGGTGCGTCAGGGTATGCACAATAGTAGAGGAACGTGACTGACATGTCAGATAACGGAGAAAAGTTGCTACTTTTCGGTGGCCTGCCACACCAATACCTTGAGGAGTGGGAGATCACGAGTGACCTAAAGCTTGCTGAGGAGAAGCTGGGTGTGCGGTTTGAGGAAGTTCCGACAGAGAAGTTGATGGCGAGGTACAGGGGACTTGACGAGTCTGAACAGGCGACAGCGAGGGAACTCGCGAGACAGCTTGTTCAGAACGCGTCCAAAGACCGGCGATCGAAGCCGTTGGCAAAAGAGGAGACTGAGAACGCCATGAGACTCTACGTGGCGATGAAGGACATCATTGAGGAGCAGGCGGCTGACGCGGTGACGATTGTCTGTGGTCCATGGATTCGGAGTGCTGACCACGCATGCCCGTGTGTCGCCTTGACGTTGCTACAGGAAGATGGTATCCCAGCGGCGTGTCAAGGGGATATCGATGCGTTGCTGACGATGGTCCTATTCAAACGAGCTTCGGATCGAACGAGCTTCATGGGTGGGGCGATTAAGGCACGAGGTCACCTCGGAGTGAACCACTGCGTCCTATCACGACAGACACTCGGGCCGACAGCGACTCGACAGCCCTACTACCTGAGCGACTACCACGGTAGGAAGAACAGTCCAACACTTCACACAATAATCCCTAAGGGTCACCCCGTCACTGTGGCGCGGCTGACCCGAAACCTCGAAAACCTGATCCTGACTTCGGGCAAGGTCGTAGATCACCTCGACTTGAAGGACCGATGTCGCACTACGGTGGTTATCGACGTAGAGGATCGGTTGAAGGTGCTGAAGGCGGTTAAGGGCATCCAGCAGCATCTCGTGGTCGCATGGGGGGACCTCAGAAAGCCTATGGCCATGCTGGCAAAGGAAGCAGGGATACGGGTGACCCTCCTCTAACTAACTAGTCTAGCTAATACATGTGGCTAGCTACTCTAAGGCTACTACTTTACAGAACCGTCGTTCTAAGTGTCCCATGAGGTCAACGCCGGCTTTGGCTTTCTCCTCTTCCTCTTCTAAATGTCTATCTAAACCTACCTC
>CP070659.1:422357-430999 GCA_020355125.1 Candidatus Bathyarchaeota archaeon
AACTTAGCATCGCCTCGAGAAAAGGTTTATGCTCTTTCTGTAGCATCTCTTCTGGCTGAATTGAAAAGATGCGAAACACTCGGCATCTCTTTCTTAGTAACTCATCTTGGAAGCCATCTTGGTATGGGAAAGGCATTAGGAGCCAAACGTATCGTTGAAGCCATCAACTGCGTTTTCTCGAAAGTAAAAAATAATGTGATGCTGCTATTGGAAAATACTGCAGGAACACGGAATAGTATGGGTTCTTCCTTTGAAGATATTAACCGTGTTATCGATGGGGTAGAGGATTGGAGACGGGTCGGAATCTGTTTCGATACTTGCCATGCCTTTGCCGCGGGATATGATTTAAGAGGAGAAAGGAGTGTTAATCGAGTCATAGAAAGGCTGGATGACGTTTTAGGCTGGGAAACGCTAAAACTTGTTCATTTAAATGATTCGAAAGGCGGCTTCAGATCTGGAATCGATAGACATGAACATATAGGGTTAGGAAAAATTGGAGAACAGGGATTTAAAAATATTCTACAGAGCGAATTTAGGACGTTACCCCTTATTATGGAAACCCCTGTAGATAGCCGGAGAGGCGATTTAGATAATCTAAAAAAGGTTCAAAAACTAACAATAAAATGGAATCCTTGAACCATCATAACAATAGTGGAACCGTTTAGCGCGCATGCTAACAAGTTAATGATTAAGGAACTCGTTTCTTTCATTTATAACCAATAATCTTCATACTTATATCTAGTGGTTTAGCAGAAAGCGTTATTTCACTTGTAGAAACAATGTCAACACCAGATTCAACATAGTCATTGATGTTTTGAGCAGTTATTCCTCCTGAAGCTTCTATCAAAATGCCTTCTCCTGCTTCTTTTTTTATCGCCTTCACGCATCTCGCAACTTCTTGTGTTTTCATATTGTCTAAAAGGATCATGTCGGGTATTCCTTCGTTTTTGTATAACTTCGCAGCAGCTATTGCCTGTTTTATTGATTCTATTTCTACCTCAATAAAAAAATCCGTCATCCAATTATTGATTCTATATCGTTTAGCCCTCCTCAAGGCTTCTATTATAGTTACAACCTTTTTTTCTTCAGTAATAGGATCATCTCCAAATAGCTCCTTAGCAATCGTTGCTAGATGGTTATCCTTGATCAAGAAGCCATCAGACAGGCCAAGTCTATGCGTATACCCTCCTCCAACTTTAACTGCACGTTTCTCACTAAAACAGAGGCCTGGGTGGGTTTTCCTTAAGCTAGCAACTTTCTTTGGATGTTTACTTGCTAGTTTATATGTTGCTGTAGCTATACCACTCAATATTTGCAAATAGTTGAGAGCAGTTCTCTCGCGTTTTAGGATCTCTCCAATATTACCTCTTACTGTTGCGATAATATCCTTCTTTTTTAGTAGATCTCCCTCCATCTTTTTAGCCACAAATTGTAGTCCGCCTTCTTCTAAAATTGCCTTTGCTTCTTGAAGACCGCATAAAACGCCATCATCTTTCGCAACAATTATAGCGTTCTCAGTTTTTTTGTTATTCTTAACTACTGCTCGGGTTGTAATATCTCCCGTTTTAATATCATCGTCAAGAGCTAGTTTTGCTTGATATCTAACTCTATCTCGATGAGCTTCGAAGTTTCGATTATATGCTTTATCTTTCTCCATACTTATACATCCTCTCCACCTGATCTGAAAGAAAGCATAAATGCACCCAATGGATTCTAAGAGTCAATTAAGCTCTACCGTATCTCTCTCAAGGATTATGTGCCTAAGCCATTTTGCATCGTTTCGAACTGGATATTCTTCTAAATAATGAGCTCCACGGCTTTCTTTCCTTAGATAAGCAGCCCTTAAGACCAGCTTCGCAACTGTAACCATATTTTTTAATTCAATAGAATTAATATTTAATACATCTTCGTTAATTTGTTCAACATTACTTTCCATGTTATTTATTTTTGAAATAGCATAGTGTAAGCCATTGACGTTTCTTATTATACCTCCATATCGCCACATTAAAGCCTGTAATTCTTTTGTTATATTATGGATCTTCTTGTTACGATCAGTTTGCAGAGGAGTCTCTTTAATGACAGGTATCAAAATTTCGTGATTAAGATACGATTTCGCTTTTGAAACGCCGAGAGTGCTAAAGACCACTGATTCAAGTAGAGAGTTACTCGCAAGTCGATTAGCTCCGTGAACCCTTGTAGAAGCACATTCTCCAAAAGCGAATAGCCCTGGAATGCTTGATTCGCCATTTAGGTCAACCTTTATCCCTCCACACAGATAATGAGCTGCGGGCACAACGGGTATTTGGTTTTTTGTAATATCTATTCCTTGGCGTATGCACTCTTCATAAATCGTTGGAAATCGCTTTATTATATAAGATGCTTCCAGATGCTTTAAATCCAGATAAACGGGTCCATCCATAAGTTCCTTAAACACTGCTCTTGAAACCACATCTCTAGGCGCAAGGTCTCGCGCTTCATGATATTTTTCCATAAATGCTTCTCCGGCTTGGTTTCTCAGTATTCCGCCTTCGCCACGTACGGTTTCAGATATTAGGAAATTGGTTTCCAATTCTCTTGGCACCGTTGTGGGATGGAATTGGATGAACTCCATGTCCTCTAATTTTGCACCGGCTCTATAAGCCATTGCAATTCCATCACCAGTTGCAATATTCGGGTTAGATGTCTGAGCGTAGATTTGGCCCATGCCTCCTGTTGCGAGAACCACAATTTTTGAAAGAAAGATTCGTATTTTTTCTTCTTTTAGATTCAGAACTTTAATACCGCAAGCTCTTCCGTTCATAACGATTAATTCTAGAGCCACACAGTCTTCATGTACATCAATATTTTTTCTTCTCGCTGAAGAGATAAGTGATTCTTCAATTTCCCTCCCCGTATAGTCACCCTTATGGATAATTCGCTTTGCAGAATGCCCACCTTCCATGCTAAGAGCTAGTTCTTCCTGTTTCTTATCGAATTCTACGCCTTGCTGGATTAGCCAGTTGATTGCTTTAGGTCCGTTTTGTACTAGTAGTTTTACTGCATTGACATCACATAGACCCCTTCCATTTCGAATAGTATCGTTCATATGTAGTTCAAAAGAGTCGTTTTTATCAAAAACAGCAGCAATACCTCCTTGAGCTAGATTAGTGTTTGTCATCACCATCTCTTTCTTCGTTATTATAGTACTCTTACCGTATTCGAAAGCCTGAATCGCGAAACTTAAGCCCGCAATACCACTACCAATAATTAAGAAATCTGTTTTAACGAACTCACACATTGGTTAGGCTTCCCTAAGAACTGCTTTTATAACCATTGTAGATAATGACATCCATAAATTAATAAACTAAAAGATATGCGTACATAGTATTTATTTAGTATATGGCGCAAAACAATAATTATTGCGTCAGTTCCTTGATCCTTTACCTATAGAAGAAATCTCGATATGGATGGCTTATGAAAATAGTTTTCCTTAGCGTGGGAGAAGCTTTTGATAAAAACTTTGCAAACACATCTGTCCTAATTCAGGTTAAATCAAAAATATTATTAGACTGTGGCTACAGTGTTCCCCAAATTTTTTGGAAATATAACACCGATCCTAACTTTTTAGATGGAATTTTTATTTCGCACTTTCATGCGGACCATTATTTTGGAATCCCACCACTTTTATTGCGAATGTGGGAAGATGGGAGAAACAAGCCATTAACCTTAATTGGCAGGAATTCGCTAAAAAAACAAATATTCAAATTAATGGAAATGGGTTTCAGAAATTTAGATGAAAAGCTAGAAAACATAATAAGGTTTTTAGAAGTTAAAAACAGGATAAAGTTTAATGAATTATGTTTTGAAGTTGCGTCTTCGGATCATTCAGTCAATAATTTTGCTGTAAAAATTTTTTCGGATGATAAAAGCGTATGTTATAGTGGTAATGGCATGTTTAATGATGAAACGATAAGTCTTTACGAGAATAGTGATTTGGTGATTCATGAGTGTTATACGATTGATAAACGGATAAGAGGACATGCCAATCTCATGGATTTGATAAATTTATCCCGGATGAGTAACATAAAACGTTTAGCCTTATTACATTTAAACCGAAAGGCTAGAAAGGAAAAAGAAAAAATTGAACAAATAATTAGACAAAGTGGATTAAGCATATTTTTACCAGAACCACTGGAAACAATAAATATTTGATAGAACACCTAGGAAGATCCTCTAGCGCGCGAGCTATTCCGAACACAATTTTCTTATATACAACAAAAATCTTCCCGCTTCTAACTAACACTGTGTTAGCCGAGTCGTTAACGAAAACATAATATAATGTAATGGCGTTAATCATTTTTCATTAAGGTGATATTATGTCAAATTTTAGCTTCACAAAGGAGCAAGAGCTGTTCAGAGAAACTATTAGAGAATTTTGTGAAAAGAATCTCACCGCAAGGTCGGGAGAGATTGACCAAAATGGAAGAATTCCCGATGAAATTGTAAAAGGAATGGCTCAGATTGGCCTTCTAGCTATGACCGCTTCACCCACATACGGGGGCTCTGGAGCAGATTTCACCCTAGCCACGATTGCAACAGAGGAGCTGGCTCGCTCTGATAATTCCGTTGCGACGGCGGTGTTGTTTTTGGTTGAAGCCGCATGGGGCTATATCCTTGATAAGTATGGCACAGAGAAAGCAAAAGAAGAACTGTTGCCCAAAGCAACAAAGGGTGAATCCTTTATAGGTATCGGATCAACCGAGCCAGATGTTGGCTCAGATATAGCAGCGGTAAAGATGAGAGCAAAGAAAGAAGGAGACACATACATTTTAAATGGAGAAAAAGCCTACATCTCCGGCATTAAGGAGGCGCAGCGTCTAGATGGCGGGTACGTAACGGTTACCAAGACAGCGCCAGAACTTAAACACAAAGGCGTAACCCTTTTTTATGTCCCAATCAATACGCCTGGAATAACTCCCACAGCCATCCTCGAAAATATGGGTAGAATGGGAATATCCACGGGCGGCTTCAACGCTGAAAACGCAAAAATACCTGAGCACTACATGATCGGAGAGGTTAATCGTGGTTTTTACGCTGCGTTGGAGGGCTTTACCCACGCTCGGGTCTTGGTTGCAGCCGCTTGTATTGGAACGGCTCAACGCGCCCTTGAGATAGGGATGGACTACATTAAACAGAGGAAAGCCTTTGGCAGACCTATAGGCAAATTTGAGGGTATACAATTCCAGTTAGCAGACGATTACACAAAACTGGAAGCCGCACGGCTTCTAGTATATAAAGCTGCTTGGATGCTAGAAGAATGCTATAGAAAAGGCAACTTCACATATCATGACGTCAACAAAATAGTAGCCCCTGCGAAACTCTATGCTGGCACTACCGCGTTCGACATATACAAAGACGTAATGCTGTGGCATGGAGCCATGGGATACACAAAGGAGTGCCCGCTCGAAAGAGGGTTGAGAGGAGTCATGTCCTACATAATAGGAGCAGAAGGAGCACAAAACATCATGAGAGTAATTATAGGAAGTGAGCTTCTCGGACCAGAATTTATTCCCTATAGGTAAATTTAGTTATTTATACGAAACCCTCTACAAAAACATAATGGAGGAGTAAGAAACGAAAAAACGAATTACCATAGGTAATGTAGAAGCAAAATCGGGAACAAAAGCACACGGCACTCTGAATATTCCAACGGCGCTCTCAGACGATTCAACTATTGAAATCCCGTTCACTATCTTCAACGGCGAAGACAACGGCCCATGGCTTCATCTACAAGTGGCTCAACATGGTGTAGAAATCAATGCTCTTGAAGCCATTCGAAAAGTCGTCTCTGAAATAAACCTACAAGAGCTTAAAGGTGTCCTCACCTACTGTTTACCCAATCCCATCGCGTTCCGCCAAAGACAAACCGTAATGAGCTATGACTTTATCGCAGGAGGAATGAATAGGATCTGGCCAGGAAAACCTGATGGCTCATTGACGGAGCAAATGGCCTATGCGGTATGGACTAATTTGATCAAGGACAATGTCGATTATCTAATAGATTTTCACACTGGCCGTAGAAGTGCTCCCGTTTGGGTATTTTATGAAGCCTTTGGAGTATCCCCCAGCGTGTCTAAAGAAGTTGCAGACAAAGCAGCACATATGGCTCAGGTTTTCGGCGCAGACCTGTTATATATAGAAACCGAGGCTTATGGCGAAGGCAAAACTCTTCGAGGAGTGGCATTCGACCATGGAATACCTTCCATCGTCGTCGAGATAGGCGGTGAGAGCCATTTCAATCGTGAACAGATAGCGATTGCCTATAGGGGACTGATCAACACAATGACCGATCTTGGCATGATTGCAAACCAAATCAAACTTCCAAAGAAACAAACAATCATCAAATGGATTGCAGACAGAGACAAAATAACAGCAAGAGCCCCCAATGGCGGAATCTTCATACCAACAGTGAAAATAGGAGATCGCGTCAGCAAAGGAGAATCGCTAGGATACATCTACTCTCCGAGAACCTTTAAAAAAACGGCAGACGTAACCTCACCACAAAATGGACTCGTCTTCCAGATCATAGAAAATCCAGTTGTAGTGGCCGGACAACCAGTTATCAGCGTCCCCGAAATCATCGAAGACTTCTTCAACCATTAAAAACCTCCTTTTTTTTAAAAAACATTTGTTAAACTCTCTATTCAGGCTACATCTGGAGATCGGCGGCGTAGAGCGTTCCAAAGAGGACGAGTGAGCTAGCTTAGAAACTATTTTTCATTTATAACTCAGTAAGATTATCATTCAAAGCCAGATAGACTTTATTTGCAAAATATGTGTTTGTACGAAATCTATTCAGGTTTCTTCGATACAAATTGGGATATCATCGCTACTGCAAAAAAAATCGTGCCGACTATTAATCCTTGTTTAAGTGCTTGGAGCCAATCGACTTCTGCCCCAACAAGCCATAACACCCTTGCCACACTATATACTAACATAAATACCATCCCAATCCCAAAAAAAAGGAATCCAACAAGCATTCGATCAATTAGTTCCCGACTCATTACAAGCAACTTCATTATTCACCTAGCCCCAACAACAATAATCATATACATATCGTCTATGCCATGATTAAAATATAGGATTCTAACAAATATTTTTGAACTGGAAAATTTCTGTTTTACGATTATGACGAGTTCTTACTAACTTTCTTATAAGCTATTAGTTTTTTGTGTTTGACGTAATTTGTATTTAGTTATAGTACAGGGTTGTGCATCTATACGTTTCTTCAAAACATCTTTATAAAAGAAAAATAGTTCGTATATCGACGTGAAATGGTTAAAAGAATAATATTGGATGTCGATACGGGAACTGATGATGCATGTGCTATAATGCTCGCATTGAAATCTCCCGAGTTAAAAATTGAAGCAATAACATCAGTCATGGGAAATAGCACCATCGAGAAAACCACAAGGAACACATGTAAAGTTGTAGAGATTGTTACAGAAAGCAGAGATCGAACCCATGAAGACATTCCAATAGCTATGGGAATGCATAGACCTCTTATTCGATCCCATTTCAGCCATGAAAAAAAAGGAAATAAATTAAAGGAAGGCTACCATGGCTCCGATGGTCTCGGAGGCCTTATCGACTCTGGCTACCTCAAACCTCCTAAACTTAAACCAGTGAAACAGCATGCCATCGATCTGATCATAGCAAAAGTCATGGAGAATCCTGGACAAATTACATTACTGCCCGTTGGACCCCTAACGAATATCGCGATAGTCCTCCTCAAAGAACCTAAAGTTGCTAAAAACATAGAAGAGATTATCCACATGGGCGGTGTTTTCTCTTTAAACCCTTATGGATATGGAAACATAACACCTATGTCAGAGTTTAATGATTGGTGTGACCCCGAAGCAGCAAAAATTGTTTTTGAATCTGGAGCAAAAATCACAGCGGTAGGTCTTGATGTTACTACGTTTCCTTCAGCACGAATAACAGAGAATCATCTAAGGAGACTTCAACCTGAAGACCCAGTAGATGATTTTATCATCAGAATGTGCAGGAGCAGAATAGAGCGTCAAGAAGGAGGAGTAGGAGCAATACCAGGCACTATAGTCGGAGCCAACATACATGATGCTTTAGCTGTTGCCGTTGCCATCGATCGAAATCTAGTGGAGACGCAGCCTTATTATGTCCATGTGGTAACGATGGTGCCAGATAATGCCCCAACTAGAGGAATGACAATTGCTGATAAAAGACCCCAAACAATTCTTAAACGGAAGGAAGAATCCGGATTTTATGCTCCGAACATTGATGTATGTACCAGAATAAACGGCGATAAATGGACAGATTTCTTCATAGAGCGGATAAAAGCGTAAAGGCAACAATAATACTATGATTCGAGCACTTAATTGAAGAGATTAGCGTTTCCACAACCGCGCACGCTACAAAGGTCTGGCAAGCTTTTTGAATGCGGCTAATCTATGTCAGTAGCGTGGCGCGCGCGATAGCTTGCGGCGAGTACCTCGCCGGCTTGGGACGCTTCCTCGACTATTGGAGTGGTCCGGGAGCGTGGGTGGGGCTTCCCGCCGATAAGCGTTACGCCATGGCCGCGCGCCTGCCCAAGATAGCGCTCGACTTCCATGCCACGCTCAACG
>CP070659.1:431099-440842 GCA_020355125.1 Candidatus Bathyarchaeota archaeon
ACCAAGACCATGGCCGTACAGGGGCTCGAACCGAGTAAGATTAACGATATGATCAATTGATCCTGCCCGACTAGGAAAAAGTATGCGAGCCAAGCAGTTATGAGCGGAGCCTAGATCCAATTTGAGAGAATTGTCAGGACGATGGGTTTAGGATGGTGAAGCAATTTTTTTAATTCTATTAACTGCAGGTTTAAAAGGGTCGGATACATCATTAGAAAAAGACATATGCCGATAGGGATCGAGATTCCACCAATTTGAAGGTTATTAATCGCGATACTAAGCACTGGAAATACTTGAGAGAGCAATATCCCGAGTACCATGCAAAGCGCAACCCAGGCAGCAAGATACTTTTCAAAAATCCCTAACTTTACATCTGTCAGCCCCGCTCTCTGAGTCATGAAGTATCTACGATTATATTGCTGCATTTAAATCTAGCTAATTGCTTTTAAGCCTAAAGCGCGCGCTACTATCCACTGCACTTTTAGAATTTAAATATTCTTCACGGCATACGTTTACGATAATATTGTTTTTCTGATAAAAAATAGACTACTGTATTAACCAAATTAAAGTTGTGTTTCATTAAAGGGCTTTCCTTTTTTCAGGATATCTTTAGGAAATTTTTTTTTCCATTTTTTAATGAAAGGAATATCGTCTTTTCCATTACGAAGCTTATCTGGCAACATGTAAGGGATTTCCTCGATTATAGGATACCATCTTTTACATTCATCACAAATAATTAAGCCTTCGATAATTTCGTCTTTTTCGGAAAAAATAAACAAGTTAAGAGGGTAGTGTTTACAAATAGGACATGCAAGAAAATTCATAAGTTTTCTTTTCAAAAAGATCACACTTGATTCGCGTTCGTATTAAATAATTTCATATGTTAATTTAATTTTTTTGCTGATAGAAAAGCAAAAAGCTAATATGTTTATTGAATCTTCATATGTAAGACATATAAACCTCGGGAGTTTTATCAAGTATAAATGGCAGATATATGTTCTAAATGTGGGCTACCTAAAGATATTTGCGTCTGTAGCACAATTAGCAAAGAACAACAGAAAATAAAAGTTCATCGAGAACTAAGGAAATGGAGAAGACCTGTAACCGTTATTGAGGGCATTGAGGACAAAAATATTGATCTTGAAAAACTTTGCCAACAGATGAAAGCTTTATGTGCATGTGGTGGAACGACGAAGAGCAATCAAATTATCCTTCAAGGAGATCATAGAGATAAAACGAAGCAGCTATTGGTTAAACTCGGCTTTCCAAAAAGAAATATCGAAATCTCTTAGCGTGCTTAGAATAATCTGGTATATTGTAAATAAAAAAAGGAGAAGCTACTTCTTTATACGTCCAGCTTTAACTCTTTTCTGAGGCCTTTGTATCTATTTCTAACAGTAACTTCTGTTACGCCTGCAGCTTCAGCTATTTCTTTTTGAGTTCTACGACCGTAATTTAGTACACAAGCAATGTATATTGCTGCAGCCGCTAAGCCCATGGGATCTTTTCCAGCAACGATCTTTTTTTTCTCGGCTTTATGTATAATATCAATAGCGATTTGCTGAGTCTTTTCATCAATTCCTATCTTCGAGCCAATTTTTGGAACGCATCTAATAGGATCTGCCATTGGCATTCGGATGTCGAGTTCTCTAAGTAGTAACCGGTAGCATCGCGCAATATCTTTCTTTTTAACCAAGCTTGCCTCTGAAACTTCTTTTAATGTTCGTGGAGTTTCAGTAAATCTGCAAGCTGCGTAGAGAGCTGCTGCAGAAATGGCAAGGATTGAACGACCTCGAACTAGTCCTTTGTCTAAAGCCCTTCTGTAAATTAGTGCTGCTTGTTCTTTTACCGATGATGGGACCATAATTTTATCAGTTAATCTATCTAGTTCTGCCATTGCCTGTGCTAGATTTCGATCGACAGAAGAATGAACTCTCGATCTGAGTTGCCATTTCCTTAGTCTAAGCATTTGGAGTCGTGTGGAAGAAGGCAATTCTCTACCAAAGGCGTCCTTATTAACTCTATCTATTACGGTTGACAAACCTTTATCATGAACTGAAAGAGAGAAAGGCGTTCCAACACGACTTCTTTGGTTTTTTTCTTCTCTTGTGAAAGCTCTCCACTCTGGACCAGGGTCCATGATGTTTTCTTTAACTACTAGTCCACAACTACCGCAAATAATTTCACCCATATCATAATCTTCAATAAGATTCGTGCCGCCACAATCTGGACAGCGAGTTGCATTTGTTATACTTCGTTTAATGCTATTGGTACTCATTTTAACATCTTCATCTCATTAGTTATCACGCCAGAATTAGTATAATAAATACCTAACAATAGACACTGGAAAAATTTTATAAGAACACATAATTCTAGCCTTTAGCTCATCAACATAATTAGTATATAAACCTTTCTATTATTTATGTTGACAATAACTTTATTTATTTACGATTCGTGAGCTCGCCAAAGAAAATTATCTAGATCAATCATTAATAGCACCATATTTATTTTAACTCCTATCTTAAACATTAATTATCTACACACCAAATTGATAAAGTATGGCACTATGTTTTGAACATGCGTACAAATAGAATATTCTTGGATGTTTCCTAAATTTGAAGGAATATATTAAGCTTCTTCATCTGCCAACTACATCTTGTATAATATCGTTCGCTATTATTGGTAGCGCCTTTGCCTCCCATATATTCTGGGATAGGCTAATGTGGATCATCGTACAGCTTTTCTGAGTCGGTGGTGTCGCTTCAAATTATCTCGATGAAATAAAAGGAAGACCATGGCATACAAAAATATCAGAAAAAAATCTTTGGCTTATAGGATTTTTAGCTCTTATTGCATCAAGTATCGTAGGAATACATCTTACATTATCTTATGCACCATTTTTTTGGATTTTTATTATAGTATGGGGTTTCTTCGCTATAACGTATGATTTAGAACTTTTCAATGGACTCTTTCATAACACATCCTCCCTAGCTGTTTGTTGGGGATCTGTTTGTTTGGGAAGCTATTATCTACAAAGCCTTAAAATCACTCCACAAATATTGATCGTTTCATATGTTGCTGGTTGTATCGCTGGATATGGGAGGAATACATATGAAGTCTCGAAAAACTCATTTAAAGATAAAAATCCATCAGCTAGTAAACTAAGTCAATCAGCGAGCAGGCTCCTATGGATACAAATTTTTATTATAGACCTCCTTTCTATATCATTGTTAATTTATAAATTTCTGCTGTAATATTGCCTTTAGCCTTATCAAAAACGTGGTATATATGACTAAGGAGCTTTGGGAAATTTTTCTTGTCCTTTTTCTGACAGGAAATGCTTGGCTGATGCTTCAGGATATATATAGATACAATACTAATGTGAATGTTCCATCGTGGTGGGCGACGCAGTCTATCCCATACTGGTTATTTATGTTGCTCTGGCTTAGCGTGATTCTTCTTATAACCGCGATTTCAGTACGTAAAATACTAAGATCCTAATAATCGATTAAATGATGCTAGCGCGCGCGCTATCGTTTAAACGATAACCCGTGTGTCTAAGAGTGAATAAGTATTTTATTGGATGACTTTCCCTTCTAAATATGTCCTAAAAGCTTTTTTGACCTGTATGTTTAAAGTAGTGCCTAACTCTTTTCTATCTTTAATAACTATAGGTTTGTAGGCAAAATTTCTTCCAATAACTGATTTGTTTTTTCCTATTTCATCAATTATTATGTCTCCTGACCAGTTCAACCAAGAAATATTTCTTTTCAGAGATATAGTTTTACAAATTTTTGTCATTTTTCGACTTCTTATTTTAATGATTTCATTTGGAATCAACTTCATTTTGTTAGCTTTGGTTCTAGGTCTTGGAAAAAATTTGGAAACGTTTACTATGTCCGCTTGAATCTTTTTAATGATACGGATAGAATCTTTAAATGCATTATCATCTTCGTTTGGGAAACCACATATTATGTCTGTTGCTATTGTGATTTTAGGCATTTCTTTTTTAAATGTGTTAACAATTTTTAGAAAATCTTGGACGCTATATTTTCGGCCCATGTTTTTTAAAACATCATTATTTCCACTTTGAAGTGGTAAATGAAGAAATTTGAAGATTTGCTTTTTTTTATAAGTCTCAACTAATTGATTTAAAATTGCTAAAACGTGATTTGGATTCATCATTCCAATCCGTAGGCGAAAATCGCCTTCGATTTTACAAATTTTTTGTAATAATGCAGGTATATTGCTTTTAATATCCAACCCATAAGCGCCTGTATCTTGAGACGTAATATAGAACTCTTTAACTCCTTCTGCCAATCTTTTTTTTATTCTTCTCACGATTGTTGTGGGAGGATAGGAAAACAATCGTCCTCTAGCAAATTTTGTGCAACAAAAAGAACATGAGCCTAGACATCCTTCACTTATTTGGACTATCTCAATAATTTTACTCGACTTTATCTTTGGCATTCTAAGTTTACATTTCGGGGCATGTTCAAAGAATAGATTGTTTATCCTGCCTTTTTCAATTGATTTAATGGCCAAATTTATTTTATCTATAGAGAAAGGGTCAATAATCGCTGCATAATTGGGGACAATTTTTGTCAGTGCTGAGAAATTTATCTTGGGCATGCACCCTGTGATTATTATAGGCTTTTCATTTTTCTGTAGAAAAGTTAATTTAGCAAACAGTTTATCTTCTGTAGCCTTTTTTACACCACATGTATTTATCAGGAGAATGTCAGCGGTTTCTATAGTATTTGCTAATTTATATCCGCCTTCTTTCAAATACGCGAGCATAATTTCGAAATCAAATTTGTTGGAGGTGCATCCAAAATTTTTCACGTAGATGCTTGTTGATTTAATCATGATTAAAACGCAGCATGTTAGAACTAATTATTGACGTCTTTATTTAAATAGTTTCTTTATAATGATTCGTCAAATTGCGAAAATCGTGTTTGCTATGACAAAAAGCATTAAAGTCGTTATGGTGGTTTTGATGAAAATGTTGAAAGTATCGTCAAAAACAATACGATAGACTTTTATATTTAATTCGTAGATGTGTTTAGAACGTATTTATATTTAAATACCAATGAAAAAATTTCACACACGCCTCTTTATAATCAACAGAGAGAGGTGGACCATATTGAAATTAATCACCCTAAATATACCTGAAAACTATCTAAAATATTTAGACGAACTAGTTGATGGAAATTATTATCCAAATAGAGCAGAAGCAATTCGCATCGCCGTGAGAGACATGCTTATCAGTGAAGTCTGGGAAAGAAGACGCATGAATGAGGAAATTGAAATTAGAGTGGAATAAAAGCCGTGAGTAAGAACGCGCAATTCATCCAAAAAAAGTGGAATTGGTATGGCCATATTAACTTTTTTATTAATGGATATCGCTTTAATCATCCTCACTTACGTCCAGATTACGAGAAGCGCACGCGCTGAAGATTGATCGATGCAGTAGACTCTAAGCTTTATAGCTAATTCTTTTTTCCATCAATTTTTTCTCTTTTCTTTTCAAGATACTTTCTTAGAGTTTTTGCAGTTTCTAATTTAATTTTCTTAAACAATGGCGTAGGTTTATTAATGATGGTGCTCGGGGTAAGCATTTTCGTTATTTCATCCCAGTTTTGCTCGTGAATATTACCATCTAAATTTAGTGTTTCCCATATTTTTTCAGCTGTAAATGGAAGAAAGGGTTCTAAGAGTATTGCTAAAGCCTTTACAATTAGATTAGTTATATAGAGGGTTGTCGCAGCTTTTTCTAGCCCTGAATGTATTTGTTTCCATGGCTTTTTTGCGTTCAAGTATTTGTTTCCAGTAGCGGATAGTGAAATAATTTCTCTTAATGCTCTATTGAAATGCTGTTGATCTATTAGCTTTTCTACTGACTGTTTGATTCTCTCAATCTCTTCAATAATTTGTTTATCTTCCTCATCAATTTCTTCAGGCTTAGGAATACATTTATCGTAGTAATTGTAGGTAAACATTAGAGAACGGTGAACGAAGTTTCCAAGTATGTCAGCTAATTCGTCATTATTTTTTTTAATATATTCGCCCCATGAGAAATCAGCATCTTTGTCAATAGGGCCAACTACTGTTAAATAATAGCGGAGGGGGTCAGGGTCAAAATTTTTAAGATATTCTTCAATTTCTACTGCCCATCCCCTACTTTTTGACATTTTTCTGCCTTCAAGAGTGAGATATTCTCCAGCTACTATTTTGTAAGGTAAGCGATATTTGCCATGAGCATGTAACATTGCTGGCCAAAAAATTGCGTGATGATAAATAATATCCTTCCCTATAAAGTGAATTATTTCGCTTTCATCTTTTTGCCAAAAATCTCTCCAAATATCCGGGGTTTCAACATACTTGTGGGCCCATTCGATAGTTGAAGAAATATAGCCAATTGGTGCGTCAAACCATACATATATGACTTTCCCTTTACCTTCCTTGAAGGGGACGGGGACCCCCCATGTTTGATCTCTTGTTATGCACCAGTCTTTTAATCCTTCATGAAGCCATTGAAGCGAATAATTTTTTACATTAGGCGGTAACTCTTTATTGTTAGCTATCCATTTATCCAGGAAGTTCTGGAAAGCACTAAGTTTAAAAAACCAGTGGTTTGTACTTCTAGTTTCTGGAGTTGTGCCACAATTGGCACAGTAAGGAGTTTTTAACTCAGTTGTCTTTAAATATCTTCCACAGGCTTCACATTGATCACCTCTAGCCTTTTCACCGCCACAGCTAGGGCATATTCCTTCAACATATCTATCGGGTAAAAAGCGATTACATTTTGGACAGAATAACTGTTCATAATTTGTTTGATAGATAAATCCTTTTTTTAAAAGACGGCTAAAGAAGTGTTGTGTTAGTTGATAGTGTAAAGATGAAGTCGTTCTATAAAAGTTATCAAAGGAACATCCTAACCTTTTCAAGTCGTTTAATATAGATTCACTGTATTTATCTACTATTTCTTTAGGCGTAACTCTTTCTTTCTCTGCTGAAATAACTATAGGCGTTCCGTGTTCATCTGTTGCACATATGTATAGCGCCTTTTTTCCTTTTAAACGGAGATATCGGGTATAAATATCTGCTGGAATGTATGTTGAACGAAGGTGTCCTAAATGTAGTTTTGCATTTGCATAGGGTAACGCAGCTGTTATAATAATGTTCTTCCTGAGAATCTAACACCTCTTTAATAGCTCTATATCCATACATATTAATCTTTTCGTAAAAATTACATTCGTCTGCATTATGTTCCTTCTTCAAAACTTTTAACGTAAGCTTCTTGAACTTTATTCAAAGTATCTATCTGAATATTCATTGTTTCTAGCTTTGCTATTGCCACGTTTTTATCAATCTCTTCAGGCACATCATACACAATGTTTTCCAAGTTAGCATGGTTCACTGTTAAGTATTTTGCTGTTAATGCTTGAATAGAAAAACTTAAATCCATTATCTCCGAAGGGTGTCCACCCAATATCACCAGATTTGCTAGTCGTCCTTCTCCTAGAAGATATAACCTCTTTCCATTCGGAAGTTCGTATTCCTCTACATATTCGTTAATTTTAACCTTTTTTTTCGACAGTTTTTCTAAGTCTTCAACTGAAATTTCAACATTAAAGTGTCCAAGGTTAGCTAGAATAGTGCCGTCCTTCATATCTATGAAATGATGCTTCGTAAGTACATCCTTACAGCTAGTCGCTGTAAAGACTATATCCGCTTCTTTTATCGCTTTAGCCATAGGCATTACTCTAAATCCATCCATAACCGCTTCTAATGCTCTTATTGGATCTATTTCTGTGACAATAACATTCGCGCCTAATCCTTTTGCCCGCATTGCCATTCCTCTAGAACACCATCCATACCCTGCAATTACAGCGGTCTTCCCTGCAAAAAGGGTATTTAAAGCTTTTATTACCGAAATTATTCCTTGGCCAGTACCATACCTATTGTCAAACATCATTTTTGTTTTTGCATTATTAACTGCAATGACTGGAATTTTTAATAGTTTTTTACAACTCATTATTTGGAGCCTATTTACTCCAGTCGTGGTTTCTTCTTGGGCGCCAATTACTGTAGGTAATGCTTTTTGCCTCTCTTTATGAGCCAGCACTATGAGGTCTGCACCGTCATCAATTAGTATATTAGGTTTCTGATCTAAAACTCGTCTCATGCAGTCATAATATTCTGAATCATTTCCGTGCCACGCATAAACGCTGACATTATCCTTTACTAGAGCGGCAGCTACATCATCTTGTGTGCTTAGAGGGTTTGATGCACATAAAGCAATCGACGCTCCTCCTAATGAAAAAGTTCTTATGAGGGCAGCGGTTTCCCTTGTTACGTGAAGACATGCGCCTATAGAAATATTTTCTAAAGGTTTATGCTTCTCAAAACTGCTTCTAATCTTCATAAGTGTTGGCATTCGCGATTCAGCTAAATATATTGATATTTGACCTTGAGAAGCTAATCCTACATCTTTTATCTTATAATTTGAAGTCAACGAGCTAAACACTGATCCTATAGCCCAGAATGAAATACATCGTTATATATTATTTATTTGGTTCAAAATGATCTATTATATGCGCAGATTATTTGATATTTATTCTAGGTCACGCGCTAGTCGCTAAGGAAAATACAAATACTTTTTATTTTCTATCTATCTATAGCAAAGTTGTGAAAAATGTTGGAAGAATCGTATGAAAAAATGCTGGAAAGGGCATACTCGCAATTGCCTCCATCGACAAAGAAAAGGGAACGATTTGAAATAATACAACCTATTACTCAAATTTCTGGAAATAGAACGATTTTATTTAATTTGAAGGAATTAAGTGATCAACTAGGAAGAGATACGAAAAAAATATTGAAATTCTTATCAGGAGAACTTGCAACAGCGGGTTCAATAGAGGGTGCACAAGCTATTTTTCAGGGCAAATTTAGTAGAGAAACTTTTGAAAGGCTTGTAGAACGTTTCGCAAAAGAATATGTATATTGCCCTATCTGTCATCAGCCAGATACGAAAATTATTCGGAGAGATAGGCTCTATTTTATTGTTTGTGATGCATGTGGAGCGAGATCTTCGATTCGAAAACTATGAGCGCGCGTTGCTAATTAATAAAAATTTGCCTATGTTAAAAACATATATGCCTATGATGAAATTGAGCAAAGATAGGGGAGCAACATTGAAAATATCTATCAAAGTGGTTAAACAAGGAGCTAACATTCTTGTCGCTGCTTGCGATGCTAATCTGTTAGGTAAAACCTTGAAATATGGAAAAATCAAATTCAAAATACACGAGGACTACTATGGCGGCGAATTAGTCTTTCCTAAAGAAGCTATAAATTTGATAAAAAATGGAACTATTGTAAACCTCGTTGGATCCATTGTAATAAATATGGCTGTAAAAGCGAATTTAATTCATCCCCAAGCAATTCTAGACATTTCAGGAATACCACACGCTCAAATCATTAAGCTAAAGTAATTAAAACAGCACGCGCTGTAACGCGCTAACTAGTTAACCGTGGAAACAATGAATCATAATCGTGTTGGCCCCCTGATCATTACACGCGCACTTAACAATAATATGTGTACCCCACCACTCCTGTAATGAGAGGAAAAAGATGGCTGGTAAGGATGGAGCTGTATTTGTTTTTATAATTGTTTTATTTAGTAACGTCTTCTTATTCCAAAATCTCGTAATGACGTGGAGTGAGGAGAATAATAA
>CP070659.1:440942-443662 GCA_020355125.1 Candidatus Bathyarchaeota archaeon
GAGCGTCCAAACATCAACATTTCCTGGTTGGCTGATCACCCTGCTACCCTTGTTCTGAAAGACCATGGGGAAAATCTCCTTCCTGAAGCAGCTTTGTTGACTCACGGTAACAAGAAATTGGAAGATTCAGCCAAAGACTATCAAAATAACCTTGTGAGATGGGTAATGAATATGAGAAAAGCTTGGTCCAAGAACGCAGAGATTTTCGCTAAAATAGCGGAAAACGAATGTTTTGACCTTGTGATTGGGGATGAGACATATGACCTTACGATTGGCATAGTCGAAAATCCAAAATTGAAAAAGTTCCCATTTGCGATGATATATGACTTTATTGGATTGGATTCGGTTACTTGGAACCCAATAGATAAGCTGGTTGCCTACATGACCAATAGGTTATGGGTAAAAATTTTAACAAAAGATCCTCCAGTTGCCGACCATTTTGTTTTTCTGGGTGAGTTTGAAGATGTCCAAGATCGCAAGTTTGGTTTTATGCTTCCAAATCGGAGATGGATTGCAAAGAAATACCTTGATTTTGTAGGTTATGTGCTTTCCTTTGATCCTAGACACTATGAAGATAAAGCAAAGGTACGTAGAAACCTAGGTTATGGTAAGGAGCCCTTGATAGTATGCTCTATCGGTGGCACAGCAGGAGGGAAGCCACTTTTAGATTTGTGTTTGAAGGCGTACCCGATAATAAAGAAGGAACTTAAGGATCTTCGTATGGTTTTGGTTTGTGGACCCCGATTGTCCCCGACTAATATAGAGGCTCCAGACGGAGTTGAAGTAAAGGGATACGTTCCAGAACTTTACAGGCATTTGGCTGCTTCAGATCTTTGTATCGTTACAGGAGGAGGAACGATAACACTAGAATTGACTGCACTTCAAAGACCTTTCTTGTATTTCCCGCTTGAGAAGCATTTCGAGCAAGAGATTGAGGTGGTCAGGCGATGCGAACGCCATAACGCAGGCGTCAAGATGAAATATTCGAAAACTAAACCAGAATCATTGGCCAAACATGCTTTATTAAATATTGGTAAAAGGGTCGATTTTGCATCTATACCAATCGACGGCGCGCAAAAAGCAGCGAAGCTAATCAGTAACCTACTGTAGATACATTTGAGTATACTATATCCTATTGTATATGTTGCAGTCTTGTGCTAACGTGCGTGCACAGGGTTAAATCATACAAACAATCATTCGCAAGGACAGTATTGTTTATGATGTGAGTTTTATTAGTCGCCGTGCTTCATCCTCCATATACCCAAAATAGTGACGTATATGACCCCAATAATTCAGAAGGTCCCCGATAGAACAGTGAAATGCTTGTTCCGCTTGAAGCCGACTATTCTGATCAAAGATCATCATGAGAACGGGGCCAAGAGTCCCAAGTGCATACCGGACACAACTCGCAGCATATCCCAAACGGACATCTTGCCGATTTCCATCCCATCCAACATCATGTAATCCTGTTAGATAACCTTCGAAAATGAGGTCTTCAAATCGCTGAGCGTCAGCTACATCCACGTCAAAGAAGGCCACACTGGCATTCATCAGCGGATTCAGATCCGCCCCAACTGGACCGTGACCGACAAATGCCCAATCGATAAGCAATGTTTCAAATTGTTGTACTGTGACACGACGAGCAAATAGATTCCGCCGATGCACGTCAAAATGGCAGATAGTTTGAGGAAGGCGATCGAGAGCATTGAGAAACAGGTCACGATCATCCCAGAGATGAAACACACGTTTCATCAGCTCTTCAGGTAGCCATCGCCGCACTAATGGATGATCCTGCGATTGGTGAAGCAGATCTATACACGGTGCGGATTGCTCCACATAGTGTCGTATCCAATCTCGACTTAACCACGAATGGTCAGGCAAGGTTTCCTGTGTTAGAAAGGTTCCATTCAACTGGCCAATATGGCGGGCGACAACACGATAGTGCGCGAGCGGCCAGGGATCAGCTACATCATTATTAACATCTTCAAGCCAGATCCAGCACGTCCCATCCGCGGACTCAGTGACACCAAACAGGCGTGGTGCACTCAGTCCACCGGGAAGCGTGTTTAACCACCCCGATTGATAGGCATCAACTTCTCGTTTATAGTAATCCCACGCATGTACAGAGCGATTACCACTAGGCTGAACGGTTTTCAGAATCAGTGACCATGGTATTTTTCTTCCATGATCCTCACTATCTCCTGAATACCGATAGATGGCGGTTCCTTTACCCACGCCACCATGCAACTGCTCATGATGCCAGTTGAGAACCTGAATCTTACTATTCTGCATAGCGTATTGGACAAGAGGTGCGAGTGTCGTAGTCGTGACGGTTGATGGTTGAGGTATTTGTGACTCAGTTGGTTTATTCAAGTTTCTGGTCAAGTAACGATACTCCACGCACTGTAAGAGTATTCGTTATCTCAAATATTTAAAGCCTTCAAACCAGATAAAGAGCTGGCTGCATACATCTAAGCGCGCGTGTGGGTTTGGGTATTAAATTTAATCCCAGGCTAATAACTATAAAAATGGGGGAACGGTATTTGCGACCTCGAGGTCGAATTGCCTCCGGGCTACCAATCCTTTAGGTTAAATCTAGTGCGCGTATCTATAATTGAATAAACTAGCTAGCCAATAGCTTCAATTAAGGATTTTATTAGAATAATCGTTAAGTTGGTATACGGCTTTCAAAGTGGTTTTTCTCGCCCACTGCCTATGGA
>CP070659.1:443762-457272 GCA_020355125.1 Candidatus Bathyarchaeota archaeon
GATAGGAATGCTCTGAACTCATTCATCAATCCCGTTGGCGGAGGCGGCTCTGGCAGCGGTTCTAGCAACCGACGAATCTTCTTCAACTCATCAAGCAACGCTGTTTGAGACATGGTTTAATGTTTAACAATTACACAATATATAGTATTCACTCTTCTACAAGTTTATTTCATGTAGGTTATTACAAAGTAAAGTTCAACCATTAAACTATGCATACTGCTATGGAGAAAATCCTAAAAAAAGGAAGAACGAGAAGGGTGATTGTTCGATGCTATTTATCTATTAAGCGCACACGCCCGCTAATGGTACAGCGTTTCCGACAGCAACTATCTGGGTACATCATCCGTTTCCAATAAGGGCAAAGTCTACAATACCGTGTACTGGTTTCATCTCCTTCGGGTTCTGGTGGGACTTCGGGTTCTGGTGGGACTTCGGGTTCTGGTGGGACTTCGGGTTCTGGTGGGACTTCGGGTTCTGGTGGGACTTCGGGCTCCGGTGGCGCTTCGGGTTCCTGTGGGATGACGAATCCAATCGACAGCAATAACGCACTGACGCCTTTTCCGTTGCCA
This sequence comes from Candidatus Bathyarchaeota archaeon, assembly GCA_020355125.1. Lineage (GTDB taxonomy): Archaea > Thermoproteota > Bathyarchaeia > RBG-16-48-13. The sequence goes on from CP070659.1 coordinate 444,332, forward strand.
TTTTTGCTGTATGGTCCTTCGGTTGGGATCGATTCGATTTGGATGCATGCCCACTCGTGATTCATTGGTATGGTGATCGTGTTGGTGTAGGTGTCCCATTGGGCGCCGTCTGCTGCGGTCAATGGGTACGGCCCGGTGGGGTCGCTGCTGCTGTCGATTACATTGGTGGGAGGGGTTCCTGTTCCGGTCTCGTGCCAGATTGCGTTGGGGCGGTTCTCGTGCAGCACGCCGCCGACAAACACGGTGATGTCTAATTCGCGGGCAGTGTTCTGGGGGTCAAATTCGTAACATGCGACGTCGCTATTCGGTCCCATCGGTGTATCAAAGTTGAAGTGGAAGGCGTCTAAGCCATCATAGATCGTGACACGTGCATTGGGGAGGGTGGGATCTTCATAGACCACCATAATGCCTGCACCATATTCGTACGCGATCTCGAAGCCCGAGAGGGTGTAGGTGTTGCTGCCAAAGGTGTCCACTAATATGGTGATATCGGCCACGTAGACGTAATGATAGTCGCCGTCAAACCATGGATCTGGACCATACTCCCATTCTGCGGTGAAATCAATTGTTACATCATTCACGGTGACTACGATGGTGTCATCGCCGGTGGTGGAAGTATATCCGGCCCAGTAGAGATACGCGGAAACGACGTCTCCTGGAACCGTGAGCACGATATCTCCCGATGTCACGCCGTGCAATCCTACCCCGCTCGCTGCGATGTTATAGTGTCCTACTCCATCGAATCGAGGTGAAGATAAAGTGAGGGCGCTGTCAGCGCTGACGGCTTGCAGCAACCCGGATGTCAGAAGCACACTCAGTAGCAGAAACCCAATGATTTTTTTCATGGTTTCACCAAGTATCGATACTTCTCAGATAATTGTTTAACAATTACACAATATATAGCATTCACTCCATCAAAAGTTTATTTCAAAACAAATTACGAATTAGCACGTGCGTGCCTAAATACCCGGTTTCTTATTTTAAACAGGTTATACGTAAATATTTTAAAGATACAGACGTTCGTACGCGCTTCTGGTGAAGAGTGTAAAAGAAAAGATTATTTAAGGCTAAATGGAGCATAAGATTCTTGTGACAATAAGCAAAAAAATTGAAAAAAAACTTCAGAGAAAAGAAAGACGATATGAAACTGATCAGTTAATGAAAGAAAAAAGATCTGAAGAATATGAAGTTTTAGAAGAAGTTTTTGATCGACCAACTCTGATGACGCTTTATAGTTTTCTTAACCGTGGCATTTTAAAAGAAATTCATGGCGTCGTTGGGGCTGGAAAAGAGTCAAGAATTTATCGAGGAGTAAATCCAGAAGGAGAAGATTTAGCTATTAAAATTTACTTAACAATATCAGCTGAGTTTAGGAGGGGCATGCTAACATATATCCATGGAGATCCACGATTTAAAAATGTAAAACGAAGTACTCGATCTATGATATATCTTTGGGCTCAGAAAGAATTCAAGAATCTTCATCGAGCATACCATTCTAACGTTTCGGTACCGAAACCAATTCATGTTGAGAAAAACATTTTGCTAATGGGCTTTATCGGCGATAATGGGACTCCTGCTCCCCTTTTGAAGGATAAAATACCTAAAAAACCATACTCAATGTATAAAACTCTTCTTAGTAATATTAAAACGCTTTATCAAAAAGCGCATCTCGTCCACAGTGATATATCTGAATACAATGTGATGGTTTATCATGAAGAACCAGTCATTTTCGATTTCTCTCAGGCTGTCGCCCTAGAACACCCCATGTCCACAGAGTTTTTGCGGAGAGACATAAACAATTTAAATCGGTTTTTTAAGAAACTAAACACAAGAACGAGAAAGGCAGATAATATCTATAAATGGGTCACAAAAGATGACTGAAAATATTATTCACACAAGAATCCCACATGAACGTTTAGGCGTATTAATAGGCTCCAGCGGAAATGCCAAACGGATAATCGAAAACAAATTTGACGTAAATGTTGAAGTCGATAGTGAAACGGGAGATGTTGAAATAAAATCAAAAAAGAAATTGTTGGACCCAATTAAACTCTTAAGGGCTCGGGACACAATTATCGCAATAGGTAGGGGATTTTCTTCTGAAAGAGCCTTTAGGCTTTTTAATAATGAAGAAAATTTAGGCATAATAGACCTCCGAGGGATTTTTAAGTCTCAATCTGATATCCAAAGAATCAAAGGTCGAATTATTGGAAAAAATGGAAAAACTCGACGCTTAATAGAGGAATTAACAGGAGCAGATATATCCATCTATGGGCATACTGTTTCGATTATCGGAGAATTTAAACAATTTGAAGTAGCTAAGGAAGCGATAGAGATGCTTATTAAGGGGAAATTACACAAAAGCGTGTACGGATTTCTACAAAGAAAAAGATTTGTTTTGAAAAAAGATGATATAGTACTCTGGAAACCATCTTTACCGATATGAGTGGAAATACTTGAGTGAAAGTTTTAGGGAAATTAGTCCTGCAGATTTTTTTTATAGAAACAGAGATTTAGCGGGGTTTAATAATCCCACACGGTCTATGTACTCTGCTATTAGAGAACTCGTAGAGAATTCTCTAGACGCATGTGAGTTATATCGAATTCCTCCGAAAATATATGTAAGACTCTCATATGAAGAAAATTATGAAAAAAGAAATGTTTATCGCCTTAAAGTAGCTGACAACGGAAGCGGAATTCCACCTGAATATATTCCTTCTGCCTTTGGACAGATTCTTTATGGCTCAAAATATAAATTAAGACAAGTACGTGGAACATTTGGGCTCGGAGGCAAAATGGCTATCCTTTATGGCCAGATAACTACCCATAGTTCTGCCTATATCATTTCGAGCGTCGGCAACAATAAGATCTATGAATTTGAAATCAGAATCGATATTCAGAAAAACCGACCCGAAATATTAAAGAAGAAATTTCGCAGTAATAGGAGAAAATGGCATGGCACCGTCGTTGAATTTTCACTTGAAGGAGACTATCCAAAAGCGATGCCAAAAGTTCTTGAATATTTAAGACAAACAGCCATGGTTAACCCCTATGCAGATATAACTTTTGTTGATCCAAGAGGAAGACTATATATGTTTGAAGGCGTCACTAAAAAAATGCCAAAGCCTCCTTCCGAAATAGAACCGCATCCCTACGGTTGCGACGTCGAAATTTTCATGAGAATGATTGACGATAGTAGAAGTAAATCCCTCCAAGATTTTATGACAACTCATTTCCACAGAGTAGGAAAAAAAACAGCAAAAAGATTTTTGAAACATGTAGGCATTTCCGGAAGGAAGAACCCAAAGAAATTGACACCTAACGAAATTGTTCAATTAGTCCAATCGATGAAACCAGAAAGTTTTAAATATTTTCTACCACCTGACGCTAACTGTCTCTCCCCATTAAGCAACGAATTATTAGAAATGGGATTACAGAAGGATTTAAACCCAGAATTTGTAGCAACAGAACAAAGAAATCCTTCAGCATATTCAGGCTATCCATTTATCGTTGAAATTGGAATCGCCTACGGTGGAAACACACCCAATTCACCGGGAATAACATTATATCGATTTGCAAATAAGATACCGCTTCTCTATGATGAAGCAAGCGATGTTTCTCGTAAAGTGATAAACAACGAAATCAACTGGAACTACTACAAGGTTACGCAAGGCACGCCGGTCGCTGTAGTAGTTCATATCTGCTCTACCAAGGTTCCTTATAAAACGGTAGGCAAAGAGTTCATTGCTGATCGTCCAGAAATTGAACGGGAAATAAAGAATGGAATAAATAACGTAGCTCGACGGTTATCACGTTATTTGTCAAAAAAAATTAGTATTGCATATCAAAAACAAAGGGTAAATATTTTTCAAAAATATCTACCAAAAATTGCTCAGTTCTCAACAAAATTAGCGGGAAAAAAGAAGATCCCCAATATTGAACCACTTGTTAGGAGTATGATGCATGAAACGAAAAAAACGTAAAACCGACTCCATGAAATCGAAACAAACCTCTACAATCAATACTCTTCAAAAGTTTGGAGTAAGCTTATACAATCAAATCAAAAACAAAGAATTCCCGTGGGTAAAGATTCCAAGTCGCTCCACATCGAATATACATTATGATAACAAACTAAGACAGTATGTTTTAGGCGATAGAGAGATTAGACGGAGCTCCAGAAATATAAGACATATTCGACCCTTTACACAACTTGTGTGGACCGCTTCCTTTGCTCACGAACTTAAAACAATAGGAAAGACAAGCACCTTAAGAGATGTATTCTATTCTGCACAAGCATATGACATTAATTTCAAGAATCAACAAGAGTCTGATAACATCATAACTGATTTAGAAACAGCTCTCGATCTCTCAAGAGAAGACTTTAATATTTTTCCTGAAGAAAGAAGCCAAATATTTGGAGATTTAACCATAGAATATACTATCCCCGGCTATGAAGGTAGAAGAATTAACCTTACCATGCACCCCGATGGTTTAGCTATCGGACCTGCCCTAACCACCGCAGATTTCATTGAAACATCAGCCAATAAAATTATCGTGATTGAAAAAGGTGCCATGTTCACGAGACTGATAGAAGAGCAAGCATACAAAAAGTTTAATGCCCTTTTAATTCACACTGCAGGACAGCCACCTAGAGCAACTCGACACCTTGTGAGAAGACTTAATATGGAATTTGGGTTACCAGTATTCGTTTTTTGTGATGCCGATCCATGGGGCATGGCAATTGCGATCACTATAATATATGGAAGCGTCAATGCAGCTCACTTACATGAGCTAGCTACTCCAGAAGCAAAATGGATGGGACTTTATAGTACAGACATAGTACACTACAAGTTGCCAAGTAACAAACTAGCAAATGTTGATATTAAGAGATTATATGACTTACAAAAAGATCCACGTTGTTCGGAAGAACCGTGGAAATCTCAAATCGTAGACTATTTGAAATACAAAAAGAAATGTGAGCTTGAAGCTTTTTCACGATACGGCCTTGATTTTGTGGTCAAAAAGTATTTACCTAATAAGTTAGCGAGTGCACGCTAGCATACCATAACATAATAAAAAGATTATATATAACCTTCATCCCCAGTTTATGGGTGCGCCGGCGTAGCTTAGTTTGGTAGAGTAGCGGATCATTGAAGATTCTTCATTGAGCTGAAGCTGTTAACTCGTTGGTCAACGGTTCGAGTCCGTTCGCCGGCGCCACTTTTACTTACATCATCTTACAAACGCACTTAACTAACGTAACAGTTTAATAATAGTTTTTTAGAATTTCTAACTTGGGGCCCGAGGGCCCGTAAGGAAGCCTTATCTTCCCGGGAAGCTCAGCTTGGTTAGAGCGACAGGCTCATAATAATTTAGAGAGACCTGTTGGCCGAGTGTTCAAATCACTCCGGGCCCACCACACTCTTTTTTCAAAAATGGAACAAGTAACGCAAAAAATTAAGCACAATTGCGCACTTGCTATCCAATAGAAAAAGAAAATAGTGCGTACGCGCTACAAATCTTCTAAATAATGAGAAAAATTTTAGTATATGTAACTATTTCTCTGTGATAATAAGCTCCGGTAGTATAGACAAGGTAAACCTTCTAGATCGGTCAAGTATGCCGGCCTTTCGGGCTTCTCGAAGAAAGCCGGTCACCCGGGTTCAAATCCCGGCCGGAGCACCATTTTACCTATAAACTTTATCTCACGCACGATTTTTTAGGAAGCTATCTGGCTCCAAAGCACATAATGATTTGATCAGTTGACGGGCTAAACATTCAATTAATAATTTTACTCAGTAGATACGAGCAACTGAGCACGCGCATTAACGATTTAATTGTTTGTCTTAAACTAAGTGCACGCTAAATTGATGGAGCCATTTAACGCTATATGGCTAAAGTGAGCAAATCAATTACAATTATTCTAATATTTGTGTTTGTGCGAGTTTCTCCATTGTAATTATTAAAGCTTGAGTGCCTTTGTCACCCATATTCTCAGCTTCCACTGACCGTAGAAACTGCTGTACCAGTGCTGTGCACGGTAATGGAAGTTCTAGTTCTGCTCCTGTTGAGAGAGCTAATCGTACATCTTTAATTTGGTGGCTTATTTTGAATCCTGGTTGAAAGTTTCTTATAATCATTTTTGGCCCAAGATTAGTGAGCATCCATGAGTTAGCCGCGCCGCCAGTCACGACCTCAAGCAGTTTCTCCAGATTTAAATTTAGTTTTTTGCCTAAAAGAAGGCCTTCACAGACCGATTGAATATTGATGGCGCATATTACTTGATTACATAATTTAGTGGCTTGTCCCATTCCACTACCGCCCATATAAACAACACGTGTTCCCAGAATTTTGAATATTGGCAGACATTTTTCAAAGGTTTCTTTTAATCCTCCAACCATGATCGTTAATCTTCCTTCTCTAGCTCCAATAGTTCCTCCGCTTACAGGGGCATCTAACATTTGAACCTCTTTTTCCATAAGTTTTTTGGAAATAGATTTTGACGTTTTGGGCGAGATTGTGCTCATATCGATTAGAATTTTCCCTTTTTTACAACCTTCTATTACTCCTAACGGGCCTAACACAACTTCTTGTACATCTGGAGAATCTGATACCATAGTAATTATGATATCTGATTTTTCTGTAACTTCCTTAGGCGAACTAGTAGGAATTGCTCCTTCAGCGACAAGATCTTCCATCTTGGATCTTGTTCTGTTATATACACACAATTTATAGCCGGCTTTCATCAAGTTCAAAGCCATGGGCTTACCCATGAGTCCAAGACCAATAAATCCTATTCGTTTCATAACCAATAATCGATCAAGAATCCTATAAATATTGATTGCTTCATTTTTTGGAATAGTATGAGCGCTACCTATGTCGTTCTTCGATAAAGTGAAATATAAATTTGTTAGTTCTAATATTCTAGAAAAAACAGAGTTAGTGTTTAGCAAAGGATATATAGTAGACGCTCGTACATTCCATGGATCACAGATTATCTTTCTACTTAATCTATTATTGATTTACAGAATTTCAGGAAGAATGCGTTTGAAAGGAAAGGCAGCTATCATTCTGTTGGCTGGATTACTAATTTACATTGTTTTCTTATTCTTCTTTATGGACGTTGGCGCTATCATTAGAGCTATCCAGCAAGCTAATCTGGTGTATTATCTATTAGCGTTTCTAGCATCTTTAATGAATGTGCTCTTTTTTTCACTAACATGGTGGAGGCTATTGCGAACTCTCTCGATAAAGACAACCTTCTGGAAAATCTTTTCGTTTACTTGGGTAGGCAAATTCATTGATATTTTGATTCCAGCAGAGTCTGTCAGTGGAGAGATTACAAGAGCGTATTTGATGAACAAGGACTCAAATGGCAATATAGGTGGAATTACTGCATCGATTATTAGCCACAGGGTAATTAATACAATAATAAGCTTTGGAGGATTCATGATCGGGGCAATAGTTTTCAACCTACGTCATGAAGTAGGCCAACTCGTTAAGGGCTTAATTGTAACTATAATGATCGGTGCTATGGCTTCAATTATTTTTCTAATCATACTCTGTATGCGAAAAAAGTTAGCCTTTAGAATTGCCAATTCACTTTTGGGCTTACTCCATACAATTCTCAGAGGACGATGGAGTCTAAAACATCTAAAACAAACGATTCCTAAAATCTTAGATTCCTTTTATGATGGAATCAAAATATTACGCTACCATCCAACAAGCTTTTTTTTACCTATCGCATTTTCAATTGCGGCGTGGGTTTCTAAGCTTCTTATAGTCTTTTTCGTTTTTATATCTTTGGGCGTCGAGGTCCCATTAAGTGCGATAATGGTGGTTTTCGCAATTACTGATACCCTACAGACAATTCCTTTAGGTATTCCAGGAGAAGTAGGTGTCACTGAGATCACTATGACAGTACTCTACACAGCAATTGGTGTACCTTCCATTATCAGTGCTACTGCGACTATTTTGACGAGGATTGTAACTATGTGGTTTAAACTCCTTGTTGGTGGAGGAATGGCTCAGTGGGTTCTGCATAAAGAAAATGTGAAATTTAACCAAGTTTCGTTCAAGTAGATCACAGTCCCCTGAAAATAACCAAGCTAACTTAACCTACGTGCAACTTCTCTCTCAGCTTAATAAAGAAGGCGGTTATAGGGCACGGTTTATGATAATATTTCCTTTAAACCATTTAGTAATATCATATTCATTTCCGGGAGTCCAACTGTAATCCTAATGTATCCTTTATAACTCATTATTTCTCCCATTTTTCTTACAAGTATATTTTTGTCTAACAATTGGTTGTAAACATAATCCGAACTTCGATTTGTTTTAACGAGGGTAAAATTTGTAGCCGAATTATATGCTTTTATTCCCGTAATTGTATTGAGTCTCTGTATGAATTTTGTTCGTTCCCCTTTTAAACGTGTTAATGCATCATTAATGGCGGTCGGTTCTTCTAAGAGTCTTAAAGCTACTCTTTGTGAAAATGTGTTCATATTGTACGGAAGTTGCATCTTTCGTAACGATGCAGAAATGTTAGGATTAGCAATAGAATAGCCAACCCTTAATCCTGCTAAGCCAAAAATCTTAGAAAAAGTTCGTAATACTATTAAGTTATCGAATTCGTTAACCAAATGTGTTATAGTTTCTGGAGCAAACTCTACATAGGCTTCATCAAGAATAACTATTCCATTGAATTCTTCAATGATTCTGCAAATGTTGGTCTTATTAAATTGATTTGCGGTTGGATTATTAGGGGAACAAATAAAACACAAAACAGTTTTTGGATGGGTTGCCTTCTGTATATTATCTACATTTAGTGAGAAATCGTTATTGATTGAAACTTCATTGAATTGATTTCCTTGAGCCTTTACAATAATCCGATACATTGGAAAAGTTGGGCTAATAGAAAGAGCTTCTTCTGAATGTTTTAAGAACGCTTTTGTAATATACTCTATAATCTGGTCTGCTCCATTCCCAGTGACAATCCAGTCTGCAGGGAATCCGGTATAGTCTTCTAAGGCGCTAATGAGTCGTTCCTCTTCACGCTGGGGATAGAGTCTTGGATCAAGACTTTCAATAACCTCTTCTAGTATATTTCGTAAGAAGGGTTGTGGGACAAAGAAGTTCTCATTAGCATTCAATTTAATGACTTTTTCTTCATCTAATACTTTTTTTAAGCAACTATCAAAAGCATAGTTCTCGATCCTTTGAATATCCCGTATCCGGCTTTTCAACCAATTCATTTCTTTAATCAAACTGACCACCACGAATAGTAGGTTCCATGAATACTATCTCAGTTTTTATGGGATTATTCGTTTATATTTTCACAAAATTAGATTAGCGCGCGCGCTGAAATAATACTCTCTACTTTGTTAACCCATTGTTCATGATCTTTGATATGGTATGGGTAGTTGCTGTACAACATTTTTATTTCTTTCATCTTTTTTGATGTTAGGTAGAGCGTTTTGAGGAATGATAATTTATTGAGGCCTCTAAAAACTCTCCTTGCTTTATCCGTAATGTTCAACTTCAAATCTTGACCAAGCGAAGCATTAAGAATGTCGTTTTCCTTCACCAATCTATGGGCCATGCCATAATTAAGATCTTCATTGCTACATTTTTGTAGAAAAAGCCTAAAAATATCTAAGGCAGCTGCCTTCGCGCCATATGCCTTCATATATTTTACATTGTAAGACCACAGTTGTTTTTGACTTACATCCTCTGCTTCAATAGCTTCACATATTGCTTCAGCAGCTAGTTTTCCAGCCATCATAGATGGACCTATTCCGCCTCCATGAATTGGATTGGGCTGACAAGCGGAGTCTCCTACAAGCAGTATTCCATTTCCAACCATACAGTTGAGGGGTCTCCGAGTCGAAACGATGCCACCACTTCCCTTAAGGTTTTTTGATCCAATGAATGGATCGTTTACGAGAACATGAGTATATAGTTGTCTCCTTGGATTTAGAACCGTATTGATCATTTGAAGGCCTATACCCACATTAACTATATTATTTCCTTTAGGAAAAATCCAGTAATAGCCTCCAAAAGAAATACTTTGATTTAAATAGATTCTACAATACTCTGGATCCTCTATATTTTCAGCGAGTCTACGAATTTCTCTATAACATATTTCGATATCCTTGTTTTGAATTGTCCTTTCAATTTTCCAATCATGGGGCATTTTTCTTCTTAATACAGAAGACATGCCGCTAGCATCTACGATAATTCTTCCAAAGACTTCACGAAGCTCGTTTTTCCGACGATTTCGAACTTTTACCCCACACACACATTCATCTTTGAAGATAGGATCCAACGCCGTGGTATTATCGAAAAACACAACATCTCTGTCTAAAGCATTATGTAATAGCCTTTGTCCAAATTCTAGTCGATTTACCATAAAACCGTGTAGACCCTCGCCTTTTATACGAAACACTGTTTTTAAATCCGGTGAAAAAATTTCTATTCCTTTAATTTTGTTAGCCAATTCCTCTCCTTTTGGAGGAGGAATCTTCAATCTGTTAAAATGATGTATCCCAACAGCGTCTCCACAGGTCTTCTCTCCAATAGTGTTTTTTTCTTTTTGATCAATAAGGCAAACCTTGAGGCCCTGTTCAGATGCTGCATGAGCTGCTACGCTCCCAGCAGTTCCAGCACCTACTACAACAAGATCATACATTTTCTAGACTAGCCCTCAGTCAATTCATATTTCTAGGCAGAATATTTACTTGGTACAAGAGTATTAATTTTTATCTCTAATAAGGTCAACATCGAATTTAAAAGATGTGAAGGGAGTCAAGTTTTTATTGGAAATCAACGCGTAAGCGCGTGTTCGCGCGCTGTAAGTAACACCTTTTTCATGAAGTTATAGGCAGGACTGTTGTCTCATCAATTGAGGCGTAAAGACTCAAACGTTCGCCTGGTTCTACAGTTACATCTGTAGGTATCTCTGCTAAGACGGTCATGTCGCCTATTTTTCCATAGATACGATTAGATTTTCCTATAAAAATTACACTCGTGATTTCGCATTCGACAACATTAAACTCTTTAGTTGGCTTGTTAAGAGAAAAGTTTTCGGGTCTGACGACGCAGATTACCCGGTCTCCAATCTTGACATCGTCATATTTCAGTGTTCGAAGCCTTTCTTCTACATCTGTTGCAACGGTGACATACTTATTGACCTTTTCGATGGTTCCTGGGAAGAAATTGCACTGTCCAATAAAGTCGGCAATAAATGCGTTCTTAGGTCGATCATAAATCTCTTTAGGGGAGGCTACCTGTTGAATGGAGCCATGATGTTGTATTGCTATACGATCAGAGACGCTGAGAGCTTCCTCTTGATCGTGTGTGACGTATATTGTTGTTATACCAAGCTTTTTCTGAATTTGTATGATCTCTCGACGCATTTCTAATCGGAGTTTCGCATCGAGGTTGCTCAGCGGTTCATCTAACAGTAAGACTTTGGGCTCGATTACGAGAGCTCGGGCCAGGGCAACCCTCTGTTGTTGTCCACCACTCAGTTGAAAAGGTGTCCTGTTCTCCATACCTTGTAACTGTACTAAATCAAGAATTCTAGTAACTCTTTCTTTGATCTCGTTCCGAGAAATCTTTCTGACTTTAAGCCCGTAGGCAACATTCTCTGACACCTTCATATGAGGCCAAAGAGCATAATTTTGAAAAACCATTCCGGTTTGTCTTTTTTCGGGCTGTAAATTTGTTACATCTTCATCATCGAAAAACACAGAGCCGTTATCGGGATGGTAAAAACCGGCTATTATCCGTAATGTTGTTGTTTTGCCGCAGCCTGATGGGCCAAGAAGTGTGAAGAATTCTCCGTCTTTTATATTTAAATTTACGTGATCGGCAGCTATGACTTCTCCAAATCTTTTAATTACATTAACTAACTTGACGCTTACCATATTTATCATGCCCTGAAGATTGTTCCCATCCTCCTTCCCAAGATTTTTTGAACTATAAAAATACTTATTGCCACTAATAGTATTGCAAAAACGCCTAATGCAGAGGCAGGGCCTTTTCCCTGTGGATTATAGATGTATTGATAAATTCCGAATGATAGTGAAGCTTGTTCTAGAGAAGGGGTAAGAAAAAGCGTTGTAGAAATTTCGACAACCGCGTTGACAAACGCTAATATCCCACCAGCAATTATTCCAGTCAACATTAGAGGCATGGTGATCCGAAGGAATGTTTGAAGCCGATTAGCGCCAAGGTTCATAGATGCCTCCTCTAAAGAGATATGAATCTGTTGTAAGGAAGCATAGCTTGAACGTACGGTGTAGGGAAGGCGACGAATCATATATGATATCGGTAAGATAAACCATGTGGCAGTTAATGGAATGCCTAGCCCAGGAATTTCAAATCGATAAAACGCACGGAGGTATCCTATTCCAACGACGATACCGGGGATGGCAAAGGGTAGCATCGCTAACCCATCTAGGATGTCTTTTCCGGGAAAGGTTTTTCTAACCATTAGATATGAAATGATAGCGCCTAAAACGATATCAAAAACGGCTGATAAAGAACAATACAACAAAGTATTCTGAATGAACTGCGGGGTTCTAAAGAGTACTTCGCTATAATGTTCTAAAGTAAACGTTTCTGGTAGATACGTCATCGACCAAACCTTTGCAAAAGAAGCAAGTAGTATCCCAATATGAGGCAGTAGAGAAACCAGAATTATATTGATACATAACGGAAGGACCACTAACATTTTTTTTCCATGGATTTTCTTAACAAGCGCAGCTGGCGATATTCCCGACGAGACAATCGAATACTGTCTCAAACTAATATATTTTCGAACAAGAAAAAGAACCAGAAGCGATACTCCCGCCAATAAAACTCACATCACATAACCATTAACATCTAAAATAGTAAATGACGTTATCCTATGATATGCCTGAGGAGCCAGTAAC
>CP070659.1:457372-473103 GCA_020355125.1 Candidatus Bathyarchaeota archaeon
GGAAGAACTAAACTCGTCGTTTCCACAACTACCAGCCTCTATGATACCGGGCTTCTCGACATCATTGAAGATCGGTTTGAAGCCAAGCATCCTATTGACATTTACTTTATCGCGGCAGGAACCGGCATAGCCATACAATATGCTCAAAGAGGGGACGCAGATATGATTCTCGTACACGCCCCATCAAAGGAACGTCTCTTCTTGGAAGAGGGGTATGGAGTTTGTAGAAAGATCGTAGCCTACAACTTCTTCACCATTGTAGGCCCAGAAGAAGACCCAGCAGAGATAAACGGTTTAACACCAGTTCAGGCGCTGATAAATATCGTCGATGCGGGGAGGCAAGGCGACGTTTCTTGGGTGTCGAGAGGAGATGACTCAGGAACCCATACGAAAGAAAAAGCGCTTTGGGCCGCCGCAGGCTTCGATTGGACTACACTTCGAGAAGAAACCTGGTATGTGGAATCCGGAGCAGGCATGGGTACCACTCTACAGATCTCAGATGAAACGTCTGCTTATACTCTAGCTGATATGGGTACGTACCTCAAATATTATACTGATCAATTAATCAGCCTAAAAGTATTTGTTGAGGAAGGAAAGGAACTGCTTAACGTGTACAGCGTTATAGCCGTGAACGAAGCCTACAATTCAGAGGTAAAGTTTAATGCATCGATAACCTTCATAAAGTTTCTTGTATCCGACGAAGGACAACAGATAATCGATCAGTTTGGACACGGCGTCTACTCACAGAAACTTTTTTACCCTGTTGTAGAACTCCTGAAGGAAAACACGGACTTAATCCTCGTAGGCTGGATACAAGAATCCGCATACTTCGACGGTTCAGAATGCCCCCCCGAATATCAAGACAACTGCAAAGAAATATATAGCTAAGAAAGCCTCCAACTACATATCTTTATCTTGGAGTGAGGTAAATCATGAGCTTAGAAATCCAAATAATAGAAATCGCAGCTCGAGCTATCGTCATTTCGGGAACAGCTACCTTTCTAGCTGCTATTTGGGGGATACCGTTAGGAATCATAATAGGATTAAGACGATTTCACGGTAGATCATTAGTTGTGAGCTTCTTCAACGCCATGCTGGGAATGCCTACTGTAGCCCTAGGATTAATACTATACTTAATCTTCTCAAGATCAGGCCCCCTAGGATTCCTTCACCTTCTATACACTCCTATCGCGATGATTCTCGGACAAGCGGTTCTAGTCACACCAATTCTGATCAGTTTTGTAACGAGCACTGTTGAATCCGTTGATCCTGAAATTAAGGATTTGGCGAAAACCTTAGGCGCATCGGAGACAGAAGCCTCTATGGCTGTGTTGAGAGAGTCGATTGGCGGCGTCTTATTAGCTATAGCAGCGAGTTTCAACCGAGCTATCGCGGAGTTAGGAGTAGCCCTCATGCTGGGAGGAAATCTGAGAGGATTGACAAGAGTCTTAACTACCTCGATTGCTTTAGAGACAACGCGAGGTGAATTAATGCTTGGGATCGCTTTAACAATTATTTTACTCTTCATAGCATTAACAATTAACTTCTCCATGAATATTCTCCAAAATAAAGTACGGAGTTGGTTATGGAGATGATGGAGCTTCGAAACGTTACGAAGAAGTACGGCGAAAGGACTGCTTTGAAGAACATCAGCCTCAGAGTAGCGAAGGGTGAAATTTTATCCATTATTGGCCCTAATGGCAGTGGAAAGACTACGCTTCTTAGAACGATGGCGGGCATTGAAACCCAAACAAGCGGTATCCTTTTTTTTGAGGGGCACAAAATAGATGCAGGAACGGTTGTCAAGGTTCGAAGAAAAAGCACCATGGTTTTTCAAAAAACCGTTTTGTTCAACACAACTGTCTATAGAAACATCGCTTATGGACTTAAATTGAGAGCGACTCCATCGCAGGAAATAGAGGAGCGTGTTAAAGAAGCATTGAGCATCGTGCGTTTACAAGGTTATGAAGGACGGATGGCGAAGAGTTTATCGGGTGGAGAACAGCAGAGAGTTGCCTTGGCTAGAGCCTTAGCCCTCGATACAGCGATTCTCTTTTTAGACGAACCCACCGCCAATCTTGACCCAACGAGCGCCTCAATCGTTGAGGAAGCCATATCATGGATCAGTAGAGAGAGGAAAACAACCATAGTCATCGCTACCCATAATATGTTCCAAGCGGAGAATCTGGGCGAGAGAACCGCCCTACTAATTGAGGGGAAAATACAGCAGATCGGTAGAACCAAAGAAATCTTTAGGTCACCCACGATAGCGAATTTTACACGGAATGAGAATGTTTTTTCGGGCGTAGTAACAATTCTCAAGGAAGGAACATCCCATGTAAACCTAGAAAAAGGGCTAAAAATAGAAACGACGATTCAACAAGAAGGAAGAATCACACTCTCTATTCGACCAGAAGACATAATCCTTTCGAAAAAACGAGTAGTATCAAGCGCACGAAATGTTTTCAAGGGCAAAATAATTGGAATAACCGATTTAGGATCCCTAATAAAACTTCGCGTCGATGTTGGACGCGAATTCGTAGTACAAATCACCAAACGATCATTCACTGAAATGCGGCTTAGCCTCGGAACACAGGTTTTTATCGCCTTTAAGGCAAGCTCAGTATACATAGTCTAGGAAATGTGGATCAGATGGCTGAAAAACGAACAATTATAAAGAGACCCATGTTGAAGCCGAAATACAAGTTATGGCTCGAAACCGAAAATGGATATGTAATTGGAAAGGGATCCTTTACGCTTCTACAGGAGATAAAAGAAAAAGGCACGTTAAGCGAAGCAGCCAAAACATTAAACATGTCCTACAGACATGCATGGGGCATAATAAAAAACATTGAAAAAAGAATAGGAACCCCTGTAGTAAAGACGCATAGGGGCGGTAAATATCCAGGGGGAGGAACAAAGTTAACACAAACTGGTCTTGAATTAGTGAAAACCTATCTCATGTTTGAAAAAACCTTTAATAGAATATGCACAAATCAGAACAAAAAATAACGCAAGCGATCGCCATATAAAAAAGACATAATATATAACATTCGTTAAGGTGGGAAATAGGCTACTCTATCTTCAAAGCGTGCTTTCTGTTCGGGATAGTCGCTGAAGAATCTGTCCCATAGGGAATCCACCATTTTTTGCGCGCGCGCTAGAGCTCGATTTCAACTTTCGCGGTAGACCATGCCTTTTTAGCGCGCGCTTTACTCTACTTAGTTTAGTTCTGATCATGTATGAATTTATAAATAAGTAGAAAGCAGAGAATCAATCCACTAGATAAAAAAAGGAAAGGAAATGTTGGGTTTATATTGTAAAGGTATGCACCTAAAGGGATTGAAATCATTCCTGCTACGAAAGTGAGTACTCCGCCACCTAAAGGGTTTGCTCCCCGAAGCCTTATCGAGATAGACCTTGAACCTAGAGCCGATAGAACAAGTCCTCTCTTATCGGAAGGTATTAATCCAGCCACCATTACCCGGAATGCAGAAATCATAAATGTATTCACAATCGAGAAATAGGTAATAAAAAGCAGGGCTTTTGCGAATGAATCACAAAAAATGAAAGAGAAAGATGGAATGGCAGCTATTACGGATAATATTGTTGTTTTTCTGCCTCCATACATATCTGTTAGCTTACCAATTGGTATCGCTAATGTGAATGATATCAAACTGGCTATAAAGGATAATTGTCCCCATTCAAAGTGAGTAAGACCAATAATTGTGCTGAAGTAGAGTATATAATAAGGTTCAGCAGCTGCTGCAAAAAACGTAATAAGAATAGTTACGAGCGTAAAAGAGGTGAGAGATTTCGACATATTTTTTAAGGCGCCAATGAATCTTTTGTACGACTCTAGCACTAGCAAAGGCAGATTGGAAATTGGCACGCTATGTTTAGCTGGTGTAACTGTTTCTTCGAGACCGAAAAGTCGAAGACTCGCGACAAAGATTCCTACTATGAACGTCAACCCATATAGCAGTTTCACTCCTGGCACTATTCCATACAATGATACTATATAACCAGCAACAAAAGGCGCTGCAATCCCACATGCTCTAGGTATAGCTGTGATCATCGCGAATCCAATCCCTCGTCGATTTGAGGGCACTGATTCAATCTGTATCGCAAATAAGGACGGAAAGTAAAATAATACAGAGTTTTGTAAGAATGCCCCAACTGCGATGGTAACCCAACTCTCAGCGAAAGCAAAAATCAGACTTGTAGAAACATAAAAATACGTCATTAAGCCAATGAGTTTGACACGCCCCTTATAGTCAGAGATATACCCACCAACGGGATACAAGGGGATACCTGCCAAGTAGGCAATCGAACCAATTAGCCCAACTGTTGCAACTGTACCTCCCTGTCTTAGAATATAAAGTGATAAGTAGGTTTCCGCAAGCACTATTGAGAACATCCATAAGATGTTCGAAATTGTTAAAATGATGAGATTTCTAGAAAATAACCCAGACTCTCTTATCATATCCTCAACATCGTATCAAACCCATATAAATTATTTATTAGCAGCAGATAATACGAAACAACTTGTATAAAGCGCGAGTGCTATAGTGGAAAGTATGTTACCTACAGAAATTTTCGCAGAATCCAAACAAAATGATGTTTAAAGCGCCAAATGAAACACATAGCGGGAAAGGAAACTGTCAATAACTGTTAAGTTAGCTCGTAAATATTTGATTAACAAAAAATATAAAGTCTAGGAGTAGATAGCTGTAAGTTATCCAATAAATTGAGGTGAAAACTATGCCAGTGGTTAGGGTTGAAATGTGGGAAGGCCGAACCGTTGAACAGAAAGAAACACTCATCAAAGCCATTACAACAGCTTTTGGAGAGATAGGAGTAAAGCCAGAGTCACTAACCATTATTATTCATGATATTCCCAAGACGAATTGGGGAATGCGGGGACAGCAAGCATCACGCATATCATGAATCATGAAAACATAATATCTTGATATCAATGATCTCTACTCTAAGAAAGCGTGCAGGCAACATGACCCCCCTCCTTTTTCTCCTCATGAGCACACACTCAGCCTGAGGTTGTGTGAAAAGCACACGTACTATCCAGTTGTTACGAATATGTCTTTTTCAGCGCGAGCGCTCTTTCTCTAACTAGCTCACGCCCTTTGGTAAACAATTTTTCCTCCGATAAGGGTCATTTCTACTTGTATATCTTTGATCTTGTCGGGTGCTACTGTGGTAGGGTCTTCAGATAATATAACGAAATCCGCTAGTTTCCCGGGCTCAATACTGCCTTTTATATCTTCTTCAAAAGCTAGGTAGGCTGCGTCTATAGTCATAGCACGAATTCCATCTATTACTGAGATGCGCTGCTCAGGACCTAAAATCTTTCCGTCTCTTGTAATTCGAGTAGCTGCAATGTAAATATTGAAGAGGGGCGAAACAGGAGTAACGCCACAATCAGAATGACCTCCAAACCTGAGTCCTCGGCGTAAGGCTGATTTAAGGGGACTTATTCGACGAGCCCGTGCTGGTCCAATAAAAATGTCACGATGACGATCACCCCAATAATAAACATGAGTGTTAAAGAAAGAAGCTACGACGCCGAGTTTTATCATGCGATCTAGTTGATCGTCCCGAACCATCTGACAATGCTCAATCCGGTGACGATGATCTTTCCGAGGATGCTTTATTAATGCGTATTCATAAGCATCTAAAATAGAATCGATGCCCCAATCTCCGTTGCCATGAATTGCTACCTGAAACCCAGCCTTATGAGCGGCTAAAACTTTTTGATTCAACTCTTCTTGATTATGGATTAAATACGCCCTCCATTTAGGCTTGCGATAATAAGGCTTTGATAGTGCACCTGTATACCCCTGTATAGAGCCATCTTGAACTATTTTAATAGGTCCAATCTTTAACTGCTCGTTTCCAAACCCGGTTCTTAAACCGATACCAATTAAAGCATCATGTAGCTTGCTTCTAGCCATCATATATACTCGAAGAGGAAGTTCTCCATTGTCAATAAGTTTCTGATAAGCCTGCAAAGAGATGGAGGACACTCCAGCGTCATGAATAGACGTCACTCCAACTTTAATAAATTCGTTACATGCACGTTTACTTCCCTTTACATAATCATCCAAGGAGGTAGGAGAAATAAAAGTAGTTGCCATCTTTATTGCCGCGTTTTCTTCAAGGACGCCAGTAGGCTCCCCAGTGTTAGGATCCACAACAATTCTTCCTCCCTTTGGCTGAGGAGTATTCTTGGTAATTCCTGCCAACTTTAAAGCCACACTATTCACATAGGCAATATGGCCTGAAACATGATATATAAGAACAGGCGTTTCAGGAGACACTTTATCAAGATCCCAACGGCTCAAATGCCTCTTATCATCAATAAGAGTGTCGTCGTAGCCTGCTCCTTGAATCCATTCGCCTATAGACATCTGCTCAGCCTGCTCTTTAATTCGAGCCAAAATATCACTAATTTTCCTATTCGGAGGAGTTCTACACTGCACTCGACTCATCGCAACACCATAATTTAAAAAATGATTATGGGATTCGATAAAACCAGGTAAAACGGTTCGGCCTTCAAGGTCTATCTTTTTTGTCGCTTTGCCAGCCAGCTGTTTGATTGCATCAGTTTTTCCAACCGCAAGAATCCTTCCATCTTTAACAGCAATCGCCTCAACAACTGTATTTTCAGAATCAACCGTCATCACATTACCATTAAACAGAACTATATCTACCCAAAATCCTTTACACAATCGATTTGCTATATCCAATATTACCTCTATCTCCTTAAATTTCGACTGACTGGCGTATGCTTAGCGTTAGTCCTAGCACTTACTATTATAAAGATAATCGAAAAATTATTTGCTATGCTTGGGAGTGATGTTCACATTGCTTTCTTTTTCAGGTTCATATCTCAAGCAAGCCGGATAATTTCCATGAGATTGATGATTTCGAATACATTCACAGCACATACCTCTTCGGCTACATTCAAGGTTCGTACACTTGCAATCTGTCAAATTCAATCCTACATTAGGACACTCTAACCTCATCATTAATACCACTTACGCCATCTAGATCGTTTAGTTTTAATAAAGATTTTCATAAAGGAAAAAGTATTCATTTAAGCAGAGTCAGAGCGCGCGATAATCTTAGAAAGTGTACAGTAGCTAGCAAAGGCAGGGGTTGCGTAGTTCTTAGGTGTGTTATGGGTAATGCGTGCTTTAATATGTGTTTTTTGCGCACAGTAGAGCTTTTTAAATAATGACTACGCCGATACCGTCATGATACCGAATTTCTGTGCCATATTTAGATGACAGATAATTCATATCTTTGATAATTTTTTTCCCTAAAGTTTTGGTAGCTAGCGAGGGGATTCCGGCAGTAGTTCGTTGTTCTCTTAGCGGTTTTTTCGAATGATAGTTTAAAGTGAGGGGATAGAGTTTCAGTTCAATTAAATTTTTATTTTGAAAAAGACAATGAACGAGAACACTTTCCCAATATTCTTGCTCATTGAAGAAACGTCGGGGAGATTTTTCCCTTTTTTCGTAAAGGTCAGTCGTTGAGCTGTTGAGGCTTAAGCCATATTTTTCGAATAGGTCTGAAGGTTGTTTTTTTATTAGTGTGCTTTGAAAGACGAAGTTTCCGAGGCCATAGAAGATAGGTTTCCTCTTGTATATTTCTAAGCCCCTCAACATATGTGTCCCATGTGAAAAGAACACATCTACCCCAGCATCGATGCTGGCTCTTGCAAAGGACTCTATAGGATCAGTGGTGAATTGTTTCGTATTATATCCTTCAGGAGCCGTTAAGGCATCATAGTGATCATGTAATGAGAAAATTACCCAATCGGATAATTTTTTTGCGTTTTGTATCGCTTTAATGTTGTTTTCGAAATCGGTTTCATTGATCGTATAGACGGTCTTTGTTTCTTTTGCAAGTTTAAAGACTTGTTGACGCGGAGGAAAGAAAAATTCTTCACCATCTTCTGAGCTTTTGGGCTGCCACATATTGAGCGCTTTCACAATTTTTTTCATCGCGTGAAAATCGTATGAATCGAGATAGTAGGTTGTTTGGATTCGCAGCGGGTTAACCCCCGGTCGCCCCTGAAGATCAAGTCTAGGATAGCTAGCAAAAGCCAAGTTGTAGGTAGTCGCGGATATGATCGACACAATGCCTTTAGGTGTTTCGAGGCAAGCAGGCGCTCTTGCTTCAGCAAGATCCATACCCGCACCAGCATGGGCTAATCCGACGCGATCAAGATGTTTTGTAGTTGCGATAAGACCTCCCACGGTGTAGTCCATCGAATGATTGTTAGCCCTTGAAACGAGGTCGAAGCCTGCCCATTTTATTTCGTCCGCAATATAAGGATCAGCTTGACCATAAGCATCACCTTTCCCTTCACCCAGCGGATATCCTTCGAAGCTATGTATTGCTGTCTCAAGATTCAGTACAGAGACATCGGCACCTCGCAGTATTTTTATCATATTAAAGAATTGTTCATTATTTTGGTGCACCGATAAGCGTCTGCTGATAAAAGCGTCTCCGACGCAACATATTGAACAATTGTGACTGCCCATTTTTTTAACCCTAATACATTGTAGTTTAACAACCTATATTTACCTAATTGTAGAAAAAAGAACTGCCGCTTATACAAACAACGTGAATATCTTGAGACGTAATAATAACGCGCGCGCTAATTTCTTGAAAAACCTGAGATAAAAAAAGGAGAGCTATTAGAAGGGGAGTTTCTCAACCCAGGGATATAGTTGTCTCAGCTTATTAACTGCTTTTCGAATCTTCGCTTCTGGATATTCGTAGGGAAGAAGCACTCCGCTGAGAAAATCATTGTAGGCTTGCATATCGAAGTAACCATGACCACAGAGAAGGAACAGAATTGTTTTTTCTTCACCTGTTTCTCGGCACCGGATAGCTTCGTCGATGGCACCTTTAATGGCATGAGCGGGCTCTGGAGCGGGTACAATGGTTTCACTTTGTGCGAATTGTCGTGCAGCATCAAAGACCTCGATTTGATTATAGGCGCGGGTTTCGACTTCTTTTTCCTGTGCTAAGAGACAAAGTGTTGGCGCTTTACCGTGATATCGAAGGCCGCCTGCATGGATTGGTGGTGGAATAAACTCGTGGCCTAACGTGTGCATTTTGAAGAGGGGGGTCAATCGTGCAGTATCTCCATGGTCGTAGGTATATGTGCCTTTGGTAATCGAGGGACAAGCAGTAGGTTCAACGGCGATAAAGCGGGTATTTTTGGGCGCCTTTTTTGAAACTCGGTCATAGTAAAAGGGCCAGAAAAGCCCTGAGAAACTGCTTCCTCCTCCGATACATCCTACAACTATATCGGGATACTCTTCGGCAGTTTTAAGCTGTTCTTGGGCTTCTAGACCTATCACGGTTTGGTGGAGTAGTACGTGGTTGAAGACGCTACCAATCGTATAATTGGCATCATCGTTGACAAGAGCATCCTCCACCGCTTCACTGATAGCTATCCCAAGGCTTCCTGGATTATTCGCATCTTCCTCTAGAAGTTTTCTTCCAGTTTCTGTTTGCTGGCTAGGGCTAGGATAAACATCTCCTCCCCAGAGCTGCATCAGGGATTTTCGATAGGGTTTTTGATCATAACTAACTCTCACCATGTACACAGTTGATTTAAGTCCAAAGAGCATACCGCCGAAAACCAATGCTGAGCCCCATTGTCCGGCACCTGTTTCTGTCGTTAAGCGCTCGACTCCTTCCTTCATATTATAGTATGCTTGTGGGACAGCGGTATTGGGCTTGTGGCTGCCTGGAGGATTAACACCCTCATACTTGTAGAAGATTTTTGCAGGCGTCTTCAAAGCCTTCTCCAGTCTAAATGCTCGTATCATAGGAGTAGGTCTCCATATCCGATAAACGTCTCGAACTTCTTCAGGGATTGTAATCCAACGGTCTTTAGTAAACTCCTGTCCGAGAACGGTCTTAGCAAAAACTTTTGGGGCAATCCCCGGTCCAGGAGCTTTGATCGCGGGATCTACAGGTGGTGGTAGTGGTTTTGGTAAATCAGAGAGTATACTGTACCATTTTTTAGGGATTTCAGGTTCGTTTGAACCGATTTTTATAGATGACATATTCTCAGATCCGTTGACAATAACTAAGCAAAACTGGATATAAAATGACATATTTAAGAATTGTCTTTGATAGGACAATGTTTATGACGCATCTATTGTGAAGATTTCAAGCTAATACATTATAAACTGATGCTACAATACCATTTAATGATTAAGATGGTGCTTAAACGCGCGTTAAGGATGAATCCAAAAGATAATGTAGCGACAGTCATAGCGGATATCGAGAAGGGTGACCAAATTGCTGCCATGTTGGAAAGAGACAGACAAATTGTGGAAGCGAAGGAGAAGATTCCCTTTGGCTTTAAAATAGCCTTAACGGATATTGCACGAGATGACGCCGTATATAAGTATGGAGAAGCCATTGGAAAAGCAAGCAAATTTATCCAAAAGGGATATCTCGTCCATATTCACAATGTCGAAGGCTCTCGAGGACGAGGCGACTTAATTGGAGGCGAAAACCTAATATGACTTTTTTAGGCTATGAAAGACCAGATGGGTCCGTAGGCACGCGTAATTATGTTTTAGCCCTCCCATCGGGGGTAATTTCGCAGCAGATTTGTCAATTTGTTCACGGAACAAAAACTTTAGTCACTGCTGACACTGGAAGTGGAAGATCCCAAGAGGATCGAGCAACCATCGCCAGAACCATGGTTGGTTTAGGATGTAATCCAAACGTAGCTTCGGTGATAATAAATAGTCGATCGTTAGGCGGCGCTTATCCTGAATTAACAGCAGATATTTTAGCTGATCAAATTGCTAAAACAGGCAAACGCGTAGAGGTAATTGGCGTGAACAATGAAGACACCTTGGAAGTGATTTCCCACGGCACTCAACTAGCTCGTGAAATGGTTTATGAGGCATCTAAACTGCGCAGAAAAAGTTTTGATGATCAGTGGCTATCTGTCGGTGTTAAATGCGGAGCCTCTGACACAACCTCTGGAATCGCAGGGAACCCGGTAATAGGCTATGTCTATGATAAACTAGTTCAAGCGGGAGGGAAAGCGTTCTTTGGGGAAACCACTGAGATAGTAGGCGCAGAACATATACTAGCAAAAAGAGCGATCAATCGTGAAGTGGCGAAAGCACTTAATGATGCTGCTCAACGTGTAGATGACCAAGCAAAATCCGTAGGACAAGACCTTCGAACAATTAATCCCGTTCCATCCAATATTGCAGGAGGATTATCGACTCTAGAGGAGAAATCCCTTGGCGCCATTTATAAATCCGGATCTATGCCCATACAAGGCGTCCTAAAATATTCTGAACGCCCTACGAAAACAGGCCTATATTTTGTCGATAACTGGATGACTATGAATTCGATCTTTATGGGTTATGCAGCTGCCGGAGCTCAGCTAGTTATCTTTCAACTTGGAGGCGGCGGTATACAAAACGACTCCATCTTCTATACATCTGGAGGCGTCGTTGCACCCCTCTTATGGACAACAGCGAATCCGAACACTCGCGACCTAGCAGGATGGCTCCTAGATTTCTATTCAGGAACAATAATTGAGGGATCCGAGACAATAAATGAGGTCGGAGAAAGGCTATATAAAACAATATTAGATATAGCATCAGGAACTATGACAAAATCGGAAACCTTAACCTATACGTCAGCTACTCAATGTTACACCCAAGAACCAGTATTCTGAAACCTTGATTGAAATCATTATCTATACTTTTAAGCGAATACCTAAGCGCGCGCGTTTGTCAAAACGCATGCGTGTCTCCCCGATACTTATTAATTAGAAAAATGCCTTCAATGATATAATTAAAGGAGGAGTGTAAAAACGTGTTTGATAGAAATATAGTGAGATTAGAAGATGCGCCTACAAGAAGAGCCTTGGGCGGCACTTTGAAAGTTATTTTTACTCCAGATAATGTTGGAGCAAAGAACTTCCGGTTCTCAATAGGATACTTCAGCCCAAAGGAGGGTCTCGAGGCTCACATTCATCCGGAATCCGAAGAAGTCTACTACGTCATTAGTGGTAAAGGCATCGTCTATCTTGGCCAAGAAAAGAAAGAGATCCCTATAAAGCCCGGGATGTCACTTTATATAGACGCAGGTATACTTCATGGGGTTACAAACATAGGAAAAGAGAAATTATTAATAGCCTTTTTTGTTGCTCCAGGTAAAGATAAAACAGTGGTACCCTAAAAATTAGAATTTTCCAGCAAAAATTATTACTTATTGGGAGCAGATACGCCGTAATCTTTGCTTCAGCGCGCACGAGCCTAAAACGAAGAGATAAGACTTTTTACCTTTTTTACTCCAAGATAATGATTATATCAAAATACGAGAATAAAGCACTTTTACATCACGCCACTAATTATTAGGTTAAGAGCCTCGAGGAATTCAAAAACAAGACTATATCGGGGAGGGCGTGGACAGCTGCAGCTATCATCGGATTGATGATGCCTAAAGAAGCAAGAGTGATACCGACTATATTGAAAAAGATGCTAGCTGCAATGTTTTGTTTGATGATTGTGAAGGCTCTTTTGCCAATACGTACAGATGTAGTGATGTTACGAAGGTCATCGGTCATCAATACTACGTCAGCTGTTTCAATAGCTACATCGGTTCCAGCTGCCCCCATGGCAATTCCGACGCTAGCCTCGACGAGTGCTGGAGCATCGTTGACTCCGTCTCCAACCATTAAAACTTTTTTTCCTTGTTTAACTAGCTCTCCAACCTTCTCGACTTTTTCTTGTGGAAGCATTTCAGCCATAACTTTTTTGATCCCTACTTGCTCGGCAATGATTTTAGCTGTTCGTTCATTATCTCCGGTCATCATAATGAAATCGTTAATACCAAGGTTCTTTAATCCCTTCAAGCCTTCAAGGGTTTCTCTTCGAACCACATCCGCTATACTTATGACGCCACACACGTGGTTATCGTGGGCAATGATTATCGCTGTCTTTCCTTCATTTTCGCGCTCGATCATGTATTCCTCTATTGTGTTTGGGATGTCTAATTGATTATCCTTTATGAGGTTTCTATTCCCTAAGAGGATCGTTTTGTCCTCATACTGGCACATAACGCCTTTTCCTGCGATAAGTTGGCAACGTTGATGAGGGGGAACCTCGAGATTGAATTCTGAAGCTTTTCTCTCTATCGCTTCAGCGAGATGGTGCTCAGAGTGGAGTTCAGCTATAGCGGCATAGGTGATGATGTCCTTTTCGTCGTGTTCTTGAAATCCTTTGATATCCATTACGTGGGGCACTCCATAGGTAAGGGTTCCTGTTTTATCGAGGACAACGGTGTTTGTTTTACTCAATTCTTCAAGGTAGACGCCCCCTTTGATGATTATCCCTTGTTTAGCGGCTTTTCCAATGCTAGCAATGACTGCGAGAGGAGTAGCCATTGCAATAGCACAAGGGCAAGCTACAACGATAACTGAAATGGTTGACATGATGTTTTGAGTGAATAGAGCTACAATGCCAGCAATAAACAGGACTAGTGGTACGAAACGTGTAGCGAATCGGTCTGCAAACCTCTGAACCGGGGCTTTTGAGGACTCTACTTCTTCAATGAGTTGAATGATTTTTCCTAGTGTTGTATCTTCGCCAACTTTCGTTGCTTCGACTTCAAGAAAGCCTGTGTGAATTATTGTCCCGGCGAAGACTTCATTACCTTTTGTTTTTTCTACTGGTTGAGACTCGCCTGTGATAGGCGCTTGATTAATGAGGGCGGTTCCTTCCACGATGTTTCCGTCAATTGGAACCTTCTCTCCGGGTCGAATAACGACGATATCGCCCCTTTCTATGGTATCGATATCTACTTCTATCTCTTCACCATTTTTTTTGATGAAGGCTTTTTTAGGGGAGAGGGTGATTAATTCCTCAATCGATTTTCGGCTCTTATCAATGGTGAAGTCTTCGATAAATTCAGCCGAAAGAGTGAAAAATAGAATGATCATCGATGCTAGTGATTCGCCTATAATTAAGGATGCAGCAATACCAATGGTCATTGCCACTTCCATCGTGATCGTCTTCTCTGTTAAAGCATAATAGACTTCTTTGTAAACGGGATAACCTGCGAGAGTAATTGTTAGTAAAGCCAAAGGGTCAAAAGGTAAGTCACTATGCCAAAGGCCTAATATAGTAACTACAATGATTGAACCTGTAAACAATATGCGAAGTAAGTCTGATACCTTTTTATCCAATGGAACCCACTTCTTAGAATGAATATATTTTCTTTATGCCGAAGGAATCTATATTAAAGTAGTGCTAATAGAAAGCGTTTTTTTAATAAATTTTAATAATTATCACAATCTCTTTATTATTGAGATGAAATGCCAGTAGTGAGCATGTCCCTAACAAATGATTTACTGAGGAAACTCGATGCGTTAATAAAGGATAAAAGTTATTCGAGTCGTTCAGAAGCCATCAGAGACGCGATCCGAAATTCCCTGTCAGAATATGAATTGAGTCGCCTAGAAAGGGGAAGAGTTGCAGCAACTATAACCACTATAAGCGAATATGAGCGGCGAGATGTCGATGAAAGATTGATGAAATTACGTCATGAGTTTAACGAGTTAGTCACAGGCAACATGCACATTCATCTTGGAGGGAATTATTGCCTAGAAGTCTTCATTGCCCAAGGAGATGTTGAAGACGTCATAAATTTTATCAGCAGAGTTAGATCAATAAGGGGCGTGCAACAGGTAAAATACACGATAGTACCTATCCTGATCGCGCGGGCACTCTAGTCTCTCCTGTTTTTTCTATCAGCGCGTTTCAAAATATTCTTGAGGAAGGAACATAGTCTTTTTTATATCTGTTCCATTAGGGAATGTCGGTAACATCATTATCTTTGTTGTGACAGCCATATTAATCTCTTTTAGACACGTTTTTGTTTTAATCCAATTTTGAGGGGAAAAAATTTTCTCCTTAGAAGCGCTTTCGGTCTTAGCTGTTTCGAGCGCTACGTTTAAACAAGATACGGCCATCTTGATGAGTGTCGGAACTATTTTTTCATCATGTGCAATTTTATAGGTAATATTTGGCTTCGGACCTTTGTTTGATTGATTACTTGACACCGCGAAAAAGTGAGCGATAGTGTACAAGAGAAGATAAGGAACTTGAGTTTTCATGCGGAATAAAAGCTCATGTAATCCATAACTATTATAATTGTTCTTCCATCCTTTCATTATTTCTTGCATCCAGCTATTAAGGGCTAAAATAGTGTCTGGATTGCATTTTCTCTGAAATAATTGTTTAGAATATTGAGTAAATAGTTTTTTTTCACTATACGCAATATTGGGCCGTAGTGAATACCAAGACATTAAACCTTTATTTATATCTAGATTGATAGCTGGCGGCTTTTCTTCTGGCTTAGTTGCATAATATCCAGTAAGCCCCATTATCAATGTCGTCAATAGTAAGGCGGATACGCTTGTTATCATTTACAGTCTTCTCTAGGAATATAATTACACTTGCAGCTTTTCTTCAGCTAAAATCAAATAGAATTGGTCTATGTATAATGCTTATGAATTTGGCATAATTGTTATCAATACTGATTCTAAACACTAAAGTCCATATTCATGCCGACGAACTCTTTAAAACTCAATACCTTACGATGTAGAAACTATATTATCAGGACGCACGAACGGCTGA
>CP070659.1:473203-476366 GCA_020355125.1 Candidatus Bathyarchaeota archaeon
AGAACTATTTTGGCGAGTCTGTTCTCGAGATAGATAGCATCCATAGGACAGTAAGGTAGACAGAGCTCGCAACCCACGCAGAGATCAGGATCGATCTCCAAATCGTTTTCACCTTATTTTAATTGCAGCGCGCACGCGCTAGCATCTAGTTAGCTAACTAGATATAGTTTTATTTACTACTTCACTGAAATAAATCATGTGTTGAAAGTTATTTGTATGGTGATATGGTGTGAAGAACCCTGTTAAAACAAAATTGAGAGCAGGTAGAGTCTCGATTGGAACATTCGTTGGGATAGGTCACCCAGATGTTACAGAGTGGTTGTCCCATCTTGGATTCGATTGGTTATTAATCGACGCAGAGCATTCCCCTATCGGATTGGAAACCATTCAGAAAATGATTCAATCTATGAGCTCAGTGAAAGGATGCGTTCCAATTGTACGTCCACAGTGGAATGACCCAGTCATCATTAAACGGGTCCTCGACATTGGTGCATACGGCGTCCTAATTCCATGGGTGAACTCCAAGGAAGACGCTGTCGCAGCCGTTCGTGCATGCAAATATCCACCTGAAGGAATCAGAGGTTTTGGCCCAAGGAGAGCCGCCATGTTCGATCCAGATTACTTTAAAACAGCAAACGATGAGCTTCTCATTGCAGTACAAATTGAGACAGCCACAGCTTTGAAGAACCTAGATGAAATACTATCTGTTGAAGGAATTGATGCATGCTATATCGGACCTTGGGATCTCTCTTGTAGTCTAGGATATGGAGTCCCACCTAAGTGGGATGAACATAGATATAAAGAGGCCTTTGACAAAGTATTAACGGCTTCTAAAAAATGGAATAAAGCTGCAGGGATGTTTGCAACTATAAACAATATCAACTGGGCTATCGAAAAGGGATTCATATTTAACTCGATTGATGATGATGATACCTTCCTCATAAGGGGAGCACAGAACGCACTAAACACGATAAAAGGTTGGACACACTAGCGTTATTCTGACAGATTTTCCAAATCACTGACGTGCCCTTTATGATAGTTGTTGCGATCACTATTAGTTCCTACTGGTAGCGGATGCACTTCAGCTAACGCTAGAATTTATTAAAAAAGAAGTTTTTTAGATTAAGGAAATATTTTAATTTCTTAAAATTGGGGGATGGCTATACTTAAGTTTCCATATGGAAGATCGTATGTTGCGTTAGATATCCCTAGAAAGACCCTTCTCTCGGTTGTCGAGTCGAAAATCACGCCATCAGCAGAAGACGAAGGAGAGGAAGTTGGGAGAGCCATAAAAAACCCAATAGCGTCGCCCTCTCTCAACAATTTAGTACACAAAGGAGATAAAATCGCAATACTGGTTAGTGATATAACACGTGCTATACCCGACAACATAGTGGCTCCACACGTGATTAAAACATTGAAGGAGGCTGGAGTCACATATGATGATATGGAGATACTCATTGCTAACGGTTTACATCGACCTGCTTCTAGGCGAGAGATGGAAGAGCTTCTTGGGAAAGAAGTTTTAGAAAAAGTGGCTGTAATAAACCACAGATGCAAAAATGACGAAAACTTGATCGATCTAGGCAAAACATCATTTGGAACGAATGTGATTCTAAACTTAAGAGCCGTAAACGCAGATTTCATTGTAAGCACAGGTCTGATCGAGCCCCACTTCTTTGCAGGATACAGCGGTGGACGAAAAATAGTTATGCCTGGCATAGCAGGTAAAAAAAGCGTGTTTCAGAATCATAGCTACGAGATGATTGCACACCCTAATTCCCGCTATGGTATATTGGATGGAAACGTAATATATCAAGATGGTGTAGAGGCGGCAAAGATAGCGAAACTAGGCTTTATAGTGAATGTTATAGTAAATAAGGAGCACCGTATAGCAAAAGCGTTTGCAGGAGACTTTATGAAAGCCTATAGGGCTGGAGTTCATTTCTTATCCAAGTTTGTCAACATTCCTGTCTCACAGAGAGTCGACATTGTAATTACAAGTAACGGAGGCTACCCGCTAGACCGGAACATATACCAGACCATAAAGGGCATGGCTACTGCGGAGCTCATCGTAAAGAAGGGAGGAGTGATCGTAGTTATGGCAGAATGCCTAGACGGTCTTATTCACAAAGATTTTTTCGATCTGCTGGTTAGTGTTAAGAGTTCTGACGAGTTATTGAAGAAGATACGTGAGAACGAACCTTTAAACGATCAGTGGCAAGCTCAATTTTTAGCTTGGATCCTGAACAATGCAGAGGTTATCCTTATGACGAAGGGGGTGAAGCACTCTTACATTGAGGATATGATGATGATGCCTGCGTCCACGCCTGAAGAGGCTTTAGAACTTGCTTTAAAGATGACAGGGAAGGAAGCTAAGATAGCTGCTATACCAGAGGGACCGTTTATTATTCCGACTTTAGAATGAATGAAAGGAAAACTAGAGTACAAACCTAATGTCTCTCGCGCGCGCTGACTAGTGTTTTGCTTTATCTCCTTCTGTAAGCTCCATCTACCAAATGGTTGGTAATTATTACCCCTTTCATAAATTCATCTAGATTCTTTTCAGAACCGTAGCTCACATTTACAAAATGCGCGAGCATTCATGTTATAAATAACTTTACCTAAAGATTCTTGTAAAGGTGATTTTGTATTGAGCCCATTTTTAAAACAAAAGCAGTGCGGGTGCTTGAATGACCACTTGAGGAGTGGAGTATGAGTAAAGAAAAACCAATTGTTTATCCGTACATCCCGAACTCTGTGCCCACAGCAAAGAACCAGATGCTCAAAGAGGTTGAAGCAAAGAGCATGGAGGATTTCTTCGAGGATATCCCAGAGAAACTTAAACTCAAGAAAAATATGAGTTTGCCCAAACCTTTCTTGTCCGAATACTCTTTGAGACGGCACATAGAAAGGATTCTTTCAAAAAATAAGACCTGTCAAGAATATCTTAACTTTTTAGGAGCTGGATGCTGGCAACATCATGTTCCAGCTGTGTGTGATGAAGTGAATCAGCGAGGGGAGTTTTTGACTGCGTACGCTGGCGAACCTTATGATGACCACGGAAGGTTTCAGGCACTTTTTGAGTTCGCAAGCATGATGGGTGAGCTTCTAAACATGTATGTTGTGAATGTTCCAACATATGACTGGCTACAAGCAGCTG
>CP070659.1:476466-480787 GCA_020355125.1 Candidatus Bathyarchaeota archaeon
AAAACATTAAAAGGCGTTACTGTTGGCCAAATAATGAAACCATTATCGTCAATCGGTATATATACGCCTGGTGGGGTTCATGGTTATCCATCTTCACTATTAATGTGTGCCATTCCTGCAAAGATAGCCGGAATTAAGAAGATTATTGTTTGCACCCCACCAAAAAAAGGAGGAAAAGTGAATCCAGCTACCCTGATCGCAGCGGATTTAGCAGGGGTAACTGACGTTTTTCGCGTTGGCGGAGTGCAAGCTATTGCCGCAATGGCATATGGCACAGAGACGATTCCTAAAGTAGATAAAATAGTTGGCCCCGGAAACATCTATGTTGCAACAGCAAAACAAGAAGTAAGTAAAGATGTGGCGATAGATCTTCCCGCAGGTCCAAGTGAAATAGTAATTATAGCTGATGACACTGCTAAGCCTTCATTCATAGCGTCAGATATTCTCGCCCAAGCCGAACATGGCCCTAACTCATTGGTGATCCTCTTAACTACCTCTAAAGATCTATCTGGAAGAGTAAATGAAGAAATTGAGAAACAAAGAAAGTTGCTTTCTAGAAGAGAAATTATTAGCTCTTCCATCCAATCGAATGGATACACAGTTGTTGTGAAAGATATTGAAGAGGCTATTGAGAACGCTAATCTGATTGCCCCTGAACATCTTCACATCCAACTAAAATCCCCTAGACGAACCGTTAATTTAGTTCAAAATGCGGGTGCAATTTTTCTAGGTCACTATTCGCCTGTTGCGTTTGGAGATTATTCAGCTGGATTAAATCATGTTCTCCCAACTGGCGGTTACTCTAAGACCTATTCAGGCCTCTCAATAAATGACTTCGTAAAAAGAATCAACTTCCTAGAGTGTAATAGAAATGGCTTTTTACAACTAAGGGATTTAACATTAGCTCTTGCAGAAATAGAGGGATTTGATGGCCACGCGAGATCAGTGTCAATACGAGATTAATATTGTGTGCATGTGAACGTTGAAATAAATACAATAAACGTAAAATATGATGTGTCGATTTAAGGTGTAGCTATATGTCTTATCAATGCGTGAATAACGATAGGAAAATCTATCTCAAAAGGGATTCTATAAAGACAATCAATAGTCTAGAAAGGATGGTTTTTGACTTTGATGGCGTTATGGTTTATACGTCCCAGTCCTTTCGGAGGGCTATAAGAAATGTTGTCGACCATTATTTTCTCAATATTTTAGGTTTTGAAGGAGAAAGTGGAAAGCTTATCAGTTTTGAAGATATTCAAAAGTTTAAAGACATTGGCTTATACAATAACGATTGGGTCTTATCTTATGGAGCTATAACCTATTATTTATCCATCATTATGAGGAAAATGCAAGGAAATGTTCTTCAAAACATAAGAGAACAGCTCGATGACGGCCAATATTCAAAACTATCTAGTTTTCTTGAAGTTTTACAAGATATTGGATGCCTCTTTCGGAATCATGGAATAGATATATCCAAACTTGTCAAGTTAAAAAACGATGACACTTGGGGATTAACCAGGTTCTTAGCCTTGATCAAGGAGCAAGGAGAGCCTTTAGAAGCTCCATTTCTGAGTGATTGTTACAGTAATAATAACCTAATTAGAAAAATGATTCCGTATAGCCTAGATGACCCTGATTTATTGAAGCGTCTATTTGAGGAAATCTATCTTGGAAAAGAGCTGTACAGTCGTTTTTATGCTCAACCCTCGATATTTAAGTTTGATGAGAGTTTATTAGAAAATGAGATTCTTATACCGAATGAGGAAACCTTAGACTTCCTTTATCAAAAATATGGTAAGCTTCAAATATACTCTGAAAGGGTACGGGCTCAAGGAATATACGTTATTGAAAAGAATCACCTCAATGATTACTTTGATCTAGAACGATCTGTATTTGTTGATGATCTCATTGCGTTCAGTAAAAACTACGAATGTCCAGATTTTGGCAAACCAAATCCAGCACCCTTCATAAAACATATCGAGAAATATGTAGATAAGCATCAACTCCTTGCATATGTTGGAGATAGTATTGCAGATGCATTACTTATCAAAAATGTGAGAATGAAAGGCATCAAAAACGTCCTTTTTTTTGGCGTCCTATCTTCATCACATGATCCAGACCTTTTAATTTCAAAATTTATTGAATGTGGCGCTAACGCTGTTATGACGAATATAAACGATATTTCACATCTATTGACTAGGTAGAGGAGGGAGAAGTTAGATGAGAAAAGCCGTAGTTGTAAGAAAAACTAAAGAAGTTGAGATAAGTGTAGATCTAAACATTGATGGAACTGGAGAAAGCCAAATAGAAACAAACATAAAGTTTCTGAACCATCTGCTCACAACCCTTACAAAACATAGCTTATTCGATTTATCACTACAAGCAAAAGGGGATCTAAAACATCATGTGACGGAAGATGTCGCGTTGGCACTTGGTGAATCCGTTAAAAAAGCCCTTGAAGAAGGTAAGGGCATCAGAAGATTTGGTACAGCTTATGTATCAATGGATGAGTCTCTGGCTCGAGCAGTAATTGATTTAGGGGGCCGACCATACGCTATCATCGATCTAAACATCAATCAGCCTAAAATCGAAGATTTAATAATGGAAGATATTGAGCACTTCTTCACATCTTTTGCTCAGTCTTCAAAAATAAATTTACACCTTACAGTCCTGTATGGAAGCAACGAACATCACAAAATTGAAGCCGCCATAAAAGCCATGGCGTTAGCATTAAGAGAAGCTGCAGCATTAGAGCCTAGGATTATTGATAGAATTCCGAGCGCAAAGGGAGTATTATGACTTTGCCGAAAATATCAATAATCAATTATGGCGTTGGAAACCTTAGAAGCGTCAGAAGGGGATTAGAACGAACAGGAGCAGAAATTCTTGTAACACATAATCCTAAAGAAATACGCGAGTCTGACGCGATTGTTCTACCTGGCGTAGGCGCATTCTCTACCGCTATTAGAGACCTAGCGTCTTTGTCCGATCTCTTAAAGCAGCATGTAGAAGAGGGAAAACCTATTCTTGGAATCTGTTTAGGTCTCCAACTTCTATTCACACAGAGTTTTGAAGGAGGCTTATTGGAGGGACTTGATTTAATTAAGGGAGATATTGTAAAACTACCAGACAATGTGAAAATACCTCAAATAGGATGGAATACTATCGATATAGTTAAGCATCATTCGTTATTAGAAGGTGTAAAGGACAATTCCTACTTCTATTTTGTTCATTCCTATATACCCAAGCCCCAAGATACTACGGTAATAGTTACCACCACCGAATATGGTACAAAGTTTCCCTCAATCGTTGCCAAACAGAACATATTTGCTACACAATTTCACCCTGAAAAAAGTAGCAACAATGGTTTGATTATACTTAACAACTTCGTAAAAAACGTGAGGAGATAGTCTAGTGAAAATTATTCCAGCTATCGACCTGATGGATGGGCAATGCGTTAGACTCGTTAAAGGAAATCCAGCAAATAAGAAAATCTATTCCAACAATCCCAGAAACGTAGCTAAACGTTATCGTGAACAAGGAGCAGAACTTATTCATTTAATTGACTTAGATGCAGCTCTCAACATTGGACAAAATCTCAAAGTCATTGAAGAGATCATAAGCTTGCCCATCAAGGCTCAAATTGGCGGAGGCATCAGAACTTTAAACAGTGTAAAAACATTCTTAGAACGCGGAGCTTTCCGAATAATATTAGGATCAATTGCAGTTAAAAAGCCAGCTTTACTAGAAGAAATTATCCAAAGTTGTGGAACAAAGCGTATTGCTGTGGCTATAGATGAGAGAAATAACAAAGTAGCAATCCATGGATGGAAAGAAAGCTCCAATCTTACCTACCTAAACTTTGCACGCTCTTTAGAAGACATGGGAATTGAAACCATAATATTCACTCCTATAAATGTTGACGGAACTTTGAAAGGACCATCTATCAAAAAAATTAGAAAGCTAGTTAGCGCAGTTACTATTTCAGTAATAGCATCCGGTGGCATAGGTAGCTTAACAGATTTACAAATCTTATCTGGTACTGGTGTTGATGGCGTTATTGTCGGAACCGCTCTTTATGAAGAAAAATTTACCTTTAAGGAAGCTTGAGAGGCAATTCAAAATGCTCGCTAAGAGAATAATTCCATGTTTTGACGTAAAAGGTGGTAAAGTCGTCAAAGGCGTACAATTCATCAATTTGAAAATAGAAGGCGACCCAGTGAAGCTAGCAAAAGTTTATGAAAACCAAAGTGCTGATGAACTTGTCTTTCTAGACATCACAGCATCTCATGAGAAGAGAGATATCCTATTAGAAACC
>CP070659.1:480887-483916 GCA_020355125.1 Candidatus Bathyarchaeota archaeon
ATCAACGGCACACGCTTGACTCCTCCTTTTAGCTAGCTAGGTATAGTTGCCTTGTTGTAAGAAGTGGCTAAAGACGAGGAGGGCCTAAGTAAGGCAAGAAACTTCGGAAAAAAGATGTTCTGGCTAGCGGGTGCGCGCTTATTTCATAGTTTATCTTAGATAGTTTATCTTAAACAAAATAAACTAACGTCTGTTTTTCTCTCTTGAACAGAATAAGCCTGTCTAAAGATTCAAAAAGCCTCAATTTAACCAGTGATCTTATTGCGTATGTGAAACTACTAGCTAACTTAACAAAAGGAGAAACATTCGATCTTTTGACATACGCATTATACGATGAAAGTAGGGCACGCTCATTTTCTTGCTATACGAAATTATATATTGTTATTTTATAATTTATTTGATTAGAGGAGATTAATTTGACTCAAAGCATTGAGAAAGCAAATGTTCACTTTATGGATTCCACATGCATAGATTTTAATTCAGGATTGGTTGCTAAAACCCAACAATTATTCGAGAAAGCAGACCTAAAAGGTTGTTTTAAAAAAGGAGATCGGGTCGCTGTAAAAGTTCACATGGGAGAATGGGGAAACACAGCTTATCTTAGACCTATTTTGATTAGAGTCATAGTAGATAAAATTAAGGAATCAGGAGGTAAGCCATTTGTTACTGACACAACAACGCTCCCGTATTATACTATTGCTAGCCGACAAACCGCTGAAGATTATCTCATCACAGCAGCATACAACGGCTTTACTGAAGAAACCATGGGCTGCCCCATTGTAATCGCCGACGGTCCTTTCGGACTTGATGACGTATACATGGATTTTTCGGAAGGAATAGTATTAGATGAAACTTATATAGCTAAAGCCATCGCAGAGGCAGATGCTATAATTGCAGTGAGTCATTTCAAAGGTCACGACTGGGGAGTATATGGTGGATCAATCAAGAATATTGGAGTAGGCTGTGTTTCGAAACGGGGGAAAACGATCTTGCATATGTGTCTACACCCCAAAGTTGGGATTAAAGATTGGAAATTTGATGGAACCTTCTGTAAAGGAAAAGTCTGTGAAGAATGGACCGTGTGTCAAAATCTATGTCCTGCGGAAGCTATTGAGGTTCTTGAAGATCAACTAACTTATGACCTTGACAAGTGTATAGGTTGCCTCGCTTGTTGTGAACTAGTTTATAAGTGTAGCATCAGGACGATGCCGAAAGAATGGTATGAATATACGGCAATTGGTATGGCTGATTCTGCTTCTGCAGTTATTAAATACCTTGGTAAGGAAAACGTTGGGTTCATCACTTTTGGTATAGATGTTTCCCCTAGCTGTGATTGTGGTCAATTTGCCGATAGACCTATTATGCCAAATCTAGGAGTCTTCGCATCGAAAGATATGGTTGCAATAGATACCGCTGCGCTAGATATGACTATGCAGATGCGAGGAATAGTTGATTCCTTATCCGAAGAAAAGGGAGCACTGGATTCTGGAACAGAAAAATTCACACTCGTTTCATCTGAAAAAAATATTAGCCAATGGATTCAAATTAATGTATGCGATGAGCTAGGCGTGGGCACGAAGAATTACGACTTAACACTGGAACCTGTTTCGAAAGAATGGTGGCAATTCTGTTTTCCAAAATACAGGGATCTTAAAAAACCACCTTCATACTATTTCCGAAAATACTTCGCCGACAACCCCCTGGTTCCTCCTAAAGGATTTAAATGGAAAGCTAAGCCTCGAATATCAGTAGATCAACTGTCGAAGAGATAAAGGAGATCCTTCTCCTTTGAAATTTTTAGTTACAGGCGCAGCAGGCCGCCTTGGATCTGATCTTATCAAAAAGCTAACCGCAGACAAACATGAGGTAAACGCTTTTGATATTCCTAACGCAGATTTCCATAGATTAAAAAATAATGAATATGTGGACATCGTGAAAGGCGATATTAGAAACATAGCTGACCTTGAAACGGCTGTGAAAGGCATCGACGGGATATTTCATTTAGCGGCAATATTACCCCCTCAAAGTGAAGCCAATAAACCATTAACAGAAGAAGTTAATGTAAAAGGAACCGAGAACATATTATCCACTATTAAATCCGAGAATATACCCATAATATTTCCGTCTTCAGTTATGGTTTACGGGATCACCGCGAATGAAAATCCTCCCGTTACCGAAGATCACCTCCTTGCCGCAGTTGATGCATACTCTGCAAGTAAAATAAAATGCGAAAAACTACTCACATCATCGGATATACCCTATACTATCCTCCGAATCTCAGGAATATACGCGGTTGAGTTAATAGAATTGCCTGAAGTAATTCCCTTTAAGAGAGATCAGCGAGTCAACTTTATCGATAGACGAGATACCGTCCAATCCCTAATATCCGCATTTAAAACAAAAAGGGCAAGAGATAGCACCTTTAACATCGCAGGCGATAGAACTTGGCAAATGACTGGAGAAGAATTTATAAACAAAATGTATAAGCCCTTTGATATAATCGTTGATGCTGCGTACTCGGAAACGTATACATGTTTCGATTGGATTGACACATCATATTCCCAATCGGTGCTGAATTACCAAAACATTGATTTCGGGCGATTCATAAAAGAATTAGAGGAACTCGTTCAAAAGCTATTTTAAAGAAGGAACACCATCATGAGTCAACGTATTGAAGCGGTTGCCGAAAACTGTGCCACGATAGCGAATAAGTTAGATCTGGTTGCAACAGATAAAATTGAAATTTGGCGAATAAAAGCAATGCAGATGAAGATTAAACAAGCAAGTGTTCTGCTGAAGGAGAATCAAAAAAGCATATGGATTAGAACCAAAAAGGGAAAAGAAGTGGTGGAGCAAATCCAGAAATCTTCCTCAATCATAGATGATTTAATAAAACAAATTACGAGTGAAAAAGAACACAAACGCTTTCAATCATTATTTCAAGACTTAGAAAACCAAATTACGACGCTAGAAAACTATTCCAAGATAATAATGAAAGAAATACGAGATAGAGCTATGTCTATTACATA
>CP070659.1:484016-495858 GCA_020355125.1 Candidatus Bathyarchaeota archaeon
CTGAAACATCCTTCTACATTAAGTTCTGCAACATGTCTTGAGATCTCATAAGCAGCCATTGCTTTTGATCGTGCATAGGGGTTTTCAAAACCACCCGCTTCCACAGCTTTTTCTTTATCGATAACGATATGAGGCAACTCAGGGGGTTCGCCTTTTTTTAAACACTGAATTGCTCTATCAATTGCATCCACTAGAATCCTTAGAACACCAGTTATCGCGAGAACCTTCATTACATCGGTATTGTATAAAACCATTTCTACGGGATCCAGAAACTCTCGTCTTGCTCCAATCATCGAATCGGCACCAATGATGATATAGCCGAAGCCATTTGATGTTAGCTCTTTAGCGATTTTGATGGTTGGTCCATCAGATATTACAATAGTAGGAATATCTGCTTCCTGTAGAATCTTTCTAACTTCTTTAGGCCCTGAAATTGACTGTCCAGGGCCAATATAAAGAACCAAATGTGGTTTTTTCGAAAGAATTGAGTATGCAGCTTCTTTACATTGCTTAACACCTATTTTAGGCCCAGTGCCGGATACTTCGACTTCAATATCTGATCGTTCAGCCCTTTCATCAAATAAGAACTCAAGAAGGGAGGAAGATCCTACACATCCAGTCTTCAACACACCAATTTTTATTATCTGAGACATAGCAAACCTTTCCTTTATCAATTAAAAAACAATTATTATCTCTAATAGAATATTAACATTCATGAACCGCACTCGTTTTGTTACTTAAAAAATGGAAAAATATCAGAGTTAATTTATTTTTTGGCGATTATATATTGCTCTTCGATCTTTCGTGCATTACTCTGTTTATTTTTCGAGAGTCGAATAAGCAGGTTGTAAGCTCGTGCAAACTCATTTACTGGCTTGATATCGAGTTTCTTTTGTTGTATGGCTTGATTAAAGATTTTTTCACCTTGCTCAGTTCGTATGACAGCGAATGTTCTTCTATCAAGTCCTACACCACCAAGTGAAATATCCGCAAATTCAGCTGAGAAGTCATCACAGTATGCACATTTTTCTTCAGCATAAGGACGAACCTCTTTCAACGGTATCTTCACGGTCTTCCCGTTTTTCAGCGTCAGTAACATGCCGCCCTTGATGTTGATTTTTTCTATGTCGTTAAGATCAATGCCCATCTCATTTTGAATTTTTTTCTGCATCAGTCCTTCATACGTAAAACTTTCAGAACAGAATAGACCTATCGTGAATGCGAGGAAATAGATTTTCTTATCCAAGTCTGGGCGTATACAATATAATATTTTCTCCATCTGGCGGAGGGCTCGGATCTGGCAGGGAGTTCCTACAAAGGCTAGTCTAGCAAATTCGCCAGTATTTTTACCCAAAGCGAGAAGATTTGGAGAGTATGTGTATCGCGTTCCAGCATATCGAACAGTCTCGTGTTTATTAGTTGAAAAAAAAGGCATAGGAAGCCATGGTATCGAAGGATTAACACCCGAGATAATTGCCCCATCAATTATGTCCGAATCCAAAGCCATATTGATCAATGCTGTTGCCACTCCTCCATCCTGACAGTGTTTCAAAACCTCATTATCCGTGCTCTTAGCCACGTAAATATCCCGACATACTCCAAAATCTTCTTCACGTTTTCTTACGCGTCCAAAGACAAAGCGCTCCAACTCAGTTCTTTGTAGAGCATACCTAGGACATACGTGAGAACAAAACCCGCAGATTTGGCACTCGCCTACACTATTCGGTTTCCCTTCAGAATATTCAATGATATCCTTATACTGGCATGAAATCACACAAGCCCCACAACCAGTACAAGCACCTTGACCTACAATTCTCTTCTCTAAGTCTTCAAATCCGGAAATAAGTCCCATGACATCACTCTCCAAATCAATTTTGCTAATAGAAAGCGTTCAAGCTAAATAAAGTTTTACAATAAACCTACAAGCATATTTGACTCATATATATTACAGTCATCTGCGCTCAAAGGTTCCCCAACGCGAAAACATCTTAATACGTTCTGATCAATTTTTTTAGCGGTGTTTAATGATTATCGGAATAATAGTGATTATATTTAAAAACGCAGAGATGGTGAAGAGAAGCCTAAAACCGTAAATAGAAGCCATGACAGGAGCTACTAGTCCTCCAAGCAAGGAGCCGATAGATCCAACTAATCGGAAAAGGCCAAAACTCTTTCCTACCATCCCCTCTGAGTTGCTGCTCATAAAAGCCATCTGGGGGAGAATCGCGAAGCCCCTAACAATTCCAAAGAGAGAATAAAAAATAAAAACATGGAAGGGGTCAAAAGAATGTCCAATAAGGAACATGAATATACTCGCAATTATAAATGAAGCAGCATATACTTTACTGTTTGACCAAGTCCTCATCCAAGATAAAACTAGCTTAGAGAAAAATAAAGTTGGAACTGCATATAATACATAGGCTCCTGCACGGGTTAATCCTATAATCAGTGGTGGCGCTTTAAGCACGTTATTTAAAAACAGAATAAGGATAAATCCTTCCCCAAAACTCATCGCTAGGGTAACAAAAAACTGTGAAGCTGAAATTCGACGCACGTCAGTCTTAATTTCTCTAACAGAAAAGATCTCTGTCATAATTGTTCTAAAGGTTTTTGGCTTTTTGAGAAAAAATGTTTCTTTTATCCGGGAAGCAAGTAAAAACGAAATAACTTGCATTAGAGAAGCCATAGCAAAGACAAATAAAAAGTTGAAATTCATTAGCAAATAGCCAGATATAATCATTGCACCAGCCATCACCACTGTCGAGAGAGATCTTTCTATGGAAAGAAATCGAATCCTTTTCTCACCTTCCGAGTTTTCGTATCTTAATGGGGAAACAATAACTCGGGCACTAATCGAATCTAAAAATCGTAGTGCTGTCAGTGAGACCGTACGTGTTGCTAGAGGTGTTAAGCCGATAGTAAATGCGGATGAAACCCGGTTAGCCAAGAGAATAGCTTTCCGACCATATTTATCAGAAAGACTTGACATAAAAAACTGAAAAAATGATGAAATCAGGGGAGAAAACGCGAATATAAAACCCATCTGTGCTAGAGGGACATTAACCGAATCGGCATATAGAGGTAAAATTGTTTCGGTCAGCCCTAAAGATAAACTAGATAAGATTACCCCCGCTAGAATAAATTGAATATTTTTTTCTTTTTGCTGATTTTCAATTTTCAAAGTGGTTCCTTGTTCTCGAACATATAAACATGATATCTTTATTAAAATATTGTAGCGTGTCTGCAAGATTTAGTAGTAGAGTCATAAATCTTCATAGAGTTGGGAGCAGCATTTTTGGAAAAATTTTATGTCTAAACGCATAGATTTAGCCAATTCGATAGCAGCTATATCTGGAAACGCTATGGCGTTGATGCCTGCTTTTATGGCTAAAGTATCAGTTCTCGTGCGATGTTTACCTAGTGGTCGCATACACCCCAATACCAGGGGTGTTTCTGGCAGCATTCTCCGAGCTTCAGTTATAATATACGCTATTTCCTTCGATGTAGGAGGAGTAATCGTTCCCATTACTGTATTCTTAATTGGAATGAAAGCGATAATCACAAGAGCTTTTGGCGTATACTTGGAAATCATTTCAAGCGAACGTGTTTCTCCCTTCAATTTCCCATAATGTAGGCCGACCACTACATGAGGGATGAATGGAATTCCAGATTGATTTAAAGCCCTTAATGATGCGTTATAATCCTCTATACTAGCGTTCAATCGATATATCTCCCGAATAGTGTCTTCTGAGCCTACAATGTCTATGAGCGCGGCGGCGATACCAGCCTCTTTTAATTGTTTTGCAGCTTTTTCGTCAATTATTCCGGTATGAACTATGATGTTAAGCCCTAATTCTCTCTTAATCCGATTGAAAGTATCTAAAAACTTTTCAAAAGGAACAGAGCCATTAGGGAGACAGCCACCGCTAATTAAACAGCCTTTACAACCTTTATTTTTAAGAATTCGGCAGGTCTCGAATAGTTTTTTCGGAGATGTGGCTGGAATCATTGTTTCTAGAACTTTTCCACCACAGTGTTTACAGCCTAAAGCACATGATGATCCACTTAACGATATAGAGGGAAAAGTTGTTCTTGAAGAAGTAAAATATTGATTGTCATAGGGGACAAAACTAGGAGCATAAAAATAGATTTTTTTCCCAAAAAAAGACCAACTTGCCTTTCTCGAATTCGCTAAAATTGTATCAAAGGATTTGGAGGCAATCGTAGCGTTATAATTCAAAGAGTTCAACTCATAATTCTAGAGGGAAGATAGTAAAAAAAACATTCAGTCAATTTTTAAAGGTATTGTTTAACATAGCTTCTAACAAGTAATACCCATACGTATTTAGCAAAAATCTGATATAGGACTGGTGATCTATTACAGTGAGAGGAATTAGAAATGACTAATATATCTATCAATGGTTTTGGAAGAATTGGTAGACTATTTTTCAGAGCAGCTATGCAGAATGAAGAATTTAAAAAGAATTTTAATGTAGTCGCTGTCAACGATTTGATGGACACGAAAACACTCTCACACCTGTTAAATTATGATTCAAACTTCGGAATGTATCCTGGAGAAGTAAGCTACGACGAGAACTCTATAACCGTCGATGGAAAGAAGATCAAAGTAACGGCCGAGAGAGATCCTAGTAAACTTCCTTGGAAGGAATTAGAAATAGATTACACTCT
The DNA here is from genome assembly GCA_020355125.1 of Candidatus Bathyarchaeota archaeon. Lineage (GTDB taxonomy): Archaea > Thermoproteota > Bathyarchaeia > RBG-16-48-13. The sequence continues at coordinate 488,706 of CP070659.1, forward strand.
TGAATCCACGGGAAGATTTCGTCAAAGGGAAGACGCAGCAAAGCATATACAGAGCGGCGCAAAGAGAGTCATCATATCCGCTCCGGGAAGAGGAAAGATCGACGCTACTATTGTTATGGGAGTGAACAATAACATCTATGACCCTAGTAAGCATATGATAGTTTCAATGGCATCATGTACAACTGGAAGTTTAGCTCCTCCTTGTATGATTTTGAATAATGAATTTGGCGTTGAAAAGGGCTTTCTAACGACGATCCATGCCTATACAAACGATCAGCGTTTGTTAGACTTTCCTCATAGCGATCTACGAAGAGCAAGAGCAGCAGCAGCTAATATAATTCCAACTACAACTGGAGCCGCTGCAGCTATTGGTGTAGTAATTCCCGAATTACAAGGGAAGCTAGATGGCCGCGCCCTAAGAGTGCCTGTACCAACAGGATCTATAAGCGACATCACATGCATACTGAAGAGAGAGGCTACGGCGGAAGAAGTCAAAAATGCTTTTAAGACCGCTGCCAAAAATCAGCTTAAAGGTATCCTCCAATACACTGAAGATCCGATAGTGTTGAAAGACATTGTTGGCAACTCTCATTCTGCCATTATCGATGGCACAATGACGTTAGCCATTGGGAATCTTGTCAAGATCTTCTCATGGTATGACAATGAGTGGGGCTACTCCTGTAGACTTTCAGATTTGATGACGTTCATGGCCTCAAAAGAGGACTAACTTACCTCATTTTTTTTTATCTTTTTTTAGACGTTTATATGTCATAAGCTACTATGTTTTAAAAGAGGAAAGAAACATGGTTGATTTTCTAACTATGGATGAGTACGAATTCAAAGACAAAACTGCTTTCGTAAGAGTTGATTTCAATTCTCCGTTAAACCCTAAAACAATGAAGATTACTGATGATACAAGAATAAGAATGCATTCTCAGACAATAAAGGAACTTGTTGATATGGATGCAAAAGTTGTTGTGCTAGCTCATCAAGGAAGACCGGGTAGGGCTGACTTTTCAACGCTTGAACAACATGCTTCTGTTTTAAGCAAAATTTTAGGAAAGCCTGTGATATATGTAAATGACTTATTTGATGACAAAGCTAAAGCTTCCATTAAGAAGCTAAAACCTGGAGAAATTCTTGTTTTAGAAAATGTTAGAACCTTTCCTGGCGAAACCAAAAAGAAAACGCCTGAAGAATTTGCGGAATCTAACTTTGTTAAAAATTTGGCCCCATTAGCCGACGTATATGTAGGAGACGGGTTCGCAGTAGCCCATAGATCCCAAGCTTCTTTAGTTGGATTTCCACACGTTTTACCAGCTGTAGCTGGAAGAATTATGGAAAGAGAGCTTAAAGCGTTAAATAAAGTAAAAAGGGCAGAGGAGAAGCCCTGCGTTTACGTCATGGGCGGAGCGAAGGCGGATGATTCTGCTTTGATATCCAATTATGTGCTGAGCCATAAAACTGCTGATCATGTGTTAACTGGAGGAATTATTGGGCACCTTTTCCTACATGCGAAAGGTGTCAATATTGGTGACCCCAACGTTAGATATCTTGAGAAGAACCAATTCCTCCAATACGTTCCTAGAATTCAAGAATTGTTTAAAAACTTTAATGGAAAGATCCTGACACCAGAAGATTTCGCAATAGACGTGGATGGAAAAAGAAAAGAGATTACACTTACAGATTTACCATCCAACTACCCTATGTTTGATATCGGATCAAAAACTGTTGAAAAATACGCAAACATTTTAGAAAAAGCTAAAATTGTTGTATTGAGTGGCCCCATGGGAGTATATGAAAACAACGAATTCATGGCTGGAACTAAAGGCGTTTTTGACGTCGTTGCTAAGAGCAGCGCTTTTTCAGTAGCTGGGGGCGGAAATACAATTGAGGCCATTGAAAGACTTGGACTAAAAGAGAAGATTTCTTATATAAGCACAGGCGGCGGAGCCCTTATGGAATTTCTAACTGGAAAAACACTTCCTGGCGTTAAAGCGTTAGAGAAAGCGAAATCCAAAAAACAATAATAACCTTATTTTTTAGGTAAAAAAAGATTTAAACCGACCTTGAAAGAATATGTAAAGGATACCTTATGGCAAAAACGGAAAACATTTCTAAGCAAAAAATCGAGCATATTGCTTGGCTTGCAAGAATCGAATTATCTGATGAAGAAAAGAAGCTCTTCACACTACAGATAAACAAGATTCTAGAATATTTTAAAATTATTGAAGACGCAAAAACTGAAGACGTACATCCGACTTTTAACATTTTAGGATTATCTAATGTTCTCAGAGAAGACGATGTAAAGCCTTCTCAATCAAATGTTGAGGCTTTGAAGAACGCGCCTATAAAGGAGAGAGGATACTTCAAAACTACTAAAATCGTTTGAAGGAATAGGATATGGTTGATCCTTACCGCCTCACCGTACCAGAAATCATAGCTAAAATAGATAATAGAGAATTAACAGCGGAAGAGTGTTTATCGTCCTTCTTAACAAGAATAAGAAAGATAGATGGCAAAATTAATGCTTTTATCACGATAAACCATGAAGCCGCTTTTCAACGAGCAAAAAACATAGATAAAAAAGTGAGAAACGGAGAACGAGTAGGAACGTTGAGAGGCGTGTGTATTGCCATAAAGGATAATATTTGTACAAAAGGTATCCCTACTACTTGTTCTTCAAAAATGCTTGAACATTTTATTCCCAATTATAATGCCTATGTCATTGATAAATTGCTAGAGGAAGATGCCATAATTATTGGAAAAACTAATATGGATGAGTTTGCCATGGGTTCAACTACAGAGAACAGTTTTTTTGGCCCTACAAAAAACCCGTGGAATCTTTCATATGTTCCAGGAGGGTCTTCAGGCGGAAGCGCGGCAGCTGTCTCTTCATGCGAATCGGTTCTTTCTATAGGAAGCGATACCGGAGGCTCTGTAAGGTCTCCAGCTAGCTTCTGTTCAATAGTTGGCTTAAAACCTACCTATGGAGTGGTAAGCAGATATGGCCTTATAGCGTATGCTAATAGCCTTGAACAGATAGGCCCCATGGCGAGAAATGTTAAAGATCTTGCATTGCTCTTTAATACTATGATAGGCCATGATTCAATGGACTCAACTTCTACCAGTACACCATATTCGGATTATTCAACATTTTTAGTGGACGATATCACAGATTTTAAGTTAGGGGTTCCTAAGGAATTCTTTGGTGAAGGCGTTGATGAAAGAGTGGCAAAAACCGTCTGGAAAGGAATTGATAAACTAGAAGCTCTAGGCGCAACATGTGAAGAAACATCATTATCTACTGTAAAATACGCGCTTTCAGCCTACTATTTAATAGCTATGTCTGAAGCAAGTTCAAATCTTGCCAGATATGATGGAATAAGATACGGATACTCAGAAAACAGTAAATCAGAAAATTGGAATAACTTTGTTTCAAGGAATAGAGGAAGAGGATTTGGATCAGAAGTAAAGAGACGAATAATCCTAGGCACATATGCATTGTCAGCAGGCTATTACGATAAATATTATATAAAGAGCCTCCAAGTTCGTACAAAAATCCGACAAGAATTTATAAAAACATTTAATCAGTTTGATGTTTTAATAGGACCCACTATGCCGATACCTCCTTTTAAAATTGGAGAGAAGATCGAAGATCCATTAGCGCTATACATGTCGGATATTCTCACTGTCCCAGTAAACCTTGTAGGATGTCCTGCAATCTCTATACCCTGTGGCTTCGTCAACAATTTACCGATTGGAATGCAAATGATTTCTCCTCCTTTAAGAGAAGATTTACTCTTAAAAGCTTCTTACAGTTTTGAACAGAACAGTAACCTCAAAGATCGTGGACCTAAAATTTGAAAATATAATGAAGTATATCACTATGGAAAAGAAAGTGAAAACAATTTCAAAAAAAAATCTAAAAAGAGAGACAAATAGTAAAGAGGTTAATATTGGTCTTGAAGTGCATTGTCAACTTACAAGTCTAAAAACTAAGCTCTTTTGTGGATGTTCTACAGATTATCGAGGCAAACCACCAAATACATATACGTGCCCAATTTGTCTCGGAACTCCAGGTACGCTACCAACTTTAAACAAGAGAGCGATTCATGATGCATTAATGGTAGCTCTTGCTTTAAAATCGGAAATATCTAAGGAAACACTCTTTTACAGAAAGAATTACTACTATCCCGATATGTCTAAGAACTTTCAAATTTCACAATACGACTCTGCAGGCGGTATACCGATAGCATCTGGAGGGTTAATAAAAGTACAATTCAATCATACTGGCAGGGTCATTAGAATCAGACGAATTCAAATCGAAGAAGATCCTGCTAAGCTGAGTCATTTGGGATCAATTGATTCTTCTTCATATACTCTCGTCGATTATAACCGTGCAGGAATTGCATTGCTTGAAATCGTTACTGAACCTGACTTGAAATCACCTAAAGAGGCAAGACTCTTTCTTCAGAAACTCCGATCAATTCTTGAACATTTAGATGTTTCTGATGGCCGTCTTGAGGGTGCTATGAGATGCGATGCCAATATTTCATTGGGCAAGGGAAACCGAATAGAAATCAAGAATATATCTTCTTTTAAAGAAGTTGAAAGAGCTCTAATCTTTGAAATTGCACGTCAAAAATCCATGATAAAAAAGGGACTAATAGTTGATATGGAAACGAGACACTGGGATGATGTTCGCAGATTGACTACCACATTACGTATTAAAGAATCTGAAATGGATTATAGATATTTTCCTGAACCAGATCTTGTCCAATCATTATTTCCGCGGAACTAGTAGAAAAGATAAGCAACAATATGTCAGAATTACCTGATTCACGGAAAGAAAGATTAGTAAAACAATATAAGATCCCACAATATGATGCCGAAGTCTTAACCAGCGATAAAACTCTAGCTGATTTTTTTGAAAAAAGCGCAAAACTTTATTTTAATGCAAAGAAAGTTGCGAACTGGATTCTGAGCGACGTGTTAAGGCGTCTCCACGAGGAAAACCTTGATATTGATGAGGCAAAGATAACACCGCATATATTTGTCGAGATGATTAAACTGATCGATGATGGGATGATTAGTGGAAAAATTGCCAAATCTATTTTGCCGGAAATGATTCGAACTGGTAAATCTCCGAAAGATATAGCCTTAAAAAAGAACATGATTCGAATATCTTCCTATGCTGAGATTGAGAGAGTAACAGAACAGGTGTTTAACGAACATCCCCAAGCTGTTCATGATGCCTTAATCGATGACAAAGCTTTACATTACCTAGTTGGACAACTAATGAAAATAACTAAAGGAAGGGCGGATCCCAAGTTAGCAAACCTTATTATTAGAAAAAAACTAGACGCCAAAAAAAAAGATAATTAGTGAATATGAGCATGCACTGATCTGAATGCAGAACGCCTACACAAAAACTGTTCGGTGAAGCAGATTATTTTATTGTTTTTCGAGCATGGGTTAAATATCCAGTGTGCCCTATCATTAAAGTTTCAGGACGCGTCTTTCCTGCTTTAACTTTTATCCGTCTAAGAATGTTTTCAATCGTTTCTATATCGATGAACCTGTTTTTTTCTAACGCATTAACTGTTTTAACAACTTGCTCTATTGTTGGACTAAAGGTAACTATTTTACCTCCACTCTTTAACGCCTCATAAGCTACAGGAACCACTAGCCAAGGAGTGGCTAAATCCAGTATTACACTATCTACCTCGTTCTCATCAATGCCTAATACTATATCTTTATTCTTCAACTCAACGTATTCAAAAATTCCTGCTCGTTTTAAATTCTTCTTTGCTGTTTCCAGGAATTCCTTTCTAACCTCATAACTGTATACTTTACCGCTAGGTTTTACAAAATGTGCTAGCGCACTAGTTAGAGCCCCACTTCCGGTGCCTGCTTCCACAATTCTACTTCCACAACCAATATGTGAGTGGAAGATAATTAACGCAATGTCTTTGGGATAGATGATTTGAGTCGCATGACGCATCTTTCGCATATAGTCATGAAGACTTGGTTTGAATAAAATAAATTCGTAGCCAAGACTGCTAGAGACACTTTGACCATATTTTCTACCAATTACTTCATCAAAACGAATATACCCTTTATGAGTATGGAAGTCTTGACCTTTTTCTATTTTGACTAAATATGTTCTTTTACTATCTAAAAAAAGAAGTACATCGCTACCTTCGTCGATTATTTCGTTACACAAAACCAAATCCTCATTGAAACGTTCTATCTAGGTGTTTGTCAAGCGTATGCACACACAAATTCTTGACGTGATTTATAGATTCATAAAACGAACTTATTTATATCGTGCTCTTCGTTTTTGCCTAGCTTTTTTCTGTCTTTTAACCTTTTTCTTCTTAGATTTCTTACTTCGATGCTTTCTCGCCATTATAGTCCCCCAGTTACAATAGTTACGAAAAAGTATGGTATCCTAGCATTGAAAATAAAGTTCTCTACCTTATGGTTTTCCCATACGATAACAAGTGAAAGATGATGAAAAATGAGATTCAATTATTCCACCCTTTATAGATTATTTGGAAATTCTAATGTCGATTTCCATTGGCCTTTACCATATTCTTCAAGTATACCTTGATAAAAATTCATTGTTTTGCTTGCGATATTATCCCATTGATACTTGTTTAATATCATTTGAAACGCGTTGTCTCGAATTTTTTCGGAATACATTTTGTTGTTTAGCATTCTAATGATCCCCCACGCTAGGGAATCCGGATTATTAGGATAAACCACAACTCCCGTTTTTTCATGCTCAACGATCTCTGAAAGCCCCCCCACTCCCGAAACAACAACAGGAGTTTTAGCCGCCATAGCTTCTAATGCTACAATTCCAAAGGGTTCGTAAAGACTTGGAGCTACAAAGACATCCGCTGCTCTATAGAGATATCTTACTGTCTTATCACTGAGAAATCCTGTGAAATACGTACGTTGGCCTAATCCCAGATCCCAAGCTTCTTTCATAAGTTTATCTTTCAAGTATCCTTCGCCAACAATAATAAATTTAGCATTAATGCGTTGAAGAATCTTCTCAACCTCTCCGACCGCCGCTTCAAACCTTTTTTCGGAAAACATAAACGGATACGTTTCAATCCAAAAAGATTCATCTTCAAAC
>CP070659.1:495958-498761 GCA_020355125.1 Candidatus Bathyarchaeota archaeon
ATAAAGTATAGATGCAGGGCCATGAATATATCTGCAAGGAACGGCTACAGTACCACTTGGAACGCCTGCTTTAGTAAGATGTATTGATCCAGCATCTGTTCCACCCTTAGGAATTTTCTTGAACTGAAATGGGATCCTAAAATTTTTTGCAGTCTGAACTAAAACCCGTAATACCTTGGGGTGAGTCAATGTCGTTCGATCCGCAATAGTCACAATAGGCCCATCACATAATTTCGCCGATATTTGATGCGGTTTTGATCCTGGAACATCCGCTGTAAATGAACCCTCTAAAGCAAGACCGTAATCAGGTTCCAACTGCCACGCAGCAACCCGTGCGCCCCTTAGCCCAACCTCTTCTTGAACTGTACCAACAGCCACTACTCTGGTTCTAGATCCTTTTAGCTTTTTGAAGACGTGAGCCATTACCGCACAGCCAGCTCTATCGTCAAATGCTTTACCCATAACATAGCCTTTGCCCAATTCGGTAAAGCTCACATCAAAGACTCCAATGGTACCGATATCTATACCCTTCTCTATTACTTCCTCCTTGTTTCTCGCGCCCACATCTACGAATAGGTTTTCCATTGGAACAAGGTTTTTCCTCTCCTCTTCGGTCATAATATGAGGGGGTTTTGTTCCAATGATTGCTTGAACATTTCCCTTAGCCCCTCTGAAGATAATTCTCTGACCGGGCATTACATGTACAGTCATACCGCCTAAAGTATGGAATCTCAGAAACCCTTTTTCTTCGATATGAGTAACCATAAATGCAACCTCATCCATGTGTGCAGCTAACATGACTAAAGGTTTCCCTTTTTCCCCTTCATAATGAAAGAATATGTTTCCTAAACGGTCCTCACGCACTGAATCAGCAAATTCGTTAAGCTCATTCTTTAATATTGTTTTGACCTCATCTTCACTGTTCGGAGGTCCGTAGGCTTCTGATAACCTTTTAAGAATATCGAGATCTGCTTTCAACTCTGATCACCACCGGGATAATTTCCTTTTCTTTAAACTTAATTCTGGATAATATAAAAACGAAGTACGCGTCTAAAAACATATTATAATGTTTTATAAGACATAGGTTAATACTTAGTACACTTTATTAAGTTAGCTTATAGGAGATACATAGATTGAGAACATGGAGTGCAATTATTATAGGCCTTGGTGCCGGTTTTTTACTTGGCCTCATTGAGGTCTTAAGCTTCATTGTAGACTATATTCCACTAGTAGCTGGATTTTTAATCGTATTATCTGTATTAAGGGGTGGAAGAATGCTAGATGAGCCTTTAGGCGGATTACTTATTGGAATAACCATAGGCATATTACTTGAATCCCTCACAACGAGATTTATAAAAATTGCACTCTAACTATACTAAATGAAAAATATTTTACGCCATATGGATCTCCACTTTAGAGTGAACAATCGTAAACATGTACTATTAATTAACGCGTAAGGTGTTTGTTAATGGCGATTCAAAATTTTAAGAAAATCAGGAAGTTTCTAGAAACCTATGTTCCAAAATTCATGGAAAAACATAAGATCCCAGGCTTCAGCGTGGCCTTAATTAAAAATGATGAGATTGTTTATTCAGAAGGATTCGGAGCAAGAGACTTAGAGAAAAACCTGCCAGCCACCCCCAATACCCTTTATGGGATAGGATCTTGTACAAAATCCTTCGTCGCAATGTCCATAATGCAACTAGTAGAGAGAAACAAGATTAAATTAAATGATTCGATTGATCAATATGTTCCTTTCAGAATAAGGCTATCTAGGAATCCAATTACAATACATCATTTGTTGACGCATTCTTCTGGAATTCCATCCTTAGCAACCTCCACTGTTGTGCTCTATAGAAGTATCGGAGAGGAAACAGGCATCCCTTGGGGAGGGATAAACGATTTCTATAGATTCATTAATGATGCAGGAGATGAGATCGTTGATGAACCTGGCAATCGCTTTTTCTATTTTAATGCAGGCTATCGTATACTTGGACACATCATTCAAATTATAAGTGACTTAACTATTGACGCCTATATCTCTGAAAACATCTTAATACCCCTGAATATGAAACAAACTACGTTTTCAAAGAACCAGTATGAGAAAGCGGTAGATAGAATGACGCCGTACTGGAAAAAGCCAGATAAAACGTTAGAACCTACAAAATTTCCCTATCCAGATATTGCCGATAATCCAGATTTCTCCTTTAATGCTGCAGCTGGAGGCTTAATCAGCTCTGCAATAGAATTGACGAATTATCTAAAGGCTAATATAAACCAGGGTAAATATGGGAATATACAGTTACTAAGTGTTGATTCAGCCAAAAAAATGCAAAAACTCCACATTGAACGCCCACAACAACATTTTGGAAAATATGGATATGGCTACGGTTGGAATGTGACTGAAGACTTTTTTGGACATAAAATGATTTCGCATGGTGGATCTATACTAGTATCCACTGCGTATCTTGCTTTTATCCCCCAACTGAAGATAGGGATAGCAATGTTGTCCAACAGTTCTGGATTTCCGTTTCAAACAGTCGCTCAGGGAATTTTTGTTGCCTTAATGGATAGAAGTCCAGAGAAAGCTGTTCCTGCACTTCGAATTCAAAAAAGAAGGGAAATACTTACGGGCACTTATGAAATCTACAAAGGATTGGGAAGACTTGAGATAGTGAATAGAGAAGGACTTCTATATTTAGAACAAAACACTCCTTTCACAGAACGAAGTGTGCCGTTAATACCTGAAACTGGGATTCCGGAACATGGGAAATATTACATAGTATCAGAAGGAATTAAACAG
>CP070659.1:498861-502739 GCA_020355125.1 Candidatus Bathyarchaeota archaeon
CTCGAACGTGTATAAATGCGTACTCTTAGAACAGGCAGATAGACTTCATGGTAACGGTTAACTATAGTGGGTATGCTGCATAAGCTTACGAGGTCAGGTATGTTTCAGGCTCTTTTCTCGTACTATAATTCGTAGATAGCCAATCCGTTATCTGCTTGATTCGTGGGCGTTCCATGACTCGGGCATTGGTTGGACAGTGTTTCACGCAGGTTTGATGACTCTTATTGTGCTAGTAATCTGGCGGTCCAGCTAAGTAGCATGAACACCTTGCTCGCGTAAATGTTATGTTGTATCAATGTACAATAATATTCAGATCGTCATAAAGAAAACGAGTAGGGGCTCCAAACTTGGATGGGATAATGGGTAAAATTCTTCGAGTAAATTTGACATCAGGAACGATATCGGAAGATGGATTGAATCCAAGCTTCATTAAAGCTTACTTGGGTGGCAGAGGGTTGGGAGCGAAGCTATTATTCGATGAACTACCTGCTGGTGTCGATCCACTGGGATCAAAGAATAAACTAATCTTCGCGACAGGTCCCTTCACTGGGGCTCCTTTTCCAGGGAATAGTCGATACATTGTTATGGCGAAATCACCGCTGACCGAGATTTGGGGTGAAGCGAATGCTGCAGGTGATTTCGGGATCATGTTGAAATCCTCGGGCTATGATGCCCTCATTATCGAGGGCAAAGCTGAGATGCCGGTGTATCTGTGGATCCATGACCACGAAGTGGAGTTGAAAACAGCGCACCATTTGTGGGGTACAGTTACCGGTGACGCAACAAAGCGAATAGTGAAAGAGATCAAACAAGAAACAGCGAGTGTCGCTTGTATTGGCCCAGGCGGCGAAAACCTAGTCAGATATGCGTGTGTCATAAGCGATCTCATGCGAGCCGCGGGTCGGACAGGCATGGGCGCCGTGATGGGCGCTAAAAAATTGAAGGCTGTTGCAGTGTATGGAACAGAACGGATATCGATAGCCGATGAAGAACAATTAAAGGAGTTAGCACGCGTCGCTGTAAAAGACGCTTTTAAGGGATGGGGACAGGATCTCCATAATCATGGGACCGCTAGTGAACTTGAACTCTTGCACTTCACAGGTCGATTACCCACACAGGCCTTCCGAAAATGCACGTTTAAAGGCGCAGAAAAGATTACTGGAGAAACGATGACGCAAACAATTCTCGTTTCTCAGAAGCCGTGTTTCGGGTGTCCAATATCGTGTCATCGGGTAGTGGAGGCGAAGGACCATTATGAGGTCGATCCACAATATGGCGGTCCCGAATATGAAACCTGCGCCGCCTTTGGCTCCCTATGCATGAATGATAACCTTGAAGCGATCGCCAAAGCAAATGAACTCTGCAACAAATATACGTTGGACACGATTTCGACTGGTGTCTCGATCGCATTTGCTATGGAATGTTACGAAAAAGGTCTGATTGGCGAGAAAGAACTGGACGGATTGGATCTGGAGTGGGGGAACCACGAAGCAATGATCCAACTGATCGAAAAGATCGCTCGACGTGAGGGCATTGGTAACGTGTTAGCGGACGGCGTAAGAAAGGCCAGTGAAGCAATCGGTCAAGGCTCATCGAACTTCGCATTACACATTAAAGGACTAGAGTTGCCGATGCATGAAGTTAGAGGCAAAAAGGGTCTGGGATTATCTTATGCTACCTCTAGCAGAGGCGCTTGCCACCTTCAATCGTTTCATGATGACTTCGTTGAATTGAATAGAGACCTAGCCCCTGAAATCGGGTTAAATTCAACTATAGCGCCCAGACACCGGTTATCCACCGGACCCGAAAAAGTGAGAATGGTGAAGATCGGCGAAGACCTTCACAGCGTGTACAATTCACTCATTATCTGCGAGTTTCCAGTCTGGTGGACATCAGGCATTCGCCCAAATACCTTTGTAAGGGCTTTTTCAGCCGTAACGAGATGGGACGTACGTCCACAGGACCTGATGCCCATCGGCGAACGGATCAGTAATCTGTGTCGAGCCTTCAATGTTCGAGAAGGAATCACTCGAAAAGATGACACATTACCTGAAAGATTGATGGAACCCTTACCTGAAGGCCTCTATAAAGGTGAGGCAATATCGCTGAAGACACTCAACCAGATGTTAGATGCCTACTACGAGTTCCGGCGATGGGATACGGGAACGGGAATACCTCAACAGGAACTCTTGGAGGATCTTGACCTACCGTTTGTGGTGGAGGAGTTGAGGGCCCTCAAGATATTCCCCATTAAGTAAGCGTAGTTATCTGCAGCTTCAAGCAATGGAGGAACAGACATGCAAAACACAATCCGACAAAACATGGACAAATATATTGACACGGAGATCCTGGTCGTAGGTAGTGAAGGTGCTGGAGCGACGTGTGCCATCGAAGCTTGTGACCAGGGGGCCTCTGTCATCATTGTGACTAAGGGACGGATGGGTCGTAGCGGAGCTACCGTGACAGGGGACTCCGATCACGATGTGGATAGCCGCAGCCTACACAAACTGTTTCCATGGATAACCGGCGCTGACCCTCACGATAGTAAAGAACAATTCTTTGAGGACGTGGTGAAGGGAGGAAAATATCTAAACAACCAAAAAATGGTGGAAGCTCACGTAACAGATGCTCCTCAAGCCATTCAAAAATTGTTTGATTGGGGCTTAACCTGTGAACCCATGGTCATAAAGACGTCAGGCCACTCTTATCCGAGAGGCGTTGTCAGCTGTGGAACCAAGTACACGCCTCTCTTTCGTACGCAGGTTGAAAAACGCGGCATCCCTGTCATTGAAGACACCATGATCACAGACCTCTTGACGAACGCGGGACGAGTCGTCGGCGCTGTCGGTCTGAACATGCGATCAGGCGAATTCATGGTGTTCCGAGCCAAAATCGTCGTCCTCGCAACAGGAGGAGAAATGCGAATCTACCCCATCATCACCGCACCCGAAGAATTGACGGGAGATGGAATAGCCATGGCCTATCGAGCCGGCGCTGAGTTGACCGATATGGAGTTCCCGATGTTTCTTCCGGGTACTTTTACCACACCACCTGCCTTACTGGGCGTCGATGTGCCCTTTCTCTACTCCACTGCAGGCATGGTGTATGCCTGGATGCTGAATAACGTGGGCGAACGATTCATGGCTCGATGGGCGCCCGATACCCTCGAACATTCCACCCGCGACATTTGTTCTGTGGCCATGTACAAGGAAATATTAGAAGGGCGAGGCAGCCCCACGGGAGGTATCTATGTGTCCCTGAAACACCTGCCCGATAACCTGATCGATCAGATCCATAAACACGCTTTGATCGAATCGAAATATGGAGGATTTGATATGGAGGAATGGTTTCCCAGCGAAGAACTAAAAACCAAGGCCATGGAAGCGGTCCCGGGTCGCCACTTCTTTAATGGAGGAATACGGATAAATGAACGCTGTGAAACCAGCCTGTCTGGACTCTTCGCATGTGGTGAGACCACAGCAGGTGTACATGGAGGCAACCGTCTATCGGGCAACGCATTCACCGAAATGGTAACGTGGGGATTTCGCGCTGGACGATTCGCTGCTGCAGCGGCAAAAAACGCGCCGACATCGCACCTCGTTGATGGGTCCATAGACCAGTTACGTAAAAAGATTGTTCAACCCCTCACACGTACCAAGGGAGTAAACGCGATCGAGCTCCGGAAACAGATCCAACGAATTGCGTGGGAGCACGTGGGAATCATCCGGACCGAAAAGTTGCTCAAGGAAGCAATCAAGGAGATAACACAGATGCGAAGACGCGCCACGACACTCTGTTGCTCGTCGAAAGACCGGATCTATAATCGGGAATGGATAGAAGCTCTCCAAATCGAGAACATGCTCCTCTGCCTCGAAATC
>CP070659.1:502839-510053 GCA_020355125.1 Candidatus Bathyarchaeota archaeon
AAAAGGGGAAGTATATTTGCGTCTGGACGTTGGTAACCTTCCCACTACCATCTAATGTGATTTGAGCTGTTTTTAAGCTTCTTTTCGCTGTAGAGCGATAATATTTCCTGCGGTATTTCTGCGCCATTTTGAGGGGATCTTTTTAGGTTTGAGCTAGCTAGCTCGTCGAGATGAGCACTTATATTCAACTGTTCATGAATTACACTGGATTGATATGTTGTTGAATAGGAGACGGGCAGAAAATCAAATGGAGCAACATGGTCTAAATGCCCTAGTCTCGACTTCGCCTAGTAACGTGTTTTACACAAGCGACTTGAGTCCATACGGGAAATGTTTTGTTTTATTACCTTTTGAGCAAAACGTAGAGCCAGCCATCGTCGCCCCAATCTCTGGACCAACGCCTCTCATCTTGACGTCTCCACCTTGGATAGACGACATACGGTATTACGGAGAGTTCTACACCACAACACGTTGGGCGGAGGAGCCTCTAAGCAGTGCTGAACAGATGTTAATCGAAGCCCAAGAATCGTGGAAGAAAACCAAGGAAACCGATCCAATTACAATTTTGATTAGGTTGCTGGAAGAGCGAGGTATTACCAATGGCAAAATTGGGATAGATGAATCGAATCTGCCTGTTAACCATCCCTTCTGGAAAAAAATTAAGGATATCCTACCTAATCTTGAGGCTGTTCCGGCACAAAAGATATTCCGAGAAATACGCATGGTCAAATCTGAAGAGGAAATCAAACGGATCCAAGAAGCCACGAGGATTACTGAGAAGGCTTGGGAGACGGCTCTCGAGCAAACCAAGGAGGGAATAACCGAAAAAGAGTTCGCAGAAATATACCAGCATACCATCATCTCAGAGAGAGGACGTATCACCTCTAAAGGTTTGATGTTTGGACCACCCATTGCGTTTGGACGCCGAACCGCATTTGTCGACATCGCGTTACCCTCCGATTATAAATTGAAAAAGGGTGACATCATCCGTCTTGATGGTGGGTGTGGCTACATGGGCTATCCTTGTGATATGGGGCGCAGTGCAGTTCTCGAGCAACCCAGTCAGAAACTAAAAAAATACTGGAATGCTATTTTTGAAGGCGAGCAATTAGCCATAAATATGGCAAAGCCAGGAGCTCAGGCTTCAGATATCTTTCACGCAGTAATTGAAAAAGTTAGACAAAGCGGAATCCCCTATTATAAGCGACACCACACCGGCCACGGATGGGGCATTGATCACTATGACCCTCCGCTTATTGGCCCCAACGATCACACTCCACTTGAGGAAGGAATGGTATTTTGTTTCGAAACCCCCTACTATGAAGTTGGATGGGGAGGAATACTCCACGAAGACATTGTTGTGACGACTAAAACCGAACCGCGTTACCTCACAACGTTCGAGGGAGAGCTACGTATACTATAATTGGACGATTCCAGCCAAAAATATATGCCATGCGCACCATATTACTTTCTTTGATGGTTTTTCTTCAACTGCTGAATCCCAAAATAATCCTTTCCGAATAAAAAAAGAGAATACGTAATAATTCTTGGAAAAGAAAAACGTATGAGAACCAATATTCACTTTGGTATATCTGAACCCAATGCACCAGACATCAATACCTTAATAAAATTTGCCAGAACAGCTGAGAAATGCGGTTTCAACTCAATTCATGTAGGTGATCATGTTTTTAAGCCTTTTGAATCCTTGACCGCGTTAACAGCTATTGCTATGAAAACCACGAAGTTGAAGATTGCTACACACGTTCTAGATATGAACCGGCGTAATCCCGCAACAACAGCACATGTTACAGCCACGCTTGATCACGTTTCAGGTGGCCGACTAATCCTTGGCGTCGGCTGTGGGATATGGAATTGGCCCACTTACACCGTTTCAAATATCGGGGATACAGGGAGGCTCATGGCTAGCCGAAAGGTACGTAGAGCAAAAGAAGCGATCGAAGTCCTCAAGAAGTTCTGGACGGAACCTAGAGTAGACTATAAAGGGAACTTCTATCATTTCACAAACGCGTCTATTAAGACGAACCTATCGCAGCACCCTCATCCCCCTGTCTGGGTCGCAGCGTATGGTATCCGTATGAAGCAAATAGCTGCCCAGTTCGGAGACGGCTTCATCACTCAGACAATGCCGTCGTTCATGTGTGGGGAGGAGATTGAGCAGGTAAAAGGCTTTGCAAAAGAGGCTGGTAGGAACCCAATGAAAATCAAGACGATCTTTGCATCACTGACTGGAATTGGACGGAACCGTGATGCGGCTGTACGAACTATTCAAGAACGTGCGCGAAGCCTATTATTCTATTCTGTTCGAGATCATGCTGATCATCACAATAAATTAGCTGAAAGATTGGGATATGACAGATCCCTTCCGTGGGAAAAACCAGAGGATGTATCCTCTGCAGATATATGTCGCGTCTACCTCATCGGAACTCCTGAAGATATCATTACGCGGATTGAAGAGTATATGAAGGAGGGAATAAGTTATATTATTGTTATGGGCTTGCGTACGATCGAGAGTCTGAACCTGTTCTCAGAGAAAGTTATATCCTCTTTTAATGGTTAACTATAGGTATGAGGTAAATATGTACGTCGCAAAAAGTATATTGGAGCTAATTGGTAAAACACCCATGGTGAAACTGAGTAATCTGACAAAAGACATTGACGCAAATGTACTCGTTAAGCTAGAGTACCTTAATCCGAGTGGAAGTCTGAAGGATCGGATAGCCCTTGAAATGATTGAGCAAGCAGAGGGGGAGGGAGTCCTACAACCCGGTTTCACGATTGTTGAAGCCAGCACAGGAAACACGGGTATCTCATTCTCGTTTGTTGGTACTCTTAAAGGATATCGAGTAGTCATATATGAGACAATACCCGGAAGAATGGGAGAGGAAAAGATAAAGATTATGAAAAATTATGGTGCAGACGTCAAAGTGATAACTCCCAAGGAACTTGAACACGAACGAAGTGTGGCCGGAGCAGAGATCGAACTTCCGGGGAGGAAGATGTGCCTAGAGTTGGAGCGGCGCAATCCAAAGGTCTGGTGGGCACGACAATTCAGCAATCCTCATAACGTGAGAGCCCACAACAAAACGGCTCGAGAAATATTGACTCAAACCAAAGGAAGGGTTGACGCCTTTGTGGCTTCGATAGGTACAGGAGGAACACTGATGGGCATTGCTGAAGTATTGAAAAAAGAGTTACCCCACATAAAGATTATCGGAATTCAACCCGCTAGTTCCAAGGTGACTATGGTGCCAGGTAAACCTTATCCTAAAAGCGAAATCAAGGGCGGCATTATCTCTGATATGTTAGAAAAACCAAATTTGATCGATGAGATCGTTAGGGTCAGCGACACGGAAGCTGTAAAAATGACTCATCGATTGAGGGTGGAAGAGGGGTTGTATGCGGGAGTATCGTCTGGAGCTAATGTGCTTATCGCAGTAAAAGAGGCACAAAGGCTCGGAGACGGGAAAAATGTGGTTACAGTTCTGCCTGATAGTGGAGATCGATACCTAACTGAAGAACATTACGTTACCTAGCGCGCGTATTTTTACTTGACGGAGCACCAGGGTATCTTTATACATTAATTTCGCGCGCGTTAATGCCGACTTCTTCTACTGAAAAAATGCCTCCAAAATCATTTTTCATTTCCTGTTATTACTTGTTCACAAATGATGGCCTAACTTCATTAGCGAAAGCTTTCATAGCTGCTCTCAACTCATGTGGCTTCGTGACAGCGAAGTTTATCATAAAGTGTGTTACATTAACATCGATATATCTTTGAATTCTTTCGATAATATCATCTGCGGTTCCTATGAGCGCCCTTTCGATCGCATCCTTGATAGAGGCGGGTTCTTTCCTCCATTGCCTCGCCAATGATACTAGGTGTCTATACGCTGGCGTCATCCTATATTTTTCGATGGCTTTTTCCCGGGTTTTTGCTAAGCTTACTGAGATTTCACGTACTAGTTCGATTTCAACGAGGGCTCTATTGTACGTTCTCAAGACGTCTCGCAGTTTAACTTGTGCGTCCTTGAATTGTTCTGGCGAGATTCCGGGAATCCAGCCTTGTGCATATCGAGCAATCCGATCCAGAGTTGAAAGAGTAATCCTATGCTGTCCTATGAAAATCGGAAGGGGATTTTGGATAGGCTTTGGATATAACTCAACATCTGTGAATTTGATATATTTTCCGTTAAAGCTTGCTCTCGGTTTTTCGAATAGCGCTCTCAAGCCTTGGATTCCCTCATCAAATCGCGTTTTTCGGTTCCTAATATGGAGGGCACTAGATTCTTCACGATATGCGCCAGTTCCTACGCCTACAATCAACCGTCCATTCGAAAGCACATCTAGGGTTGCCAGTTGCTTGGCGAGTATTACAAGTGATGGCGTTCTCCAAGGAAGAACTAAGATCCCCGTTGCTAGTTTTACCTTTTCTGTTACAGCAGCTATAGCGGCTAAACTGATGAGGGGGTCATAAAATGAAGGCTTTTGCTGAATGTGCATAATGTAGTTCTGTGTTGTTACATGGTCGTTGCCCCAGACTGAATAATAGCCAAGGGTTTCTGCATATTTTCCTGCGTCAACGATCGTGTCTTTTGAGGCAAAACCTGTTGGAACCATCAACCCTTCTCTACCAGTCGGAACTGATACGCCAAATTTAATCATTCTTTACAACCTTTGCTACAATTCATCCCAATGACATATTTGAAGATTGCTAGCTAAATAAGGCGACTCTTTAGCTAGCTGGCTGCTAGGGTTTTGTGAAATCCACTAGTTGGAAAGTATCAGTATATCGGATATGCTCAAGACGGCTATGTTCTATAGCTCATTCAATATATGCGCATGCTTTACGAAGGATTTCGAGATATGAGAACTTTATAATTGATGTAAGCTAGCTATAAGTTTATGATGGATGAAGCTATTAACGTATTTTGATGAAGAATGATGAATGTACGAATTTCTTCTCCTAAAGAGTTTTTTGGCTTCCAATTGGGAACCGAGAAGAACATCGCGCGTTGGGATCGGATCGTCGAATACTTTAACGTATTGGCGACGCAGAGCGATGCGATTCAAGTGGTCAATATGGGACCATCAACGGAGGGCCACCCTTTTCTCCTCGTCATCATATCCTCACCTGAGAATCTCGCGAATATCGAGCAGCTGAAAAAGGTTAATGCACAGATTTCAGATCCACGCGGAGTGTCGGATAAACAGATGGAGGCGTTGATATCTAAGGGGAAAGCCGTAATCTGTCAATCGATGAGCCTTCACGCATCAGAGATCGGAGGAACTCAGATGGCGCCTGAGCTCGCATACGACTTATTGACCCGGCAAGACGAGGAGACACACCGTATTCTAGAGAACGTCGTATTCCTTATGATTCCTTGCTTCAACCCTGACGGCCAGATCATGGTTACCGACTGGTACAAAAAGTGGCTGGGAACGGAGTATGAGGGGGGGCGACTTCCGTGGCTGTACCATAAGTACGCTGGGCACGACAACAATCGGGATGCTTTTATGACAAACCTGATCGAATCCCAGTACATGGCGAAGATCTTGTTCAGGGAATGGCATCCACAAGCGTATCTAGATCACCATCATATGCGCAGTTATGGCGCGCGTCTTTACATTCCGCCATATTGTGAACCCATCCGCCCCTACGCTGATCCTTTGATCTGGCGAGAAATCTCTTGGTATGGTGCCCATATGGCTTACAAACTCGAAGAAGCGGGAAAGACCGGAATCCTCAACAATGCACAATTCGCTGGTTGGGGCCACTTCGGGTTTCATTGGATCGGAAATTTCCACAACATTACTAGCATGTTGACAGAGTCTGCGAATGCTAAGCTAGCCACTCCGCTGTACATTCATTCCATGCAGCTCACGGGTCAGAAAGGAAGCACCTTGAGGGGGTTTGCGCATTACAAGCCACAGACTAATTTTCCCCATCCATGGAACGGGGGCTGGTGGCGTCTTCGTGACATCGTTGAACAACAGAAAATTGCGGCGTGGGCGCTCCTAGACATGGCTGCGAGGAATAAGGAGACCGTTCTCCATAACGCGTATCTCAAGGGAAAGCGGCAGACGGAGCGAGGCGCCGATGGGACACCAAAAGCCTACGCGATTCCGCGAATCCAGCACGACCCACTGACTGCAACTAAACTCGTTGAACATCTCCTCGTTCAAGGAATAGAGGTCAAACAAGCATTACAATCGTTCATGGTCGATGGACTCTGTTACGCGCAGGGAACCTATGTCATTTTTCTGGCTCAACCCAAGCGCGGGCTAATAAAGAATCTCCTTGGTCGGACTCTCTACCCTGACGACACATGGTCTCGAGAGGCTGATAATACGCCTCGACGACCATATGACACTGCAACAGACGCGATAGCTGAGTTCATGGGCGTCAGAGTGGATCCTATAAAAAGCTGCTTCGAGGGGGAGTTTGAGATCATCACGAAACCAGAAAAACCTATTGGAATCGTTGTAGGGAGATCGATTACGGGCTACATCTTTGATGGCAGATTCAACGACAGCTTCAAAGCCACAAATATGCTTCTCAGCAAAGGCATCACGGTCCAGAGAATTGACGAAGCCTTACAGGTGGATGAACATTGGTTCCCGTCAGGAAGTTTCATCGTCTCAGCCAATGCAGAGACCGTCCTTAACAAAATTGCGAGAGAGCATGGTATAATCTTCTACGCATTAGAGCAGGGGGTGGACGTCGCGGTCTATGAGGTTGATCAATCTCGTATCGCAATGTACCAGCGTTTCTACGGTGGAAACGTAGATGAAGGATGGACACGACTGATTCTAGAACAATTCGGCTTCCCTTATACCACGATCAAGGACGATGAGGTTAAGAACGATAGACTTTCAAAAAAATATGATGTGATTATCTTTCCTGATGACGCGGTTCCGCTGATCACGGGTGAGAAGCTAGAGGAATTCTATGAGGAACGCTTCAAAGGGAAGCAAGTCCTGCCGAAAGATCCTCCAGAATATCGTAGCGGAATCGGAAGTGAGGGCGTTGAAAATCTCAAGAAGTTCGTCGAAGAGGGAGGAACATTGATCACCTTCAACGAAGCCAGTCAACTGGCACTAGAAAAGTTTGGGCTACGCATCAACAACGTATTGAAGGATAAGAAGTCGAAAGAATTCTTCTGCCCGGGCTCCATGTTAAAAGCAGAAATAGA
>CP070659.1:510153-515721 GCA_020355125.1 Candidatus Bathyarchaeota archaeon
AAAGACCTCTTCACGATGGCCTGCGAGAAAGTCGACGACCTCCTCGCCAACCACGCGCCGAAACCCGTAGACAACGACGTCAAACGCGCGCTCCGCGAGATCGTGCAACGCGCCGACAAAGAACTCTACACCGCATACTAACCATAACGGTGTCTACAAGGCAGACGATATAACCACTGTTGGTAAACGGTGGGGTCCCTCAGGGAACGGAGCCAACGGCAGAATGACATGCCTCCAATTGGTGGACAGCCTACCTATAGGCATCGAAATGCCAGTCCTCCTTGAGTTCAAGTGCGCGCACGTACGCTAGGTTTCTGAATGGATACCAGTCGTGGACACTAATTGTTTTACTGTGTATACCGCTTCATCCACAGTCTCCACAATGGAATAGAGTCTAAACTCTCCTGGTCGCATGTACATATGGTTCCTCAGATATTCGATGAGCGTTTTCCAGAATCCTCCGAAGAGTATGATTGGCTTTTCTTGACCCCCACGAATATAAGAAGAAGCCCAGGCCATGCCAAACTCGGATATGGTTCCAGTACCACCCTTAAAGATCATGTATATGTCGCTTAATGTTAACAGCTGTTTTGTTCGTTCAAAGTAGTCTGACGTGATAATTTCTTCGTCAAAGAAGTTTTGGGGATCTCTTCCTTCCCAGTGTAAATACGGTATTTTAGGATAACAGGTTACGCCAATTACTTTTCCACCAATGGATTTAGCACCCTCTGTTGAAGCTCGCATCACGCCAGGCCCTCCACCATTACAAATAACGAACCCCATCTGCGCTAGATATTGTGCAGTCAGAAACGCATCTTGATAGGTCTGTTCGTTTGGCTTCACATCCGCTCCGCCCAAGAAGGCTGCTGATTTATACCGTTTCATAACATCCTCAAAAACTATTTCCACCTTAATAATTATTCATCCGAGCAAGCAGCGCGCGCGAAACCATTAACGTTGCTCAAAAGAGGAGAATAAATATTAGCTATCGCACCAATAATCGTATAGTGACGGCGTGAAAGCATGAGAACGACGGATTTAAAGAACATGATTCTGAAGCTGTTTGGCCACAAGGCTTTTTACGGCTATGAAGTCCACAAGGCATTAGCCATTGAAGGCGTTGAGCTTGAAATCAGCCGGCTGTATCGCGTTCTCAACGAGATGCGGAAAGAGGAGCTCCTTAAGAGCCGTTGGACGAAAAGTCGTTTAGGCCCCAAAAAACGGATGTATCAGCTGAGTGAAAAAGGGAAAGCAGCCCTTCACGAAATATTTTTAGATGCCATTCGAACCGTTCATAGCTTCTATGGGCTATATTTGCAGAGTCTAACGCCTAAGATCAACGTCTTCGCACAGCTATTCCAACTTCTCACCAACAAACTACAGGATGATGAAACCATCGTATTCATCTCCATGGACTTTACACCGATGCACGAAATGATCATCCAACGCCTCCACAACCAAGTACCGCACGGAAAGATCGTTCTTGTGAAACCCCTCTCAGTAGCCGTTGATCTGAACCTTGACAACCTACTCTTCCTCGACGGATTCTATAATGATATACCCCTGAAGGATGATTATGCTAACTGCATGATCGTGATTGACCTCCCCTCCCAAAAGTACTTGGAGCGGACGTTAAAGGAATGGCATCGAGTGCTCAAACCAAACGGAAGCCTCGCCATATTGACTCCGACTATTCTACTAACCCAATATGAAGACCCATTAACGATAGGAGACTTCATCGAAAAACACGAACATGAAACCCGAGAAAAAGGCGAGCACGTTAACAAGCATATTCTTGAACAACAAATGAAAACATATTTCAAGAAACTTGAAGAGAAGACCCTTGTGCATATGACCATTTTACGAGTATCTGAACCCATCCAATAGTAATAACATAAAAATAACGTAGCGCGTGTTATGTGCCTTTATACTGTAGCATGCTGCGAGAGGCACGCGCGATTGTGGAGATAGATAGGCAGTAGTCGGTTTTCACTAGCGAGCTGATCTCAATCTTTATCCCTTCAGTCATGAGAACTAGCGCGCGCGCTGGGTGTGTTGGCTTCTATGATTGCCGATTCGCGAGTGGAAGGGATAGATGGATTCCATGGATTTGTATCATGGATGTATCGTGCATAAGGGAGATAAAGCCACGAAGTCAGTGGTATGTACACCAATAGGGAGAGTAAAAGAGGGAGAACATGTCGACTCAAAGATCGTTGAAACGATTTCGAACCAATGTGAAAGGGATAAGTCCGCTGATTGCTACATTGCTGCTCATAGCCATCGCGGTTGCTGCGTCAGCAGTCACCTACATGTGGGTGATGTCGATGATTGGATCCCAATCACAGCAAGCCCAAACGCAGGTGAACATCGACTCCATAACGTGGAATGTGGATGGCAATACTCTGAACGTAACGGTCAGAAACATCGGCAGTGTGGATACGACCATCGAGACCGTTTCCGTGAGATTAAGTACGCAGGCCTCCACGTGGTATCCAGTCAGCGTATCAACGACGATCGCGACGGGGGCAACGGCGGAGATCGAATGGGATGGAACCGGTACCGGATTAACCTTGGCACCCAGTAGCTCCTACGTGATCCGAGTAACGACATTGACAGGCTTCTACTACGAGATGAGTGCAGTATCACCTTCTTAGCGCGCGCTAGCTAGCCAGTTACATAGTATTGCATGAAGCTAGTTAGCTTCATGTTCTAGGATGATGAATTCGGATTTGCAATTCATAACTGTTTTATGAGGTTGATCATTCTTAGTGTTAAACTGTTATGGTGCTTGAAAAACTATTTTCCACTACAAAGATTGAAACGGGGATGCCCTATTTCGATCAAATTACGGGAGGAGGCTTTCCTAGACCTGCCGCTATCGCGCTTATCGGTGGTGTTGATGGTGGAAAAGAATTATTGATTCGACAGATCATATGGAAGCTGCTCCAAAAAGGAGCGAAAGTGTTGTATTATAGTGTAAGCCAGTCGGCGGAAGAATTACGATATGATATGCAGAGTTATGGATGGGATGTGAAGCCGTTTGAAAAAAAAGGCGCGCTCCGGATCGTAGATGTCTTTACTCATGCGTCTGAAAGAATGTCGAAAGAGTTTATGGTTAAAGAGTCGAATGACTTCAATTTTAATGAAATGGGTGAATTGTCGTTTCACAAGGATGTTTATGATCTGAATATGATATATGATGAAGGCAAGAAGTTTATTCCCGTTCTGTCTAGAGGTTCGCCGGTGAGGATTGCCGTTTTTGATTCGATTTCCCCGTTGTTTTCTACAAATACGGAAGGCGTATTCCAGATGATTCATGGTTTAAAGTTTGCTACTAGATTGTCGAAGGCGATCGGAGTCGGAATAATGCACTCGAATGTCCATGATAAACAAACAGAAGAGACGTTTAAATCGCTAGCCGATGCGATCATTGAAGTAGATCGAGTTGGAACCGGAACTTCAAGTTATGTCGTAATATCCAAATATCCTGGCGAGCATAAACGAGGACCGTTCCCATTTGAAACGAGTAGAATAGGTGGAAAAATAATTCCAGTTGAAATGCCAGATTTAATAATGTAACGGTTGAATCCCGTGTTTTTCAAGGCCCAGGTAACACGGTTCCTGTGATACTGAGCAAAATAGCGGTGCTATTAACGACCATGACTTGTGCAAATCTTCTCCATACTACAGGATTCTTTAAAACGGTTTGTGGTTTAAGCAAAATACTCAGTCGAAAAATAGTTGTGAGGAGTAAGACGGGTAAACCTACCCAAGATAGAATGCCTAGCATCGTTATGACTACCAAGATGGAGAGTAACGTCATAGTAACAGCTAATTCCAGAATTCTCGTAGCTTCAATATTGTAACGAGCGGGAAAGTTACATACGTTCATCTTGCGGTCACTTTCCAAATCGGGAATGTGCCGCACAGCGGTAACGCCATTAACGAATAAGAAGAGGAAAATGAACGGGATCGATGGGTGGAAAATGAAATGTGAAGCGGCATTGAGATAGCTAAACAAAAAGGGAAGAGCCAGATAGAATCCAGGAACCAGAACGCCTAAAGGCCGATCCTTCAGCCGAAACGGGTGCAAATCGTATATCAGGACTAAACCTATACCGATGAGCGTTAGTACTATCCAGAAGAAGCCAGCATACAAACTAGTCGTTACTGCTAATAACGGGGTAACAAGATTAATGATCGTAGCGTCTCGGAGAGATAAGTCTCCAGTCACAATCGGGTTCTGACTACTCATTATAACGCTAACATTGTCAAAATCCACATCATAGGTATTGTTAACACTAGCCATAAACACGTGAAGAAAAATAAACGAGAGAGAAGTCCAAAACAACTGAATAAGATTAAAATTTTCCGCTAAAATATGACTAGAAATAATTGCCAACAAGCCAAGTGGCAATACAAAGAATCGACATTGACTAATGACTGCTGAAATTTTATTCGCAATCATACATGGCAACTCATATTTTATCAAACGATAGCCGAAACAATGGATTAAAAATGATAGAATCTATTGCTATATAACAGTTTGGTTTGAATACTAGTTCGGTTTGAAATATTGGTTTTCGATATGGATTCAGCTTTCCTAATAAAATTATATGGATTAGCCCCCTTAGAAACTATGCTTGACAGAGCTCAAGTGCCTAGGAATAAAAAAGCCATCACGAATATTATTGATCTGCTTGGCTTGGTAGGATATTTCGTTCCTTTGATTCTAGGGGTATTGTTACCTTTGGACTTTTTTCTTGTCGTAAACATTAGTTCTTCTTTTCTCCTAATATGCTTTCTTTCTTCCTCACTCCTATGCCATCTCTGGCACATACCACGATCACTAGAGTGGTGATCAGTAAACGCACTTATTTTATCGCACTGCTCCTTACTAGCTAGTTGACCCAGTTGTAGAGTTGGTCGCGCACGCGATCGACGTGCACAACGAATAGTCTTTTAAAAGCACGGAGCGTAGTGTTTACCATCGAGATCCCTCGAGGTGGAGAGATTGGTGATGGGGAATATGCATGAAGTGAAGCGGGTGCCATTCACGTGTACCCTGAATTGTGGCTGCCGATGTGAGCTCATCGCGTATGTCCGCGACGGAGACCTTGTCCGGATTGACACCCCTGCGAGGCGAAGCGACGCTGTTTTTCTGCCTCGTCTCATACCGTGCGTGAAAGGCCGAGCCCTTCGACGAAGCCTGCAGGCGCCTGAACGGGTGCGAACCCCGCTGCAGCGGACAGGCCCACGGGGCTCTGGCCGGTTTCGAGAAGTCACGTGGGAGACAGCCCTCGATGACGTCGCTGGCTGGCTCAAACGCATCAAGGCAGCGTATGGAAGCGAGGCGATCTTCCATGCGGCGGGGACCGGTTCGATCCGGGGGAGAGGCTTTAGCGGCGCGTATGCATCGAGCCGCTTCTTTTCCTATTGGGCACCCGTCACCGAGACCTTTGGAAGTATGAGCTATCATGGCGTCGTGGTCGCCTCCCACTGGATGATGGGCGAAGTGGTGCAAGCCAGCGACCGCGCGACCCTCCTCGACTCGAGGCTCATCAT
>CP070659.1:515821-519376 GCA_020355125.1 Candidatus Bathyarchaeota archaeon
TCGTTCACGGGCCTCTGGGGTGCATTCAATACTAAATTGAACCAGTTCTTCCAATTCAGGGATATCAAACCAAACAGTAGGGAAATATACTCCTGCTTCACGAAGTTTTTGATCCCGTTTCCAAATCGTTTTCGTAGCTAATTTATAGCCCCACTCCTCAAGGACCTTCTGACAAACCTCGAGGCGATTCCTCTCACCAGAGATAATTGGAGTTTGAGCAAGAAGGTAATCAACATGCTCAAATTTCATTGGCCTGCCATACTGATGGCTTCGAAGTTGTGGGGGTTTTGGAGTGTTACGTAAAGCAAACTTCAACATGGTTTCCGCAACGGTCTCTGCTCCCAACATCCACGCGCCACTAGCTGGATCATAGCTATCAAATGATATCCCGATATGCATACTTTTAATGGGGAATTTGGAAACATCTTCAAGAAACTCGTCTTTTAGCCATTTAATTCGGGCATCCAAAAGACGATGACCTCTTGGTTGATCTGGTATCTGATAGGTTAAATATCCAAGCCGAAAGTCATGATCAAAACAAACCCGGCGTAAAAATAATGGCGTTTCTTTTCGACAGAACTGCGCTAGTCGTTCAGATGCAGCCAGAGATTTCGTGTAGAAATCAAGCTCAATTAAAACCAGTTTGAATTTCTGAAAATCGACGTTATGAAGCACAGCAAAAGAAAAATGGCGACGAAGTCTATCAAGTTCTTGTTTGATTACCGATGAACTCGTTGATAACCGCCTGGCTAGTTCATGTTGACGCAACAAAGGCTCTTGATGGAGCTCGAGGATAATTCGAATTTGCCTTCTAGTAAGTTTCTCTTTAGGTGTTGATACAGCTGTAGACGCAATAATGTGAATTATTCTTTGTGCGTTTGTTATATTATATCGTTTTATAATCTCTATTCGATGCTTCATCCCTACTGCTGTATCACTACCTTTTGTCAATGTATTGTGAGCAAATTGTGAATGTGGTGGATATTTTTTCTCGTTTTCTGATAATTCCAGTCCCTCAACCCGTTTAATAAATAGCATCACATTTGTAAGGAATAATTCAAGGTCTTTTTTTTCCTCAATTGGTTCTGCCCTGCTAAGAATCCTTTTTACCAATTGCTCCAGTTCTTTAAATTCCATTTTCGGGATTTTATTTTCTTCTGTAGATCTGATTTGTTTTGAACACATTTTTTCTGATTTCACCATCTCATTAGTTCAAATGTCTCCTTCAAGAATCTCCCATTTTTGTAGTTCTTCATTCCAGCGATCTACAATGTCAACATGACGTGGTGACACAACCTGCCATTGGTACCGGAGTAATTTCACCTCTGACACTCCTGGTTCTTTTTGCAAAGCACGAATAAGTTGACCGGTTAGAGCTGAAGTATGAGCCGGACGTTGAATGTGTAAAATACATCCAGAATCAGTCGAGAAGTATATGACATAGGGAAGAAAGGATGGAATTCCACAAATAGTCTTGCACGCTCCAGTTGAACAAAACACAAAGATACTGATGTATTCATCAAATCCTGGGATTTGCATGTCAATGATAGGAGTTGATACGCTCTCTTTCCGTAATCGTTGTTCACGTCTCCAAATTGTTTTCTTTGAAAAGTCAAAGCCATGCTGCTTTAACAGGTTCTGTTTGAATTCAGTTTGTCCTAAATAGCCACTGGAATATAAGGAATGGGCGAGAAGAAAATCTGCACGATCAAAACGGATAGGTCCTCCGTAATCACACCCTTGAAGCGGAGGCAAAGTATTGAGGTGTTGTTTGATGTATGTAAACGGAGCCTCAGAAACAATTTCCGGATCAAATGAAAAGGCATTAATCTCTGGATCATATGTCGCGAACGAAAGAGAATAGGCAAAACCTGTAAGTCGGGAAAGATGACATTCAATGAAAAATTCGTCTTGAAGCCAACGGATCCGTTCTTCAAACAGGCGATGAGCTTTCTGCTGGTCTGGATATCGAAATACTATGATCCCCCGAAGCATATCTCTATCTAGCTGAAATGTACGGTTGAAACCTTTTTGATTATGAAGAAAGTTCTCGAGTTGTTCCGCATGTCTAGTGGACTTTGTACGGAATAGAATGCCTTGATTGATTAATCGAAACTTTTGAGGATCAGCAGACGTTATTATTTGAAAGGCGAACTCATGTTGTAATTCGTTTAGCTCTCGGGTGATTACACGGGAAGATGAACCAATTTTTTTTGCGAGTTTGTACTTTGGGATTGTAGGCGCCTCATAAAGCTCCCGTAGAATCAGTGCTTTTCTTGCGGTTAACCGCTTTCCATAAGCGGCTGGATAATCAAGGGTTAAAATCTGTTCAATGTAGTTTGCATTCTGAAGCTGATATCGATCAATAAGCTCTAATCGAAAAGCAAGTGTTGCTGCCGCTTCTTTCCCACCAAAATGTTCAGAATGTGATAGCAGCTTGTGTGCTGGATAGCTCTTCTCTTCTTCGGCGAGTGGCTCTCCTCTCATTAGTTTAATGAAAAGAACAGCGTTTCGGAGTAAACCGATCAAGTGATTCCGTTCTGTTGAACTCACACGGGAGAGAATCCGTTGTTCAATGGTTTCCAACGATTCTTTTGCTGCCGCCGCCATTATTAGACCTCGAAAATTGCATTGATGTTCTGGATCGTAAGGATTGAATTAAACGCTTAAGCGACTTTTATGTCAGGTTGGTCTATTTTAGTGTACTATTTTCTATATGCCATTAAGTAAAAACATGATTTACGTCTTATTCTCTCCGGGTTTAGCGATTTTAATCTTCTTAGAATTTATATGCTCAAAATAATGCTATTTAGAGCATCAAACTTGTTTTTCAATCCTCTGAGTCCCTCTTTTTTCGGTTTTTAGGTCTAATTGTGTATATTAAACCAGATTAGGAGGGGAGACCACTTTCTTTTTCCCCACCATTTCTTGATGTCATTGTCGAGTGAACACATCAATACTAGATGAATATACGCCTGTTATTCTCTTCAAACCACTTGAATGTTGAGTGGATATCATCTTATCAGTAACTTTAAGTTTGAGAAGAAGTTCATGCGCCGTAAATACAAAATTCGCTGTGAATAAGTGAGTATAGTATGCAACCTGTGAGCGTCGCGATTTTAGCTGGAGGAAAAAGTAATCGGTTTCGACAAGCCAAAGCCCTCACACTCGTTGCAGGAAAACCTCTTTTCCTTCATGTGGTCGATGCAAGCGAAGCCTACGCAAGTGAAATCTTCATAGTTATTCACTCTGACCAAGATCCTGATGCTTTTTCGGAACACTTTCCTGAAGAACAAATCATTACCGATGTTGAATCTGATTATCGTTGTCCGCTGGTGGGAGCGTTATCAGCCTTTCGTCATGCAAAGCATCCCTTCACGCAGTTACTCCCTTGTGATTCTCCTCTTATTCATCCGATGTACTTCGAAATCATGTGGGGAATGATTGAGAATCACCACGCTGCAGTTCCCCGCTGGCCTAATGGGTGGGTGGAGCCACTCCATTCAATATTTGATACATCCGTGGCTCAAGAGATCGCCACTTCTTGTTTAGAGA
>CP070659.1:519476-523659 GCA_020355125.1 Candidatus Bathyarchaeota archaeon
AATTATCAGTTCTTATGCAACAAAGAGTGGGAGCAAATTTAACTACTGCTACAAAAA
Source organism: Candidatus Bathyarchaeota archaeon (assembly GCA_020355125.1). Taxonomy (GTDB): domain Archaea; phylum Thermoproteota; class Bathyarchaeia; order RBG-16-48-13. The sequence goes on from CP070659.1 coordinate 519,534, forward strand.
TAACCGAACAAATCACTGAATCCATGGAAAGTGCCCTTAAAGGAATCGAGCTAGCGCTAGCTAGCTAATGTTATACTGCTTTTTCTTGTTCTGTTTCCTGCAGCATGCGTCGGACATAGTGTGCGCTACCCTGTATGTGTACTCGAATAGTTAGTTAGCAATCCGATAAAAAGTATTTTTTGTTCATGTTTTACTGGTAAATTTGAGTTTAAATCTCGGTAGCCGCACCATTTTACTAGAAAATGGGCTAGAGTCAGACTTTACTTGAATTAAATAAACTCCAAGATTTTTACTAACGTAGTTAGCATCATCCCTCAGTTAGCTAAAGGAACCAGTTTCTAGTCGTCTCATTACCTATCATTGTAGACTGCATCTAATTCTGAAATTGCTATAGCTTCCAGGTGATGGAATGCCGAATATAACCGTTTATAACCTTCTTAGAGTTTCTAGCGTGCGTACTCTTATTAGCATGCGCTGGCTCCCTGTTTTATAGTATCAATTTCTTCTATCCCGTTGTACCCAATTCTGATCGATTTATGGAACATTTATGCTCAAGGCAGCAATTTTTAAGAAAACATTTATAATATAACATACGTTATATAATATAACATATGTTATATACATCTACTGGATTAGGGGCTAATGACGAAGCATATAAGAACATTGTCAACAAATTAAAGACGGAGGAGGGCAGAGAAGCTGCTTATATGGAAATTAAAAAGATATGTGATGATTGTCGTCCATCAAGTCCATTAAAGTGTGTTGAATTCTGCCCAATTTGGGAACTGAAGCGGGAGCATAGAGAATTATTTAAGGCTATAGACAATAGACCTAGTTTTACAAAGCTAGTAAATACAGCAAAAAAAGATGTAAACTTGAAAATCTTGGACATTCTTGCTGGAGAACCAAAATCTTTTGATGAACTAGTGAACGAATTAGAGGATGAAGGATGTGATCGAAGACGGAGCGCTAATCACTATTTTGGTCCATTGGTAAAGGTTGGCTTAGTTGAAGAAAAGCAAGGCCTATACAAAATTACCTTCAAAGGGAAGGTCGTATATAACTTCTTAAGAGAGAGCGAGCCATCTAAATTACCCATTAACTTTAAAGGATATGAAGAAAAAATCTTAAGGAGTCTTCTTTTAGGATCAAAATCACTTGACCAACTTGTGGAAATTGTGCCAAAGACGCTTCTTTACAGAAGTCTCAAAAGATTAGAAAACAGAAGTTTGATTACTAAGTCTAATCCATCTGGGCGTATTTTCTATTTTGCGACTAAGAAGAGGCCGACAAGGAAGCTCACGCCTATTGAAACGAAATTATTCAAAGCGTTAACTAGAGAAGAAATGTCTGTTAGGGAGCTAAGTGAAAGAATAGGAATAAGTGTTGGAAAAGTTTACAGTTTACTAAGGCGGCTGAGACTTAAAAGACACGTGAAAAAGAAGAAAAAGTTCGCTTCTTATAGGCTTACTGATGCTGGTACAAGTTTGGCGCAATCATTGAACATTTTAAATAGTCTAATATAGAGCGCGCGCGCTAATCTAGAATCAGCATCTCTCTTTTCAACACTTCCTACGCGCACTAAACGGATCAATTCGAGAAGAACATATTAATATTATCGTCAACTAAATATTTCTCGAAGTTATATGGAGAATAAGATAAACCTCAGAGAAGAGTTTCCGACTGTAATGGATAGGGCCTATGCTCAGTTCAAGAAACATCGATTTGTTAAAGATATTATGACCAGGGACGTAACTACCATTCCGTTGGAAGCTTCTATGGCAGAAGCTACGAGAGTTATGGGCGCAAAGCACATAGGAAGCTTGATTGTGGAGAGCGATGGGAAACCTTTAGGCATTGTTACGGAGAGGGATCTCCTTAGCAAAGTACTTGTAAAAGGCAAAAACCCTAAAAAAATCAGTGTAAGAGAAGTGATGTCGGCACCCCTTATAACGATAGAGCCCGAAGCCACCATTAAAGAAGCCGCCCGAACCATGTTCTCAAAAAAAGGGAGACTCGCTGTATTCCGAGGGGGAGAGTTGGTTGGCATCATAACAGCAGCTGATCTAATCAGAAGTCTTCCAGAAACTTCTGAAACATTGTTAAAGGTGGATGATGTGATGACCAAACGGGTTGTTATGGTCCCCAGCAACACCTCGGTAGAAGAAGTGGCTCAGATCATGGGTGAGAAACGTATTGGCAGCGTCCTCGTTACAAGGCGAGGAAAGCCGTTTGGCATATTCACCGAACGAGATTTACTCACTACCTTCATTACCAGAGGAAAACCTCTCAAGACTCAAGTTGGGAAAGCCGTTTCCTCTCCTTTAATCACCATTCCGTCAGGAACAAGCATCCATCAAACAGCTCTAACTATGGCCCTGAAGCATATTCGTAGGCTACCAGTAGTCAAGAATAAAGAGATAGTAGGCATTATCACCGCACGAGATTTAGCTGAAGCCTATGCTAAATAATCCAACTACTATGGCTCTTTCCATTCCATTTTTTTTTACATCAAACACTCAAATGGGAATAGAGTTAGTTATTATTAATCAAGAAAGGTTTAGTGCGCTTTCAAGCATCTCTAATCAGTCGAATAAATATGAACACAACTAAAAAATTTAAATTCATTACTGCTTCTACAAACATCATTAAAGCTTAACGGGGTAATTGAATGGATCAAGAAGAAATTACAATAGTAGCAGGACCTTGTGCAGTTGAGTCTGAAGAGCAAATTCGAGATATGGGGTACAAAATCAGCTTGATCAAAGATTTAGCTCAACCATACAATATCGGATTAAAACTTAGAGGAGGCGCATGGAAACCCAGAACATTATACTACAAAAATGGCGAAAAGATATTCGAGGGAACGCGAGAAGAAGGACTAACTTGGCTTGCCCAAACGGCAAAAAAATACACCCTCCCGCTAGTCACTGAAGTTATGTCTGAAATGGATTTAAGACATCTTATTCGCTATTTAAATCCCGATAGAGACTATCTCCAAATAGGCGCAAGAACCAGTCAAGCATTCGCACTGTTATACGCGGTGGGGGGCACGAGATTCAATGTCTTACTCAAGAATCCTCAACACGGCATAGATATCAGAGAGACAATCGGTTCACTTCAAAGGTTTGAAAACAATGGAATTAAAGTATTCTGTACGAGAGGACAGCGAATCATCGAGCCCAGAGGCATCCAATCCCAAACCTATCAGGAATATATGAAAAAATTACTAAGCAGCACACATCAACACCCTCATGCAAGAAACTTGAATAACATAGAAGCTATAGCTCAACTAAAAAAACACCCCTACATCCTTAACAATAATATTCTACTCTGCCATGACCCAAGCCACATATGGGGAGGAAAAACTGACTTAATGAGAAGGAAAATAGGAGAATACGCGATTAAAGCGGTAAGAGAATTCGGATATGACTGGATCACGGTAGAAGTCAACGATAAATCAGCCGAAGCGATATGTGATGCTGATCAAGCATTACTTACAACTACCAATGGTGTTGATTGGTCAAAAACAAACGCTAGGAAAGAACCTCAAATCAAACCGATTACGCTTGTAGACATTACAATGAATCTGATGGAATTTCAAGCAAAAAAAATAGGGATCGAAGAGGAAGAAGTCAAGAAAAGTAAGAAAATGATAGAAACCATTAGATGGGACATGCGATCTAGCTAAATCTTAACATGCACGTTATCGTACTACATTTAATGTATCAGTGGTTAATCAGTAAATATACAAGCGCGAACACTCTAAATCTTCACTTTTAAGTATAAATATTCTTAGCTACTATATCACACCATCAATTTTCGTACCACAATAACTACAACTTGAATTTGTAACTCTGTTTTCCAGTATCTGGTAGCCAAATCTTTGAATCATAACTTTCCCGCATTCATAACAATAGGTATTCTCCCCAGCTCCACCTGGAACGTTTCCCTCATAAACATACCGTAACCCTACCTCTAAGCCAATCTTCTTTGCTTGATGCAGAGTTGATACAGGGGTAGGTGGAACGTCTATAAGCTCATAGGTAGGATAAAACCTACTTATATGCCATGGTATTTCATCACCAACTTCCTTAATGAACTCCGCAATTTTTCGAAAACAATT
>CP070659.1:523759-530371 GCA_020355125.1 Candidatus Bathyarchaeota archaeon
CGCTCCAGCACTTTCAACTTCAATCATCACAATCGCCCCCAAAAGGTTTAAAGAGTTCATGTTCAGGAAAGCTGACACCTTTAGAATCCCTCGTGCTTGGAAACCTTCAATCCGTGTTTTAACCCCCATACTCATGTAGCCAACGAGTTCTCCCAACTCTTTGAACGTAGTTCAACCGTCTAATTGGAGCTTCGATATGAGCTTCTGATCAATTTCGCGTGCGCTAGGACTATACAGTCTATATGAAAAAGGTGCAAAGAGCCAACTTTCTTCTCGGAATTATACGACGGCTAAAAGTTGGGGAGAAATCATGTTGAACGCAGAAGCAACTCATTCAAGCTACTCTTGGAAGCATGACCTTCTGTTTCGTGCGTGCTATTTAATAACCTAGTATCACTAATTTAATGAAAAGTAGTAGCGTTTTGATAGGGTAATGGAATCGCAAATGTTGAAAAACAGTAATCGTACAAAAGCCCTCACACTCGCTGCCCTGATGGCAGCACTAGCAAACATCCTATCTATAGAAGCCCTAACAATCCCCCTTATTATTGGACCCTATACATCAAAAATACATTTCACGCAACTCCCCATTTTTATCAGCGCCGCCCTTGCTGGACCCCTGGCCGGCATGTTAACGGGTGCGATAGGGGGACTCTATATGAGTTACTCCGTCGGAATCCCATTCATCGTCGGCGGACTGGCCATACTTGGTTTTTCCGCGGGAATCCTTGCACACCGATTAAAGCTCAGACCGATGTTGTCTTCCATCTTTGCTTGGTGCATTCAAGCGCCCTACGTGGCGGTAACAGATTACGTGTGGTTTGTGTATTCACGACTCATGCCATCATCAGTCGCGATGACAGTAATTACCACAATTCTACTTAATTTAACAATCGAAGCCATCGTCGCGTCGATTATCGCTACCACCGTAATACACTACGTCAAGCGAAGAGGCTTATTCCAATAAGCGAATGAGATGATTCACGCGGGCGCTAGCAACATCTATCCAAGAAAAACGTTTCTAAAATATGTTTATTTCGCTCTTAAAATACATTATTGCAGTAAGCTAGCTAGCTAGTAATAAATATCAAGAATAGTTTTAATAGCTTATCGATAATGAGCACTTACAAAAATATTATATTAACTAAAACGCGAACACGAAACGCGTACACGTTTCCTCAATCGTTAAAGTAAATTAATACTATTTAGTATACAAAAATGAAAGTGCGTTCTACGGAATAATAAGCGAACTGAAATCGTCTCATAAAGCGATGGGTAAGGAGTCCTGATATCATGAGTGTGCAGCCCGTGAAAACCTATCCTACAATTGCCTGTTGCGGCCTTGATTGTGGATTATGCCCACGATATTATACGGTGGGCACGTCAAAGTGTCCGGGGTGTTGTGGCCAAGATTTTTTCAATAAACACCCATCCTGCTCATACATCACATGTTGTGTCAAGAAGAAACAGTTGGAAGTCTGTGCTCAATGCGACGAATTTCCCTGCACAAAATTCGATTCGTCGATTCTCGATGGAGGAGAATACGACTCATTTCTTACCTATAAAAAAGCCTATCAAAACCTAACGTTCATCCGGAACCATGGCGTCAAGAAGTTTGTAGAACAGCAGAATCAGCGCATCAAACTGCTGACGATCATGCTGAACAATTTTGACGAAGGACGATCAAAAAGCTTCTATTGCCTCGCCGCGACGTTACTACCCATAGAAAGTATCGAACACGCATTGGACGAAACGAACCAAAAACTCAAGATCGATCATAGTAAAGGGAATAACAGGAAAACGAAGGCTAAAATGCTGAAGGCCATCCTAAATGACCTCGCGGCGAAAGCAGAAATCGAATTAAAATTACGTAAGAAACCACAAAAATAACGTTCTCATCCCAGCCTCCACCGGGAATTCATGATGTGCACGCGAATCGCAATGTCAAATGAAAGAGAGAATCGTTCCTCTCAGAAGGAAAAAAGAGTCTATAAATGTAACTTGTCTCTTAACGTTTCTCCACACCTAACGTTGTTCGCGTGGTTCGCTTTGGTTCTTCTACAAAAATAAGTAAAAGAGACAATGAGACAAGCCCAATAAGGCTGCTAATGAAGAAGGGGAGCCCAGCTCCTTTAATGACGAAGCTACCGACGTCAAAAGTGCGGTATCGATAGGTATCGTAGACCCAGGTCGATAGAACAGGTCCGAGGATGGCGCCTAAGCTAAAGAACGCCCGCATTCGTCCAAAGAGTTTGCCTCTAATCGGTTCGGGAATTAGATCGGCTTGCAACGCGCGTGACGCGGGCATGGCTACGTTATGGCCAAAGGATCGAAACAAACTAATGCCCGTGGCTGAAACGAGATCAGGCGCGAAGGGAAGCACGAGCGTAGCAATCCGGGAAGGGAAGCTGCCAAGGGCAATGACGATCTTTCGTCCGATCTTGTCGGAAATTTTTCCAGCAAAAAAGTTACACGATAATCCCACAAAGCCAGCAAGGGAGAGGATTACACCGATTTGCGGTGATGTGGCATTAAAAATGTCGCTAAAATACAGCACGGTTATCGGAATAATGAAGCCGACAGCAAAGCCGGTTGCGATGGACGTAATGTAGAGAATTGTCATGGAACGCGCAATTCCTGGACGCAACGCTACCTCTTCGTCCTGCATCGCCACAGTACGCACAGATTGTCGCGTGCGCGTTTCCTGTACCCCGAACCAAACTAATACTAGGGCGATACCCGCTAAGAGAGAATCGATGAAGAAGGGAAATCGGTAACTCCACTCCAGCCCCATGTTAAACGTGTTTTCACAGAGAAACTGGATCGTTCCACCGAAGACGGGACCCAAATTGAAGCCAATCATGCTCATCGTCAAATAAAAGCCTAATGCTTCGCCCCGTCGCTTCGAAGGCACTTGATCGACTAACGATGCTTCCGATGGAGCGGCCACCGCAGCCGTAGCGACTCCGTTGAACACCCGAATTATGAGGAGCAACCGCCAATCCCCTACCAGCCCTGCGATCGTTCCCAACACCACATCGACGAGTAACCCTGCGATAATCAACGTTTTTCGACCTATTCGATCGGAAAGACTGCCAAGTTTTTGTGATAATGTTGCATTCGCTGCAGTAAACGCGGCTGTAAACAGACCGATATACACTACGGAGGCCCCTAACAGCTGCACATACTGGGGAAAATACGATATGGGCAACGCGTACGCTAAATTTTCGACTAATGCCGAAATGGACAGAATGATAACGCTAGAGGTATACAGTTTTGATGATGACAGAGAGATTCCTCACGAATAGGGTATTACCTTCACTAGAGAGCAATATATCTGTTTCTGCGCTAACCGTGGTATGATTTAGCGTGCAACAAATAAAAAGGGCACGTGATGATTATCTCAATACTTCAGGGAGTGTCAACCGTATCGAGTGTAACGGGTTACGCCTGCTCCGACAGAAGGTTGTTTGCGTTCTCAATCCACTTAGAGGCTTTTTTCGCAGAAACGCCCAGCTTTTCTGCGATCTGTTCAGGGTCGCTTTCCACGAGGGCTTTAATGGTATCGAAGCCTGCAGCTTTCAGCTGTTCTGAGCTCTTTTGGCCGATGCCCTTCACCGCCGTGAGGGCTAAGGTACGTGCGCGAGCGTCTTTATGTAGATGGGTCTTGAGGGTTGCTATGTTTTCGCTGTGTTGGCTTGATCTCCGAGGGTCGATGGGTATTCCACGATTCAGCGCCCACGTAAAGCTAACTCCCACTTCCTTTAACTCGCCTTGGCTGAAGCCTTTGCCTATCCTCGATTTACTCCCTCGCTTAACAATTGCATAAAGATTCATAATCCGTCTCACTGGGAAACATTAACCAAATCATCCAATTTAAAGGTTGTATAAAAGCGCGCACACTATCCTTGGTTCGGAGATTTGTTTATTCGTTTTTTGTGAAGATTCTTGTTGCTCTGGCGATCAGGTGGCGGATGGGTAGTTGTTGGGAGCACTTGTCTTCACACACGCCGCATCTAGCGCATCGTTCAGCTCTGGTTTCAGGAGAAATCGTATCATCATATGTATTTAAGATGGCTTGCTGGGCGTTCGTGTCCCCCTGTTTCGTGTAGTATTGGTTGTAGAGGGCTAAGATTTCGGGGATGGCTACGCCCTCGGGACAGGGTACACAATATCCACAGTTAGTGCATCCAATAAAACCGGATGCAAGATATTTCTCTCGCACTCTGGAAATCAGCTGTAACTCCGATCCAGTAAGAATGTGTGGCTTTGAACGGTTGGCGCTGTTTAGGTTTTCAATTACGTGAGTCATGGTGCTCATGCCGCTTAGGGCGACAGAAACCTCGGGTTGATGCCAGAGCCACTGAAGCGCCCACTCCGCTGGCGTTCGCTTAGTCTTCGTGATATTCCAGAGGGCTTCGATTGCCTCCGGGGGTTTTACGGCGAGATTTCCGCCTTGGATGGGCTCCATCGCGACGACGGCAAGGCCCTGTGAGGCGGCGTACTTGAGTCCTCTGGTTCCCGGAGTGCGGGCGCTTGAATCAGTATCCACATAGTTGTATTGGATCTGGCAGAACGTCCACCCGTCATAGCTGTCAATGATTTCTTTAAAAACCTCATACTTGTCGTGGAAACTGAAGCCCAGATGCCTGATTCGTCCGGCTGCTTTCTCCTTCTCTGCCCATTGGAGGACGTTGAAATCCCTAACTTTTGGCCAGGTTGCTTCTCGAAGGCCGTGGAATAGATAAAAATCGAGATGGTCGGTCTGAAGCTTGCTGAGCTGTTCCTGAAAAACCCTGTCAAGATCCGTTTCTGCTTCAAGCAGCCGGATGGGCATCTTTGTTGCCAACCTAACCTTTTCACGATATCCATCTTTGAGAGCTTTGCCGACTACTCTTTCGCTGTTTCCGTTGTGGTAGAGGTAGGCGGTGTCGAGATAGTTGACGCCGTGGTCAATGGCGTATCGAAGCATCTTGATTGCAGTGGCTTCGTCTATATTTCCGCGTTCCTCACTTAATAGGGGTAGCCGCATAGCTCCGAATCCAAGTGCTGATACCTTCCACTTAAGTTTCCCGAATTGTCTGTACTTCATCTAGACGCCTCGCGCTCGAGCACTTGTTTCAAATGATGACGATTAAGGATCGATCTCGTCGCCTTCTTTTATCGCTAAAACTTTGACGTTCGACTGTGTCTCAACTTTTTCCTTAAACTCTTCCGCGCTTGCATCGCGGCGGTGCATGGGAATGGCGATTTTGGGATGGATTGCTACGGCGGCCTCGACGGCTTCTTCCAAGTCCATCGTGGCTCGTCCCATGATAGGTAGAAGCGCGACATCAATGTCGTTTAATTCTGTCATTTCGGGAATAAAGTCGGTGTCTCCAGCGTGATAGATTTGCTTGCCCTGAGCGGATAGTATGAAACCGATCTGTGTGCCTTTAGGGTGAAAAGGGACGCCTGGTGATCGGAATCGCTTGTAGTTATAGGCTTCAACGGCCTCCACCTCCACGCCGTGGATGTTCCTGCGGTCACCAGGAGACAACGTTATTACATTCCCGTCGAGGATGCTGGCGCAATCGGAGCTCGTAACTATCACGGTGTCAGATCTCTGCACAGCCGCTATCTTCTCTACGTCGCAGTGGTCTCCGTGGCGATGGGTGATGAGGATCACATCCGCTTGCTCCACATAGTCGCCCGCGTAGGGATCAATATAGAAAGCCTTATCCAATACTTTGAGGAGGAAGCTGGCATGGCCCAGCCATTTAATGATCATCCGTGCTCAGCTCCAGAACAGGGAATATCGTTGTTGAATCGTTCGTAATGAACCATGTCCGAAAGGGGCTTCCTGATTTTTGGCGATGGATGTTCGGCTGGGTAGCCGAGGGGGGTCACAGCAACGACCTTAAGGGTGTCGGGTATGTTGAGCAATGTCTTTATTGTCTGGTTCTCTAGCCTCCCCATCCAACAGGTTCCCAGACCAAGGTTTGTTGCTGCGAGGACAGTGTGTTCGAAGGCGATGGCAAAGTCAACCAAGTGCCATACAGGGGATAACGATGAATCAGTACAGCCCACAATGAGCACAGGAGCCTGCTCAGCCCATTCACGGAGCCCCAATGCCTTCTTCGTTTCAGCATCTTTGACAACGATGAAGTGGCAAGGTTGACGATTACCCGCAGAAGGGGCAACCCTGGCAGAGCTAAGGATCTTCACAATGATATCATCAGCCACAGGATCAGATTTATATCGTCGTATACTCCTTCTCGTTTCAACAACTGTTGAAAAGTCCATAACTGACAAAAGACCGTCTCTTGCGTATTAAGTTTCTCTATATGAATGAGAACACATACGTGGGCACGCGCGATACATTCTTGTTAGAGCCTGTTTTTACTATTGTTCCTATGGATTACCTATTAATAATCGATTTAAAGCTGAGTCACTGAAATCTATGGATGAACATGAGCCGTACGTCAGAAGAACTGCAATATGTAGCATCAGGAATCGCGGGCCTAGACGACCTGTTAGGAAAGGGGCTCCCTGTTTTGCCCGACATTGTTGCCTATGGACCTGAAGACCTCGTTTATCCTCTTTCACTACGTCTTGTAAGGAATCGGTTGA
>CP070659.1:530471-534861 GCA_020355125.1 Candidatus Bathyarchaeota archaeon
TGAGTTTATGACGAGTGAAATGAATATTGCAACCATACGACGAGCGATCAAAGCTATCAATGATCGTAAGTTGCATGTCATTCCCGAGATGGTGACGCCAGGATTTGTACGTCACGATCTTGCAAGGGCGTTCCGTGAGGCAGGTGGGCGAGATGGAGTCGCCGATTTTCTCCAGTTGATGCTGGAAGCTTTACCTGACCTGCACATCACCATTGATGACATCTTTGCATCAGGGGATCGAGTTGCTCTACGGATCACGTGGAATGGTACTCACAACGGCAAGTACCAAGACATCGCGCCAACTGGGAACCGTGTTACCATCAGTGGGACCAACATCTACCGGTTCGAAGATGATAAAATTGCCGAAGCGTGGCAACTTTATGACGTCGCGGGACTGCTCCGCCAAATTGGAGCGACAACCATCTAAACTTGCAGTAGTTTCTCTATCTATGATCGGCCGATTCAATCCACAGCGCGCGCTAGCTAGCTATTTAGAAACGGGGTGCTTTATGACTGTGGTTTGGTCCTGGATACATGTATTTTTCAAATACATTGAGATAGTCTTCAAAAGGGGTTTCACTTTGACTGAAAAGAACTGCCATTTTCTTGAGGGCGTTGTGATGGCGGCGCTCGTCTGTTAACATGTAGTTTAAGATTCCTTTAGACCTGTCATCCTCTGTTTTTAAAAGCATGGCTTCTAGGCGTTTTATCATCTCGGCCTCCGCCTCGATGTGCTCTTCTATGGCTTGAGCCATGTCGATGGCGTCGCCGACGTCCATTTCAGGTATCATTACCCCAGTTTCAAGGTCTATAAGAATTTTACAGAAAGCGGCATGTTTGCGACTATCATAGATGATGCTTTCAAGTAAAGTAGAGACAAGTTTATCTGCTATAGCTTCCATCGTGGGCTTCAAAGCTGCCACGTGGCTCATCTCCATGTCTCTCTGCTTACGTAAAAGTTTAATCAAGTCTGAAGGCTCTTCCCAGACCAGTCTCCTACTCAAAATCCAATCCTCCTTCCTTTTTTGAATGTATTGAAGACTTAATTTAAGGATTACCAATACTCGCTCAAGTTAGCACGCGCGCTAATTATAAAAAAGGGAGAATTGAGATAAAAAACTTGACCTATACAACTTCCCATTAATAGAACTCGATGATTATTTATGCTTATATGTATAATTCATTAAAGATTATTTCTGAAGCATTTTTACATGTTCTTCGGTTGTAGCCGCAGGAGTTATTTTAATGCTAGTATAAAGTTGCAACAATGGAACTATGTATTTAAACAGTGTCTTTTCGTCTGGCGAATCATATATCGAAATGGATTTATGTTGGCCTAGAAGTGTAACCTCTGCCTGGACCTTAATTTCTGGGGGAGCAGACCAGATATCTTTCCCCATAGCTTCAGCGCGCGCGCTATATATTGACACTTGTATAGCTTCCCACCTCGAAGCTTGATTTACACATTACTTAATTATTTACTAATCATTTAGCTAGCTAGCTATTGAAGAAACGGTTACCTTAGTAACATCGAAAAGCACAGTATCATGAGAATAGTCCTCCCCACTCCATACGACTAATTAAGCTAGTTCAATAAATCGAGCTTTGGGTTCGTGTAACGCACGTGTTTAGCATACGCAAAGGGGAAAAAGACTGGAATTTAGCGATATAATGGAAATAATAATTCTTGGTGCTATTGCGATAGAATTGTTTGCCTTGTATAATCACTCTAAATTAGACAAACGAATAGACGAACATATCAAAGAGACTAATAAAAGCTTAACGCTGTCTAATGGATTAATGAAAATGTTAGACAACCACATGATCAAATTTGACGAACATATGACCAAAACAGACGAACATATCAGCCAATTGGATACTCATATAGCTAGACTTGACGAACACACAATAAAACTAGATAATCATATGCAAACGCTACTTAACAATGATTTGAGCGACAAAGCAGAACAACAAAAACAAGAATAACGAATCCTTTTATTCTATACGCGCGCGCTAAATTGTTAGGATCCTATTTCCTTCCATTTTCGATACGTTTCGTAGGTCACATATTCTCGGTGTTCACTCTGGATCTGGTTGATAACGGGAATTGAACGTTCTCGTTTATCTTTGATTTTCTCTGTAATGGTGAACAGATAGGCATCGCTTCCAGCGCCTGAACCATAGCTTGTGATCAATATTCTCTCATCAGGTTTCGCGAGGTCAAGTATTGCAGCGAGAGCTGTGGGACAGGAGCCGGAATAGAGGTTGCCAATCCACCTCGCAATCAACCCTGTTTCATACTGTTCGGGATTAAATCTCATCTTCTCTGCGACTGTTATTGGGAACTTTATATTCGGTGAGTGAAATCCCACGTAATCAATGTCGCAAGTCTTCAGCTTAGTTTTCTCCATTAGTCTTCTAGTTGCGGTGAGGACATGTTTGAAGTATGAGGGTTCGCCCGTAAATCGTCCGCCATGTTTCGGATATTTCTGACCATCACGTCGCCAGAAGTCTGAGGTATCGGAGCTATACGTCACGAAGGCGTCAAGAGTGGCGATAACATCTCTTGCCCCAAAGAGAAACGCCGCAGCCCCAGCGCCTACACTGTAATCTAAAGGATCATTTTTCGCGGCTTGCGAGTTATCTGACCCAATCACCATAACGGTGCGTTCGCCGCCATCAGTGAAAACCGGGTTTGTGACGAGAGAGACAGCGTCGATAAATTCGTCTGTGGCTGCTTTGCAGGCAAACTGGGTGCTCGTTCCGCCTGTGAAGAATCCGTCGTTGAAGCGTTCACCTAGCTCTAATGCTTGGGTGATAATCGAGGTTGCTGGTTTAACGGAATAGGGATTCGATTCAGAGCCAACGACGCACTTCGTTACCAGTTTACTGGGACTGGCTGAGTGGATCAGGGCTCGTTTTGCTGCTTCGACGGCGAAGGTGACCATATCTTCATCGGCAAACGGCAGCGTCCTCTCTTCTACGCCAGTGCCACTATCAGGTGTATTTTTAATACGGTATTTTGGGATATAGACACCATATCCAACGATGCCAGGTTTTCCCAGTTCTTCGTTTGAAGGCGTTTCTATCACATAGTTTTGGTATGAGTAGTAATCGTCTGTAAAGGAGAAGGCTAAGCTTGAGTAATAGATCTGACCACTTTCGCCATCACAGAACATTCTGCGAAATCTCGGCACGACCTCTCGATCGATGAATCGTGTTACATCTACTTCTTGATTGGAGGGAGTGTAGTCCGTTATTCTTCCTGGAATTTTGATTTGGCCTTGATCAAACGCTATTACTGCAGTCAGGAGGGAATCGAGGTAGCGGAAGTTGTTGGTTGGTCGTCTCACAATGTTAGCTGATACAATAGTTCCCTTGTCATTAAAATATTCGATATGGCTGATTTTGCTGTGTCTGCCTTCAACATCACAGAAAGATTTCGGAGGAAAATACTGTTTTCCACACTGCTCACACTTGGCTACTCGGATCCTATAATCGGTGAGTATCCGTCTTCTTGTGATCGGTTCACTCATAGGCATTCACCTGAGATGTTTCGTTAACACATGTACATTCGCTATGGCGCCGGTTCCTCCTATGTTATGGGTGAGCGCGGTATTGAGTTCTCCATCGAGCTCAACTTGATGATCTCCAGCTTTTCCAACTAATTGCGTGAAACATTCAACGATTTGACGAATTCCTGTGGCTCCTACTGGATGCCCGTCGGCTTTTAACCCACCCCCGGAGTTAACGATGAGTTCCTTTCCCTTACAGAGGAATGGAATGTGCTTAGCACCTTTGAAGGAAGAATAGCTTTCGTGAATGGATTCCCAGCCCTTACCTTTTTTGAAACAACCTGAATCTTCCAGAAACAGCAGCTCTTCAATCGTAAAACAATCGTGTACCTCAACGAGTTGCACATTGTCCATCGTTAAATTTGCTTCGTTTAACGCGTTTTTTACGGTTATCGTTGTCGTTGTGATTTCAGTTAGGCTGTTTCGACTATACAGTGAGATGTCATTGGTCGCTTGTTGGCTCCCCACGATGTAGATAGGCGTATCAGTGTATCTTCTTGCTAATTCGGGTCGTGTCAAGATAATTGCAGCGGCCCCGTCTGATATTGGTGAACAGTGGAGGAGCCTAATGGGGTCAGCAACCTTAGGAGAGTTCAACACATCATCGATTGTGATCGCTCTTCTGAATTGTGCATATTGATTTGAGAGCGCGTGATGGTGGTTTTTACAGGCAATTTGAGCGAGGGTTTCTCTACATTTGCCGTTTTGATCACCGTAATCGTGAAGGTATCGAGTCATCATCGAAGCATAGAGGCCTGGAAAGGTGTTTCCCGCGTAAAATTCGTGGGAGTCAGCGGCAAACATTAAGTCATCAA
>CP070659.1:534961-541156 GCA_020355125.1 Candidatus Bathyarchaeota archaeon
AGTCTAACAATGGATTTTGGTAGAATATATGGAGGAATCGCCATGTAGAAGACGCGGTTCCCTGGTAGTGTAAATTGTTGCTCGATCGTTTTGATTCGATTGGCTAATTCTTCGTAATTGTCTAAGTTTCCATCCTCGATAGAGTGATAGGAAAGGCAGGATTCACACCATGATGAGAAGAATTGGTCATTAACCGGGATAGCATTTGCTTGAAGAGAGCTTCGGACAAGGGCACGATAATCATGATCGTTCAGCTTTCGTCGTGCGATGCCAAGAATTTTAGTTTTGTTTTCCAATAAGCCAGACGTAGATAATCGATAAAGCGCTGGAAACAGTTTATTTTGCGTCAGATTTCCAGTTGCACCAAAAATGATGAAAAGATGAGGATTTACTTGGGTAGTTGTCAATTTATTCCTTCCATCTGATAGTGTGTAATAGAATGCGCTCACACGAAACCTGATGTCTACTATAAATGAGACGAATTGCCATACAAAGTCCTATTTGGTTAAGCCGAATCATTCCTAATTTCATTTTGTTAAATACTCCCAGAATTCTTTATGTAATATTTTTCGTAGTTGTGAAAGATGGGTATGGGCAACCCCTTTTAAATTAATCCGTAAAACTTCGATTTAATTGCTTCAACGAATGACAATCGTCTAGCTTGCGTGTGCGTGAATACTTTTCATGGTTTAAGGATAGCATCTAAATCAATTATATATCCTAAGAAATATTTTAGTAATGGCACTCGTATAAGCTGTAAACAATTAAATCGTAAGCTAGCTAGCATTTTGGTTTCTACATAATTCCATTTTAAGAGTGATTGTAATTGGTAAATATGAAGGCAATCGTTATTACCCCTAGGAAGAAAGGTAGTCTAAGAGTAATCAGTCTACCGAAGCCGAAAATACGAGCTATATCCAATGGTAGAGGAGTACTCGTAAAAGTGCTTCAAGTAGGATTAGATGGTACAGACAGAGAGTTGATCGAAGCGGAATATGGAGATGCTCCGAAGGGTGACGATTATCTAATCATTGGTCATGAAAGCTTTGGCATTGTTGAACAAGTTGGGAAAGCCGTTTCCGAATTGAAACCCGGTGACTTTGTAACAGCTACGGTTCGACGTCCGGGTACAAGCATATACGATAAGATCGGCATGTTGGATTTTACGACAGACGATATCTAGTTCGAACGAGGGATAAATTTACTCCATGGCTATTTGACAGAATATTATGTAGAATTAGTGGATTATCTGATACGAATCCCTAAAGGATTAAAAAAGGTGGGTGTTCTACTAGAGCCTTCAAGCATCGTAGAGAAAGGCGTTTTCCAAGCATTTAAGATACAAGAACGACTGAAAGTGTGGAATCCGAAGAAAGGAGCAGTAATGGGCGCTGGAACTCTTGGATTGTTAGCAGCGTTGATTCTTCGTTTACGAGGGATTGATGTAACCGTCTTTGCGCGAACAGAACCGCCATACCTCAACTCAGATCTTGTCGAAGCAATAGATGGGCGTTATCTCAGCACAAAACAAACATCCTTCAAAGAAGGGTCAACAAAATTTGGCCCATTCGACATCATCGTAGAAGCAACCGGATATTCTCCTCTAATGTTTGAATCAATGAAAATCCTTGCAAAAAACGGCGTACTTATCCTTAGCTCGATAACTGGGGGAACCCGGAAGATTGAAATCGAAGCAGATAAGATTAATTTGGGATTTGTATTAGGGAATAAGCTGTGCTTTGGCACTGTTAACGCTAGTAGACTTCATTTTCAATTAGCGATCAAAGATCTGTCACATGCTACACTTCAATATCCGGGATGGCTAGACAAACTGTTAACCCATCCTATTAAGGGATTTAATAGCGAAAAAGTGAACGAGGTTTTAAAGAGCGAAACCAAGGGTATGATAAAGCGTTTCTGCGAAATCGCTCCCATACCATGAACTAACAGGGAACAAAGAAATGCCCATAAAACAAACCAATGAGTATCAACGATTGGCTGAGGATCGAAAAAGAGAAGCCTATTGGCGACGGTGGGGGCCATACCTCTCTGAAAGACAATGGGGTACAGTCAGAGAAGACTATTCCGCTAATGGTGACGCCTGGAATTATTTTCCTCATGAACATGCGCGCTCACGCGCATATCGATGGGGTGAAGATGGGCTAGGAGGAATCTCAGATAATCGTCAAAGACTTTGTTTTGCTATTGCATTATGGACTGGGAAAGATCCGATCTTAAAAGAAAGACTTTTTGGATTAACAAATACAGAAGGTAATCATGGAGAAGATGTAAAAGAAGTATATTGCTACCTAGATTCGACTCCAACTCATTCTTATATGAAATTCCTGTACAAGTATCCACAATCCGCCTTCCCTTATAAAGAACTGGTAGAAACGAATAGGAAAAGAACGGCAAATGAACCTGAATATGAATTAATAGATACCGGTGTTTTTGAAAATGATAGATATTTTGATGTATTCATAGAATATGCAAAAGCTACGGATGAAGATATCCTGATAAAGATACGGATTATTAACCGTGGGAAAAATCCAGCACTAATTCATGTGATACCCCATTTATGGTTTAGAAATACATGGTCGTGGAAACCTGGCGCTACAAAGCCAGAACTAAAATTAACGCACTCTACTTCCACAATCGAAGCTTCCCACCCGACTTTAGGTAAACGATGGTTGTATTCGGAAAATGTGAAGAAACCACAGGTTCTCTTTACCGAAAATGAAACGAATTACAAAAAATTATATGGTGGAAATAATCGATCGAACTATGTGAAAGATGCGTTTCACAGATACATTATCAATAAGCATTTATACTCTGTGAATCCATCGCAAAAAGGTACGAAAGCAGGATTACATTACCTATTTTCAATTGATTCTAAAAAAAGTGCTGTCATTAAATTAAGATTATCTAATATTGAAGGTGTCACGAGCCCTTTCGGTAAAGAGTTTGACGAGATTTTTACTATTAGGAAGAAGGAAGCTGATGCGTTCTATTCCTTTTTCAGTCATGCTGCTTCTGACGAGCTTAAATCTATTCAACGTCAAGCATTTGCTGGGTTATTATGGAATAAACAGTTTTACAACTATGTCATCGAAGAATGGCTATCAGGCGATTTGTTAGCTCCTCCAAGTGAACGGCTACATGGTCGAAATCATGAGTGGATTCACTTCCACGCTGAGGATATTCTGTCTATGCCAGATAAATGGGAATATCCATGGTTTGCGTCATGGGACACTGCATTTCACATAACATCCTTCGCGCTAATTGATCCTGACTATGCAAAAAAGCAATTGCTGCTCTTAACCCGCGAATGGTATATGCATCCAAATGGTCAAATCCCCGCATATGAGTGGAACTTTAACGATGTGAACCCTCCAGTTCACGCATGGGCGGCTTGGAAAATATATAAAATCGAAAAAAAAACATATGGTCAAAAAGATAGTCTCTTCTTAGAACGTGTATTCCAAAAACTACTACTTAATTTTACCTGGTGGGTAAACCGAAAAGACCAAGAAGGAAAAAATATTTTTCAAGGCGGTTTTCTTGGCCTCGACAACATTAGTCTATTCGATCGTAGTGGAAAACATTTAGAACAAGATATTCCATTTGCCTCATTAGACCAAGCAGATGGAACTGCTTGGATGGGTGTTTATTGCTTGAACATGATGCGGATTGCGTTAGAACTTGCTCAAAATAAACCTGCATACGAAGACATTGCAAGTAAATTCTTTGTACACTTTCTATACATCGCAAATTCAATGGGTACCATTGGTTTATGGAATAAAGAAGATAAATTTTATTACGATATAATCCATCAACCCAGTGGAAAACATTGGCCAATAAAAGTCAGATCGATGGTAGGATTAATTCCTCTAATCGGTGTGGAAGTCGTTGATAATAAACTTCTTGATAAAGTCCCTGATTTTGAAAAACGAATGCATTGGTTTCTCGCGAATAGAAAAGATTTAGCCAATAACGTTATTTGTCAATCCCAAGAAAAAAAACATATATTCTCTCTTGCTACCACTGATCAGCTCTCTGCGATCTTATTAAAACTTTTTGATCCAAAAGAGTTTCTCTCAATGTATGGTATTCGTTCACTATCACAATATCATAAAAAAAACCCATTCATTTTATCTATTGGTAAACACCAACATATTGTTCAATATGAACCCGCAGAATCCACAACCATTACCTTTGGCGGAAACAGTAATTGGCGTGGACCTATTTGGCTTCCCGTTAACTATTTGCTTATCGAAGCGCTCCAAAAATTTCACAATTACTTAGGCAGTAAATATAAAATTAATTTTCCAACTAATTCAGATAGTAAGTTTTCGTTGCATGAAATTTCTCGTAGATTATCAGAGCGTTTAATAAAAATTTTCCTTCCTGACGAGCACGGCAATCGTCCTCTTTATGGCAACCAAGGAGCATCACAGTTAGGTCAGCTTTTAGAAAGCCACATTCTTTTCTTTGAATATTTTGATGGTGATAAGGGTGTAGGAAAGGGAGCGAGCCATCAAACAGGCTGGACAGCTTTGTTGGCAAATCTTATTCTTCAATTTAATGAATTTTAGGTCTACTAGTAACATGAACCTTTATCATCGGATGAACGCGCGAGGTCAATTTGTCTTTGTGCGATTTTCTTTTCTCATTACTGCGTGTCCGCCGAATTGCTGTCGCATAACAGCCAATAATTTATCAGAAAACGACTCCTTATCACGAGAACGGAGACGTTGAAGAAGCGACAGAGTTATCACTGGCGCTGATATGTCTTGATCAATTGCTTCAAACACTGTCCATCGACCTTCTCCAGAATCAGCTACGAATGGCTCTATACCATGTAGCTCTGAATCCTCTGCAAAAGCTCTTTTAATTAAGTCGAGAAGCCAAGATCTAATTACACTACCATGGTGCCAAATTTCAGCTATCTGATGAAGATTTAAGTTAAATTCCTCCTTCCGTTTTAATAGAGCGAACCCTTCTGAATAAGCCTCCATAAGCCCATATTCGATACCGTTGTGAACCATTTTCACGAAATGACCCGCGCCATTGGGTCCCACATGTCCCCACCCCCTTTCTAGCCCTGGAGCAAGAGTCTCAAAGATAGGGCGAAGACGGTTAACAACTTTTTTTTCGCCACCAATCATCATACAGTATCCTTCAGTAAGCCCCCAAACTCCACCGCTGGTTCCGACATCCACAAAATGGATATCGTTTTTCTTAAGCCTAGCTGCACGTCTAATACTGTCTTTATAGTTCGAATTCCCGCCATCAATGATGACATCGTCTGAATCTAAATTGGGCTGTAGCGCTTGAATTGTTTTATCAACCGGGTCACCTGCAGGGATCATAATCCATATCGCTTTTGGTGAAGGGAGTTTTTGCGTTAATTCCTCTAAGGAATAGGCTCCACTTGCACCTTTTTTAACCATGCGGTTGACGGTTTCTTCGGTGCGAGCATAGCCCACGACTTTATGTCCTCCCTTTATAAGACGTACCGCCATATTTGATCCCATTCGACCGAGACCAATCATTCCTAATTCCATTTTCTCTATCTCCCAGTATTTGATTCCTTGAATAGGTGATAAGTTGTAAAAAGGTATTGGTCATCTCTTTTATTGCGCATTACTGAACTAGCTAATACTAGATTTAGAAATCATCTTTTGATATATACATTTAAACCAATATTTTGGTTACTGCTGTCCCATAATGTTAATAGAATAGGATAAAACGATAAAGTAATGATGAAGTCTTGATCTCCTTATCGATACTAGAGTATGAAAGAGAATTATCAAACAATATTGGGAATTTAGAAAAATCTGAAACGTTTTTAACAATCATTGAACTAGCTAATTCAGGATTACTTTACAGTATACATATAGATGTTATGCGACCTCCATTAATTCCAATTAGAATTACTTTTCCAATTGAACTCATTGAAGATCTCTACTTACATCTTCAAAATAAAATCAGGATTGAAATTCATTTAATGGTAAAAAATCCGGAGAGGATTATTCATAAGATTAATGAGTTTGCTACTACAACAAATCGGGAAAACATTGTGTTAATTATACAACTAGAAGCATACTCTTTAGAAAACGAGGTTATCAAATGCCTTAGATATATCAACAGTTTAGGCTTCAAAGCTGGAATTGGTCTTAAGTATCCAACTAA
>CP070659.1:541256-549175 GCA_020355125.1 Candidatus Bathyarchaeota archaeon
CATACAACACCCCTATAATCAGAAACGGGTGCAAAAACAAGGTGTTTCCCGTCACGCCAGGAGGTGTATCAAAGCTTGTTCGCAGATTACTGTTCAAGACAAGTATAATCAGGAAGGGTGAGGCAAAGCGATACCACGTGAGGCCTCATTCATTACGAAAATATTTCAGAACCCAATTAGGAGCCCTCAGCACCATCCCCACAGACTACATTGACTACATGATGGGGCACACCGTCAGCACCTATAACGATATCCGCATGAAGGGTATCGAATACCTCCGCAACCTCTACGCCTCCAGCGGCCTCAGCATCCGACCCCGAACAAAACTGACCAAAATCGATCGACTCAAAATGTTCGCCGAATCCCTTGGATTGAACCCCGACGAAGTCCTTTCACGAGCCGCGTTGAGCAGACCTCACCGAACCGTGGTAGACCCTGAAAGCCGCAAGATCAAGGTGCTGAACCAGGCACTGAAACATGCAATCCTCCAGGAGCTCAGGAGCGCATGACACAGACATTCGGGACACCAGTGTCCGGTCACCCCCGGGCTATCAACTAGTAGCAGTTAAAGAAATAATGGATCCTCTAGCATGCTCGCTTTATTTAATTCATGTCTTGATCTCTGGGATGTGTAGTCCTCCATCAATAATGATGAGATGACCCGTCATGTATGACGATTCATCAGAGGCGAGGAACAACGCGAGGTTGGCGACTTCCTCTGATGTTCCAAGTCGTTTCAACGGGATGATGCTTTCAAGACCGTCCCTGCGTTCAGCTGAATCACGGGTATCAATCCATCCCGGTGCGATAGCGTTAACCGTTATACCATAGTCAGCGCCATCGAGCGCTAACGCTCTAGTAAACCCTAAAATGGCTGACTTCGCTGCGGAGTAAGCGTAAGCGCCTTGAAACGAGCCAATCGGACCCGTGGTCGAAGAAATATTCACGATCCTCCCATATTGCTGCCGCACCATACATGGATACACAGCTTTTGTACAGTTAAAAGTAGTTTTCAAGTTGATCGCAATCCCTCGATCCCACGCTTCCTCCGTCACATCAATAAACCGTCTCGACCGTGGCTTCCTTGCCACGCCCCGAACGCGCCCACCTGCAACATTAGCGAGGATATCGATCCTCCCAAACTCCTCCAATATCTTCTCCACCATTCGATGTACATCCTTCAACTGAATCAAATCCACCTGAAACGGAGCAACAGCATAGCCTAATGCAGTCATCTCGTCAGCACGATCATACACTTCCTTTGAGATGTCAGTGACCGCAAGCGTCGCACCTTCACTCCCCAATTGTTTCGCAACCGCATAGCCTATTCCTTTGGGACCAGCAACGCCGGTAATTACCGCGACCTTACCCTTTACACGAACCATCAAAACACCACCTATCCTTCATAATTAAATTAAAATAATATAGTTAAATTTATTAATAAAAATTTATGGAAGCGCGTACTTTGACCGTCTAGAAAAGGGTATCTATTAAGAAAGTCAGAACGTTTTCAGCAATATTTGCAGTTATATAGGTTTCAATGTATGCGGCGATAAATAGTAAGGATATTATAAAGGCTAATGATATTAAGACCGTTCGTGATTTTAAGAATTGTTTGATCATATTGGTTAGGTATTGAACATCTTTCGTCAATTCTTCAAGGCGATGATTGAGCAATAATCTTCGTTCGAATATTTCGTTTGAGTAGTGTAATGCAAAACGACGGCCTAATGCAATAGCCGTGAGGAAGGCATACAATTCTAGAATACCATGTGGCATTGTATAGCAAAGGAAAGAGATAAAATTGATGAACATTCCAGCTGTTAAGCCAGGTAGACCTGCTATGAGTAACCCATTATAAGCGCCCATGAAAATATGAACAGCGAGGAGCATCCCAATTACGATTCCGTTCACGATCGCGGTTATTGCAGGGACCATATAAGGAAAGATGTAAAAAATATTTCTGAATTCCCTGTTCGAATATCCACAAAACCTCCATATTCCCTGAGTCGAATCGTTTAAAGGATGTGAATAGTGAATCTTTTTGAAGCTACTGTCCAGCTTTTTGAATATTAGGAAAAGAGGTTTCCATATCAATACAGATCCTAACTTATCCATTACTTTCGCGATAATATTATAGCGGGGATGTCTCATTCTATATTTTAAATCGTGTATTTCTAATGAGAGTGTAAGAAGCAAAAAAGCGCTGAAAGTTGAGGCGACGATCACTACAACTGTGTTAAGTATAAATATCGCCATCCATAGTCCAACACGATTTTCTAATGTGATTACTCTTTCTACCACCAGGGATAAAACATCTACAGTTATTGAGGCTAAGGGCTTTGGACTGTGAAAGATTAAAGTCGAAAAGACTAAGAGAATTAACCATAGTCCAAAGGTTAGCCCAATACAACTCGCAAACAATTTTAGGGCCCACCTGAACTCCTTTCCTTTTAGCCCTTTTAACCTTCGATACAAGTATTTTCACGATAAATTATACCAAATTCACTATTATATAACCAATAATTAACAGTACCCTCAAAAAACGTTAGATATACGAAGCATAGTGATCTAACGATCAAGGCCACGGATTCAATAGCGCTTTAATAACAGCGTCACGTCTTCGAATAACTGTTTGGAAAGCTATTTCGATATCTCGTAGTGGATAAATATGAGTAATAATTTCACCAAGGTTAAATTCTCCATCCTCTATGATTCTAATAGCTCCTTGATAAGCATGAGCACTAAGATAAGAAGTATTTAAATTTATTTCTCGAAATAAAAGATCTACATCTGAGTTTAGCGTTAGACGTTTTCCACCTGTCAAGCCTACATATATTACTCTTCCCGCCTTCCTCGCCATTTTTATCGCCTGTTGCTGAGCTCGAACAGTTCCCGCGGTTTCTAGAACTACATCTGCTCCATAGCCACTGGTTAGTTTTTTCACATCGCTAATATTGTCGTGAAGACAGCTATTATTTATAACATAATCGGCGCCTAATAACGCTCCAACCTTCAATCTATAATCCCGAGTTCCGATCAAGATAATAGGATTTGCTTTAACAGATTTTGCAGCCACAACCGCTAACAAACCAATCGGTCCAGGTCCAACTATTGCAACAGACTCGTCAGCTTTAATCTTTCCTCTACGAATAGCTCGTATTGCAACGGCAAGAGGCTCAGTTAGTGCTGCTTCTTCCCAGCTAACTTTCTTCTCAAATTTATGAACAATGGCCTTCTCAGGAACGTAAAGGTATTGAGCGTATCCTCCCCATAAAGCTGTGTGGCTACTTGAAATAGGGATTTCTACAGAGGCTAGTTTTTCACCATAGAGATCACTGCAGATACATAAATTATAATATCCTCTCCTACAATATTCACAGGTATGGCAGGGAACTATCATTTCAACTGCGATTTGATCCCCTACTTCGAATCCGCGCCATTTTAAAGCTTCACTGCCCACATCTGCTACTTCGCCTATGAATTCATGTCCAAGAATTATTGGGAAGCGTGGATTCCAATGCCCCTCCCAAATATGTATGTCACTTGCACATATACCACAATACTTGACTTTCATGAGGAAGTCTATTGGATCCAATTTTGGTTTCTTAAACTCTTGAATTTTCATTTTTTGCACAGCAGTTAAAACCGCAGCAGTTACTTTCTCGTCCATTACGACACCTAAACATAAATTATTTCGAAAGGAGACTAACAGAGCATTTATCTAATTTACTAGTAGAACACATATCCTCATACCATGTGTTTCATTCATCCATTTCTCACTTCTATCTATAGTAATCTTAAGAGATTAAAATAAAAAATAACTCATCACATATTTATGCGTAAGTAGCGCGCGCAATTTAATTTGCGTCTATCGAGTGCAATCGCGAGTTCACAAATTTAGTACGAACTAAAAAAATACAATTATTAATAGACCATATATATTCGTTGAGTGATATTAATCATGAATAGTTAAATTGGTGGAAATGATTGAAATGAGTTCTAAGTATCTAGACGATATACTCAGTCTCCCGGTTCAGACGAACATGAGGAGGATGTCTCCAACAATCTCACCATCTGACTCTGTCTCTCTTGCAGTGAATGAGATGGTGAAGAACAATATAGGCGCAGTTATCGTTGTCATAGACAGTAAGCCTGTAGGAATAATCACTGAAAGGGATGTGTTGGGGAAGGTTGTCCAGCCTCTAAAGGATATGGATCAAACCTTGGTAAAGGATGTTATGTCTGAGCCAATCATTTTGATAGAGGCTAATCGCTCGATTAAAGAAGCCTTGGATCTTATGCATAAACATAGCATCAGAAGGCTGGCTGTCACAAAGGATAGCGCTCTCATCGGTCTTATTACGGAGAGAAGATTATTAGAACGTGTGCTTAGCGATCTATTAACACCTCCATAAATAGCACGCACGCGCAAGTTCGTTTTTCGGTTAAATATCTGTGAATATAGCTTCAATATCGTGCTAATAACTAGATAGATAGGTATAGCTATCATATCTGCATGAATTTTTTATAAAGGATTTATGTTAGCGAGCGCCAGCGTACGTACTACCTTGCCATAAACTATAAATCTATACCTGAGAAACATCGTTTAAAGATTCAGCGCGCGCGCTTTCCACTTTTGGATATTAATGTGTAGGATGCGAAATCATTCCATGAATAAGATGAATGAATCTCCCATATTGACTCCGAAACACTGTGCTGATGTTGCTGTTATTAATGCGGGAGAAGGGTTTTATCCAGAGAAAATAATCCAAGACTTGATTGGGAAATTAACTTTCTATTCGACTAAGTATATTATTTTACGGGAGAGAGATGGGGAATTAAAAACAAATGAAAGAGTGTCTATAATTAAGGTGAAAACAGAGGGAGGAGACCTCTTAAAAAAGATAGTTGATGGAGAAGTGTTGGCGCTTCCAGATAAATGTACAACAAAGGTGGTGCCCAACATTGACGAATTTGTCTTAAACCAAAGAGTGTTAAAAACCGTTTCTTTTAAATTAAATGATCACAATGCGGTCATACTCTCCGGGAGAAATAACAACATCACTTTTGTCTATTTGGGTGAACAAGAGGTAAGACCACCGATAAAAGTTTTGTTAGTTGATACAATTCCACCTAGTCCAAATCGATTAGAAGTTTTAGCAAGATTGGCTAGGACATCAGGATTAATAAGTAACGCTCTTATCGTTGAAAACTTAGATGTTGACACCACCGGAATTTTTGACGAGGCTTTGAAGAAAGGCGAGGCTGTCTTTACACTATGCTCCACAAGAGAGAGGGCAAGCTTACACGAGTCGATTGCTAACTTTAAAACTATCACTCAATATAAAGCGTCTGATAATAGCCATACTTTGAATATAAACCTTATCGGATGTTCCTTATCACAATCTGTTTTGAAGAAGTTTAAAAAAACACTAGGGCTAAATCTGGAAGTAACTTTACGAGATATATGTCCACTCCATAGAGCCAGAGAAGTCGCAGCAAAAGTTGATGCCCAAGGCCTTATTGTTAGATGTTGTAAAATGATAGCGAGCTCAAAGAAGATCCATGTTAATTCAAAACCGGTTATAGTTCTACCTTGGACACCGACACTAGGAGATCTCGTTAAAGCCATTGATGATCTTGTTGTATCAATCCTTGGTTTGGAAGTGGAGTGAAGTGGTTAATTATTGGAGCCATATCGATAGTGATCTAATAGATGGGCCCACAAGCCAAGCAATAGATGAAGCTATCCTAAAAGCAAGATTGAAAGATTTAGTCCTTGACACACTACACCTGTATAGGCGGATATCACCTACAATATCAATAGGACGATATCAAAAGATCGACGAAGTCGTAGACTTAAACTACTGTAGAGAACAAGGGATAGATGTTATCCGTCGAGCAAGTGGAGGTGGAGCCATTTATACTGATTCAAACTGTTTAGAATACACGATAGTAGTTGACCAACAATATTCTATGATACCACCAGATCTCGAAGGCTCATTTAAAGCTATATGTACAGGAATTGTTATTGCGCTAAAAAAGCTGGGAATAAAAGCCGTGTATAAGCCCATAAATGATGTTGTTATTAGAGGTCGAAAAATTTCTGGAAGTGCCCAAAAGAGGAGACGTGTTCTTCTTCAACATGGAACTCTACTAGTTGATGCAGATTTTAGATCTATGAGCCGTGCTCTAAAAATAGGCTCTGCGCTTACACTAATGAAAAAGCTGACAACGGTCAAAAGGGAAGCCCCTAGAGTTTACAGTTTTGGAGAGATTAAAGAGGCCCTGAAGACTGGTTTCGAAGAAAGCTTATCTATGAAAGTCGTAACACAAAGACTAAAACACTGGGAGAAGGAAGAGATTAAAGTATTAACTGATAAATATAAATCCAAATCGTGGGTCTTCCCAGATCTAGCATGCTCGCAATAAAAGTGTTCAATGTTATTGTAACATTTATTAGAAGGCGTGTCGTTTTCCCTATCGACACTTCCTAATGGAGTGTCTGGGTCAAGGAATTGTAAAACACAAACCCTTGTCCCATTATTTCTTGAAATCGTTCATTAGTAGCGTGAGAGCGAACAAACTACGTATTCAGCACGCGCTCAATATTTATAGAAGCCTTTTTTCGTTTTTTTTCCAGTCCATCCTTTTTCAATGTATTCACTAAGTAAAGGACATGGATTATACATTTCCATTCGATATTTATTGTATAATCCTTCTAGCTTGTTATATTCCCAATCGA
Source organism: Candidatus Bathyarchaeota archaeon (assembly GCA_020355125.1). Taxonomy (GTDB): domain Archaea; phylum Thermoproteota; class Bathyarchaeia; order RBG-16-48-13. The sequence continues at coordinate 548,005 of CP070659.1, forward strand.
GGCCTTTTCTATCAGCATATTTGCAGGGGCCTAATGGCCATCCTGTACCTAATTCCATTCCAATATCTATGCTTTCAGGTTCTGCAACGTCATCCAGGATCAGCCACGCAGTCTCGTTTATTGCGATTGCCCACGATCGCTCTACGTCATACTCGCCCGCCAAATTTGAAGGAATGTTCGGTCTGCCTTTACTCCAATCATAGAATCCACTACCAGTCTTCTGTCCATATTTTTTCGCTCTTACTAGTGGCTCGATGAGTTCTTCACATGGCTGAAATCTCGATCCATAGGCTTCGTGTAATATCGTACCAACGTCATATATTAAGTCCACTCCAATGTAATCACAAAGTTCGAACCATCCCATGGGGAAGTTTCCAGTATATTTCGTAGAAGCATCTAAGCCCTCTTTAGATGTTTCTCCCCTTTGGTAAGCCCAGAAGGCTTCATTAAAGACGATTCCTAGTATTCTGTTGACGATGAATCCTCTAACATCTTTTTTACAAAGAATTGGGGTCTTACCAAGCCTTTTACTGAGGTCAAAAACAGCATCGGTTGTTTCTTTATTTGTATCATCGCCGTTAATCACTTCTATTAACCGCATCAATTGTGGAGGGTGAAACCAGTGCATTCCTGCTACTTGTTCAGGTCTATTCGTAGCCATCCCCATTGCTGAGATGCTTAGTGCAGATGTGTTTGATGTTATTATAGCGTGCGCTGGAGACAGTTTATCAATTTTAGAGAATATTTTCTTTTTTATATCCATGTTTTCTGGAACGACTTCGATTGCGAAGTCGATGTCATTCATAGCTTTTTCGTATCTAGTGAATGTTTTGATTTTAGATAGTGTAGTTATAGCATCTTCTTCTCGTATTCTTCGCTTTTCAACAAATTTATTTAAACTCCACTGTATTTTATGTAAAGCTTCTTTTAGAATCTCGTCATTGAGATCGAGAAGGTTTACGTCATATCCATTCATAGCGAATACTTGAGCGATTCCATGCCCTACCAATCCTGCCCCTACGACTGCAACTTTTTTTATACTATCAATTCCCATTTCATGCACCTAAGAGCGCGCGCGTGTTCTCTACTTTATTCAATCACCTTTAAACTCGGGCTTTTTTCGAGCCATAAAGGCTTCTACGCCTCTTTTACTATCTTCAGTCGAGAACAA
>CP070659.1:549275-560269 GCA_020355125.1 Candidatus Bathyarchaeota archaeon
ACGAGTTGGAGCCCGCTGTTCATAGCCCATGACATATGCTCTCACTGTTCCATGGCCAACGAGGGGGGCGACATTTAGAGAAATGCCTTGTTCCTCGATTTTGTGCATATACTCCGCCATCGTTGACCAATCAAAATTCACTCCCGACTTAGTAAGATAGGGCATGGTCTTGAGTATCCTTTCGCGAAGGGAATCCTTCAGAGGAGCGGCGGAGTTGCCACAGTTCCCTATGACCTCGGTAGTTACTCCCTGTCTTATTTTACTCTCGGCTTTCGAATTCACAAGATATCTGAAATCAGTATGTGAGTGCATGTCAATGAACCCCGGAGCCAAAATTAGTCCTGAAGCATCGATCACAGTTGTTGCATTTGCTGCATTCAAGGCACCAATAGCCTCTATTTTTCCATTTGACACTCCTAAAGAGGATTGGAACCAGGGGTTACCGGTTCCATTAATTATAAAGCTATTTTTGATTAAGATATCGAACTGCAAAATATTGGGTCTCCTAGACCACTTTTCATATGATTTCGATATTCTTGTTTGAATCTTAATAACTTTTGGTCATATTTTAGTTATCTTATGAAGAGTAAACATTATATACCGAAATCCCTCGAATACATATTTGTGTAAAAGTTAAACTTTTCATTAGCTAGCTAGCTAGCGTGGCATAATAGATTGGAAACGAGGAATGGCTTATAACAATCAACATAGTGCTTCCCTACATAATTTCCCTTACTGGAGTTATCACAGACTACATTACTACACGGGTGGGATTAAGTTTAGGATTCTCCGAGACTCACCTCCAATACAATCCTTTAATAGCACTATCAATATTTTGGGGAACCCTAACACTGTTAACTTTAGCTTTACCCCAAAAGAAAGACACGTTTATAGGAAAAACTATCGTCGCCTCAGCATCATTCTTGGGAACGATGAATAACATATTAGTTATCTCTGGATTTTTCTCAGGCCTAATCATCTAAATAATAAGTGCTTTTTACGCCGTGCATCAGCACGCACATAAATCATACGTGCATGAAATTGTCCTCGAGAGCCAGGGCTAGAGCACACGCTTACTTTGCAATCTAGCGACGTTTCTTGTATTTGTTGGCAAGTTCAAGATACTCTTTAGAGTTCGCAGTAATATGATTTAAATCGTCTTCATGCAGTTGTCTAACTACCTTACCCGGGATGCCAAGAACTAAGCTTTTTGATGGGATAATCGAATGCGATGTAATAACAGTACCAGCTCCCACTATAACCCAATCACTTATCTTAACATCGTCTAAAATTATCGAACCCATCCCAATAATCACGTTGTTTCCTACCTTACACCCATGCAAGATTGCGCCGTGACCGATCGTTACATCATCTCCAACAATAGCACGCGCGCTAATAATAACATTATCTTGTATATTGACACGCTTACCAATCGTAATAGTGTGGGTATCTCCACGAATAACGGCGTTTGGCCACACACTGCTACAAATACCTATTTCAACATCTCCAATGATCGTTGCATTTGAAGCAATAAATACAGTCGGATCTATTTTTGGCTTTTTTCCACAATATTCTACCATAGTCATTTTAGTACAGTAAATGATTACCAGATACTAATTTAATATTAACTAATTTGAAAGACGGTAAACAAATGAGCATACAATGAGAGAAACCATTATAACAATGAGATAACGAATATGTTGTTATGCCGGAAACTATGCGAGATTTCCACAAGAAAAGAGATGAAAAAGAGAAAGAAGAGGCCATCGATATTCTCACCAAACAACTTGAGACAGAGTATAAACTAGTAAGTCTGTATGAGGAAACGGAAAAGGCAATTAAAAGCAGCGCTGTAAGGCATTTACTCCACATGATTCAACTTGATTCAAAAAAACATATTGACATCTGTCAATTGGTAATCGACATCCTACAAGGTGAAGAAGTACTGAAAGAAGAGAAGGAAGATCTTAAAAAAGGACTCCAACGCCATATTGAATTAGAGAATGAAGCTCTCGAAAAAGCTAACAAATTATTAAGGAATGTTTGGATACGAGAAATAGAAGGACTTCAAGAACTGGTTAAGAAGTGGAGAAGCGACGAAAAGGAACATCACAAAGCATTAAAGAAGCTCGCAGAGAAACCATTTATCAGAATATCTGAACGAGACTTTTTTTCCGCTTTTAAGACTACAGAGGAATTAGAAGAAAGATATAGAAAAACATACCAACATCGAAAACAGAGCAAGTAGATGGGTGCTTTGCGTTCAGAGTAACCTACGAAGGTTGTTGTTACATTTATGCCTTCTGTTATCTCGTATGTACGAATTTGTTCTCTTCAACAGTAATTTTATATACTATTCGCTCGTCGATGGATGCTTTTTCTGGAACCGTTTGGGCAGCAATTTCGACATATTTACTAGCAACTCCAGCAACTAGTTTTTTATATAAAATCTCCTCCACCTGGAAGACCCCCGCTGAGTTGGTCATGTTTATCGTTATTCCTATAGGTTTTTCCTTCCCTTTAGCAATCTCGACCTCTCCTATCGACATAGCTGAGACACAGTGAATATTTACATTTCCCATTTCAAATGGCGTCCGTCCTCTCCCTTTGGTCATATCAGTGCCATCTGCCACCTTCACTAGACTCGCTTCTAAAGTATAACTCGGTATGTTTTCCATATGCGTGTAGATGCTATGTAAGATGAAACCGCGAATCACGCCTCTTTTTCTTTCGTCAGGATATATTGTGGCTAATATCTTATCCAATATCGGAATCACCAAGATTGTACTATGCAAGTTGTGATCTGATCGGTTCACCTGATTACCTATGTCGTGCAGAAGACTAGATAAGAGAACGATAAGATGAGCGTCGTCCTCGTCTCCATTTGCTATAGGGTTTCCTGATTCAGTGGTCTCCTTTAGGATCGTATTAATATCTGGTTGTACTCCCACTTTAAGTAACAGATCTAACATTTTCAACGCATTAGCTGCAACGATCTTAGCGTGAATATCGCCGTGTGCGTTGTACCCCATTTTGGTAACTGCAATGTAGTCAGACATATCCCACAGGGACGATATAAAGGGATCACTGCTAAGCAGGTTCCAAGCTCTTTGTGTCTTTGGATATTGAGATATAATGTTATCGATGGTTTCTACAGATTTTTTAAACAAGGATTTATCCATAATCTCTCGCCATTTACGGATGTCTTTGGCTGATAAAATTATACTCACCTCCTTGTTCGATTAACAATCAATTATATGTATCATCAAAGTATAATAGATCTCTGAGCTCTTAGTGTTCTCGGTTTTTATCGAGTATTCGAGTAGCACGCTCGCCAAAACCACGGGATTGTTTTTCCTTTTTATCGCCTAAAGACATAAATTGGCTAGGGTTATCATTTTGTTACGATGGTGAATAGGGTGATTTATGTATGATAAAGAAATTAGCTCTGCAATGGCTTGAGAAAAATAAGGCTAAATTTAACCAAATTAGCGATAGGATCTGGGATTATGCTGAGTTAGGACTCCAAGAAGTGAAGTCGGCAGCACTTCTCGCATCAGAATTAGAAAAAGCAGGATTTCAAGTGGTACGAGGTGTCGCGGACATGCCGACCGCATTTGTCGCTACGTATGGTGAAGGCAAACCAGTTATAGGATTTTTAGGAGAATACGACGCACTATCGGATCTCTCACAAAAACCCATTCCTCAACGAGATCCAGTGGTTGAGGGCGCTCCTGGCCATGGATGTGGACATAACGTTCACGGAACATCGGGCACTGCAGCAACCATAGCGGTTAAAGAGGTCATGGAAAAGCAGAATATCCAAGGAACTATCAAGTTTTTTGGGTGCCCTGCCGAAGAAACTCTTGTTGGTAAAGTATTCATGGTACGTGATGGCGTTTTCGATGGTGTAGATACAATATTCAGTCACCATCCAGGATCAATGAACGCTGCCCAATTAGAAAGCAGTAATGCAATGAATTCAGTCAAGTTTCAATTTTATGGCGTGGCATCACATGCTGGAGGATCACCCCATCGTGGACGAAGCGCACTTGACGCAGTAGAGCTCATGAATATCGGAGTGAATTTTATGCGAGAACATATTATACAAGAAGCGCGAATACATTATATTATTGAGAAGGGCGGAGGAGCACCGAATATTGTTCCCGCTCAAGCTGATTCTTGGTATTTTGTGAGAGCTCCACTCCGAGACCAGGTTAATCATATTTATCGTTGGATTCTGAAAATTGCCGAAGGCGCAACGTTGATGACTCAAACAACATATGAATACAAGCTGTTAACAGGATGCTACAATCTTCTCTCGGTTCCCAGCTTAGCTGATCTCGTCGTTAAAAACATGAGAGAAATTGGGGCTCCAGAATACACAGTCGACGAAAACAAGTTTGCTCAAACCCTTCAAGCAACTATCCCTCCCCAAAACATTATAGCAGCATTGAAACGGTCTAAACGACACGATTGGCGAAAGCTACAAGGCGTTACAATAGATACAAGTATTCCCGACCCTTGGGGAAGTGGTGACGTAATGGGAGGATCCACCGACGTCGGAGATGTCAGCTGGCAAACACCTACAATCGAGTTTACCACGGCTACATTCGCGTTAGGCCTTCCAGGACATTCTTGGCAGAAAGTTGCCATGGGAACATCAAGTATCGCCCATAAATCCTTGCTCTTCGCAGCTAAAACGATGGCATGCTGTGCCCTCGACACCCTTACAAACCCTTCTCTCCTTCAGAAAATCACAACGGAATGGATAACTGCGAAACAAGAAGAAGAATACGTATGCCCTTTACCCCTCGACCTTAAACCCCCTCTCGATCAGTTTCCAACCAACTGATCTCCCCCAACTTTTTTCGGCGTATGTTGACAACAAAAGATTGATGATGGCATGTGCCAGCGCTTATCTTTATTAATTTTTGGTACATAGTATGTTTCTGGTGTTAATTTGAAAGTTAGAGAACTAATGATAAAAGAAGTGATCTCGATTGATTTGGAAGCCTCTGTAAAAGACGCTGCCAATTTGATGGCTCAAAAGGGCATAGGCAGCTTAGTTGTAACCAAAGAGAGAAAACCAGTAGGAATCATCACTGAAAGGGATCTTCTTTCAAGAGTTATGGCTACAGGAAAAAACGCTGAAGCGACTATGGTTAAAGCAATCATGTCTAAACCATTAATATGTGGCAATCCCGAGATGAATGCCGATGAGGCAGCAAGATTTATGGCCAATAAAAAAATCAAGAAACTCCCAATAGTTGAAGATGGACAATTAATAGGAATGATGACGCTCACAGATCTCTGCACCGTTCAACCTGATTTATCTAAAGTAATTGAAGAAGAAACAAGAGGTAAGATTCCTAAAAGATTCATAAAGAGATTATCCAAAAAATATTTCCGTACCTAATATCGTTAATAGCACGCACTCTAAAGTTGTGCGCATACTGCATAATGATAAAGCTTGCTCTTCGCTACATGCCTGATGAGAAGCGCAATTTTCTACCTATATTTGACTCATAGAAAACTATAGAACTTTCTCTGTAGAGGAAGAAATTACATGCTTCTACCGTAATCCTCCTTTGAAGAAAACACATTTTTCTGGGTCTTCGGGACAAAACGCAGTCGATTCGCAGGGATGGATTGGTTGGTCTTGATGGCATTCCTTTGGGGGTGGAATCCTTTTCTTAGACTCATGCTTTTTCCTATGCATTTTGTAATTTGCCTCTCTGAAGTATCTAAACATTTGATCGACTAGATGTTTCGTGTCTAACACGCATTATGATACTCATAAATGAACGAGCTTTTTCTAATCACACGCATAATTTAGTCAGTTATTACGCGGTAAAAATTTCTATTGATTACCTCATATTGTGGCATTCTTCATGTTGAAATATGGCTTTGATCTCCTTGACAACCGTATCAAGGGACCTAAAGCCAATAACTTCACCAACCTCTTTTCCATAGCAGAAGAGTTTAAGTGTTGGAGTATCTTCTACTCCCAAATCTTCAGCTAGTTTTAAATTTTCCAAGCTTTGAAACATATTCATTTTAATAAATTTGACTTTGTTGGCGAAAATCTTGGGGAGTTTTTCAAATATTGGCTTGAACTTTTGACAGAAACTGCATGATCGGATCCAGAATTCAATGACTACAGGTTTGTCAGCTCTCTCAACCTCTATGTTAAAAGATTCAGCTGGAATCTCAACGACTTGGTTCATATTAGGATCAGCTAAAGAATTTTCCCATTATATAAGCTCCTAGAAACATTGTGGTAATACCGATTAGAACTGGGATATTGCCTACTCCAAGGCTTGCCATGGCAGAGCCTGGGCATTGGCCAGAGAGGCCCCAGCCTACGCCAAATATAGCTGCACCTATTAGAGTTCGCGAGTTCAGAGCACGTCTTCTTTTCTTAAACTCCTTTCCAATTAAAGGCTTTGTTAACACTTTTGGAGCGAGGTTGATGGTAATCGCGGTCACGAATGCGGAGCTCCCAAGTAGCAAGAGAAGGCCAAGATCTTGTAGCCGCAAGAAACTGAGAACGATCTCTTGGCTTGACATGCCACCGAAGGCCAAGCCAAAGCCAAAGAGTAATCCCCCTATAAATATAACAAGATATTTGGTGCTCATGGCGACACCCCAAAGGTTTGGAAAATTAAAGCTGTGAGGATTCCAACAGCAAGAAAGGTTATGACTGCATACAAGGAAGTTGCAGAGAGAGAGGCCAATCCACTAATGCCATGTCCAGATGTGCAGCCTTGGGACAGCCTCGTACCGAATCCCACAAGGAAACCCCCTAACGCGAGGCGCCACCATTGAATTGAAGTCGTATAGAAGCCTGTAGGCGACACAGTTATCGTATAAATTGAAGCCCCTAAAATCACTCCGATGGCAAAGATGACGCGCCAATCTCTTGACTCTCGATACGCCTTTTGCTGAAAATAAGGTATTTTGGAAAAATAAGAGAGCGTTGTGCTGAAAAAACTGCTTTGAGTTGCATGAATCCCTGTGATGATATAAATAAAACTAACGCCAAGACCTATTATCGCTCCACCTATAAGATAAGGCAATACACCTAGAGGGAACCACATAAAAATCCACTACTAATTAGACTGTCAATTTTCTATTATAAATATTTATAATAATTTCACGCACACTATTTCCGTTTCTTAACATATCTAACTATAGCAACTATACCGAATTAAACGCACGCGCTAGTCATTAGCCACAAAAGAAGAACTCGTGGCGCATGCTAAGAAACACAATTAAGAATAACTTCAATACTGCTTAGCAGATTATGCAACTGATTTTAGTGAAAATAGGATCCTGTTCCATAATGCTAACCACTAATCTTCTTATTGGGCAATAGTTGGTATTCTATAAGAATGCGTAAAACTTCTGCGACACTCCAAGCTTGTGATGTTGTTCCTCCAGGATAGTGGGGAGGATTACCCGAAAATAATTCTGGTAGTGATTTGTAGGGGCTTTCCATGCAAAAACGTACTAGAGGAGTAATGACCTTGGTAATCTCGTTTTGTATTCTTCTTTGGTTTTTTCCTTTATATTGAAGGATACGTGTCAAAGCGTCGACATATGGACCGATTAACCAAGGCCAGACAGTGCCTTGGTGATATGCTAGATCTTTTTCGTCTTGTGGAAGATACGTGTCATATTCTCCCCGATAATTTGAGTCCCGAGGAGATAATGTGCGTAGGCCTCCAGGTGTAACTAAATCATTGAGGATAGCATGAACAATATTGGTTTGATGGGTTTGAGAGAGGAGATCTTCTCCATGGCTTACCGCAAAGATCATGTTTGGTCTAATTGCGGCTTTATGGGGGTCGCCTTCAATAACATCGAACAAAACATGTTCTTGATTGTTCCAAAATTTTTCGTTAAATTGATGTTTGACAGTGTCCGCCAATAATTCGTACATCGAAGTATATCCCGTGTTGAAGTGTTTTTCGACTTTTTCTAAAAATCGCAGGTTCGAGTACCACAAACTATTGATTTCCACTGCTTTCCCATGTCTTGACGTTATCGGCTTACCTCTGCCTGAGGGGTCAGCATCCATCCATGTTGCTTGAGGAGGGCTCCGGATTAAACCATCGTTCTCATCCATTTTAATTATTTGTGGTTCATTCCATCGAAGGAAGCTGGTTCCATCCTTATAGTTTGCAATAACAGTTCGCATAACAGGCAATAGAGTTCGGATAGATGCCCAATCCCGTGTGTATTTTAAATAGGATTTTATTGCTTGTATGAACCACATAGATGCATCAACCGTATTATATTCAACTTGTGTTGGCCGAATTCTATTTGGTATCAAACCGTTGTTGACAAGTCGTGCAAAACGTAGGATAACAGCTTTCGCTTCTGCATAGCGACCTGATACGAGTAGAATTCCAGGTAGAGAAATGAAAGTGTCTCTACCCCATTCCTCTAAGAACCAATCACGACTCGCAGCCCAAATCTGTACAGTGTTATCAACGTATCTTACAAAGGAAGTCGCTGCAGCCATAAATGTTTCTAATACAGAGTAATGATTAAGCAGATAAACCATATCTTGATCTAATAACAGCCGTGTTCGTTGATTTCCAACCATTTTTATCGGTTTCTTAGATGAATAGAAATTTTCTTGATTGTTAGCCGTGTTCTAATCGGTGGCGATAATTGGCTAGAGGCATGAGAGAATTGAAAGCCATTTGAACCACCTCGCTCAAAGCTGGATGAATGTGCATCCCGTTCAGAATAGGCATGGCGCTTTGGTCTGAGGTATACATGAGGTTTATGATTTCCTGAATAAGGATTGATGCATAGGGGCCAATAATATGTGCACCTAAAATTTTTAATGCCCCTCTTTGAACTATTACTTTCACAAAGTACTCTTTTACATCCATTGCTTCACCTTTTGCAGTATCCCGGTATCGATGCATGCCAATTAAAATATCATTTTCTCCGAATTTCGCTATTGCGTCATTTTCCTTTAATCCTACTGCCGCGATTTCCGGATGTGTAAATACGGCGTGTGGAATTGCATGATAATCAACTGTAGCCTCTCGTTTTAGTATTGCGTTATAGTATACGATTTCCGATTCGTAATTTGCTACATGTTTGAACAAGTAATGTCCGTTTGCATCGCCAAGTGCCCAAATATTAGGTTGTGATGTCTCGAGATGATCGTTCACAGTGATCCACCCTCGTTGATCGGTTTGTATCCCAGCTCGTTCAGGATGAAGTATATCCGAGTTTGAGGCTCGTCCTGCAGCGACCAGTATCTCTTCTGCATCGACTTCGAGTGTTTTATTATTAGCTCTATTAACTGCGTAGAGTTTTTTCCTCGTAGCTGTCTTTTCTGCTTTTCGCACTTCATGATTCGTATAAATCGTCATATATTTTTGCATCAGTCGTAATGCCAATGAAGATATTTCCGGTTCTTCCTGCTTTAAAAACTGAGGATTTCGACCAATAATTGTTACTTTTGAGCCCATTGCCGATAAAAAGTGACCGAATTCTGCTGCTATATATCCTCCACCAACAATAGCTATACTTTCAGGAAGTTGACTGATTTTAAGTATGCTGTCACTAGTCATGTATCCAATGGTTTCTATTCCTTGAATTGGTGGAATGAGTGGTTTTGATCCGGTGCACAGTAGTATCATCGGTGATTTAATTGTCTCAACACCCACCCTCAAGGTGTAGGGGGCGATAAACTCAGCTACATCGGTGTAATAATCGATGTTGGAAGCATTGGAAAGCCCCGAACGGATCATATTAATATCTTTATAGATTAACGATCGCATACGCTCCATGATCTTTGCAAAATTTACTTTTTTTATGTCGATATCGATCCCAAATGTTTTTGATTCATCTAGGGTTCGAATTAGTTCGGCAGGGTAAACTAAGATTTTTGTGGGGATACATCCTCTGGTTAGACATATGCCGCCGGGTTCATCTTTATCGATAACAGCTACTTTGCTTCGAGGATTTCTTTGGAGAAACGCTTCAACAATATTCATTGCAGATCCGGTTCCAATAGCTATTAGGTTGTATTCTTTCATAATGCTTCCTCAACATTCTTCAATCTAATAGACGTTGTATTTTAACCTTGGTTTAGCGTGCACGTGCTTTATTTTTTTTCATTTATTCATTACGATCTGTGGCTTGAGAGCTTAATACGTTCAGCTTCAACTGGGCCCCACTCTCCAGCTCTATATGGATACACAGGCAGCGTCGTTTTTAACAGGGAATCATAGATGCGCCAGGCATTTTCTACTTCATCAAATCGAACAAAAAGCGTTTGGTCGCCAAGAATTACATCTATGAGTAGTATTTCATACGCATCGGGAAGCGGTCCAAAGACATCTGAATAGCAGAAACGTAAACGTTGGCTTGATAGGGTCATAGGTTGACCGATCGTTTTCACTTGAAACTGCAGATCAAATCCTTCGTCAGGTTGGAGAGTAATAGTTAACACATTTGGAACAACTTGACACGCAGGTTCATATGATTGAAAGATCGATTCTGAAGCAGAGTGATAATTGATTCGTATTTCAGTGAGTTTTTTAGACATACGTTTTCCAGTTTTGAGATAGAAAGGAATCCCTTTCCAGCGTTTATTTGGTATTTCTATCTTTAATGCGGCGAAGGTTTCTGTCTGAGAATTTGATGGAATTCCTGGTTCCTCTTGATATCCTGCAACGGTGTTTCTATCAATTTTCCCTCGGACATATTGTCCAACAATGATGTTTTCGGGGCGGATCGGAGCAATCTGCTTTAAAACACGAGCTTTTGTATTACGGATGGCATCAGCAGTGAAGGATACTGGTGCCTCCATAGCTAGCGCGCGCTAGCTACTAGCTAATACTAGATTTAGAAAACATCTTTTGATATATACATTTCTACCAATATTTTGGTTACTGTTGTCCCATAATGTTAATAGAATAGGATAAAACGATAAAGTAATGATGAAGCCTTGATCT
>CP070659.1:560369-577122 GCA_020355125.1 Candidatus Bathyarchaeota archaeon
GCCCTACTTTCATCGTATAATGCGTATGTCAAAAGATCGAATGTTTCTCCTTTTGTTAAGTTAGCTAGCTAGCTAGCTAAGACATATATCGCGCGCACTAAGTCTTTAACTCTACTAATGAGTCAGAACATCTTTTTTCCGAAGTTTCTTGCCGTACTTAGGCCCTCCTCGTCTTTGGCCACTTCTTACAATAAGGCACCTATACCTAGCTAGCTAAAAGGAGGAGGTAAGCGTATGCCGTTGATGGTTATCGCATCTTTCGTCTTCGTTGTTTTCGCGTGAGTTTCCGCTTCCTCGCTTTTCGCTTGGCTCGAGCACGTTTATGCTTTTTCGTGGTCATCCCGTAGCCTCAACATTAATGTTATGTGTAATGGGAAGGTTTTTCGAAGTTCTCGTTAATGCGTGTTTAGCCATTTTCTCTCCCTCTTCATCCACAAAGACGGTTAGGACCTCCTGTCCTATGCGCGCGCTATCAGACGTAGCTGGAGAGTATCTCTTTGGTGAACTTTTTAATGTCCTCGACGATGGTGTCACGCGGGAATGCGATGTTGCAAACTGTTGCCCTTGATTTCTCCGCCATCTCTACGATCTTGGTGTACTCCTTTGTGTTATAAGGTGCTATGGCAGCCATTATACCTCCGATGAACTCTAACTTGTCGGTCCTTCCAGCTTCCTTGGCGGCTTTAAGGACTATTTCTCTCACTTGGGCAGCATTCTGCATTAGCCACGGGGGGATGAAACAGTAGTCTCCCATTTTCCCGGTTAGGCGTAGCATTCTGTTCCCTGAGCTACCGAAGAGGAGTTTCGGATAAGGCTTCTGGACTGGTTTTGGCTCAAGTACGGCATTCTTCATGGTGTAGTACTGGCTCTCGTGGCTGACAGAGTCCTCAGTCCAGAGGCGAGTCATTATGTCGAGGGCTTCGATAGTCTTATCGACCCGACTCTTAGAGCCCACCCACTCGCTGTACCCGTCAAACTCGACGGTACTCCATCCAGCTCCGACTCCCAAAATGACTCGTCCTCTTGATAAGTTGTCGAGGGTTGCGAGTCTCTTGGCTAGGACTCCTGGGTGGCGGAAGGGTAGGGGAGTTACTAGAGTCCCTAGGTGTATGTTCTCTGTTTGTGCTGCTATGTACGTGAGGAATGTCCATGTCTCTAGGGTGACGTAGGGGTTCTGCATTCTGTGGCCGATTTGGTTGCCCCACATAAAGTGGTCTGGCATCAATGCGCCGTGGAACCCATATTGGTCGGCTGTGATGATTCCGTTCATGATGGACTCAGTGTTCTCATGGAGGTTGCCAAGCCCGGTTAAGAAAAACTTCATGGATTATGCTAACTATCGGTCACTGATAAATTTATACTAGATCTCTCTAAACAACTTTAACACACGAATGCATAATCTCTAGCGCGCTCAAACTGAGCATGTACCCTAACTAGCTAGATAAATATTCTAAAAAAATGTGTCAGTAGAAATAATCCACCAAATTCTTACTTGCAGCGCGCGCGCCGCCCGACCTGTCTAGCACACACGTACGTATATATATAAACCAGATATATGCAAAAAATAGAATCATCAATAATCCTACCTGATAATTATTATCATTATTCTAGATCAGCTATCAACGTGCGTGCTACGTTTGATGGCGAGTTCAATGGCGCGCGGTAGTAGAAATTTCAGTAATCGCATACAAAGAATACGATCGAGAAGTTAGTAACTAGCGCGCTCGCTAGATAAAAACGCTTTAAATTAAAAAATAAGCCTAAAAAGGGGTTGTTAACATTTTTACGTTATTTTATATAATATTACTCAAATTTAATCTCATTGAATTTCTTTTTTAGCTCGTTAGCATACGCTAATTAAGATAATATAGGACGTTGTGTATTTTGCATGTGAATTTGGAATTAGTTGCAAGAGAAGCTAAGAAAACAGTTGGAAGCGGAGATGTCATAATAGTAATCGATGTTTTGAGATGCACATCTTCAATAATCACAGCTTTAGCCAATGGTGCGCGAAGTATATTGCCTGTGAGAACACTTAGGGAAGCTCGGCAACTTCACCAGGAACATCCTAGTTACATTTTGGCGGGAGAGCGAGGAGGTTTAAAACCTATTGGCTTTACTTTGGGTAATTCTCCACTAGGCTTCAAACGAGAAATAGTGAGTGAAAAGAATATCATTGTTACAACTACCAGTGGGACCGCAGCGATTTCTCGGGTAATTAAGGGTAGACATGTTTTATTGGGAGCTCTGTTAAATGCAAAATTTGTGGCAGAGGAAGCGTATACAATTGGCAAAAGGGAAGGTCTTGGGATCTCCCTCGCACTATCAGGCAAGAAAGGAAGTTTTAGTCTCGAAGACTTTCTTGGAGCTGGTGCAATTATCGAGAGTCTACCAGCGAGAAGGATAGAGTGCTCTGATGCTGCTTATGCTTCGTTCCTAGTTTTTACTGCAGCGAAGGGGTCGCTTACGATGATTATCCAACAGGGAAATCATGCAAGAAATCTTAAAAACCTTGGATTAGAAAAAGATGTAGTTTTCTGTAGTCAACTCAACCAATATAATGTTATTCCTCGACTGGAGAATGGTAGAATCGTTAAGAAAATAGCTGACGTACGCGTTTACTAGAGATAAAAGCTTCATATATCTTAACAATAGATACGTTAGTTGGTGTTTTTGTGTTAGGTTTGTTACCTTTACAGAATGAGCTTGAGAAAATTGCGAGGAAATTAGGAGCAGATATGTTTGGTGTTGCAGATATAACGGTCGCACAAGATTTTATTTGTAAACAAGGTGGCGAATCGTTAAGAAAGTTTTCATACGCAATATCTATTGGCATTCGTCTACTTGATTCCATTGTTGATGAGCTCCATAGACATAAAGATTTAACAACTATTTTTACCTATAAAGGCCTCTATAATACAGTCAACTCACGTTTAGATCACATTGCTCTGTTAATAGCTAAAAGAATCCAAAGAGCAGATTATCAAGCGTATCCGATACCTGCTTCTCAATCCATTGACTCTGATAAACTTATTGGAGTGATTTCGCATAAGCTTCCAGCAAATTTAGCTGGACTTGGTTGGATAGGAAAAAGTTGCCTATTGATTACGCCAGATTTTGGACCAAGAATCAGGTTTGCAACTATTTTAACAAATGCGCCTTTAAATACCGGACACCCGATGAATGGAAAATGTAATGATTGTAGCGAATGCGTCAACATTTGCCCTGTTAAAGCATTTACCGGCGCCTCATTTAATCCTTCAGACCCCAGAGAAGTGAGGTTTCACGCTTATTTATGTGACAGATATAGTGAAAGTAGAAGAGCAAAGTTGGGCGAAGGAATTTGCGGGCTATGTGTATACATATGCCCCTACGGCAGAAGAAATAGTGAGAGTGAAGAATCAACTTGAAGGAAACAATTCACGGCTTTTCTACAGAAGATCTTATGAAGATGGATGTTACTGCTTTAAGAGCCATGCTTCATGAGCGAACCCACCACAAAATCGAAGTTTTGTTATATAGAATATTAAAGGGAAAGATGAAGAAGCCTCCAAATCTTGGTTACGAAGCTGAATTACTTCTTAATATTTGGAAGAGGAGAGGACTGCCAGTTAATACCCCTGATATTCAATGGTGTATAAAATATATTGAACTAGCAAATAAGCTAAATTCAGGAGAAATAGTGAGGCTGAATACTGAGCTACTTAAACCTTTCACCTCTTTAGAGATGAAAACGGTCAAGAAATTACTCTATACCCGTCAATCGATAAGACAATTCACCAGCAAACATGTCCCCGACGAAATGATTAGAGAAATTCTCCAGGCTGGCCTGATGGCTCCACAAGGATGTAATATTGGCTCTACAAGATTCATCGTTCTTCGGGATCCCGAAGAATGGAAACTTGTACGGAGCGATATCCCCATTGAGAATGGCGTTATTATTCTTATCTGCCAAGATCTTAAAACATATAACGTATTGAAGTTTGATGAATTAGTTCCCCAGAATTTATACTATGATGCAGCAGCAGCAGCAGATCATATGTGTTTAATGGCTCATGCTTTAGGATTGGGAGCATGCTGGCTTACCCATGGAGTAGAAACCCAAAAAAAAATTCAAGAATATTTTAATCAACCTGAAACGTTTGTTACGAGATGCCACATCATCGTTGGATGGCCAGATGAAGCTCCAATCAAATCAGCAAAAATGAGTATAGATGACGTTATAATAACCCCAAAGAACACTAACAAGACTCCCTAGCGTTAGCTAGCCAAGCTTTTCCATTGCTTTTCTGCTTGAATTAGCGCTAGCTAGCACGAGCGGCTCACCTTCAGGATTCACGACGACTATTTACCAACATCCACACATTAGTAACTATTTTATTAAATGCTATTGGATTAATTGTATTTTGATAAAAATTGGCGTATATTTATCAGAACCGTAAATGGGAGAAGTCAATTAGAGAATGTTGCATCGCTAGACAAGGCATTGTAGCGTCAAAACATCCACTAATAGGCAAAACAGGAATAGATATACTTAAGAAAGGAGGTAACGCAGTTGACGCTGCAGTTGCTGCCGCGTTTGCGGATTGTGTTGTTGAACCTGCGATGAACGGTATTGGCGGAGAAGGAGTAATGGCAATTCATATGGCTAATGGGACAAGCGTTATTATTGATTATGTAGGAAGACCCCCCAAGGATTGCATTCCAAGCACGTATAAGCTTCTCGATGAAATTGAGCCAGGATGGATGGGATGGCGACGAGTCGAAGATGACGCAAATATGATTGGCTATAAAGCAGCTACAGTTCCAGGAACAGTCGCTGGACTGGCTAAGGCTCTCGACCTCTATGGTACTATGGAACTTAAGGATGTGATAAAACCAGCCATTGAAATAGCAGAAGAAGGATTCACAGTTGGATGGTGGACAGCGTCTCACATCTATCGAACAATGAACATTTTCGCAAAATTCCCAGAATGGAGAAAAATATTTCTTAAAGATGGAAAAAACCCATTATCCCCCTCCACTTATTTTCTGAGACAGAATGTCAATACACTTGTAAACAAAGATTTAGCTGAATCCCTAACATTAATATCGAAGTATGGCCCCGACTCCTTTTATAAGGGAGAAATCGCTGAGAAGATAGTTCAAGACATGCGCAAGAATGATGGCCTTATTACGCTTGATGATCTCGCTATGTACGAACCGATTGTTACTGACCCTGTCCCTGGAACATACCGCGGATATAAGGTAATCTATGACCCCAGCCACGCAGGCACAACTCTAATGGAGATACTGAATATTCTTGAAGGATTCAACCTCAATGGGTACGGCTATGGATCTCTGGAACATCTCCATATAGTTGCCGAAGCAATTGGCCTAGCTTACGCAGATAGATTCACGTATATGGGTGATCCAGAATTTGTGAAGGTTCCTCAATCTGGTCTTGTTTCGAAAGAATACGCGCAAGAACTACAGAGTAAAATTAACTTTGAGAAAGCTTTAAAAATTTCTCCACATGATCCATGGCCCTACGAGCATTCGACGACAGCTCTAACCATTGCAGATAATGAAAGAAATTTAGTAGCAATTAATCAAACACTCGTCAACGCCTTTGGATGTGGAGTAGTAATTCCTGGAACAGGCATTGTACTAAATAACGCGATGTATGGATTAAATCCTGAACCTGGACATGCTAACTCCATATCGGGTCGAAAAAGACGAATACAAAATGTCTGCCCCACTATACTGCTAGAAAAAAATCGCCCCTACATAGCAATTGGTGCTCCAGGAGGAAGAGCGATCCAGACATCTATAGCCCAAACAATTATTCATGTTATTGACTTTGGAATGGACATCCAATCTGCAATAGAAGCGCCAAGAATCACCAGAGAAATCGAGGAGATACAGGTTGATAATAGGTTTTCTAAAAGAGTTGCCGAAAAACTAGAGAAGCTAGGACATCGAATTGCCTATCTAAATAAGGAAATGGGAAACTGGGCTAGACCTGTAGGTATCCTCGTTGATAAAGAAAAAAATCTACTTTATGGAGGCGTTGAATGGCACTTCCTCGGCTTCGAATCTGAAGCAATCGGATATTAGCCTACACAAGGAATCAAAAAGAATATTGAATAAACGTATAGTACAAATACACGTAGCCCCGTGCGCGCTACACAAAAAGATAATACAAAAGCCACAAGTCTTTTTAAAGGAGATTTAAAGCACGGGAGAGTACTCCTTCCCCTCTATATTCAGGAAGAAGGATAGGGGCTTTCTTAGTGGTTTTTACGCCTGTCTCCTTCAGCATTTCTTTATACCTTCCAACATGATCCAAAGACAGCTTACCTAATTTCACTTTTTGAGCGCGTTTTGCCGCAAATATGCCGGCTCTTCTTCCATAAACACTGTATTCGAGTATCGAGTTTCCCATTAACCTATTTTTACCATGAACACCACCAGTGACTTCACCACAAGCAAGAAGTCCAGAGACGCTTGTCTCAGTTTTATCATTGATCATTTCTATACCGCCATTCTGGAAGTGTAAAGTCGGGAAGACTAAGATAGGATCCTTTGTCATATCAATGTCAAACCTTATGTTTTGTCTATACATAGCAGGAAGCAGTTTGCTTATAGTTCCCTCCCCATGAATAATTTCGATCATGGGTGAATCGAGCCAGACCCCTCTCATTCCCGTAGGTGTTTCAATCCCTTTATTTCGCTCATAACACTCTCTAATAATTGCAGAAGCTTCAACATCCCTGGGTTCAAGGGGGTACACGAATTGGTCACCATTCCTATTTACAGGTTGTGCACCAAGATTTCTCACTTTTTCTGTGACCAAAAGGCCAACTATTTGTTCAGGATATGCTGCGCCAGTTGGATGATATTGAACAGAATCTAAATCTTTAAGTTTGGCTCCTACGTGACAAGCCAGAGCCACCCCATCGCCGGTTGCTCCATAGTGATTTGTTGTTTGAAAACCTTGTATATGAAGCCTACCAAATCCACCAGTAGCTAATATAGTCAATTTTGCTCGAACAACATGATACCTATGCGTTTCCATATCATAAAGAACAGCACCTGCGACTTGATCATATTCATCCATAATTAATTCAACGGCAGAGGTAAACTCAAGAACAGGAAGGTTCTTATTTAAAATTTCATCTTTAAGATTCCTAACTATCTCCATGCCAGTGTAGTCTCTAGCCGAGTGCATACGTTTTCTTGAAGCACCGCCACCAGACAGAGTAGACATCGTTCCATCAGCGACTCTATCATACATTACACCTAGTTCTTCATGCCATTTAATTATAAGGGGCGCATCCATAACCAATGTTCTAACGAGTTCGGGATTATTAGTAAAATGCCCACCTCCGATAATGTCAAGGTAATGCATAGTTGGACTATCATTTGTTTTATCAGCTGCCTGAATACCCCCCTGGGACATAACGGAGTTAGAATCCATGAGCCTTAATTTCTGAACGATAAGGATATCCTCGGCGTTAACTCCTGAGTATAAAGCCCATAGAGCAGCAGTCATCCCTCCACCACCTCCACCGATTATGAGAATAGAAACATCAAAATCTACAGGTGAAAGATCAATAGTATTTGGATCAACCAAGGGATGGGCCTCCAGTATATCTACTACTTCATGAGGCATCAGATCCCCTTTATTAGGGCCAAACTTAACTTGTCTTTTTCCCTCCTTCCTATAATCAGGGTGAAATGTTTTAAGAAGCTCATCTCTTTCATCAAGACTCATGAGTTCAAAGCTCTCTTTCAACCTCCTCTCTCTTGTCTTCTCAACATTTTGGATCGACTCACGTAGATATTTGGGGTATCCCTTTATCAAATCAGTTCCACTCATTTCTCAATCTCTCTTTCCACGTATAATTTTTTAAGCTCATTTAGCCCAATAGACATAAGCTTCTTAACTTCCTCATCATACTTGCCCGTTTCAATTTCCTTTATTCTTTTCTCGACATGTTGCGCTCTTGGCATAATGTATTTTCCATATAGCCTCCTCGCAAGCTCGGCTATACGATGTGGCGCAATCTCAGCGGGACATCGCATCGCACAGAGGCCACATGAAATACAGTCGAATGAAAGGAAAGCTACCTTTTCGAAGTCGCCTCTGAGGCTAGCTTGAACATAATCCATTACCTCCAAATCTTGGGGACACGCTTTTGTACATGTATTACAACTAACACATTTTGCAACTTCAGGATACAATTCTAAAAATACGCTGACTGTCGGACTAAGCTGGTCCAAATCATATATTACTTTATTAGCAGGAGTGAAAGGTATCTGAGCTAGAAACATCCCATCTTTTACAGTTTCTTGACAAGCAAGCGCTACCCTTAGTTTATAATCATTTTTCATCCGGTAAATCGTAGCACATGCTCCACAAAAACCCCCTCGACAACCCGCGCCTCTAATAAACTTATAGCCAACATACTCCATAGCCTTCATGATAGTGAGGCCAGAGGGAACCAGATGGTCTCGTCCCATGATATAGACCCTAGCCATTATCTTTTCTGAATTCTCCATTTCCACTTACCACCAAACTGTCATGCTTCAAAGATAGGTTCGATCATATACTATTATAGATCTGCTCCTTGTTTTTTTCAACCTGCTTGGCCACATCAACATATAGATTTGTTCCATAACTATCGATGGCTACAGTAAGAGGCCCAAATTCTTTTATTTCTAATATCCATAAAGCTTCTGGCATTCCAAGGTCAAGCCATTCAACAGATTTAACGCGTGTAATTGCCTCTCCAGCCTGTGCTCCCGCACCACCCGTAAACGCACAATAGACCGCGCCAAACCTTTTACAGGCTTCGGTTGTTCTTAAACCCATACCGCCTTTCCCAATAACGACTCGAACTCCAAACTTTTCAATGAACTCGTCCTCAAACATCTCCATCCTCGTGCTGGTCGTTGGTCCAGCTGAGATTATTCGATATGTCCCATTAGCTTTTACGAGGGGGCCACAATGAAATAGTGCTTTGCCCTTCATATCTATTGCTATCTTTTTA
Organism: Candidatus Bathyarchaeota archaeon; assembly: GCA_020355125.1. GTDB lineage: Archaea > Thermoproteota > Bathyarchaeia > RBG-16-48-13. Next base: position 569,408 of record CP070659.1, read on the forward strand.
CCCTCTGCAACATATTCAAGGGCTCTACGATGAGCCGAATCCCTAGCAGTAAACATCTCCCCAGATAGGTAGACAGTGTCCCTCACCTTTAGCCTTCTTACTGCTTCTTCTGAGATAGGAGTTTCTAAATAATACGTGGCCATTCGACGCTAGCCTCCCTTAACATTATGGGTTAAAAAATCTACGTGCCCATCAGATAATATCCTCGCAGAAGCTTTTCTAGCAGCCCAACATTGGAAAGCTATACCAACTGGAAGACTTGCTGGATGTCTGTGAGCATATTCTACAAAAACGCCTAGAACAGTGGTGTCACCACCGAGGCCCATAGGGCCTATCCCCGTCATATTTGTTAATGTTAAAAGCTCTTTCTCTAGTTTCGCGACATCGGCTTCTTTATGGGGGATATCTAGTGGTCTCAAGAGAGCTTTCTTAGCCAACTTCAGCGAGATATCGGCTCCCCCTCCAATACCTATACCTAAGAAAACCGGTGGGCATGGTTTACCACCGGCTTCAATTACCGCATCTACAACAAATCTCTTAATTCCTTTTATCCCTAGTCCCGGATTTAGCATCTTTACAGCACACATATTTTCGCTACCTCCCCCCTTTGGGAAAGCAGTAATTTGCAGCGTATCTCCAGATACGATTTCCCAATTGAGATAGGGAATGTATCTCCCTGTATTATCTCCACTGTTTCTACCTGTGAATGGATGGACAGCGTTTGGACGCAAAGGCACGATTTTTGTTGCCCGTTTTGTGGCTGTTGAAAAAACCTTAGGCAGGATCTTGAAAAGTGGAAACTTATCTCCTACTTCAATATAAAAGATGATAGTGCCTGTATCCTGACACAGAGGCGTGCTCGTGCTCTCAGCCATCTGAAAATTTTTAATGATGGCATTTAGCTGATCTCTAGCAACTTCATTGCTTTCCTGTTCAAAAGCTGCTCTTATTGTCTGCACTACATCTCGTGGGAGTTCTGTAACAGCGAGTCGGAGAAGATTGACAACGGTGTCTTCGATAATATCGTCAAGCATCGAGACCACTTATTCCGGTAAAGGGGCGATCACCCTATTTCTCATTAGAGATCTGGTCATCTTTTGAGCCTCTACTATCTTTGACGAAACCTTCTCTCGAAGGCTCTGCCTACTTAACTTCTTCCTCGCTATACCTTGCTGCATGGCTTTCAACCCAACTGCTACAGCCTCTTCCACAAACATCTCCATTTCGTCCATTGTTGGAATGATATATTCTTCCCATATACTCTTCTTTTCAGCATAATTAGCTATAGCCTGTGCAGCTGTTATACACATTTCATCAGTGATCTTCTTTGCCATTACATCTAAGGCTCCTCGAAATACTGATGGGAATCCTAAAGAATTGTTCACTTGATTTGGAAAGTCTGAGCGTCCTGTGGCAACAATTTTTGCACCAGCCTCTTTAGCCTCCCACGGCCAAATTTCCGGGATAGGATTTGCGCCGGCAAAGACTATTGCACCATCCGCCATGTTAGCTACCCACTCTTTCTTAATAGCCCCGGGTCCAGGCCTCGAATAGGAGATAAAAACATCAGCGTCTCTCAGCGCTTCTTTGATACCTCCTCTTCTTCCTTCACGGTTAGTTTTCTTACACATTTCCCATTTGACTTGATCTGTCTCTTTGATATCCTTTCTCCCTTCATGTAAGATGCCCTCAGAATCAACCATGATAATGTTGTCGGCTTTAGCACCTGCCAGTATCATGTATTTTGCTACGTTAATGTTTGCCGCTCCAGCACCTATTAAAGTGGTTTGAATCTCGCCAAGTTTTTTGCCTGTTATCTTTAATGCATTAATTAAACCAGCTAGCGTTACTAAGGCTGTTCCTTGCTGATCGTCATGCCAGACTGGGATATCTAACTCCTCTCTTAATCTCTCAAGAATATAGTAACATTTGGGCTTCTCAATGTCTTCAAGGTTTATACCACCAAAAGTCGGAGTCAGCCACTTGACCGCGGTAATAATATCTTCTGCATTCTTAGTACTCAGGCACATGGGAAAAGCGTCCACTCCCCCAAGATATTTGAAAAGCAATGCCTTCCCCTCCATGACTGGTAAACCTGCTTCTGGGCCAATATTCCCTAAGCCAAGCACTCGGGTACCATCTGAGACGATCGCAATAAAATTCGACTTGTTTGTGTGCTCAAAGACCGCATCTATGTTTTTATGAATAGCTTTGCAGGGTTCTGCTACGCCTGGAGTGTACCATACTGCGAAGTCTTGGAACGCTCTAACCGGAACTTTGGGTGCTATTTGTATTTTACCCCTATAGAAAGGATGGTATTTCATGGCAAATTTTTTTGGTTCATTGGCTTTAGCCAAAAGCTCTTCAACATTTAATTTCTTGGTCATAATCTATGCTCACCATATCGCAACATAGCTATTCATTATAGTTCGTTATTTCTTTAAAATTTTCCTTAAATTCCTGTCAATTTATATAGAAGAATCTGAGCAAGATTCATGGATTTTATGTTCATATTCATTATAAGTAATGGAGTTTCAAATAGGACTGTGAATTATATGGTATTCACAATTCTATTAACTTATGCTTCGTATCTTTTAATCTTAGGAGGAATCATTGCCATTTCTTGGCTCTTAGAAAGGATTGTGAAAATTGTGCCAGTTATAGGCGAACCTGCTAGTTGGTTGTTGAAAGCCATGTCGTTTTTTAGATTTTTTGTAGGAATCATTTTAATCATGACTGCAGCGGCAGGCTGGTTTATGGCTCAACTCGATTCGGGCACTCAATTATTATTACTCAGCGCAGGGCTAGCGTTATTCTTAAAGCCGATCAAAGATCTTCCATGGGCAGCGTTATTTGGTTTAGCTGTTGGAGGCCTCTGTGCTGGATTTCTTTTCTTTTACTATCCCCCATCTAGCACCTTTTATGGGATTCCGTCTATATGGATATATTTACTCGTCTTCTTTGTTCCGGCGTTATTTGTTTACATGATTTTTAAGTTTGTTGAAGATGTTTTGAAGCTTGTTGGAATGATCATAACTTTAAAACCTATAACACTTGTGATAGGATTCCTCTGCATTATTCAAGGCATATTTATGCTTCTGAATACCAACATATTCACAGTATTTCTCAGCTAGAATGTGTAAGCTATGCTAGCAAACTATTACATTCGCTAGATCATCTTTTTAAAGCTAATCAGCCATAGTAACATCCGATCATCATTGTGGTAGGATGGTAAAGAGTGATGGAAAGAGAACTGATACTGGTTTACAATGCTGATAGCGGCTTATTTAATATAATAAAAGACGGTTTCCATAAAATATTCTCTCCAAGCACATACCAGTGTAATCTATGCGCTTTAACTTATGGCAAGTTTATGATGAAAAACGAATGGAAAGAGTTTATTGATAAACTAGATATCCACACAAAATTCTTACATCGTGATGAATTTTACAAACAATTAGAATCACACCCATACCATTTAAAAGATGTCAAATTCCCAGCTATATTTCTCAATAGGGATCAAAAAATCAGTCTTTTCATCAATCATGAAGAGATCAATCAATGTAAAACATTGAAAGAGCTTATGAACCTCATATCTTCTAAATTAACTCGTTAAGCGTACGCTGCTAAGTAGCGAGTGTTAAAACAATAAAGTTATGGAATAAAACGTTTCTAACTTTATATTTATTAATTGTTCTAAAGAATCTGTAGACGTGATAAATGTGGGTAACTATTTAGTAGAGATAGATAAAACGGCATGTCGTAGTTTTGGAGCTTGTATAGAACTGTGCCCCCAGTATTTTCATTTTTCAGATATTGATGGAAAGTCAAGTTTTAAAGGATCTTCAACCATCAGCGAGAAAGAGGGTGTTGTTTCTGAAAAAATAGTTCTAGATGAATTGGGATGCGTCAAAAACGCAACTGAAACATGTCCCTTTAAAGCCATTCACATCACTGACTTGAAAACAGGAGAGAAGCTTTAACAAACTATGGTGAATAACTTGATTCAAAACAAGATTTCGATAATGATTGGAGGAGAAGCGGGAGCTGGCATAACACGCTCAGGTTCTCTCTTTTGTAAAGCGTGTATGAGAGGAGGCTATCATGTTTTCGGCACCATTGATTATCAATCCCTCATTAGAGGTGGCCACAACTTTTACATTGCAAGAATCGACATTGAAGAAGTTCATTCACAAAATGATAGTGTTGATCTTCTCTTGGCACTTAATAAAGAAACCATTCGCCTTCATATAAATGAAATTGTCGCTGGTGGAGGATTAGTATATGATGGAGAAGAATTTCCCCTAAACGTAGAAGAGTTGAAGAGAAACGACATAAAACTCTACTCACTACCGATGAGGCAAATAATAAAGGAGCTGGCAGGAGTACGAATAATGCGAAACACTATAGCTCTTGGAGCAGCAATCGGATTGATTAACTATGATCTAGAAATAATGGAAGACGTTATACGGGATACCTTTAGAGCAAAAATCGCAGAGTCAAACATAAAAGCCTTACGTAGAGGCTATGACTACGCGAAAGAGCACTACGAAGCTGACTTCGATTACCAACTGAACACGAAATTATCCCGAAAAAGTAAGATTCTTCTTACAGGAAATGAGGCTGTAGGTTTAGGAGCCCTTCGAGCAGGCTGTAAATTTTACGCGGCTTACCCCATGACTCCCGCGACAGGAGTGCTTCACTTTTTAGCGCCTCTTGACCGACAGTATAATATGATTGTCGTTCACGCCGAAAGCGAAATAGCAGCCATCAACATGGTTGCCGGAGCCTCATATGCTGGCGCCAGGGCTATGACAGCTACCTCAGGTGGAGGATTCAGCCTCATGAGTGAAGGCTTAGGCATGTTAGGTATGACAGAGACCCCTGCAGTAATAATGATAGCGCAACGACCTGGCCCAAGCACTGGTCTCCCAACCTACACAGGCCAAGGTGATCTACGATTCGCTATCCATGCTTCCCAAGGAGAATTCCCTCGACTCGTCATAGCACCAGGAGATATAGAGGAATGTTTCTATAAAACAATTGAAGCTTTTAACCTAGCGGATAAATATCAAATACCAGCGATCCTCATTACCGACAAATACCTTGCCGAAAGCCATCAAAGTATTGAACCCTTCAGCCAAGCTCGAATTGAAATCGATCGTGGACACATGATTACTAAAATCACAAATTATGGCGAAGAAGAATACAGGAGACATGCATTCATAGAAAAAGGAATCTCCCTTAGAGCTACTCCTGGAACAAATGGCATCATCGTTCGGACCAACGCAGATGAACATGATGAAACTGGATATACAACTGAAGACGCTACAATAGCGAGAAAAATGATGGACAAACGATTTAAGAAATTGGATTTTCTGATTAAAGAGCTCCAGAAATATGAAACAACTAAACTTTATGGCGAATCCAAAGCAGACGCAACCATCTTAGGATGGGGATCCACGAAAGGACCCATAAGAGAAGCGTTAAAACTGCTCAATCAAGAGAATATGAATATCAACTATCTCCAAATTATTTATCTTGCTCCTTTCCCAACAAAAAACGTCTTAAACGTTTTAAAAACCGTCGAACAAACGATTGTAGTAGAGAATAATAAAACATCTCAGCTTTCCAGTCTTATAAAGGAACATACTCTCACAAAAGTAGATCATAAGATTCTAAAATACGATGGAAGACCTTTCAATCCATTAGAACTTACGAAACAGATATTGGATGTGCTTTGAAATGGTAAGTCTGCAAGAGTTACAAACTCCTAAGAAGAATACGTGGTGTCCAGGATGCGGCAATTTTGGAATCTTAATGGCTTTCAAAAGGGCTTTAGTACACCTAGATCTCAGAAGGGAAGAAGTAGTAATCGCATCGGGTATAGGTTGCCATGGAAAGATGGTGAACTATGTAAATGTAAATGGATTTCATGGCATCCATGGAAGAGTACTTCCCCTAGCATGCGGAATCAAACTGGCGAATCCAAACTTAACTGTAGTAGGATTTGCTGGTGACGCAGATCAATATGATGAAGGATGGGGACATCTCGCTCATACTATTAGAAAAAACATAGATGTAACATTAATCGTACACAATAATATGGTTCTAGGATTGACTACAGGCCAAACAACAGCTACCAGCCAAAAAGGATTTAAATCAAAATCAACACCCTTTGGGTCCATACCTCCTGCCTTAAATCCCATTGCACATGCCCTAGTTAGTGATGGCACTTTTGTTGCCAGAGGATATGCAGGAGATATGACACATCTTTCAAGCCTGCTCGTTGACGCGATAACACACAAAGGCTTTGCTTTCGTAGACGTCCTTCAACCATGCGTATCCTTCAACAATCTGAATACTTATGATTGGTATAAGGAGAGACTCTATAAATTGGAAGACGTAGAACATGATTACTCAAACAAGTTACATGCCCTTGAGAAGAGTTTTGAATGGGGGACGCAAATACCAATTGGTATCTTCTACAAAGAAAAAAGGGTAACATATCGTGATAATCTGCCACATATCAAGGAAACAGCACTCACAAAAATACCAATTGATCATGTTGATATCATGTCTATCCTCAAAGAAATGATGTAACCTGATATCTAGCTAGTCAAAAACAGCTTGCTACGTTTTACCTATGATAAGCGCGTGTACTGAACTTAGATTAGGTTTTTGGCTACAAGTAACGGTGTTGGATCAACGTAGTGAAGACCATTGTCGAGACCAAAGTATTTTTCTTCTAGTCCAAAAGCTATTGCCATAAGTTGGGGATAGTATACAATTGGTATTTCTACGAGATCTCGAAATAATTCCTTTGCTTCTTTTTGTCTACTATCTAAATTAAAAAAACATAAAGGACAACATGTAGCAATGATTTCAGCTCCGTTATTTATTGGATAAATTAGATTTTCGTACGTCAACTTGGCAACTAATGGTTTATTGTCAACAGTGTGATAACTCCCACAACATTGTATCTTACACGGATTATCAATGACTTCTGCGCCTAGAGTTTTGAGAAGCTCCTCTAAAATAGTAGGGTTTTTGGGCTGGTCTATGCCAATTTCTCTAGGTCTTATGATTAGACAGCCATAGTATGGCGATACCGCTAAGCCTTTTAGAGGCGTTGTAACCTCTTTAGATATCCTTTCATATCCAATTTCTTTTAATACTTCTAAAAACGAGAGAACTTTTATCTTACCCTCATAGTTGGTTTCCCTATCCATAAAAGTATTAATTTTCATCAGTTTTTCCTTATCTTTACTGAATAGGTTGGCCTCTTTAAGCGTGTGGAAACACATTGAACAGAGAGTAATCAAACGATTTTCGTCATCTTTTATTCCTGTTTTTTTTAACTCTTGAGCACGGATGAGATTTCTTATTGGCGCAACATGACGCATCAGATCATCATTTGCTAGAGAAGGAAATACACCACAACAGTTCCATCGAGGTAATTCATATAGTTCAATGCCCAGTTTGCGCGCAACAGCTATAGCAGATATTTCACAATTTTTGGCAGCAGTCTTCATGGCACAGCCGGGGTAATACGGGATTCTCATCTTGTCCACGTCTATGCCGTTGTCTTACGAAAGTTGCTTATTAAAGCGATTGGAGGCATTTTTTTAAGTTCCTCTTTAGAGAGCTTATCCAAATTAATGTGATCTTGTTCTTTCCTTAATCTGATTTGTCTCAAAGCTTCCATAATTTTA
>CP070659.1:577222-581448 GCA_020355125.1 Candidatus Bathyarchaeota archaeon
CTATCGTTCTTGTAAGCCATGCCAAAGAAAAAGATGAACGATTTCCAAGAATGGTTCGAGGAGCCTCTGGCATATTTACTTCCATGTTTGCTCAAATCATGGCAGGAAACCAAATCACAAAAACAGGTGCTTTTCCACCAGAAGCCATTGTTGATACAAAGTTATTTTTACAGGGGCTTAAAAAACGAGGGCACAAAGGTTTACTCGTTACAACTATGATCACACAAAAAACATGAAAAGATTAATCCCATTCGCGCGCGCTTAGGACCAATTAAGAACTAATAAAACCCTCCTAATTTTTTTTCTAGTTTCAATTCCTTTTATGTCAGAACGTAGTGTTTATTATTTGGAAAGATCTTAACAGTTTTGAAGGAAGTTGGGTTCTCGTTTTAACGAAGTTAAGAATAGAATCAGATCTCCTAATCCCAGCGAGAAGCTTAATTTAGATAATTATGAGCCGATGCCTGTAAGATATCAGTTAAGATATTCGATTCTAGATAAAATTAGGAAAGGAGAGGATCCTTTACCTGATATTGATGGACGAGAGAAGACAAAAAGAGATGTGACGAGAGCCGTATTATCCTGCTCACACATATATTTAGTCTCAAGGGAAGGCACGGGAAAAACGAGGCTAGCAGAATCTTTAGCCGAACTGTTACCTTCTGTACCAAAGATTAAGGATTGTCCTTACAATGACGATCCAAAGTGGCCTAAATATTGTCTTTGCCCTAGATGTAGAGAAGCAGAAAACCCTGCAGAAGAATATGGCATAGAACATATTGTAGGGAAAGAAAGATATTCTAGGATCCAGGGAAATGAGTATACCAACGAAGCTAAGATTTTGGGTTTAAAGGACATCCAAGCAATTGCACACGGGGAGAGCCCAACAGATCCCAAAATCTTCATGGGCACAGGCATCCTTCGTGGTAATAGAGGTATAGTCTGTATAGATGAACTCCCAGCGATTCCTACTAAGGTCCAAGTCCTCTTTCACCCAATTTTACAGGAAAATAAGATCATCCTTGAAGAATATAATTGGAGCCAACCTATAGACGTCTGCTTTATAGCAACAGGAAACCCATCAGGATTCGCGCATGTAAATAGAATTCCTGAGCCCCTCCTCGATAGACTAGAATTAATCCACATGGACATGCCTGAAGAAAACATCGAAAAACAAATAATGTTCAAAGAAAAATTCGAGGTTTTTCACAATTATTTCAATAATAGTCATTATAATGTTCAATCCCACTCGGATACACCCAAGATACATTATGAGCAATTGAGGAGAAATATAGTTGTGCCTTGGTGGATCGCAGATGTTATCAACAAAACTGCACGTTATACCCGAAAGTGCCCCAATGTAGATAAGGGAACCAGTATTAGAGGACCTATCAAAGCTTTTGATCACACTTGTTCAAACGTGGAGATAAGAAAGGGATATGTAGCCAAACTGAGAGATGCGTGTTATGGTTTGAAACTGGCATTACGGGGAAGAATTAAATTAAGATCGGATTTAATTGATTTCGAAGGGAAACCACAAGAATATTTTAAAAAAAATGACCAAATAATTGAAGATATAATGTGGCATGCGATAAAAGACAGCACGCATTCTATGTTTAAAGACCTAGAACACGATATACAGACTTTCAATAATGAGCTGAATCTCCTCATTTTAGGAGATATGACAAATCTTTCCGACTCGCTTCCTCATTATCCCGAGATAGTAAAAATGATGTTAAAGTTGAGAACAATCACACCTCAAAAAGCGTGCCAATATGAAGCAACCAAAGCACTCACCTTTAACCCAGATAATCACGATAAAAAAATCGTGGATGCATATAATCTCTCTGCTCTTGAAATGATTGTAAATTTTGGGATCCATAAGGGAATGATTAAAGAAGCCTTATCCATACATAGATTTTTTATCCCTAGAAGGATAACAAAATGAGTTTTTGTACTATCAAAGACGCTGAAGAGTTCAAAATACTCAAAGAAATTATGCGTATGCTGAGAAGAGGTGGAATAGTTTATAGTCGCCGCTTAGAATTTCAATCTGATATCGACGAAAAAACGGAAGACAGAGTAGCACAAAAGCGAAAGGCTAAGAAAACTTCCCTTTTTAGCCTTCCTACCCTCCTTAATGGAAAAAGTGAAGAGTCTATCTCTCAAACTCTAAGCCTTCAGGAGAGCGTAACGAAACAGAGGGACGAGCATTCACGTGATGAGTATTTTGAAGGCGGATCCCCATCATCAACCCATAAAGACCTAGAAGATTTTTTGCGCGAATATAAACAGAAAGGATACATTGACATGAAAGAACAGAGAATTACTATCACTTCTAAAGGAGCTAGAATACTTGGTCGAGGATACTTAAGAAAAATAATCGAAAACCTCACCAAAAAAAATATCGGTGCGCATATACAAAAAGAATCGGGTTATGGATCTCGCGTCTCTAGATTTTCCAGACCGTATGATCTCGGAGACGTGTACGAGAGAATTAATATTGAAAAAACATTTCTTAATGCTCTGGAAAAGAATAGACAAATCGATCAAATTAACATTGAAGATTTTGAAGTTTATGAGCCTCTCTATTATACTAAAATGAATGTCGGCATAATTGTTGATGAAAGTGGATCAATGAATAATAGAAATAAAATTGATGCCGCGTTAGAAGCAACATTAGCGCTTTCAGAATTAATGAGCACAGAGCATCCACAAGATATTTTAAGAATTTTCATCTTCTCTGAATTCGTAAAACAGATTACTCCCTGGGATATAACGAACATTATTATGCCTATGCACTGCACAGATATCTGCGCGGGGATTCGCGCTTATCGGCGAGCAGTTGTTCATGAAGATGGTAACAAACAAACTTTTCTGATAACAGATTGCGAACCTAATTTTGAGGAAGGGCGCCATATCGGTTTTAAAAAAGCTTCTCTTAACATCTTGAAAGAAGCTTCAAGATGTAGGATGGAAAATATTACTCTTAACTTGATTATGTTAGATGAAACAAAACATTTGAAAGAACTCGCACACATGATAGCTAAGAGAAATCTTGGCAAAGTCGTTTTTACAGACCCAAAAAACCTAGGAGAAGCCGTAATTGAAGACTATCTAACCTGCAAAACGCTTATATGAAACCGTTTTAGCGCGTCCGCTAGCTATAACTTTGACAACTGTTAATACCATGACAATAATAAGGAAAAGCGTGCGCATTGGCATAAATGTTGAATAGGCATTAGTTAGCTAGAGCAGCACGAATATGTTTTGTAACTAATTCCGTAAAACGCGTTTCGCTGTTATCTTGTGGTTCGTACCCTATCACTTGTCTTGCGTTAACGATACTCCAAAAGGCATGAGGGTTATCACTGATTCCATAAAAGATTTGAAAAGGCACCCCAAGCTCATTGCGGATGTCTGCTGTTTCAATGCTTTTTATAAATAATTGAGACATATCTCGTTGACTAATATAGACTGCTAAAGCTCGCCTCACACAACGCATGTCGCCTAGTTTACAATTTGCTACATCTGTTTCTCGTGGTCCTCCGATTCGGATTTGTACATTTTCTAATGGTTGACCATTCATCTTACCTACTGCAAAAACGAATCCTAAATGTTCATACACTTCCTTAGCCCAGCCATAATAGTTATCAGATAGTGCACGCATGTTCGGTGAAACAAAATCCCATTGACCATCAAGAATCAGAGGTTCATAATAATCAGCGGCATGATTGGAGCTGGCTAAAACTACTCGATTGACGTTTTCTTCCCATGCGGTTTGATATACATTATAGGCCATCTCTACGTTAGCTAACTCAGCCCAGAACCGTTCGTTAGGATCCGCTGGATTGACTGCCCTAACAAAGCCACAATGCACAACTGCATCGGCTTTCTGAAAGAATCGACGATACGAATTACGATCGCGATTTTGTAGGTTAGCTATCTGGATATCTTTTATACGAATCCCATCTTGATTGGTTGTACGAAGGTCCAGTAAGGTTAGATCATATCTCTCCTTCAATGCAGGCAGTAATAATCCTGCAATAGTACCGGCAGCACCAATAAGAACCACCTTTCTTTTGGACATTTAAACACCTCACTTTTCTGTTATTGCCTAGAATGATTAGTTAGTATACTTGTACCTTTTGGAACTAGCGCGCGCTTTAGTAGCGAAACCAATTAATGCAAATAACGATGTAATCAGTAAGAGAAAAAATATGAGA
>CP070659.1:581548-586909 GCA_020355125.1 Candidatus Bathyarchaeota archaeon
ACGGAAGCTGATACTGCAAGCAGTGCCAATAGGAGTAAAAATCCTGTTGTTATCCACACAGGTGGCGGAAAGTCTGTTATAGTTATTGTTTTCGAAGTAGAAGAGTTTACGTTAATCCCTGTTTCAGCAGCGCTTGTGGTAATAACGTTGAGCCAGTATTCGGCACTGTAGTGTGTTTCAATATTGTATATTCCTTTAGGCAGCTTAAATACGGATTGCCCGGCTTCGTTGGAGACCGCGAGTCCGTACCCGACTCCTGTTTGCGTGTAGACGATGACATACGCTCCGTGAACCGCGGCTCCGGTGTTGTCCAACACATCCACTGTCAGTTGGTATACCTCGGCGTGAATCGTGTAGGGACCATCGGATTCCAGATACATCGAGGTTTGATTGACCACAACATCTTTCCAAAGCACGGTGAAGCCATAAGTTGCGGGCAACACGTGGGTCAGATTCAGGAAACCGTTGGCGGACGTGTAACGGGGTAAGGTGTCTCTGGATCCGTTGGGCCAGGTGACGTACACCTGCGCATTTGGGAGCGGCGCGTCCACGTCGTCGACGATGCGGATAGCTGGATCGTAGTAGACGATGACTCCGATGGTGAACGTGTGCGTATACTCTTCGACGAATGGCTCGAAGGAACCAACATCTTCGTTACGGTAGTGTCCGTTATTATCAATCACCGTAACCTTGACTGTGTAGTTGCCGCGTTCGGCGGTTTCTGGATAGGACCAGTTCGCCTCAAACATTTGCGAGAAGCTGGTCTCCCATTGCCCGTTTGAAATACGGGTCATTTCTTCATTGTCCACGACGGCGTTATTCGACGGGTCAAGGATCGTGATGTTCACGCTGTTTACATCGTATCCACCGAAGGGATCGGTGACATTCGTCCGAACCGTAACGACGCGTTGGTTCTGCGTCCAATTGTAGTAGAAGAGGTTGGTTTCACTGTCATCGTACGCGTACGTTTTGACCGATGCCGGTCTGGCATAGTCTTGGCATGGAAGAATAGCATGACTTGGATACAGCGGTGAGTCGTACCAGATGCGGGCGTCAGCAGCTGAGCTGGGGTTGACCTCTACGGAGACGAGGAGCGTCGTATCGGCACTGAAGGTGTGAGTGAGTGGCGTGGATAGGTTGTAGCTGTTAAGGGGCACATCGATGTAATCTCCGATGGTGCTTGTTACGGTGGGGTTGATTTGCCCTGAATTCCATAGTTCGACACCTCCTACGGTGATTTCCTTGAACTGGAGAGAAAATGTTGTTGGGTGGTAGGCGGAGCCGTTGATCCAGATGAGGACCTGCCAGATGCCGTCAATGGTGACGGGCCCGACGAGATTGGGGTAGAGGTAGAAGTTTACGACGATCTTTGGGAGACCGAGGGGCTTGTAGAACGAGTTGGCAAGGGCTTCATGCTGCGTCAGGAATCGGAAGGACTGCGTTGTATTCATGACGTACTTGGTTTCTAACCCGGCGACGCTGACGGGCGTATCGATATAGTGGAAGTAGAACTTCATAGGCTTAGCATTACCAGAATACGATGTGGCAGCTTTTACAACGGATATGATAGGTGAAGAAAAGAATGAAATAAGGAAGAGTGTTACTAAAAGGAGCACTAAGGGCTTAAAGTTATTACGCATTCTTGAAACTCGTGTAAAACGTAAATCCATTATAATCCACATATTTAGCTTACGCTGAAAGGAGCTTATAGTTTATGAATAGATAATATAGATTTGGGCTTAATAGGGAGAGCAATGGGGAAGAGAACTAATCTTGTAGTATACGTTAGCTGGAAACTGGGTGAATTTATAGAAGCTTCATGAACCTGTTTCGACTAACTTGTTTACTTTACAGTATATTCTGTTTTCTATACATATAATCTAGAGTGATCCTCAACAACCATTAAATTGGGTATATAAGAACATTTATACCGTTTCTAATCTTTGGGTGGTAAAAATGAGTGTAAAACGTAGATTGTTAAGAAACAAGAAGGGAGTTGCGCCTACTATTAGCACCATTATGATGGTGGCGATAACGGTGATATCAATGACCTTAGCCATAGGAGTCGGTCAAAATATTATTGCAACCCGTAGTGCACAGATGGGCGAGCGACTTTGTGTAGAAAAAGTATTCTTCAACAGTACCCATATTCAAGCTTATGTAAGAAATACTGGACACGGGGACCTAATTTTAGAAAATGCATTAGTCAATGGAAAGATGTATGACTTTATCGAAGGAAGAATCACGCTTTTTGAAGATTATGGTCAGTATATATTCATCCAAAATTATGATGTGGATCCTCAAGGAATGTATGTCATCAGCTTTATTTCGTCACGTAACGATGGTCTAGGAAAAACTGAGGTAGAATATCCGTGAGTTTTCCCTTCTTTAAACTTAGAGAGAATAAAAAGGGTGGAACTTCTTTAGCTATTGCTATAATAATGGCATTAGTTGTTTTGTCTGCGTTCATCCAGAACATTGTTATATGGGGACAAACCCTAGCAGCTGAGGATACTGATCGGCTCAATGAACAGATCGATATTGAAGCTGTGTATTTTCTTGATGGACAACTGAATATTATGGTTCGGAATACAGGGGAAGTAACAGCACACCTCGTAGCGTTATGGATCAATGACACACGTTACATGATCAATTACTATCTGAACGTTGAGGAATCAGTGATTGGTATCGGTGAGGATCTTATATTCGCTCCAATGCCTAACATGAACAGTAATCAAATAGTTACAGTTTTTACGGAAAGGGGAAACTCAGGTACAACAACTTATACATTAGGTGAAGCAAGTGAACAGGTCTTTGATGTTGGCGAGTCTGGAGTCTTTAAAGTAGATTGGTTCTATAGTAAATATACGTCTCAACGATATCCCGATCCGCAAGAGGCAATAACGATCAGCAAATGGAATGATCTCTATGTCGCATTCTATATTAATGTAACAAATCAATGGATATATCCCTGCACCATTACAGAAGATTCCTTCTTGACATTAACTTCGTTATCAACCATTGGAGCAACGGAAGAGCCGATTTTCTATCTTGTAAAAAACGTGACTTATGGCGTAAATCCAACTTTAAATCCATATAAAAATGACGACAGTCCCTACACCGTCTATCCAAATTGTTCACAAGTATTAACCTTCGCTGCATATGGAAAATGGAGTGATTGGAATTTTAATGGAACATGGAAAGATTGGAAATGGGGACCTAGCTGTTTTACACAACCGCAAATAACAGAAGGTGCAGGCATCCAGATCTCACTGTTCTACTCCAATGCTACAGTCCCTGAAGGGAAAATCTTTGGGCAAACTGTATCGACACAAGCATGTATCCTTCTGGACGATAAATGATTAGAGTTGATCACATGATACAATATTCATATAACAACCATTACGCAAACACGCGAAAATATAACGAAAGTAAACAGAATGGGATCTGTATTATTCTATAGGGGAGCAATATGTGTAAAATATTTAGAAAAATTAAGCAGAATAGGAAAGGTAGCACAGCCTTAGCTATAGCTGTAGTAATGGCAATGGCCATTGTAATTCCTATTATTACTAATCTTGTTTACTGGGAACAGGCCCTTGCAGCAGAGGATAGAAACCTGCTCAACGAGCAAGTAAAAATAGTTTTTGTAGGCTTTGGTACGGAAGCCGAACTCCATATTCATGTAAAAAACGTTGGAACATTGACAGCTCATCTTGTTTCTATATGGATCAATCATACGCGATATCCAATCGATCGATATCTAAAAGTAGGGGAAGTGATAACCGATTTAGGAAAAGAACATCAACTAGATCCAAGTTTTGATCCGAGGTATGATGTCTTTCCTGTATCAGTCTTTACTGAAAGAGGGAATTCAGACACCACAATGTATCGATTAATTACTCATACTGGAGAAGCCGGATCATGGGATGTATCAGAATATGGTGTTTTCAAAATAGACTGGTTTTATTGTAAATATTCTTCTTTAGAAACAAATGGAACACAATCCGATGCAATAATCCTAGATAAAAATAATGAATACGTTGCTTTTTATCTAGAAATTACTAACAATTGGGTCTATGATTGCAAACTATTAAACTCTTCATTTCTTACTTTAACCTCTATCGCTTTATCTGGTAATGCGGAGCCCCTCTGGTTTATTGTCAACAATGTAACATATGATGCAACGCCGATTATCAACTCGTTTCAAGAAGTAATATTGAAGCCTCAAGAAACATTAACAGTCGTGTTTGCTACTGACAACGCAGGGGGAACCGTTTGGAAATGGGGAAAAACGAGTCCATTTCTTCCAGGAACAGAAGGCACTGGAATACAAATCTCGTTATTCTACAAAGCAATAGGATTCACATATGGCCAAACTATATCTACGCAAGCCATCGTTTTAAACGAGTAACAACTTTATCATAGTTAACCACTTAGCACACGCGCGTGAAAAAATCTATTTGACTGAAACGTATTCCTCTTCTTCCTTTTTTGTTGTGGATCTTTAGCGACATATAAACAAAGATAGCGCACTTGAATTATAGCGCGCGTGTTACCTTTAAAGCATGCAATAATAGAAATAAAAAGGAGTTCGTAGTATTAGAATGTAAAAAACTATTTTGGTGTATGATATGGGGTTTGATCTAGTTAAAACTAGAAAATTAATGGCTGAGAAGGGGCTAGAATGTATTATCGCTACTTCCCATGACAATGTCTACTATTGTTCTGGAAGTGACATTGGAACTATAACCTCATTAAAAAGACTTGCAGCCGTCTTCATATTTCTAGAAGGTGATCCAGTGTTTGGTGTTCACGCTAATGAGGAGGTTACTGCTCGCGAAACAACTTGGATTAAAGATGTGAGAGTTTACAAAGGAGGTGAGTGGGAACCCCTCAAACCTTTAAGATTTGTAGTAGACGTCTTGAAAGAGAAGATAGTTGACAAGTCTATGATTGGACTGGAAATGCTAGATGTTCCAAGTTTATATATGGATTATCTTCGAGACCTGCTTCCTTCCGCTAAACTAGTTGATTGCAAGCCGATCTTTGATGAGTTAAGAGCGGTAAAATCATCAGATGAATTGCAGTTGCTTAGTGATGCAAACATGGCTACAGCAAAAGCTATAACCGTTTCCTTCGAGATGGCAAGAGTCGGAGACACTGAACGTGATATAGCTCGGAACATGATGGATCTTACGATCAAGTATGGAGCTGATAAGATAGCATTCATAAATCTTGGAGCGGGTAAGAATATATTTGAGCTCCATCATAAACCCTCGGATTATAAGATTAAAAAGTATGATTTGGTACATGTGGATTTTGGTGCCTATTTTAGAGGATACATGTCTGACATCTCAC
>CP070659.1:587009-590452 GCA_020355125.1 Candidatus Bathyarchaeota archaeon
ATAGCGGGTTTAAAATTGGATTCTAAATCCTCCGATATTGTGCACCTAAAATGAACTCTTTTTACCCTTTGATAATTGCATTGCCCATATTTTTCATGGATTTCGTCGTTTAATCTTATAGCATTGAAGACGAATTTCTTTCTTTCAAATTTTCCCTTATTGCGTCTAAATATGTCCGCTTTATCCTCAACCAAATAGTTGACAAGGCCGTGTTGCACCAGCTCCTCAACACCATATTTAACTAGTAAATAATTTTTTGCGCCGTAAACAGATATGTCAATATCTGAAAAATGAGAATGTATGCCGATAGCTATTGATCCATGGATTCCAAAACATGCCAAAGGAACGTTTGATTTTCCACTCAACACGGTTATTAATTTGATGGCTAACTTCTCTAAAGGTCGAGGTTTACTTTTTTTTACTAGTTTTTTAAGTGTTTCCTGAGGGTTATATGCCTTTTTAATGTTCTTCACAGGTATTGCTACTAACTTCGTGCCTACGAGCGGGCACGTGTATAAATAGTTTGGAAAATTTTCGCTAAAAACTCTTATAATTATCTGAAAATTATTTGGGGAATACAGGTCTTTAGGTCTTACGAGTTTCAGGCTTTCCATATTCCATACGGTATTGAGAAAGTCAAAAGGGAAGAGTGGTTTGAACTCTTTTGGAATGTATTTAAGATATGCTATGACTCTGTTGGGTGGATGGGAGTAACCAAAGGTGTAAAAAATTAGATTGTCCTGTGTAACGATTATATCGCCATCTTTATACGGGATCATCATCTTTTTATTGGTTTAAACCGTCTTAATTTAAGTCTTAAGGTGTGAAGAGGCTCATTTAATGTTAATTGTGAATACGGTTCGAATAGCTTTCGCGCGTGGGCTTAAACCGTCCTTATCGTATGGTTCAGTAATTCGATCATGATTTATGTAATTCTGTAAAGAAGAAGCGTGTGTGGCCCATAGTTTTAACTTTGAGGCGGTTAACTTTCGAAATTATTGGGAAATCATTTACTACTTTTCCAAGTATGAGGCAGTGATGAGGAGGCAGTTCTTTCGCTATGATGTTGATTGTTTCTACGTCTATCATTGTGGCTTTTGAAACAGTGTTTAAGTCGTTTTCATTTGTAAAGTTGAAGAGGAAAATGTTATCGGCTTGTCTATAAACGCTCTCATCAATACTGTCCGGCTGGTTTGTTATAAATGTAGCAAACATGCCAAGATGTCGCATCCGTGTAACAATATCTTCCCAATAAGTTTCTTTAATGTAGAGATGCGCTTCCTCCGCGATAAGGAAAACGGCGTTCATTACCCTTTTTTCTAATAATCTGCATAACTTGCTAAGCACGAATTCAACGATAATGCTGCGAAAGCTTGATGGCATTTCTCTTAAGTTGAAGACTAAGGCGCCGCCATTTTTTAGTTTACTTACGCATTTTTCTATAGTGACAGCTTCTTTTGTGTTATCTGTAAAAAGATTGGTGCTTCGCAAGCTTTCATATCTTCGAAGAATAGCGTCGCGAACATAGTTGTTGGGAATGGAGTAAATGGCTTCCCCTAATTTTTTAAATGAGATGTAGCCGTTTTTGCCCAAAGTCCTCCATATTCTACGAATTTCCCAAGTTGAAGTTGTTGGCAGATTAAGAACTGTGGAAACAATATCCAAAAGTACGCCTAATCCAGCGTAATTCAGAGTTACTTTAAAATTGTTTCCAGGGCAAAGATCAAGTATTTTATCGTGAAAATCAGATTCGTTTCCATTTTCTGTATACCCTAGATTAGTGTATTCTCCATTAATGTCAAAGATAACGCAGATTCCTCCGTGGGATATGAGGCTAAGTACAAGTAGTTTAGAGAGATGTGATTTTCCTGATCCCTTTTTTCCTGTAACGATGTTTAACGTTCCATCAATTGCGCTAATTCCTGCAGAAACCGTGGCTCCACCTTTAGATGTTCCAAAGATTATAGCAGGATTTCTATATATGTTAGCGATTTTAAGCAATTCTTGATCAGATAGTTTTATAATTCTTGAAGTAGAACGAGAAGGAGTCCACGAAAGATCATAATTAAGCTTCCCTCTAACCAGCGCCCTTCGAATTTTGCAGTTAAGGATCTTGGCGTCTTTGATCATGTCCATAAAAGACGTCAAACGCAAAACATCTATATCATTTCCTCTAATTTCCTCGGTTGAAGTTCCCCGGAGTATATCTTCTAAGATTCCTGGCACATTAGCGTAGCTAATGTTAACCACTTGTACAATCAGGCCTCTGTCCGCGTTAGAATCTTCGATCATTAAATAGTCGCCCTTTCTCACATCTTGGGGAGGACAAGATACAATATCGATATTGTTTCCATCAAGCTTGTAGATTTGCATCATGTCTTTCTAATCTCAGTTGATTATGTAGCGGCGAAATGGCTATACGAGCCGAAGAGAACACGTCGTACATCCGGTCTACAGAGGATTTTTAAATGATATTTTTCAGCAACATAACGTTGTATTGCGATAACCTCGCCTGCAGAAAATCGGGACATAATGTGTGCCAATCGTAATGTTTCGGGGTAGTTATTGATAATCAAATCACTTCCTAGAAGTTTTTGAACCGCTTGAATTCCCTCCAGTTCAGAAATCTTTCGATCAATATCTAAGCGAAAAGTGAAGTAGCTTGGTAGAAGTTTCGCCGCGTAAATTCTTCCCGAAAAGTAGAAGTTACTATTATACTGCGAGATAACGTGATCATCTAGCCTTTTAAGACACGGGGCATGTTTGTTTTCGATTAAATCGCTTACTCGGCATCCGAATATTGAGAGATTCGTTTTTTTCGAAAATGCCATAACAACGTTTTGTCTTGATCTCGCGTTTCTAAGCAACTCTTCAAGGACTAAAATTGAGCCAGGGCTAGCCCTTGACGTTAGAGAACCATCAAAGAGTATCAGAGAATCTTCAGAAGAATTACATGTTAATTTTTGGAGCCACCTTTCAAAAACATTTCTGATGTATTCAGGCATTTTTTCGACAATAGGAGCTCCTGCTATAATCTTATGATTAAAATAAGCTTGATTAAGTGTGCCACAGAGGTGTTGCTTATTTGCTTCAGTTATATGAAAGACGAAGGGGCCATATCTAACATAACGATATGCTCCTTTTTCTACCCACACAATTGTACCTCTAATGGCTGAAAGAATTCCGTCAGAAGTTTCGCCTAGCTCTATGTTTGAAGTATCTACTCCAAAGACGGGCGTTTCAGTGTTAACTATCTTAAGTTTGATTAGTTTCAATGTTTCGGTTTTAAATCCGAGATCTGATTCGAACGCTTTAAAATTTTTTCCTTTTTGATTCACCGTTTCCAGCGTTTTAGGATAAAGATGTGATTCTGCCATCGTCATTAGTGATCCGCAGCCACTTTTTATGAGATCTTTTGGAACGAGCTGAAAAAAATCAGTAGC
>CP070659.1:590552-595409 GCA_020355125.1 Candidatus Bathyarchaeota archaeon
ATTTTGAGTTCATTTATTTTCATCTCAATCTTGGGCTCCTCTAGCGTGCTTTATAGTGTTATATTAATGTTGCATATTAATGTTTAGAACATCGGAATAAAGATATTTATAGCTGTCCACTATGTTTGGATAGACAAAGAGTTACCGAAAGTAATTAATGCGTAGTTACGGTGTAGAGAGTAAAGCTTTTAAATTATATTATGTACCTTAATGTAAACCAAGAAAACTCAAAAGCCAATAACAGATATCGAGAAATTGAATGGTGTGAGCACTCACACGCAAAGTTGTAGTCGAAATTGAATTTTTCTAATATTCATTGATAAGAGGAAATTTATACAATGTATAAAAACTTAAATCAATGTTTACAACAGTGTGAATATTTTAGGTGTGGACAAAAAGCTATCAACTTCCTTGGGAAAAAGGTCTACTGTAGATGGGCCGACGATGATTGCGCAGGATCTTCATGTAATTATGCAATATGTGTAAGAGGGCGACTGCTTTCTAATGGAGTTTGTGGACTAAAAATTAAGAGGAAAACTAGAGAAGATTATGATTCCAGCTTGGAAAAAGGACTTGAAATAAAACTTAAAGGAAAAATACTGAAAAAGTTTAAAAAAGATGATTTTTTGATGTGACCCTATCTCATAAATCATTTGACCAGCGCGCGATTAGTTGAAGCCTAGCAAAAAAACGCATGCTTTAGCTTTTTAGCGAATAGCCCTCGTTATTTAACTTTTCGAATTAGAAATCGGAGGACATCGCCCTCTTTTTCTAGTTTAGACAACTCTTGCCCAGTACGCTTGACGAGACTCTTGATGTCTTCCTCAGCTGCTGGATCATCAGTCAGCATTTCTAATACCTCTCCTACAACCATTTTATCTAGCTCCACGCGAGTTCTGAAAACAGGTTCCGGGCAGTATAAACCTATACAGTCAAGATTTCTATTAGGCTTAACGTCAGAAGACATTTTAACCACATTTTAAAAGAAAAAAGGGGATCAATGTATTAAGCATTCTTGTTTTCACCAAAAGTACACACTAAATATAATTGAAGAAAAAGGAAGAGAAACTATCTAATTCGTTTTGCTAACACGTGCCAATCCGTGAAGCTAGCTAACTATAATTGAGAACTAAAAACGCTTGATCGAATAGAGAATCTCTTTAGGAGGAGATGATTTTATGCTAAAAACAAAAATAATGAAAGCTAACTAATGGATATAAACTCAATTCTCTTTTGTCGCTTTGGGTTTCAAGCTTCTGAAAGCTAGATAACATGTTTTAAGTATAGGTGGAACTAGTAGAAGGAGAAAAGGAATTTCAGTGAAATACGTCCAAATAAACCAGCCAAGAGCTGCGAAAAACGATAGATTCGCTTCACCAGTTGGTAGGATGAAGAATCTACTATAGATCCAAACACCTAACCCAATCCAGATACTACCTACTCCAAGGCCAATAACCGATGCAACATTGACAGCTCTCCACTCCGGAAAGAAAACAATGACCGCGATGGTTAGAGCCACACAAACAAAGCTTATCACAATAAAAAACAGAGAGGCAGACATTCCAAAATAATTAGGATATATCAAGTATAGGAATATTGATGCAAGCGCAAACATTACTCCTAACACCGTACCGATCAATATACTTTTTATCTCAAGTTTTTTTCTTCCAAAATAGCCTAGAAAATAAAATCCAAGAAAATTAGATGGTACTCCAACCGTTAAACTTAGAAGAACATCGCCATGAATAACTATGTCGCTGAGAAATATTCCAATAGCAGCTCCAAGGCCACCCACTATTGGCCCAAAAAGGCAAGAAAAGACAGCAGGGACAACAACAGCAGGCCAGAATCTTACAACTCCAATAATAGGCGTAAACAACCCCAAATGGGATAAATAGCCCACACCCGCATATAACGCTCCACACACTCCAATGGTAACTATTTCAATAGGTTTCAAGCGTTTCATAGAAAGCCTCAACTTCATCCTAATGTAATTTATTAGCGTGCGCTAATGATATAAAAATGATCCTCAGCGCGCGCGCTAATGTAGACCTTTAGTGGATCTTAAAAACAATATTTTGACATTAACTTTAACGCATGCTAAAATAAGAAGAAAGTTGATGAAATGATTCATCAATATATCGATGAATAATCGAGACAGCATGAACAACACCTAAGAATTAATATATAACTATGTTATAATTAATGGATTATGAAAGATAAGAAATTCATCTTATATGTGCAGACGAGTGATAACCCGGAAAGACAATATTCACCTTTAGTCCTCGCTCAAACTGCGAAAGCCATGGATTTACATCCCAAAGTATACTATTTAGGCCAAGCATTGAGAATACTGCGTCCCGGAGAAGCGGAAAAGATAAAGATTGGTACGTTCCCCAGTGTTGCGGAAATGCTTCAAAAAACAATACAGATGGGAATAGAGATCCTAGTATGTGAAGCCTCTAAACAGATGTTAGGGTGGGAAAAAGTGGATCTGATCCCCGGGACGAAGATCGTAGGTGCCGCTACATTAAATGACCTAGCTCTCGACGCTTCTGCGACGATGTGGTTCTAGAACTATGACTAGCCTGACTTACAGCGCGTGCTTTTCATAAAGATCCATAAACACGCTATAGCACGTAGAAAGAAAACCAACTTTTAAATATAACGATGTTATTATGCATTTAGAGTTTAATTGAGCGATGTTCAGAGCTTTTCCAGAATGGATAACTATACAGATCGTTTGAAGACGGCTATTGATTTCAGGGAAGTTTGGGAGATTGTGAAAGACTCTGTGAAGAGTGTCTTGCGCCAGTATCGAGTCGGTATGATGCTGTTTTTAGACGATCTTCCTTTACGACTAGGTGCTTATCATCCTGTTGGTACAAATAACATCGTACTAAATAGAATATTGTTAGAAATCGTCCAAGGTGCATCGAAAAATCGAGTAGATGTGAACGCGTTCATCTACATATTACTTCTTCACGAGTACATACATGCTTTAGGACACCTTCGCGAATCAGAAGTCCGATCATTGGTCTTTACCGTATCCAAAGAATGCTTTGGATTAAATCACATTGTAACCCGGTTAGCAAGCGCTGGACCATGGTCAATTCTGAGAGACATTCCACTATATACGCCGCAAGGACCCAAACGAACATTAGAAGTCGTTAAAGATTTCGATAGTTCCACCCGAGAATACATAGTATAAAATTATTTAGCAACAACATCACCCATTTTCCATAAGTCAACAATAGTGAATACGTTCGTTAAGAAGTGAAAATTAGAGCTTAGGCAACTATCTCTCGAAGCTAATTCGCCGAGACTTAGAGAAATCCGGTCTAAACCTATCGAAATTTCCATACACTTTCTTGACGAAATTCCCTAAAATGATTGTAAGTTTTCCTCCGCTTGTTCCAGCTAGCGCGCGTATTATTGAGCTATTGTCATTGTTAAACTTTATTAGTTTCATTTAATAATTAGTTTTTTACGTTTTCAATTATGGAGGATTGTTCAATGTCTGAAAGATCCTTTTTAGGCGCTACCACTATTGGAATAGTTTGTAAAAATGGAGTAGTTCTTGCCTCTGAGAAAAGAATTTCTTATGGTTACATGGTTGTAAGTAAAATTGGAAAAAAAGTTTTCAAGCTATCAGACAATATAGGTGCTGCGTGCGCTGGAATAGTCGCTGATATGCAAATTCTAACTCGTCAAATCGGAGCTTATGCCAAACTATATGAACTGGATCATGGGAGAAGAGCGCCCGTTAGAGCCATGGCTAAAACTTTGTCAAACCTGCTCTTCCAAAGAAGGTATTTTCCCTACATTACTCAAACAATTGTAGGAGGAGTAGATGATGAAGGATATAACATCTACATTCTCGATCCAATTGGATCTGTTATACCTGATAAATATGCAGCCGTAGGCACAGGGGCAGTAATAGCGATTGGCGTTTTGGAGGCAGGATATAATGATTCCATGAACGTCGAGGAAGGAAGAGAATTAGTTATAAGAGCTATGAAATCTGCACTAGCTAGAGATGCCGTCAGTGGAAACGGTGTAGATATTTTAGTAATAACAAATGATGGAATTAAAGAGGTAAATGTTTCTATCTGACAGTTTGTAGCATAAATGTAACATTCATGGCTGTGAAGAAATAAATGATATTAAGACTCTTCGTTCAACCTAATTGTCAAAAATGTCCAACAGCAAAAGAAATAGTTAATGTTCTCAAAAATCGAAGAGACGATATAACTGTTGAAATTTTGGATTTATCAGAAATAAATAATTTAACCTTCGCACTGATGATGCAAATTGCTTCAACGCCTTCCTTCGCCATTGATGATACTCCAATTTTCATTGGAAATATTCCTTCATTAGGTGAGTTAGAAAAAAAAATAGATGAATACATAAAGCGACAAGAGTGATTACCGTTATATTATTATTTGTGCGCTTATAGATGAAGTAGTTCTGATTAATGAGCAAACTATACCATCAAAATTAGCGCGCACATACAGAAAAATACCAATCGATGGGTAAACATTCGGTAGTGAAGAAATGCGATGGCGACATAAAACTAGCACGTGTACACGCCTAATAATAGACAAAGCATCTATAAGCTGAGCTGTTCTTTTCGACAGAATAAAAAAGGCGACAAAATCTACATAACTAGCGCTACCTTGCGTTAGGGAAGTAGGAGGGAGGATTAACTAGTGACATTAAATCCAAAAGAAATCGCGTTAAGAGAGAAGATTGAGGGATTCGAGAAAGTTTGGGCTAGTAGTGCGAGGTTAATACCTTTAGGAAAACAAGGAATAGAACTGAAAGGTAAGGGAAAAAGCCATAGGATACAAAATC
>CP070659.1:595509-600223 GCA_020355125.1 Candidatus Bathyarchaeota archaeon
AAGACGCCAAAGCATATAATAAAGATGATAAGGACTAAAACATACGTAAATTTCGAAATAATAACTCTACGCACATGTATCAAATAACGAATCATAAAATAATTAACTTTTAAGCTAGCTAGCTATAGCTGAATATATAGACGCGATTAATGATTTGATGTGAGCCAAATGTAGCGTGCGCGCGCACGCTCATCAGGCTGTAATTGAACTTCTAGATGTTAATCAAGAGATTTTAACTTAAATTTACTGGTAAAGGATAGGTTTTTTCCTAACTTTTTATAAATTTCATATACTCTCTAATTCCGTGCTGTTCAAAACAATTGAAATTGTTAATATCTAACTAAGAATAAATGCATTATTTCATAGAAATCCTTTAGCGCGCGCTCCCTTAAGACCTTAGTCAACTTCATAACACGGGATCACCCAATTGTGTTCAATGGATGAGATGCTGTTAAGAAAAGTCTTATAAGTTTTTCAGGTCCATTTCCCGTTGAGGAATGAAACATTTGTCTAGATTTCAATTTGAGAAGTACTTGAAGCCTTACGAGATACTTGAGGGCGCCATAGACATGCACTATCACGCCGCTCCAGACGTCTTTGAGAGGCCTCTCGACGAGATCGATGTTGCCAAGAGGGTTAGGGAAATCGGTTACAGAGCCTTTCTCTTTAAGGGCCACGCCACCATGACCGTAGACAGGGCATACCTAGTCAACAAGATCATCGGTGCAGATGAGAATTTCCAGGTCTACGGCGGAATAGTCCTCAACCAGTTTGTAGGAGGGATCAATCCCGACGCAGTCGACGCTGCAATCCGCCTAGGAGCCAAGATGGTCTGGATGCCCACCATACACGCTGAAAATCACCTCAAAACACACGGCGCGGGATACTCCTTCAGCTCGGTCAAAGTGAAGGCGGTAAAAGGGATCGCAGTCCTCGATGAAGGGGGTAACCTAATTCCAGAGGTAATCGAGATCCTTGAAATGATCGCCCACGCTGACATCGCGATAGGGACCGCTCACCTATCCTACGAGGAACGCCAGGCCTTCGTCAAGGCCGCATTTGACGCCGGCGTCAAGAAGGTGATCGTAACCCACGCTGAGGCGGACTTTGTGAATTGCTCCATTGAGGAACAGAAGCAACTCGCAGATATGGGGGCAATCATAGAACACTCGGGTGGAACCGCATTTCAAGACTTTGGAAACATGGCACCGGAACGCGCCAAGGCCATTAAGGCCGTGGGTGCCGAGCGCTGCATAATCGCTACTGACCTCGGACAGGAAATGAACCCCGTTCCATGGGAGGGCATGAGGCTTTACGTCCGCGCCCTACTGAAACAAGGCATATCCATGAACGAAATCGACGTCATGCTGAAGGAGAACACCGCGAAGCTATTAGGTCTCAAATAGCTTCAAAAGTTAGAAGCTTTCCCTCAGAGTCAGCCCGCTCATTTTCCTAGCGCGCGCGCTTAGGAATTTTATTTTCTTAATTAACGGTTCTAGAATTTTTCCAAATTCTTTGACTTCATCATCATCCAGTGCCCCTTTCCTCCTAAGTTCTACTATTCGGTCAGCAATTGCCAAACTGTGAAAATACGCCTCTTTGAGAACGTTCATTTCCATTTGGTTAAGAAAATGATGAACAAATTCAGTTTCATTAAGCGCGCGCAACTTTATATCTAATGAATCAAGTATTTTTTTCAAAGGGTTGATCTCATGGAAAAAGCAGAAAAATATGTAAAAATGGCTCTCGGAATGGGAGCTGAAGACTCAAAAGTCATATCCATAAACGATATCGTGTTTGATCCCAGACCTCTTCTCATATGTATGTGGGGTTGTGGTGAGTGGGGAAGGCATTGGAGTTGTCCTGGCACCCCAAAAGCTTTGAAGCCTTGGGAAGCTGAAAGAATACTGAAGAGATATGATTGGGGGATACTGATCCACACGGGGGATTTTGAGCTTGCTCGAGAAATATCCTTTGAGGTGGAAATGAAAGCGTTCTTTGATGGTTATCCATTAGCGTTTTCGATATTTGACTGTTGCCGGTGTAAAACATGTGCCTATCCTGATCCCTGTACGTTTCCGAAGAAATCTAGACCGGAAATGCAAACGATGGGTATTGATGTTTATTCCACAGTGAAAAAGCAAGGATTGCCGATAAAGCCTCTTGAGACGAGGGACGAGAAACCGAATTACTACGCGATAGTGCTGATTGAATAACGCGCGCGCTAAAATCCATTTTGTTGCTACCCGCCATCTTTTTTATACTTCTATCCACCAAGAAATTTATCAGCTAGGTGAGTCCTTATGGATTATGTTTCCTATTTTTTGGGGATATTAGCAACCGTAGTAGCCTCAACTTTTGTTGTACTCTTTACTGATAGGATTTGTGATCGCGCCAAAAAGAAAAGAGTGATTTCTTCTCTCTACTCAGAAATTAAGCACAATTATAATAGAGCGCGCGCGCAATAGCTAGTTAGATGGTTATGGAAAGATAGAAGAGAAAGTTTGATGTATATTCTTTGAAGAGAAATTTGAAAAAATGAAGCGGTCGAAAGCGCTGATTTTACTTTGTTTCATCATACTTGTTAGCTCTGTAGCATTTTTCACTTTTAACCAGCAAATTGCTAGCTTTTGGCTACAGATTATGTATGTTAATCCTAATCTTGCACCAAAAACCAATCCTGTAGAAGAATATGCGATGGAGAAAAATATACCTGCTACAATAATGGAAATATTGAAGCCTCTTGGTAATGATAGTAATACAGATTGGCGGGTTTTTGATGTCTTAGATGCGGTTTCAGAACTTGGCGAATATGCAAATAGTTCTTCAGTTGAGTCTGTCATAGGTTCTGCAGTTGAAGATGGTACAATAAGTGATGAAGAGCATACACGTATCACTTTAGATATAGACGGTGATTATGTCAGTACCGAATTGGAGATGGATAGATACAAAACGAATCCTACAGAAATAGATACTGATGGGGGCGGAATGGACGATTTTAATGAACTAGTCACGTACCCCCATTATGGAATGAATCCAAATGATCCTCAAGACGATGCAGAATTTATGGAAAGAATACCCAATGTAATAGCAAGACATTGGGAAATAGATTATGGTGGAGAAAAACTGTATTCATCTGATAAATATGCTGAAATTTCTATGAGAGACCCATACATTCAGTGGCTTGCAGAACGAGCTGAAATAAAGCCTGCGCCATATCCTATAGAAGGAGGAGTTCTGGAGTTATATGTAAATGGAGAAGAAATACATTTGGGTAGTGAGCCTAATACACGTACAGCAGATCAACCTTCATATTATTTCACACATGGAAGAAAAGGAAACTGTGCTGAATCTTCATTAACTAATCTTGTCATTTTAAAATTAATGGGTTATAAAGTGAATTGGGTATCAGGTAAAACGAGTCCCACAGCCGATATTGGGCACGCATGGAATGAGGCTCTTATTGATGGAGAAATTACAGTAGTGAATTATGATAGTGTGTATCCGAGAGATGAATTCTATGAGAATAAAGGTTGGATCATAGATACACATGATTACGATCCTGATTGGTATAAAGAATAAACCTTCCCCTGTAGCTAGCTGATATCTTTTTTCTACCTGGTCGAATTGAAATAGTTACGTCGGGCTAGCTAGCTAAAAAAAGGAGGGAAGTTAAGATTACTTGGTTTGTTCTTCAGTTTCTATCCCATACATAAGGTTAGCTGTCACCGAGTTCATATGAGGAATGAGGGCACTCACACCAAGAACAATTGCGAGTAGGAACCACGAAATTGATTCCAATCCAAGGGTGATGTTTAATAAATCACTGATGGCTCCTAATACGCCGAATCCCAAGGAAACAATCTGACAAATACCGCCAACCCACTGACATTGACGAATCTCCTTCTTTGCTTCTGTACGGTTCTTGAAAGGTCTCTCTGACGCCATGGATGTGTTCTCCTTTTTCTTTCTACTTTTTTGTTTTATCCATCAACGAACAATAAAAGCCTTTTGTGTACATTTCTGTTCAGCTAGCTAGCTAATACCAGTCTTTACAAAGTGTTAAATTCTCAAAACACGGATTTGTGATTTGTATCGTTTTGTCTATTTTTTATATCAAGATACTTGAGCTCCGAGGTGGGGAGCGTTACAAGTAGCAAGTAGGAAGGGAGAGGTGAGAGATGAAGACAGTGGATATTGAGGCTGAGAAGAAAGAGATACTACGCCATATAGAAGAGTTAGAAGCTGCCGAAAATCGAAAGGATATAGAGGGAATATTGAAGCTAGTTGCGGAAGATTTCGTGTTCATGTATCGTAATAGTAAGATTGAAGGAAAAGAAGATACTAGAGAGATGCTAAAGGAGAGTGTAAAAAATTTCATATCGTCAAAGCATGTGCCTTTGCGTGTTGAGGTTTCTTCGTCAGGGGATATGGCTTGGTATTTGGGGTATGAGATAAATGAGCGTGAGAGGGATGAAGGCATCGTTGAGACGAAGCAAAATGCTCTAGCCACCTTCAGGAAAGTCGAAAGTAAATGGAAGCAAGTTGCAGTCTGCATAGCTTAGATACCACACCTTTTTTCTTGAAACCACTCAGATGCTGATTCTAGTGAGGATCAGACTTAGGAAAAAGAGGGAAGTATACAGTACATTCAGGAAGCTGTACTACAGCCACGACATTATCCTCCGAACTCACTACTCTGGATACGTGACCC
>CP070659.1:600323-604002 GCA_020355125.1 Candidatus Bathyarchaeota archaeon
GGTGAAGGCTTCAGACATCAGGAGTTATACGTATGTGTTGACTGCTGGACTCTGCTAATGGCGATTATAGAGGATTCACTACCGATGACACTGCATGAAGTGAGCAAAAAAGTCGAAGCTACTTCAGAGGACAAGCCTCTACTACCCTATCACTATGAAGAGAAAGGGAATAGCGCAGGCAATTAATCGTTAACAATCATTTATAAGTGGCTTTAAGAAGAAGGAAGTTTATGGTTTACTGGTGGAACCTCGTATACCGGATAGCGCACGCTACATGTCAAAGTGGCAGCATGTCACTCGCCATAACTATCAATCGATACGTTCTTAACTCACGTATGTGCGCGCGTGTATGCGGATGCTCAATGTCACTGTGTAGTCATCACCAATAATTTTTTATCCATTTAACTCATGAACTTTAATAAAATGTCCGACTACTCCGAATCATCCTACAAAACACCTATAAAAGCAACTAGCGTCCGCACGCTATCCTGGGGATTAAACAACTATGGTCAACATCAGCAATATTGAAAAACTAAAAGCGTCTATAGACATTATAAAAATATCATATGACCCTATTTCTGAACAGGCAAAAATAGTCTTCGCACTTGAAATCAAGTACGATCAAGCCCATGCAATCAGATCTCTCGAAAAGATCATTCACATCAACAAGGATTCAACTGATGAATCCGAAAAAATACTTGACGATTATCGTGCAACCATCATACAAACAATGGAAAAAATCACATTTCCAATTAAACAATTACTCCAATTGTCCTCACAGATCGAGATAAATTTATACGCCATTGCAGACAAGTTGCTGAAAGAGATCGAGGCATGCTAGCAACAAACATTTTCGTGTACGCATTAGTCTGGATTATGTTGAGGACCCTTTTACGAACATTCCATTCAGTCCGCTAGTGTTGAGAAAGGTTGTAGCTCGCGCTAGTCGAATCCATCGTTTACATCCCTCTCTTTTCTCCACTTTACCATGTTTAATCGTCCCCCCCGATGCTCTTTATCATAGCATCCACAACAGAGAATCCTCCTTCGTGATAAACTGCAACGCGTTCGCGGCGTTAGCTCTTTTCCACATCCTTCACATTTCATCGTTACTCCATCCATCCTAGGCGCGCGCTCTTTTTTGCCTTAACTTTCCTAATAACCTTTGTTATAGCACGCGTTTTGATATATTTTTAGCAGTCTAAGAACGGTAGCGCGCGCGAGTCAGACAACCAAGCCTACTTCTCGTCTCTTCACATTAGCACAGTATGCCTAGAAACATCCAACAATTCACCGATTGTTAGAGAACATCAATCAAGACGCCCTAACTAAACTCGCTACAGTAGATGAGACTTTCGCTACAGCTTTTAATGATTACCTCCAAAACTTTGGCCACCGAACCCTACGGTGGGATCTTAATGAGGCAACTTTAATCGAACGACCAGAATTGGTACTGAAAATGATCCATAACCAGATAACCCACCATTATGACTTACCAACTGAAGCAGCAGCTCTTGAACAACAACGGGCACAAACCCTCGCCGAAGCCAGACGCATCCTCTCCACTCGGTCGGCAGCAGATAAGGATAAGTTTGAGCACGTCCTGGCACGCGCCACGCGTGCGTATCCCATACGCGAGGAACACGAATTTTACCTAAGTAATGTTCCATTAGCCTTATTCCGATACAGCCTTCTGGAGATCGGACGCCGGCTTACGACACAGGGCAACCTCGATCAACCAGACGACATATTCTTCCTCGAGTACGACGAAGCAAAAAACTCCTTCCAGACGGGACTCAATCATAAAACCACTGTAAAACAGCGAAAAGGAGAACAAGACTGGGCTAAAGCCCACCCTGGCCCAGCGTTTTACGGCGACCTGCCTCCCCCTCCGCCATCCATGACCTCTTTTCCGCCTGAAGCACGACACGCGATGCAAGTGATGTCCTGGCTGACCGAAAGTCTGTTCGCCTCCAATTTCCTCCAACACACACAGACAGAAACGCACGATGAGTTCCTCAAAGGGTTGGCTGCATCACCGGGCCAATACACTGGTCAAGTACGAATCATCCGGAATGAATCTGAATTCTCCAAATTACAAGTAGGCGACGTACTCGTTTGCCCAACGACGCAGCCACCCTGGTCGGTATTATTTCCCAGTGTTGGAGCGTTGGTAACAGACAACGGAGGCATTCTCTCACACCCCGCAATCATTGCCAGAGAATATCACATACCCGCTGTAGTAGCAACCCGCAATGCAACGCACATTCTACAAGATGACCAAATCGTAACTGTGAATGGTAATACAGGGCACATTGAAATCATATCTTACGAGCTACCTTCAACATGAGCAACGCTAGCACGCGCTGACGTAAGAAAAAACCGCGCTAGTTAGCTAGCTGCGTGTGTGAATACATGGTTTTCTGAGCGCCATTATTCATCATTTCTTCGAGAGCTCGTTCACTATCCCCTGGTTTCACATTGACCCCACGAATCGCATCCATTAGTAACACCGCTTCAAAACCTAGTTTCAGCGCCGCTATCACCGTACTTTTCACACAATAATCGGTAGCCAGCCCGCCAACAAACACCTTTCGCACTCCCCTTTGCTGTAGCGATTTTTCTAAGTTCGTTCCGTCAAAACCTGAATACGCTTCTTTATTCGGATCCGCCTTCGAGACGATGATAGCTTTCTGAGGGAGCTTCAACGCATCATGAAATTCGGCTCCCTTCGTATTCTGGATACAATGAGGCGGCCAAGGGCCACCTTGCGATGTGAAGGAAATGTGATTGGGAGGATGCCAGTCCCGAGTGGCGTAGATCGGAGCGTTCGCTTCTTCGAATTTTTGAATATATCGATTGAGCACAGGTACGATCGCATCGCCCTGGGGAACCGGTAAGGCGCCTCCTAGGCAGAAGTCTTTCTGGACATCCACAACAACGAGCGCAGACTCTACTCCGATCGTGAACAGCTTTATAGAATCGTCCTGTGTGTATTCAATAGTAGGTTGCATGGAAATATGTAAATCTATGAAGGTATAAAACTATGCGTATGGGAGGAGTTGACAGAGTTGCCACGATTTCATATTGCTTCCGATGAAGCGATAAAGAGAGGTAACACAACCGACATCTATTTCATCCGCACTGAAGAGATTATACGAGCCAAAAGATTAGATTCCACAACAGTTTTAGCCGAGGTCACAGTAGGCGCCCTTCCACGAAACTGCTCGTGGGCCGTACTCACGGGTATTGAAGAAGAAGCCCATCTCCTTAACGGCCTTCCTGTCGATGTCGATGCCATGCCTGAAGGGACGGTGTTCCATCCACGGGATATCAATGGAGTAAGGCTACCCGTGATGCACATTGCAGGCGCATACGCCTCTTTCTGCCGGTATGAAACAGCGTTATTAGGCCTCCTATGCCAGAGCTCAGGCATGGCAACGGCCGCTGCAAAGGTTCGAAAAGCCGCTGGGAGAAAACGCGTCATCAACTTTGGAGCCCGTAGAATGCATCCCAGTCTTTCCCCCCTCATTGGACGATCGGCCTATATCGGCGGGCTCGATGGCGTCTCAAGCCTTGCTGCCGCGAAACTTATTGGCGTATTGCCTACCGGGACGATGCCTCATGCCCTCATCATCGTCTACGGCGATCAAGTGGATGCTTGGAAGGCCTTCGACGA
>CP070659.1:604102-607971 GCA_020355125.1 Candidatus Bathyarchaeota archaeon
GATGATAATAATCTCCTTCAACTTCAATTGCCCTCCCATTAACCGAAGTCACCACAACCCCACAACCCCCCGCACAGTAGACACAGATACTGGGTGTTCGCTTTCCGCTCTTATACAGTTCCATTTTGTCGACTTGCGAACCCTTAGTGGGAATTTCATGCGCTTGCGTCAGACCTATTTTAGGAAGCATCAACATCGTCGAACTAACAGCACAGAGTTTCAAGAAATCTCTTCTATTTACCATAAAATCATTTGATTCCAAGTTTAATCTTTCTTAGTTCATCATATACCAATATTTATTTCTTGCTATCAAGTCTAACGTTTGTCAGGCGAATATTGAAAAAATTTTTAAGTCACAGATTTTGTTGTCATGCAACACAGGCGAACAGAGTTTGGCAAAACCAAATATCTTTGAACAAATAAAGGATGTTGAATACGCCCTCATCGAATACCCCGAATATCAGCACAGTTTGAAGCTTCATCGATCAATGTTAAAAATGCTTACTTCAATTGAAGAACCACCCTCAAAAATAACTACTAACAGATGGGAAGACTTTGTAAAGAAATTTTCACGGCAAATTACTTTGGAAAAGCCAATAATCAATGACTTAGATGCAGCGATCTTTGATGCGCAAATCGCCCTAAGGATCTGTCAACACACCCTATCAATTTTAAAGGACCACCGAATCGAGCAAAAAGGCATTCATAATCTCAACGAACTATATGAAGCACTGGAAAAAAGGGAACTCGATATGAGCCAATGGTTGGACGCGGTTTTAAAAGGAGACGCCGAATGGTTTGAATCCCATGGAAAGCAATTTAAAGTCGAGCCTGCTGTTTTGATATTCGTTTTTAGTAAACCCATTCAACCACGCTTAGAAGAAATAGCCCGGAAAATACCTGCTTCGGCATTAAATCAGTGGTGGCAACCAATATGTCCGGTTTGCGCTCGGAGACCAGCACTTGCGTGGTTTAAAGAGGGAAAACGATATTTAACCTGTTCTTTTTGCGGATCACAATATTTAGCAAACCGATTTTTATGTGTGAATTGTGGAAACACTGATCCATACTCATTGGGATTTTATACTTTTAAAAACTTCTCAGAGTTTCAGATAGATTTTTGCGAAAAATGCAAACACTACATTAAAGTTATTTATGACAATAAGTTAAAGAAGAGGATTCCGAGAGGGCTAGAAGATTATTTAACACAACGCTTAGATGAATTAGTAATCGAAGCGGGATTGAGACGGATATAAGCGCGCATCCCTATCATTCAAACTTTAAAACTAACGGCTTATCCCCATGGCGGCTCCACGGTCTTTATCTTAGAACAGAAGAAATCAACACGTTTTTTCTCATTGTTCCTCAAAGAGATTTCCCGTGATTCGTCTTCATATTCGAGTACTGAGGTAAAAATGTGGTATTTGCCCGGTGGAAGATCCGGAAATTTGTATTCACCGCTCTTGGGATGTATTCCAACGTGCCTGTTTTCAACTGGGAGGACCATTATCACCGTACCTCTAGAAGGAATAGGGGTCTTGCTTTCTGAATCATAGACATAGCCATGAATTGTTCCCGAACCCTGTTTCTGGCGAAGATGAAAACTTAAAGTTGTAGTCGCTTCTTTCATTACCTCTATTTTGCGGCTTTGCTTTGTAAAGCCCTGTTGAGCGACAGTGATTCTATGTGTTGATGGCGCTATTACATTAAATTCGAAGGATCCATCAAAAAGAGTAGTTGTAGCTTCCCCATTACAGGTGACTTTCGCTCCAGCAATTTTATATCCCTTTACATCAAATACTTGGCCAATTATTTTTACACGTGTAGGCTGAGCCTGTTCATTGGCGTTATTAATTTTCCTTATTGACAATTGCATTAAACCTTTGACAGATTGATCCTTTATATGACAGTCATAATCAATTCTTATAAACCATTTGAAAAGAATTTATGCAGGTGTCGCTTTTATCATAGGTTGACAGGGAGAGTATGCTGGTGGAAATACTTGAAATACTATTTATTTTTGGCATTCTTATACTAGTCTTTGGCCCAACAAAGTTACCCAAAATTGCACGGGATCTAGGCAACGCGGTGCACGAATTCAGAAAATCCAGCTCAGGCATCATTAAATCTTCGCCTATTGACAAATCTGATAATGACAAAGAATCGATTCTGAATATTGCGAAGAAACTACAGATAGAAATAGAAGGAAAGAATATTAAGCAGATAAGTGATGAAATATTGACGAAAATTAATAATGATAAGGAGTGAATGAAAATATGCCCTTCGGCATTGGTACGCCAGAATTAATTATCATTCTGGTCATACTAATCTTCCTTTTTGGCGCAACAAGATTGAGAGGCCTGGCTAAAGCAGCAGGAGAAAGTGTAAGAGAATTCAAAAAAGCGACATCGACTCCTATTAAAAACGAAGATGAAGAGGCGATCATAGATGCTGCAAAAAAACTTGGAATTGAAACCGACGGTAAAAGTATCAAACAAATCGTTGACGAAATGACGAAAAAGACGCAGAAAAGCTAAACTGCTTTGGTTCATAGACTAGATAAATCGAGTTGCTAGCTGAATGGCTAATAGTGAAGAGAAAACACTGAATCTCTGGGATCACGTTGTAGAATTACTGCGTCGTCTTCGAACTATTTTCCTCGCGGTCATTGTATCGATTATTTTTGTGATGTTGTTTCCAACAGATATTACAAATTTCTCGCTTGAAAATCCACAGTATCCAACAATCACGCTATTTGTCATGAATCAACTACGTCACGATTTCCTTCCTTCGGGTACCGAATTGATTCCTATAAGCTGGACTGCCTCAATAGAAGTTTATCTTTATGTATCATTAGTTTTGGGAATAGCTATAAGCTCTCCAGTAATTGCCTTCGAAGTATATAAATTCATTAATCCGGCTCTTTATAAATCTGAACGAAAGAAAATTTCATATTTTATTTCAGCTTTTCTCGTATTATTCGCATTCGGCTTCTTTATGGGATACCGTTTTGTAACGCCTGCCATGATGCGTATTTTCAGTATTGCCACTGAGCCCTTCGACATTTTAAAAATATATGAATTCTCGCAATTTTACTCACTTGTCGCAACGAGCCTACTCGTCTGTAGCATTATTATGACCACTCCGTTGTTTCTATATTCGCTTATAAGAATTGGTATCGTGGAGGTAGCATACTATAAGAGAGTCAGAAAATACGTTTATGGCGGAATATTGATTATCGTTGCTCTAATTGATCCTGATCCAACGCTTATAACCGAGTTGTTTCTTGGCATTCCACTAATCATAATGTTAGAAATCACCATTAGGTTAGCAGAAGCCTTAAAGAAACACTAGATTATCCGATTTATCCGATGGAAAAAAAAATTTTATATCTAGCATCCTAGAAATTAGAGGCTGAAATGATATGGAAATCAATACTAAAGAACTGGTATTAGCTACAATACTAGGCGCAATAGCGTGGGTAATTAAAGTAACAATGCCAGGGATTCCATTAGATTTTGCTATACCAGGTGCAAAAATAGATT
This sequence comes from Candidatus Bathyarchaeota archaeon, assembly GCA_020355125.1. Taxonomy (GTDB): domain Archaea; phylum Thermoproteota; class Bathyarchaeia; order RBG-16-48-13. The sequence goes on from CP070659.1 coordinate 607,648, forward strand.
TGGGTTGGACCCCCGCTATCCTAGCAGCAATTTGGCTCGGCGTCAAAGGAGGCCTTATAACTGGCGTTTTTATGTCTTTAGTACCGATTCCAACTCTCTTTTTAACTGGTTTGTTATTTACGCCCTGGCCCCTAGCCGTAACAGGCTATTTAGCTAGAACCCGAGGATGGGATTGGAAAGCCGCACTAATATTTCCTTTATTGCATGTTCCTTTTGGCGTTGCCATTTATACTTGGATAATACCTGTATTCACTTTCTTTGTTTGGTCAACGGTTTTACCTGCGATTCTCTTGACCGAATATGTAAGTGCTTTAGCAGCTTCAA
>CP070659.1:608071-616770 GCA_020355125.1 Candidatus Bathyarchaeota archaeon
AACCGCTAGGTTGAATCTTATTCTAAGAAGCAAATATACTAGAACCTTTAGTATGGCTACTTTAGAAGCCACAAGCGAAGAAGCGCCTACTCCAAAGCTCTCTTTTAACGCGACAATTAAAGTAACAACAAAATTTATGAAAAACGCCATTGAAGATGCGTCATCAATAAGCGATAATGTCCAGCTTAAAGTAACTAACGAAAGATTTGTTTTACATTCTAAAGGAGATCTTGGCAGTGTTCTAATAGAAGTTGAAAATGGAAGTGAAGAGGTTTTAAGTCTTGACGTCAAAGAGGTCGCTAAAGCAACCTTTAACCTGAAATATTTATCAGATATGATCAGAGCAGCGTCTAATATTTCAGACATTGTTACCGTGGCATTTTCAACAAATATGCCTATAAAACTAAATTTTGGATTGCCGCAACAAGGAAAGCTTCAATACTACCTAGCTCCATACAAAGAATAATTTCAGCATTAATAAATCGAGAAAGTATCTTTATAAACCGAAAAAAACTTATATCATAACAGTAAATCATAGGATTCCACAAAGAATAATTTACTCGAATTGCCATATGAAACATAAAGTTGATGAGGCAAAATGTCGAAACCATTCTATGTAAATATAAATGTACCAAAAGAACTTTCAGATCTAGCTTATGAAATCCTACAAGTGGCTAGAGATACGGGAAAGATTAACAAAGGAACAAATGAGACTACAAAGGCGGTTGAGAGAGGCATTGCACAGTTAGTATATATAGCAGAAGATGTCGACCCGCCAGAAATCGTAGCGCATTTACCATTGTTGTGTGAGGAACGAAAAATTACATACATTTTTGTTCCAAATAAGACCCAACTCGGAACATCTGCTGGTTTAGACGTTGGCTCAGCATCGGTGAGCATTATAGACCCCGGAGATGCGAAAGAGTTGTTGGAGGACATGATTACTAAAATACAGAAAATTAAGATGGGATGATGATTAGTAAGTTGAGCTCTAGAGACACATTAACCCCTGCAGAAGTTATACAAGTAATGGATAGAGTTGGGGTAACAGGCGGAGTCACTATGATCCGTGTTAGAATCCTTGAAGGACAAGATAAAGGAAGGATTTTGACTAGAAATGTGAAAGGACCCATTAGGAATGGAGATGTGCTCTTATTAAGGGAGACCGAAAGAGAAGCAAAACGAACGAGAAACTATTAAGGTAGGGAACTCTTTGCCTAAAATCCATAAATGCTCCTTTTGCGGAGTTGAATTCCCTCAGGGAGTCGGATTAATGTACGTTAAAAATGATGGCACAGTTTATTGGTTTTGTTCAAGTAAATGCCGTAAGGCACAACTAATACTTAAAAGAGATGCGAGAAAATTAAAGTGGACATCTCATTATCCAAGAGAAAGAAGGGCTTCTCTTGTCTGAGAGAACCTTAGTCATTCTGAAACCAGGAGCTTTAGAACGGGGGCTAGTTGGAAAAATTATAGAAACCATAGAGCAAAAAGGATTTAGTATTGCCGGATTAAAAATTCTGAAACTAACTCATGCACAAGCATCAAAATTATACAAAATGCATACCAAGAAACCATTCTTCAAAGATTTGATACAACACATTACATCGGGACCCGTCATAGTAATGATTATCGAAGGCTTCAGAGCAATTGAAGAAATGAGAAGACTTTCCGGCGCCACAAATCCGCTTGAAGCCGAAATAGGCTCCATAAGAAGTAAATATGGTCTTACGATCACAAAGAACGTTATTCACAATGCAGAGAACCTTGAAAATGCTAAAAGAGAGATTGCCCTTTTCTTTAAACCTGAAGAGATTATATCTTATATGCGTAATGTCAAGATGTACCGCTAACTATTCTAGGACTCTAACCGCTCTAGATTAAGGAAGCTTTGAGTTTTCTGGTGATCATGAGGCGTAAAATATGAGAAAATTTCTACGTCAACCCATAGTTTGTGTTTTAGGCCATGTGGATTCTGGTAAAACCTCTCTTCTCGATAAAATTAGAGGATCTGCTGTAGCGTTAAGGGAAGTCGGATCAATGACTCAACATATAGGAGCGAGCTTTTTTCCAACGAAAATCTTAAGTGAAATGTGTGGTTCGCTTTCAAAAAATATTGGAGAAATTAACATCCCAGGATTGTTAGTTATAGACACTCCGGGACATAGTGCATTCATGAACCTGCGAAAGAGAGGCGGCTCGGTTGCAGACATAGCAATACTCGTTATTGATATTAATAAAGGATTTGAACCCCAAACCTATGAAAGCATATCTATTTTAAAAAGCCGCAAGACGCCGTTCATTGTCGCCGCAAATAAAATTGATACCGTTTCAGGCTGGATAAAATATGCTCCATCCTTCACTGTATCTTTCGGTAAACAAAACGCAAACGTTAAACGACAACTGAATGATCGACTCTATTCAATTATTGGAAGCTTATCTAAACTTGGATTCAGGGCAGATATATTTGATCGAGTTTCTGATTTCACTAAAACAGTTGCTATCATACCTCTCAGTGCCAAAACTGGAGAAGGAATTCCAGAATTATTGGCTGTTCTTATTGGCTTAACGCAACAATATTTGCGTCAAAAGCTTACAATAAGTGCTGGTAATGGAAAAGGCACTGTTTTAGAAGTTAAAGAAGAACCGGGATTGGGTATGACGATTACTGCAATAATTTATCAAGGAAAGATTCGCCGAGGAGACACCATTGTTGTTGGTGGCAGAGAAAAGCCAATAGTAACAAAAATAAAAGCTATTCTCCTTCCTAGACCTTTAGATGAAATACGGGACCCTAGAGATAAATTTACTTCTGTGGAAACCATCACAGCTGCGGCAGGAGTAAAAATTGCTGCTTCAGAAATAGAAAACGTTCTTAGTGGCGCGCCAATATATGTAGCTGGACACGAGCAAGTTCTCGAAAAATTGATTAGAGAAGTTGCAACAGAAGTCGAAAAAACGAGAATAATTACTGATAAGGTTGGTGTCATATTAAAAGCTGATACTCTCGGTTCCTTAGAAGCGATAACAAATGAATTAGAAAATAATCAGATTCCAATACGAATTGCAGATGTTGGAGACGTTTCAAGAAGAGAAGTTATAGAAGCTTCGCTAATTAAAAATAACACTCCTCTTTTTGGAGTAATCTTGGCATTCAATGTAAAAATATTATCCGATGCTAAAGACGAAGCAAATACTCAAGGAATCCCTGTTTTTCAAAATAACATCATTTATCGTCTACTAGATGATTACAATGACTGGATTAAAAGAGAAAAAGAAAATATGATTAGAAAGGAAATGGAAACCCTGATTCGTCCAGGGAAGGTGATTGTTCTCCAAGAAAGAATATTTAGGAAAAGTAAACCTGCTGTTTTCGGTGTTAAAATCTTAGCAGGACGCATCAAACCCGGATGGTCAATGGTGACGGCGGATGGTCAAAACATTGGAGAAATTATTCAAATACAGGATAAAGGAAAAATGATACAGGAATCGACCATAGGGATGGAAGTCGCTATTTCTATGAAAGAACCCATTATTGGACGACATTTTAACGAGGGAGATCTATTATACATTGCTGTTCCTGAAAACAATGCTAAAGACCTACATAATAAATATCAACACTTGTTGACGGAGGACGATATTCAACTTTTGAAGGAACTTACTCAAATCATGAAAAAAAATAATCCCTTATGGGGCATATAAGAAACTTAATAAGGTTAATCTATAGCATAAAGAGGGATGATATGGCCAAATTTAAATTAATAATATCACATTCAGACGGAAAATCTCAAGTCGCAGAAATTGAAGGCACAAAAGCGCAATCTCTCATTGGCATGAAAATTGGCGAAAGCATCGATGGCTCAGTAGCTGGATTATCTGGTTTAAAACTACAAATAACTGGTGGAAGCGATACAGATGGCTTTCCTATGAGGAAAGACGTTCATGGGGGTGGAAGAGTGGCTACAATGCTTAGTGGTGGAACCGGGTTCTCCCCGACAAGGAAAGGCGAAAGGAGAAGAAAATTAGTTCGAGGAAGTGTTATCACCAGCGATATATATCAGGTTAATTTGAGGGCGACTAAGAAGAAGGGAAAGAAAACTCGTAAAAAATAAGTAATGTCTTCTCCCTTTAGTTGCTTTTTTTCTTGAATCCTGAATAGTCCGTGTATGAGCAACTTCCACACGTCCATCTTAGTCGATGCTGCTTGTGAAGAGCCATAAACGAACCGCATCGAGGGCATTTTTTCAGTTTCCTAACAATTTTATCGCCTTTTATCTCATAGTATTCGTGAATTTTTCTCGCACCCTTCGATTTTTTCATCTTTTGATTCACTTGTTCCACCCATAGAAAATTTTTTATGGATTTTTAGGCTCTTTTCTAGTTGAAAGATTCCGTAATTGAATATGTTTAGGAACTAGTCGTCTTGCTCTTTCGGGAGAATCATAGACCTCCGCTTCTCCATTTGTTTTATTTGTACAAGTTAATGTTTCTAACTTCTTAACATATACAACGTCTAATTCAACATTGTACATTTCTGCCAGTTCTTTTCGAACATTATAAAGCTTAGGAGTTTCAGATGAGGAATGATTCAAGATAAAACCTAGTTCGTTGCGATTAAGAAATTGATTATATTTTTCACGGGTTTTAATAATCTTCAAAGTTTACACTCACCAAGGATTTTTATGAGCTTCAAATCGCATTCTTCATTAACGATTTTTGCGTTATACTTCTTCCATTTCATCTATTAAAGCTTCTACCTCTTTCTTCTTACTTTCTGTTACCCAAACTAAAACGACTCCTTTGGAAGGTTGACCATACATAACTAAGGCTCTTAAGGGAGCATAGTTAATCACTGGCAATGTTAGTAAATCTTCCTCTCCATCCACAACTATATATGTTATTGAAGGGTCCTCTACTCCTTTCTTAACTGCATCCCAAGCTTCAGCAGTTATCATCCCAGGCGGGTTACGCGATTTTATAACTTTTATTCCATCTAATTGTGTTGGTTCTATGTTTTTTCTCATAGTCTTATTGTCGATGATAGAAAGATTGGTTTCTATACCATATTTCATCAGATTGTGAGTTATAAAATCGCCTATTGCGAATAGTTTTTTTGGTTTTTCTTTTTTAAGAATTTCTTTTAAAGCCGACATAGTCTCCTCAGAAGAGCCGATAATCAGGTTTCCTAACGGACTTTTTAGTTTCATTCTTGTTCTATCAGTTAAAAGTAAGTTTCGCAATAATTATCTCCTTTACCTTACGTTTAGAGCATACCGACCAGATTTATTTACGCCCATAGTTTTAGCAATCAAAGAATTTTCTGGATCAAATATAATTGCCTCCCCATACCAATCTTCTGAAAGATTTGTGTTTTTACAATCAGAACATATTTTTGTATTAATTATCAATCGACAGTTTTTACATGCATTTTCTCTCATACATCTATTCCTCTACGTTTTTCATTACGATTGCCTCAAACATGTTTCATTATTTTTTAGTTTTTCCTACGTCATCTGCGATCCATTCTATTTTCCCTAAAAAGGGTTGTCGCATTGTCATTCCAATTTTTCCTGAAGAGCTTTCCTTAGCGAATGAGACGACTGTTATTCTGGCGCGAACTAGGTCTCCTTGTCGTAGGATTCTATTCATCTCTTTAGCAATTAGAGCGCCCTGCCTTTCATCATAGGAAACGTAGCCATCAATAACTTGAGACACATGTAAGAGCGCATCTATGGGACCTATTCTCACAAAGGCTCCGAAATCTTCGATCTCAACGACTTCTCCTTCAATGATTTCTTGAATTTCAGGAAGGAAAGTTAATAGAGTAAAAGTCACAGCATGATAGGTTGCTCCCTCTCCAGGGATTATTTTACCAATAGGATTTACTTGTATATTAGTTACGGCTATGACAAAACCTATATCTTTGTTGACGAGCCCTTCATATTTCGCTCTCAACTCCTCATGAGTAACTTCTTCAAGAGCTTGATCGAATTTTTCAGGCAAAATCTTAACGGCGTCTTCAACCTTTATTATATTGAACGTATGTATTCACCTATGAACGTGTTAAAGAACTCTTTTCTAAAATATGACAGTATATAAGTTTTTAGAATCTTATATAGTTAAATGAGGCATCTTTCATTATCTTAAACGTGATAACGCGATCGTCCTTTGAGAATAGCAACGCGGTTATTTAAAGTTGAGTATTCACATCTCGTACCACACGTTGGCGCACCCTAGTAGCGCGCGCGCTTTAATTGAAGAGTAGCTACATAGGAGCTTACCTTTAGCGTGGACTAGAACTGTTTGTTGCCCACAGACCTAGCCGCGATATCCTTTAACTTCCAATCTATTTCTCTGTCTTAAATAAATGACGGGCGCTCCAATTTTTATCAGTTTTTTTCTAAGTTCACCGTCGTTAGTAGCAACCAGACATTTCCACATTTCCGCAACTCTAATAATTAGTTCATCAACAGTTTCTAATTGTTTTAGTTTGATATCTACACGCGTGGATTCCTTCATATCAATGATTTTTAACGCCGCTAGAGCCTGTTTTCTCGTTTTTGAATTGCCTATCAACGATATCTTTTGAAGTTCATCATATATGGGTTTCAAAATTATCTTTTCAACTCTTCTACCAACGATATTGTCTAATTCTCTAAACAGATCGCCTCGAAAGGTTCCGAAAAGCATTAAAAAATTCGAATCCAAAATAACTTTAGACATCATTGTTTCAGCCTAGTGTGTATTTTATATTCGCGCGCGCTATTTTTTATTTTAAACTTGAATTTGAATTCACATATTCTTCTAAAAAGCTCAAAGAAATCGTCGTGTCTAACAAGCTATGGTTAGCTTTTGATGATACCGTGGCCGATAAGTCGCCAGCTTTCTCTTATCCTCCTACTAAGAGTTAACCTGGTATGAGCTTCGGCACATATCGGTCGTCTGAGAGAAAGCTCTATATAGCCACCTTTTAAAGCAGTTACAATGCCTGATGTGACCGCTGTGCCAGCATTTATGACAAGAGGTTCGTTAATCTTAATTTTTTCTACTATGGTTAACTCCTCAGTGCCAATAGCGCGTTCAAATAATTGAATATCGAGAAGTAAGGATTCGTAAATTGGAGGTAAATGCTTGGATTTTCCTACAATATTTCCAACGAGATTATCAGCTTTTGTTAAAGAGGGATCTAATGCTGTACCAATTCCAATTAATCCACCACAGGTAGCTTCTTTCACGTTTTTTCCGCCTGCATGAAGACTAACAATTTCTGTGTAAAGTGGTTCGTAATAGGATTTTGCACCTTTTTCGATGCGAACTCCCGGAACGATTTTAACGTTATCGCCTATTTTAAAGAGCCCTTGCATGATAGAGCCTCCGATCACACCGCCCTCAATTTTTACAGCCGATGTTCCTGGACGATTCACGTCAAAAGACCTTACTATAGACATCAATGGCGGTTTAGTCAATTCTCTGGCGGGTGTTGGAATGTTTTTTTCAATCGCCTCAACAAGCAAGCTCATATTAATTGAGCGCTGTGCACTGATTGGGATTATTGGCGATTTTTCAGCAATTGTTCCCTTGACAAACCTCTGAATTTCATGGAAATTTTCAATAACTTTTTCTTTATCAACAACATCGATTTTATTTTGAACAATAACCATTTTGTTTATGGCAACAATTTCTGCTGCAGCCAAATGCTCCCTATCTTGAGGCTGTGGATATTTTTCTGTAGCGGAGAGAACAAATAACGATCCATCCATTAACGCGGCGCCAGATAACATTGTAACCATTAAACTGTGATGGCCCGGACAGTCTACAAAGCTCACGGCTCTTAAAAATTCAGAAGAAGAGCCACATTTTGAACAGATCTCCATTGTTCCATAGGTATCACAGTTAGTACATTTATAAAACGCGGCATCAGCGTAACCTACACGTATTGTGATTCCTCGTCTCATTTCTTCACTATGCTTCGCGGTCCAGATACCAGTCAGCGATTGGACCATCGTTGATTTTCCATTGTCAACATGTCCCAATGTGCCTATATTGACTTCTGGCTGTTTTGGCAATGGTTTTTGACTCAACGATTCACCCTTCTTATAGGATGTGGTTAAAAGATTTCCATGTACTTTAACCTTTTTCTAACGTTCTTAACACATATGTTCATCCTGAAAGAATAATAAACTAAAATTATAACTATTTCCCTAGAATAAGGATAATGGTAAATTATCTAATCAAAGATGCAGATGGATATGAACGCCTCTAACGAAAAAGAACTAATATGCCTAGGCATTGAATCAACTGCCCATACGTTTGGTGTAGGCATAGCATCTTCGTTTGGAAAAATTGTGGCGAATATAAACTCAACATATAAACCGCCATCTCAGGGAGGAATCCATCCAAGAGAAGCTGCCCAGCACCATTGTGACGTTGCACCAAACGTACTAAAAAAAGCTTTACAAAAAAGTATAAAAGGAACAGAAAGCCTAGATGCCATAGCCTTTTCTTTTGGCCCTGGCTTAGGCCCAGTTTTACGTGTTGGAGCAACTGTCGCAAGAACTCTAGCCGTTTGGCTTAATAAGCCTCTAGTCCCAGTCCATCACGCAATCGCCCACATCGAATTAGCCAGTCTCACTACGGGAGCCAATGACCCTCTAGTAATACTCGTATCAGGAGGGCACACAAGCATTGTTGCTTATGCA
>CP070659.1:616870-619839 GCA_020355125.1 Candidatus Bathyarchaeota archaeon
AGAGATATAAAGCGGATGGTTAAGCGATTTCTTCGCTTTCGCTGAAGTTCTGAAATCCTTTACATGTTCATCAGTCAGGTGTATGGTCAATAATGAGCCTACTCCCGTGATCTGAGCAATAATGCCTAGCTCATCAAGGACTTTGTTCACACCATCTCTCTGGAGTTCTCCTAACGAGTTGATTCTGTTAATGGCTTCTGTAGTTAGCATTTCAGTTGCCACTATTCCTGCTGCCATTGTAAGGGGGTTGGCATTAAACGTTCCCCCATGACCGATTGACTCTTTTTTTGACGGATCGCTGAACTTCATTATATCATCTTTTCCGCCAAACGCGCCGAACGGTAGGCCGCCTCCAAATAGTTTGCCCAAAGCTGTTAAATCGGGTGTGACGCCATAGTATTCTTGAGCGCCTCCTCTGCTAATCCTGGCGCAGATCACTTCATCAAAGATAAGAACGATGTTGTTTTCACTAGTTATCTCCCTGAGAAAAGGTAGATAGTCGTCTTCAGGCGGAATTGTTCGCATCACTGGCTCAACTATAACCGCGGCAAGCTCCTTCCTATGCTTCTTAATGAGGCGTTCCGTGACATCTCTATGGTTGAACGGGTAGATAATTACGTCATTCGCGATGCTTGTAGGGGTTCCCAGCTCAGGGATGCTGTGTGGGTTATCTATTGGACCAATCCTACTCAAATCTGGATTAAAGCTTACTTCGGCAGGTAAATGAGTACCGTGATAAGCTCCTTCAGCCTTCAGAATTTTATCTTTCCCTGTATAGGCTCGAGCTAGACGCACTGCGTTGATTGTCGCTTCAGTCCCTGAGTTCGTAAACCGGATTTTATCAACTGATGGAAATCTTTCACACAGCTGCTCTGCTAGTTGAACCTCATCTTCTGTTGGCAGGTGCACTGAGGTACCGCTTTCAACCTTTGCCCGAATAGCTTCTACAATCTCTGGATGAGTATGTCCATGAATTAATGAAGTGTAATTTCCAATAAAATCGAGATACTCGTTCCCATCCAAATCATATATGGTAAAGCCGTCTCCACGTTGAAAATAAACAGGATATGGCTTCCAAAAAATGGTTGTGCGACTATTTCCCCCTGGGAGAAAATTCTTCGCCCGTTCATAGGCCTTTCTTGACTTTTTCGTCCGCTCCCTATATTTATTGTAGATGGTATTTGTGTGCTTTTTGATAAGGAGTCTTTCACTCTCTAACATTTTTAGCTTCCAACTTGAAATGAAATATCGAAGCCTTTAATAAAAACTCTTAACACGTGTTTTTTCCGAATGTGACTTAAGTAATGGGGATCTACGATATTTTAGGTGCGTGTCTTCCATATTTTTGTGCTTCATCAATCAACACATATGTTGTCAACCGTAACGTTAACATGCATTGAGCGACTTTGCATTGCGGTGAACCCCGTTTTGAGTTCGGGCGCTTGTTCAGTGCTGGTTTAACAAACGTTATATGTACGCCTATTCATGATTTGTATCTGGTGATTAGTTGTGGTTGATGTAGGGGAAAATGCGCCTGACTTCACGCTCCTGTCAGATAAAGGTACTAATGTTTCATTAAGCAATTACCGTGGACGAAAGGTGGTCTTATACTTCTATCCAAAGGATGGAACACCTGGATGCACAAAAGAAGCTCAAGAATTCAGAAACTTAGCTCACGAATTTACCAAAGAAAACGCAGTAATCATAGGGGTGAGTAAGGATAGTGTAAAATCTCATCAGAAATTTATTGAAAAACATAATCTACCTTTTACTCTTCTTAGCGACCCAGAAGGAAAAGTATTAGATCTATATGGCGTATGGAAACAGAAAAGCATGTATGGGCGAACTTTTATGGGAACGGAACGAACCACTTTTCTAATCGACGAGGAAGGAAAAGTCAAGAACGTCTATAGAAAAGTAAAAGTCAAAGGGCATGCACAAACATGTCTACTAGACCTTCGAACATGAACAATAATCATTAATCATGATTGATGATCAAGTTATCTATTTCTATTTATTAGATTCGTGTGTACTTTTTAGCGCGCTAAACATCAAAAGGTTACTGTTATTTCCTTCATTCCAAACTAAATAACGAGTTGTAATCGGTTAATAATTTTCTTCTCACACGGGGATCCATGTGCAATAGCTACGCTTAAATTATTATACAGATAAAAAGGTAAGAGCGTGCATAAACGAGATGGTTAAATGGTAACCTTATTTCTTAGCAGGAAAGAATTTGAATCAAGACTGGAAAAGATCAAACAAAAAATTACGGAAAGAGGACTAGACGCGTTATATCTCACCAACCATAACAGAATATTCTACGCTACCGGCTATCACTTTATCGCAACAAGACCTCAAGGCTGTCTAATAACGCCCGATGACGACCCCATGATGTTTATACCGAAACTGGAAGAACAACGGTTGAAAGAAAACTGGCCAATGTATAAGGATATCACCGTTTATTTCGAATACCCCGTTAAAAATAGACCCAGTGAAACAATTGACATTCTAGTGAAGGTGTTTAGAGACAAGAAGCTGGCACATAAAATCATAGGCACCGATGGCCCTGCCTTGATACCTGTTCCAGATTTTCAGCCCCCGTCGTTATCGGAAAAACTGCCCCATGCCAAGCTCGTGTATGGAGGCGACGTTATTGATAACATGAGGATGATAAAATCGAATGAAGAGTTAGCGTTGATAGAGGAAGCCGCAAAGTGGTGCAACCTCGCCCATGCTCTTCTCCACGAATATATTAAACCTGGAGAATCAGAATTAGAAATCGCGTCGAAAGCAAGTCATGAAGCGACCTCCATAATGCTTAAGGCGCTAGGGCCAAAGTATGAGCCATTAGGATTAATGTGGACGACAGCGCGTGCGCGGTTTAAAGCAGGTAAAAGAATCGCGTATCCTCATGGATATCATCGCAACAGAAAAGTAAAAAAGGGAGATGTCGTGGAAACCTCTGG
>CP070659.1:619939-626099 GCA_020355125.1 Candidatus Bathyarchaeota archaeon
ATTGAAAATCCTTGAAAAAGTCAGGATAATTCTTGTCTCAACCATGCCGGACTATTACACGAGAAGGATTTTTAAAATGAGAACGGATAAAACCTTAAATTCAGCAATCACATCAGCATTTAGAATTGTCGGACGAAAGAGCAAAGTGTTAGTTGTCCCAAAAGGCGCAGCTCTTTTACCTATAATAAAGAATCCATAGAAGCGCGAAATCATATGATAGAACATTTTGAAATACAATTATTTGAAGAAAAGAATCTGGAAGAAGTGGCATATATCAATTGGACCTGTCTCCCCGAAAATTATAGTCGTACATTTTTCTTAGAGTTATACCATAGATTTCCAAAAACCTTTATCGTGGCCGTAGTGGACCACAAGGTTATTGGCTATATTTTGTGTAGAATCGAAACAGGATTCTCTGAAATAAAGAGATGGAATCTAATTAAAAAGGGACATATCGTGTCTATTGCGGTACTTCCAGAATACCGCTCAAGCGGAGTGGGATACGCCTAAGAAGTAAAAGCAATAGAAGGAATGGGAGAATACCGTGCTTCTGAGAGCTTCTTAGAAGTGAGAAAAAGCAATGTTGCTGCCATAAATCTCTATAAAAAACTCGATTTCAAACCAGTTAAATCGATTAATGGTTATTATAAGGATGGAGAAGCAGCCTACGTCATGGCTAGAAGTTTAACATGACAAGTCTGCGACAAAGGTATAGTGATCGTAAGCGGAGAAAAGTGAGCTAGTCTTCTTTCTTTTCGTTAATGAGCCAATTGAGTGGAATGTCCTGGTATGTACCATCTGGAAGTTTTCTTCTAATAGTCATCGGTAATACTCCAGCTTCTATCTCTTGAATTGCCAGATCTAAAGGTCTGATCGTGTCATCTGATATTTCTATGAGTAAGGGTGCCCCCATGGAGATCTGTAATGCTCGTGCTCCAACAATTCGTGCTCTTTCAAATCTCGTTAACCTTGGAAGTCCAATGTAAATTTGAGAACTTTTTTTTACCATTTTTTTCTCTGACAGAACTATACCCTCTCCTTTTTTTAACTCGCGCGCGCAGTCATAGCGTGCGCTCTACGCGATTTAGTCGCGATTAAAGGTAAGTCTATTTTCCTTCGAATAATCATTTAAAAACCACTCATGTATGATTGGCCTACGGGGTATTAAAACGATCTAAGCTTCGTTCTACTTAATTAGTTGCACAATTTAAGTGTTTAGATAGATATATCAAAATCTAGCACAAATATTTATCAAAAGAATTTAAAAACAATATTAGACTATTATCAGAGATGATGATTAATCGTTGTCTTATTCACGAATGATTCCTATTAATAAGCCATTGATAGGCTTAGACGAGATTAGAGCCGTCGCAAAAGTGTTAAGGAGTGAAATATTAACTCAAAAAGGTGGATTTGGTCCGAACGTCGTGGAATTTGAGAGACTTTTTTCAAAATATGTTGGAACGAAGTATGCTTTGGCTTTGAACAGTGGTACCTCTGCCCTTCACGCCGCTTTACTTGCTGCGGGGATAGGGGAGCAGGACGAAGTGATTATGCCAAGTTTTACTTTTGTCGCAGCGGCAGAAATGGTGGCTCTGACAGGTGCTAAACCTATTTTCATCGATATTAACCCTCGGACGTATTGTATTGATCCCAACGAAATAGAGATAGCAATCACAAATAGAACCAAAGCTATTATTCCAGTCCACTTGTATGGTTTGACCGCTGAAATGGACGCTATTATGGAGATAGCTCGACGGTATAATTTGATTGTGATCGAGGATGCTGCGCAAGCTCATGGTGCTGAATTTCATGGAGAAAAAGCGGGAAAGCTTGGGGACATGGCTTGTTTTAGTTTTTATGGCACAAAAAACATGACAACTGGAGAAGGAGGTATGGTTACTACTGATAATTCAGAATACGCTGATGCTATCCGATCTATTCGAAATCATGGTGAACGTAGAGAATATAATTCAATCCGGATCGGCCATAATTATCGAATGCCAGAAATGGCTGCAGCACTAGGCCGTCCCCAATTACTTAAATTACCAAAATTTTTAGCATTAAGAAGAAGGAATGCAGGCATTTACTTGGACAAACTAAGTAATCTGAAGGAGCTCCAATTGCCAACAGTGCCAGAAGGGTATGAACATTCGTGGTATGTTTTTACAATAAGATTATTGAGAGCTAATTCAGCAAAGAGAAATAAGGCTGTCAGAAAAATAAGACAAAGATATATCGATTCGCAGGTCTATTATTCTATGCCAATACATTGGTTGTCTTATTACCGTCAAACATATGGTTCTATCAAATTACCAAAAACTGAAACTGCTTCAAGACAAGTATTTTCTTTACCAGTTCAACCTGGTGTTAGCGAGAAAAAAATACTGTATGTGGTAAACGTTTTAAAAAAAATATTTTCATAATGTGTGCTAAGATGCTTGATACATCTGTTGCCCGAATTGATATCAAATTGAGGGTGCAAGGTAAAGATGAAGCCTTAGGAGAACTTATCAGATTTTTAGCACCAAGGACCGTTGAAGGAATTTTACAGAAGCTTCCCCATGAAGGAAGGGCGTTTTTATTAAAGGACGGCGTTTACTTCGCTCTGCCTTTAAAGATCGGCTTTGAAAAAGCAAGAAAAAACGTTGAAGCGGGAACTCTAGCTTATTGGCCTCTCGCCACTGCTTTTTGTATCTTTTATAGTAAAACCCAAACCTATAGCCCAGTCAACGTGGTGGGAAGGATTACTAATAATCTTCATATATTTCAAAAAATTGTTGATGGAACGAGAATAAAGATTGCGTTACGCGCGCGTGGAAAATAAAGCTACTTAACCCTGTCCCTATATTTGTATACTTTAAGGTTATTACTGCCAGCAATCTGCTCGATTTTTTTTATTTTTACGAGTGATTGGAGCCATTGTTTGGCCGCACTTTGCGTAATGTTGTATTTTACGGCCACTGCATAGGGAGTTATTGCTTTCATCTTTAACAATTCTGCGGTAAGCTCTTTATCTTCTACTTTTGGTATGTGTACTCCGCCTATCTTCTTTTCTGTGTATTTGATTGATTTCTTTGAGGTGGATTTCTCACCTTTTTTAGCTTGCATTTTTTGTCTTTTTTCGCTTTGTGCTAATGTCTTTCTCTTGACGCCGCCCAAAACATTTCACCCATTTCAAAAAAAGAATAAGTAGAATAAAAACTCTCTGATTTAATCTGTTGATGATGGGCGCTTATCGGGTTCAGCACATATTAGGGGTGTGCCAAATTTTTTTTCGATCTCGGTACGGTATATAGCATTCATTGCGCAGAAAGGAATTATTCGTCCATCGGGTACAGCATAGTGGATTGCGCATTTTTCTAGCCTTTGAAGATCTAGGTTATAAGGATCTTGGAAATGCATCATGCCTATCATTAATACATTTCTCATGAGGGTTCCAAGAGCTCCGTATGATCCCTCTCGTAATACTCCACTTATTAGTTGGCGGAGTATTTTAAAATCGGTATAATGTAAACTTGAGGATAACATCTGTAATTTTGCTTTTGTCGTTGATCCCTTCGACGCTGTTTCTGAGACCTTCTTCATTGAGTCCATAAATTTTTTAACATTCGCATATTGAGTGATTGGGATAAGTTTTTTGTTTTCAACGAATACGAAGGTTGCCATTCCACAATGTTCGTGGACAGTAAATTCAATATATCTTCTTTTCTTTATTGCCCCTACGGCATTGGAAATAGGAGCCACGATAGGTACTGGGAAGAAATCAGTTGTTTTAATCTGCCCATCCGTTTGATCTTCTACAAGCTTCATGCAATCTGGTATCGTTATACGCATTTCTTTCCTTTTTTCAGATTCGATTCGTCCTGTTATAGAAACGGGTTGAAAATTGACGCATCGGATTACGTCAAAGTTTTCAGCAGCATACTGTATGATAGCTCCTAATTGGTCATCATTTACTCCCTTAACGATTGTTGGCACTAAAACAATGCTATCCCATCCTGCGGCTCGTAAATTTTTAATAGCCTGAAACTTGGTTTTGAGGAGATCTTGGCCTCTGGTAGCAATGTATGGTTGTGAAGTAACTCCGTCAAATTGCAGGTATATTGTGCTGACACCAGCCTCTAATAGCGATCGACAATAATCAACGCTTTTCGCAAATTTAACTCCATTTGAGTTTACTTCAATATGTTCGAAACCTACTTTTTTCGCCATTTCAATCAAGGTAACAAGGTCTTCTCGAACCGTTGGTTCTCCGCCACTAAACTGCAAGGCGGTCGCAGGGATGGGTTTAAGGTTCCTCAATTGCTTGAGCATTTTTTCAATTTGCTCCAAAGTAGGTTCGTATAAATAACCTGTAACTGAAGCATTAGCAAAACAGATTGGACAGCGTAAGTTACATCTGTTCGTTACGTCGATAATAGCTAATGCCGTATGAGAGCGATGGTTTGGACAGAGACCACAATCAAAGGGGTGACCGTTCTGAACAGTTGTTTGAGGATTATCAATTCCGTGGCCAATAACAGAATATTGTTGAGCTCGAAGATAATCTTCGTAACTTGACCAGTACAAGTCTTCATATAATCCATGATTGGGACAGGTCTTTTTTAAGAAGACTTGGCCGTTTTCTTCGAAAATTATGGCATCAATTGTTTTAAAACATTCTGGACATATGCTTCTCGTTGTCTTTAGATCCTTCACATTTGACACCACTGAAAGCTGTGGTAAATGAGTATTTATTGTCCGCTATAAAGATTCTTACTTTACTCTCTGAGCCTAGCGAGCTATGGTGGTGAAAAGATATAATAATAGCGTAATTAAATTGTAATACTTATTTTACTAATGGAGGGTGCAGAAATTGAAGCTGGTTACAGTCAAATTACCTGAAGCATTAATCGAGGGATTAGATGAATTAGTGAGATCTGGAATGTATCCTAGTAGAAGCTCAGCTATAAGGGCTGCTGTAAGAGATATGCTGAAAAGGGAACTTTGGAGATCAGAGATGATTTAATCTATCTTTTCCTTATTCCTTCAATAAATTCTTGAACCCAATGCTTTGCGACTTCGTAGGGAGCCTGTTGTGGGGGATGTTTAAAGGCGTAGGCAGATATACTGGTTAGAGCGCCACTTATTCCTCTGTCTAAAGCAAGTTTAACTGCTCTGATAGCATCTATCACTATTCCTGCACTATTTGGTGAGTCTACAACTTCCAGTTTCACATCGATTTTAACGGGTGTATCACCGAAATATTTTCCTTTAGCCCATATATAGCATATTTTTGTATTATTGAGAAAATCTATATAATCGCTTGGTCCAATCCTAAGAGGAATAGCGTAGGGAACCATGGCTTGTACAGCACTTGTTTTACTTTCTCTCTTTGAAATAAGTCTTTCTTCTTGAATCATATTGAGAAAATCAGTGTCTCCGCCAATATTTAGTTGATAACTTTCGTCTATTAGGGCGCCCCGATCCACTAGCATCTTTACTATGGTTTTGTGGAGAACAGTAGCACCCACTTGGCTCATAACGTCGTCGCCAGCTATCGGTAGGTTTGCTTTTTCAAATTTGTTCTGCCATAAAGGAATAGAAGCAATAAAGGAGGGAATACAATTCACAAAGGCACATCCCGCATCAATCGCTTGTTGAGCATACCATTGAGTTGCTTTATCGCTACCAACTGGTAGATAGTTGACAACGAGATCCGCCTTTGCGTCTTTAAGAGCTTGTACAACATTTACAGGCTTAATATCATTGTTTACTTTAACAATGTTTTCAACATATTTTCCTATACCATCCAACTGTGGACCTCTCAAAACTTTAACACCAATTTCAGGAAGAGGACAAAACACCCGAGTGTTGTTTGGTTTACTAAAGATCGCTGCTCCTAGGTCTTTCTGAACTTTTCTGGAGTCAACATCAAAAGCAGCTACGAATTTAACATCATTTATATGATACCCCCCAAAGTCAACGTTTAATAACCCAGGTACAAGATCTTCCTTTTTCGCATCTTTATAGTAGTGAACTCCTTGGATTAGAGCTGACGCACTATTTCCAACTCCTACAATAGCTACACGTATCTCCTTCATCGAAACCACTTATTATTTTACAAACATAAAATATGAATATATAAGTATTTCAAAAAGGGTTTTTTCAAATAAAA
>CP070659.1:626199-629466 GCA_020355125.1 Candidatus Bathyarchaeota archaeon
GTTCTCCCAAACAAGTTTTGGATTCAGATTTAAGTCTCTCATAAAATCTGTGAAATTTGTGGTATGATTTTGTTCTTCTATCAGCCGTTTCATCATCATCAAGCGGGTTTCATTCGATAAAGCGTTAAATATTTTTGAGAACCGCTGAAAATGTTCTTCAAAAGCATCCAATTCGTTAGCTAGTTTTTCTCTTGGCCAGTCCATGGGGGAAAGGGGCATCTCGAAGATTATTTCTCCATCTCGTACTAACTGCCATTTCAATTTCATCTGGATCACCGAGGTTTCATTACCATAATGTAATTACTTAATAGTAATATTTAAAAGTTACCATTTGGTATTATCTGTAACGACCATAACCTATAGGAGGTGAAGGCTTAGTGGATACTACTTGTCATTGGACCTATTGCCATCCCTTATCTTGGTATCAATACGGTAAGAGACGACACTTTCTAACCAAGGAAGAAAAAAAAGAGTTAAAAGAGCACTACAAGAAAAAGAAGATAAAATGGCTAGAAGACTATAAAGAGTCCTTAGAAAAAGAACTTGTAGGCGTTAAAGAACGCCTAGACGACCTTAAGAGGGAGCATGAATAAAAAAAGATTCTTCGCGCGTACATTTACGCGCCTCCTCCTTAATTAAAGAATAAGTTTGACACTTCTCATAAAAATAGAAACGCAAAAACTGGTATTTCCAACATGTTTTTTGGCTAAACAATTATATATTTTAATCAGTTGATTAGTCAACCAAAGATTAGTTGAAAGTTCCATTTACTAAAGGAAAGTTTCACATGATAAAAATCACACATGCGCCATGGAAAGAAATTATCATTCACGAAATAATTGAACATAAACTTGATGATTTTTTGCAGCTTAGATGCATAGGAGTAGCTCCAGGAGGATTAGGAAAACCCCTACTTTGGATCGATGGCCTAGCTCTTGACAGGACTAGCATGCTAGAAACCGAGTCAATAGTACAGGAAAAACTTGCTGGAAAACTTCATTGGTCAAGTTTATCATATGCTTTAATGCCAAAATTTAAAGCAATGGTTGTTCTAAGAGAAGGAAATGTACGGATACCTATAATTAACGTAAGCAATAGCCCTTTCTTCCAAGCAGTAAGTAAATGGTTAAAAGAAACGCGGTAATGGAAACGCAAAAGAAAGCGCGCGCGCGTATCATCGTTCCCTAGTTAGCTCGTAAGACAAAGTTCAATATCTTTTCTTTATCATTAATCGAAAAGACTATCAAATCAGGATTCTCTGTTCGTAGCTTTTCTACAGAATATGCTCCAGAAGGAATCGCAATACATTTCATATTTGCCTTTCTCGCGGCTATAATGCCATATATGGAATCTTCTAGAACTACACAGCGTTCAGGATGACATTTTAAACTCATGGCACACTCGAGGAAAATTTGGGGATCAGGTTTCGGAAGTTGAACTTCATCAGCAGTTATGACATTATCAAAAAAATGTCGGATTCCTGTTTTCTTGAGATATATATTTATTATTTTTCGGTTACTCATGGTCGCTAATCCGATTTTTACTTTAGTAAATAAAGAAGATAAAAGATCTCGAACCCCATTAAAGAGCTCTACTTGATCAGCTAATTTTACTCTATAGTTCTTATATTCTTCCATGAGTTTATCAATGTCTTTATCGTTAAAAGACATTTTAGAAGTTGCAAGAGCATTTTTCAGCATGTTTCTAGCTCCAATTCCAATCTGTTTTTCAAGGTAAGCATCACTGACTCTGCATCCAAGGCCTCCAAGTAACTTTTGAAATGACAGCACAATCGCATCCCTAGTATCAGCAAGAGTTCCATCCCAATCAAATATAACTGCTTCAAAAATCTTCTTTTCTTTATTACACCCTATCAAAGGAGTCCTCTCCCTATCATTAGCGCACACGACATAAATTTCAACCTTTCACTACTCCTCTAAAATTGGAACATTAATATATTTTTAATAAAATAATTACAAATTACGCTTTAAGGAGGAAATAAAAGTTGGCAACATTAGAGTCTCAGCCCCCCGTCCGGATAGGGAGAACCCAGACAATCATAGACGCTGCCAAGACAGCCTATTTTCTTGTGAATAATCAAATCAAGATTAAGCCTGGCGACGAAGTTTTAATTGCTTGCGATACTATGACAGAACTGGAGATTCTTCAATCTTTAGCAGGAGCTATTCAAGCCGCAGGTGCTGAGTTCACCATTTGCATGCAGCCCAGTAGGTCACCAAAAGACGCGGCAAAACTCACAAAGATTATACAAAGAGGAGCCGGAGCAGCAGATGTCTACATCTCTTGGAGCAACTCCTGTGGAGCAACGCTCTATTCACAACGTGAACGAAAGGAAGGACAACGATGGTTTGCAGCACCAATGCGTACCCTCGAAGTCTATCTTGGACCCGCTGCTACTAGTAACTACCAATATATCAGTGACATATGTGAGAGACTTCAAAAAATGTTAGAGGGCACTAAAACAATAAGGTTCACCAGCGAGATAGGTACCGATATGGTATTGGATGTGACAGGAATGCCATGGGAAGTCGAAGATGGTGGGATAAGGGGCCCAATTTGCTTCGGAGATGGTGAAGTCTTCACATCTCATACAGGTCATAGCGCCGACGGTACGTTGTATATAGATGGCCCGTTGGCATACATAGGAGTTCCTGATGAACCAATAAAACTGACAGTAAATAAGGGATGGATAACCAAAATTGAAGGTGGAAGAGCCGCAGCTAGACTTCGAAGAGTCTTCGCAGAAGTTTCAAACTCTAATTACCTGTGTGAGTTTGCTATCGGCGTCAATCCATGGGCCAGAAGATCCAGATTCTTCGAGGAAGAGAAAAAGGGTCTAAGTAACATTCATACTGCTTACGGAGCACTCCAAAGATTTTTCCGCCCATATATTGAAAAGAATCTTGGAACCACTGCTTTACAAAAGCGGCTACCTGGAATTCATGCAGATATGGTTTCCTACGACTTGACAATATGGGCTGATAAAAAGCTGATCGAAGACAAAGGAAAGCCCATGGGTGATTGGTGGTATCCTCCACCTGAAAAGTAAATTAGCGCGCGCTGGCTTGATATATATGATCGTGCTAATCACCTTTAGCGTACTATTGTTTTCTGTCATTCCTTTCTTGTTTGCAGGGATTCCGATTATAATTGTGGGCATCATCATTGGAATTTTCTCAGGCATCCGTTGGGTATTAGGATTGATATGGTTTATCATCATGGAAACCGTGTCATTACTGAAAACAA
>CP070659.1:629566-636574 GCA_020355125.1 Candidatus Bathyarchaeota archaeon
GAAACCATTAGGCAAATCACGAGCGCTTAACGATGGCCTCAACGTTTCTCAAGGAGAAATCGTTGTCACTACAGACGTTGATTGCGTCTTCCCAAAAGAATGGTTAAAAACCCTCGTTTCACCCTTTAGTATCAACAAGGACGTCGTCGCCATCGGAGGAAGAGCAGAAGTATTAAACAATGTAAATTTCATAACCACGTATTTCAAGATCTACGAAGAAATCCTGCTCAAACAAGTACAATGGCCTAGCAGCGTATTAGGAGGAGAGAATTCGGCCTTTCGGAAGAGTACGTTGAAAGCCTTAGGTGCCTTTAACGAAAATATCAGAAGGTTGGTAGATCACGAGATGGAAATGAGAATTCGCTCTCAGGGGCTAAAAACGATGTATAATCCCGATGCTAGAGTGCAGCGGGAATATCCTCAAACTATATTTGATTTTATTAAACAGCAAAGAAGATGGTCGAGGGGGAACCTAGAACTTACAATCGATTACAAAGAGTTCCGGTTCCCAAAAAGAAGTGCGAGCTCCAGTTTACGATTTATCTATTCCCTGAAGTCTTATCTGGAGCCCTTGTTTTTTCTCTTAATAGGAGTAGTCAGCATCTTCAATCCTGCTTTTCTTTACTTCGCGCTTGTTGCCTTTTGCACCTTATTGATAATAAATATGTCAAAAATCGTGTCGGCTACAATTTATGCAAAGGATCAAACCCTACTGAAGCACCTTTGGCTCCCATTGATGTTTATCCCGCTCAACCTTCTTGTCCATTTTCTTAGTTTACTAGATTGGTTCACACGAAGAAAAGAAAAACCGACGTTTGAAACCCCTAGATATGGAGCGTAAATTCAAAAACTACTTTAAGCCGATATAATAAACATCTTTTTTAATAAGCCGAGATTTGAAACAATGAATGCCAAGAAGCCTCGTGTTAGCATTGGATTGCCCGTTTTTAATGGCGAAAAATATCTTGAACACGCCTTAGATTCAGTCCTCACTCAAACCTATCGCGATTTTGAACTAATCATTGCAGACAACGCGTCCACAGACAAAACACAGCATATTTGCCGTGCTTACGCGGCGAAAGACGATCGGATTCGATATCATCGAAATGAGAAGAACATAGGCGCTGCGCCCAACCATAATCTTGTTTTTAAATTAGCGTCATCCCCCTATTTTAAATGGCTAGCACACGATGATTTAATGGCCCCCGATTATTTATTAAAATGTCTGAGCGCCTTTGATGAAACCCCGTCACTCGTCCTGTGCCATTCAAAAACACGTAAAATTGATAAACAGGGTAAATCTATCGGTACCTATAGCCACACGTTGAAGATTGATTCCCCGAAGCCCTATGAACGTTTTGGAGAGTTAATTTATCTCGAAAAAAAACCAGCCTGGTGCATGATTTTTGGTGTAATCCGATCAAATATTTTAAAGAAGACCGCGCTATTTGGAGATTATATTTCGTCTGATATGGCTCTACTGGCTGAAATCAGCCTACATGGACCCCTCTGTGAAGTCCCTGAATATCTCTATTCTCGGAGAGATCACCCCCATGCATATTCGGCAAAGTATTACGTAAATACTACTTCTCCTAACCCTTTCGAAAAGTTGAGGTGGTGGAATCCGAACATAAAAAGGGCTATCGCCCTCCCATACTGGAAGATCTATAGCGAATACGTAAACGCGGTTAAACGTGCTTCTTTAAAATGGTCTGAACGCATATTATGTTACGATCAAATAGGCAAATGGCTTATAAGAGAGGGATTATTGAATATGGCGCGTGACCTCAATCACGCTTTTCTACAATCCTCGTCTCTTGGACGCAGAATTTCTGCCGTTATCAAACGAATGATAGAGCGAGGTAACAAGTAGTTTGGAGGAGGAATCAATGAAGGTAGCTATTTTAGCAGGAGGATTAGGTACACGACTTATTGAAGAAACGACTCAGAGGCCGAAGCCAATGGTGGAAATCGGAGGGCACCCCATTCTCTGGCACATTATGATGCACTATTCTCGCTATGGCTTCAACGAGTTTGTTATAGCCCTTGGCTATAAAGGGGAATACATTAAAAACTGGATGCGGGAGTATTACTCGTTGAATAGAGACATGACGGTGAAAACGAAAACCGGAGACGTTATTTTTTATGGTGAAAGTGAGCAGGACTGGATAATACATTTAGTTGACACAGGACCAACCACTCAAACGGGTGGACGAATCAAACGATTAGCGCCATGGCTGGATAACGAAACCTTCATGTTAACCTGGGGAGATGGCGTTTCTGATGTCGCTTTAGATGCCTTGTTACGTTTTCATCGTTCACATGGTCGACTTGCCACCTTAACAGCGGTCAGACCTCCATCCCGATTCGGCCATCTCACGTTGGATGAGGGGCGAGTAGTGCAGTTCAAGGAAAAACCTCTTTATATGGATGCCCGCGCGCGCTGGATAAATGGCGCTTTCTTTGTGTTAGAGCCAAATGTGTTCGATTACATTGAAGGCGACAACACTCAATTTGAGAAGGAGCCCTTAGAAAGATTGGCAAACGACGGTCAACTTATGGCATATTGTCATACGGGTTTCTGGCAATGTATGGATACCCTCGCCGAAAAAATAAAGCTCGAAAAAATTTGGCAAAGTGGGAAAGCGCCATGGAAGACGTGGGATCAGCCGCGTTAACCATTACGTTTTCCAACGATGTTGGGATTTTATAAAAACTTTCCGAAGAGTGTAAATATTATCTACATATTTATATAAAGTTAGAGAATTAGAATGCCCATACTACTAACGGGTCAGAAGGGATATATCGGCTCCCTTATGACACGGCTTCTTCTAACGAAAGGATACGACCTTGTAGGATTTGACAGTGATCTTTATAATGGTTGCTATTTTGGACCTTCCGACGAAGTGTCCATTCCTAATATTCGAAAAGATATTCGTGATGTTGAGGCTTCAGACTTAAGGGGCTTCGACGCCGTTATTCATCTGGCTGGTTTATCGAACGATCCATTAGGCTATTTTGATCCCTATATAACAGACGAAATAAATTTTGAAGCCTCAGTTAAACTGGCTAAACTATCTAAAAAAGTCAAAGTTCAGCGATTCCTGTTTTCATCATCTTGTAGCATTTATGGAGCCGCACGAGCCGAGATGGTCAATGAGAAATCGAAACCACATCCTATTACTCCTTATGGACGGTCAAAGATTCAAGCTGAAAAAGTTATTTCAAATTTAGCTGACCGTGATTTTCACCCAACGTTTTTACGTTCTGCAACCGCCTATGGAGTATCCCCCAAGCTTCGATTTGACTTGGTCCTTAATAATCTCGTTGCATGGGCTTACACGACAGGTGACATATTTTTAAAAAGCGATGGAAATTCATGGCGCCCAATTGTACACATAGAAGATATTTCCCGAGCCTTCATAGCTATTCTCAACGCACCTCTAGATTTGGTAAGCAATGAGGTTTTTAATGTGGGAATAACAGAAGAAAACTATCAGATACGAGAACTTGCCGAAATCGTTAAAGACACGGTTCCTGGATCACATATTACTTATGCAAAGGACGCTGGTCCCGATAAACGCTCTTACCGTGTGGATTGTAGTAAATTGACTAATACTATCAACGAATACCAGCCTCAGTGGAACGCTCGTAAAGGCGCCAAACAACTCTATGATGCCTATAAAGCCGTGGGCCTAAAATCCACCGAAGAATTTGAAGGCCCTCGATACAAACGTCTTAAACACCTTAAGCAATTAATTAGCACTGGTCAGCTAAATTCAAATCTTCGATGGGAAAAAATACATCCATCGTAGAACTTGATCGAAAAGGAGGGCTTCACACCATTTACAAAATAGAACCCACTTGCCGCTCATGCAACAATTCTGGCTTTAAACCAATCATTTCTTTTGGCCAGACCCCAATAGCTGATGTGCTACTTACTGAAGAACAACTGAAAAAACCAGAACCAAAAATCCCACTCGACCTAGTCTTCTGCCCCACCTGCACCCTTTTACAGATCACTGAGACAGTTGATCCAAATATCCTCTTTTGCAGGAACTATCCCTATTTTTCCTCTGTTTCAAAATCATTGTTACTCCATTCCCGAGAGAATGCCCAAGAGCTAATCGAATCAAGACGGTTAAATTCTAAAAGCTTAGTTATAGAACCCGCTAGCAATGACGGCTATATGCTTCGAAACTTCGTGGAGCATGGAATCCCCGTTCTCGGCATCGACCCCGCAAAGGGACCAGCTCAACACGCAGAGAAACTAGGAATACCTACTCTTTGCACTTTTTTCAGTAAACGCCTTGCTAGCCAACTCAAGAAAGACGGACGATTAGCGGATGTCGTAATTGCGAATAACGTTTTAGCTCATGTTCCCGACCTTAATGGATTTGTTGATGGCATTCAAACTGTATTAAAGGATCATGGTGTTGCGGTCATTGAGGTCCCCTATGTAGTGGACTTAATCGACAAATGTGAATTTGATACGATTTATCACCAGCATCTCTGCTATTTCTCGGTAACAGCCTTAGATCAACTTTTCAGAAGACACTCCCTCTTCATCAATGATCTAAAGCGACTCTCTATACATGGCGGATCTCTACGCATATATGTAGAACGCTATGAAAATAGACACAGATCAGTAAAGCAGAAATTAAGGGAAGAAGAAAAAAATGGGGTAAATCAAATCGGATATTATCGTGATTTTGCTAATCGCGTTCATGAGATAAGAAATTCGTTAATGAAGTTACTCGCTGCTCTCAAGGGAAAGAGTATGAAAATTGTTGGATACGGCGCTGCAGCGAAAGCAACGACGTTATTGAGTTACTGTAAGATCGATAAGACGCTTTTAGAGTATATCGTTGACTTGAACCCGTTCAAACATGACCACTATATGGGGGGAAACCATCTACCTATATATCCTCCCTCGAAGTTACTGGACGACATGCCGGACTACGTGTTATTACTAGCCTGGAATTGGGCAGAAGAGATCATACAACAGCAGACAAAATATCGAGAGAGGGGAGGTAAATTCATCATCCCAATCCCAAAACCAGCCATCGTCGAATAATGATTCGTTACTAGATATGAAAATTCTTAAAGTTCATAAATTTTGTCTTGAATATACAATTAGTCAACAATTATGGAGTGAAGGTATGTGGGCCGTAGCCATCTATCCCCAGCAAGCGATAAAAAAAACCTCATTATCATCTTAGCTGACGCGTTGAGATACGATCACGTCAATGAAGAGATCACGCCAAACATCATGCGGATAGCTAGGAAGGGAGAATTCTATACAGAAGCCTGGTCCCCAAATACATGTACGATAAAAAGTATGCCATACCTCCTCTCCGCGTCATACGAATATGATTCCGAAAACTCGTTGCCAGTTACGTTAAGCAAGCATGGATATTTTTCGTGTTTAATTAATACCAACCCTTCAGTAAAGACAAGGTTTTCCGAAGGATGGGGCGAGGTAAACGATTTCTATTACGAAGCCAGTGTGCGCTCGATAAGAGTTCATCTCGAAAGGATTATTAACAAATACTTCTTGCATAGAATGAGAAGTGTAGGAAAAGGCGTGTTTAACCAAGCTATATCCTCCTTTAAACTAGCGTTTTTACACGCTTCTCTATCTGTTCGTCCATTTAGTGGTAGGAAGTTTCCCTATACCCCTGCAGATGAAATGTTAAAGTTTGCATTGACAAAAATCGATCAACAGCCTTATTTTCTCTGGATACATTTGATGGATCCCCACGGTCCATATTATCCACGGAATAAAGGATATTCGAAACAGTTTTTGGACAAATATTACAATCTCTTCATTGACGTTGCTCAAAAAAAAGCGCGTTCACGTGTATCCCCAGAGCAGCATCAGGTATTAAAACAGCTCTATAAAGAAAACGTCATGGAAATGGATGAAGCTATTGGACAGTTCTACGATCAGCTCAACAATAATACAGTTCTCTTCCTTCTATCCGATCATGGTGAAGCGTTTGGAGAAGAGGGACATTACATCCACCCCGCCAACACGTTCATCCCTGCTTTACATCATGTCCCCCTGATAATAGCACATCATGGCAGGACAGGAATCAATGAGCAACCTATGCAATTACATTCCTTCCCCCAATTCGTTTACGACGTATTGCAATGCACGCGCTAGGTGAAGGCGTATGAACTGTCGCGCGTGCGCGCGTTGGTAAGCTAGGTAGTTACAAGTATGAAGTCTGCAGTTACTCCTAAATTCTTGCTGAGATGGCGAATTTCGTTTGTGTAAATCGGGTTCATCACAATTACGATTTCTGCGTTATATTCCGATAGAAACGCTGGAGATACGATTAACTGTCCAGTTCCTGGAACGTATAAGCCCTGTTTCCGTGGATTGATGTCGACTACATATTTTATCTGCTGTGGGTTATTAATTTGATTTAAAAAGGTGACGCCTTTTGATCCGCCTCCCCACACAACAGCACGTTGCCCTTTTCGATTGATCTCTTCAAGCTTCTGGTTACACGTATTGAGCTTACGTTGGTAATTAACCGCGAAAGATACTATGTCTCTATTTATCGGTTTGAATTTGTTTATATTTTTCAATCGATTCTGGTTGTGAGCGTTAAGTGTTTGGAGGGAAGCGTCGACACAGAGATATTGGCCTTCGAATTCTTCGGTGAGCGTATTTACAGTAAATCCGCAGGCTGAAAAGAGGGCAACAAGTGAGGTAGGAGTGAAATAAGAGTAGTGTTCATAGATGATGTCCCACACAAAGAGCCGGCGGAAAATGTTTATTGCATTTGGAACTTCAAAGAATACTTTTGTTTTCAAGGGGTCGTCGATCGCTCTTCGTATTGTGTGAAGAAAGTGCTTTGGGTCATAAATGTGTTCAAGGGTTTGTCGACAGATAATGATGTCGCCTTGATAAGATCTATAGTGTTCCGAGTAAACATCTTTTATTATTTCTATGGTGTCTCGTTTCTCTTCTTCTACAGACCCTTCGTCATCATA
>CP070659.1:636674-639941 GCA_020355125.1 Candidatus Bathyarchaeota archaeon
AGTAAAATTGAGTGTATTCCTTCTTTTTCAACAAGGTTTTTACACTCTTCAACCGCTTGATCTTGTGTTTTAACTACTACTGAATAGAGTTTAAACTTCCCTGTATCTATCACGCTCCTATGTTTTTCAGGGTCTGCGTCAGGAGCGTGAGCGAGAAAAGCCACTTTGAACGGCATATTCATCAACTCATTAAATGCTTATGTAAAAATGCAATTAAATTTATCGAATAATAATTTAACCAACTAGCGCTAACCTAATTAGAATTCTAGATAGTCGATTGTAGCGCGCGCGCGCGCTACGTCGCTATCCGAAATATTGGCGGATGACTACACTTGTATTGGGACGATATAGCACGTCAAAACCAGAGCAGAATCAAA
Organism: Candidatus Bathyarchaeota archaeon; assembly: GCA_020355125.1. Taxonomy (GTDB): domain Archaea; phylum Thermoproteota; class Bathyarchaeia; order RBG-16-48-13. Next base: position 637,052 of record CP070659.1, read on the forward strand.
ATCTTGATTCTATATCATTGGTTTAGAAAAAAAAGCACTATTGACTATTCACAATCTCTTTATGTATAGCAGCCTGAATTTGTAGCAAGCGCACTATTCGATCATAGTGCTCGCTATGGCACGACAATTTACACAACTTCCCTATTATTAGGGATTTTATTGTTACCCTAAGCAGTTACAAGTGAATGTAGCCGTTAGAAAAAGAACTAGCGCGCGCGCGCTTTGTCCAATTATTCGACCTTAATTTTTAAAAGACGCTCTAATGAAACTGAGATTTCCCGTTATACGATAATCATCAACGATCCCCATTCAGAGACCTTCGCTAAAGAAGCAGCGCTAAACAAGCTTATCCAATTCGGAGTCTTCGAACATGTTAAGGAAATTGTTAAAGATATTTGGAAGCCAATGGTCATTAGAGAAAAAGCTTTGGAAGGATTAACGAGAAACCCTGCAGGAAATGAAGAGTTTCTTCTTTCAATTATTAACGACATGTATTCGTTATACACGTTTCGGAAGATGGCTTTAGAAGGAGTAATAAGATCCAAATCAAAGAGACACCTTCTCGAAATCATTAATGGCATTGATACTCCAGAGTGGGCTCGAACACAAGCTTCTAAAGCGCTACAATAACTAGCTAGCGCGCGCCGAAAAATACTTAGAACTTCTCTACCTTATTCTTGCGTGCTCTAACTTGGTCTAGATAGCTTCGTATTATATGCAAATATGCCTTGTATTTTTGGTAAGTTATGACTAATATGAGAACGAAGGACAAGGCATCAATAACGCCGACTATCGTGCCGTAGGGTCGTGGTATAAGAGATATAGCTAAAGGCAAAATAATTCCATGAATGAATCCTAACATAAGTAGCGAAACTGGATCAGTAAAACGATATTTTTTAGAAAATTGGGATTGCATTTTTGTCAACTTTTAAAAGTTGTCGTTATTATAAAACTTTTAGCTATGGCTTAGCACGCGTGATCTATACCTTTTGCGTGCTTGTTGGTTCTTTGTATAGCTTCAATTTATTTCTTAATTTTATTCCTGCATCAATGTTTGAAATCAACATAAGTAATAATCAAAGCTGTGCAAGGACAGTATTATATTCAATTAGAAATGATGTCACTCCAATCCTTAAAAAGCCAGATAATAGAGATAAAATGAACAGCCAGATTCCGCAACAACCTACTCCGATTAATGCGAAAAACGAGATAAACGCGCGCGCGCTACACTTACAAAAATATTTAAGAACCTCGATGAAAACCTTCTCGTTTTAGGCAGTCTCAATTGAAAAGGAATCATCTTACTGTATTCCATAATCCATGTTAGTGCGCGCGCTAGGTGGGAGGTTTTCTCATATAAGTTTAGTCTTTACCCACCATGTTAAAAAAGGAAGCGCGCGCCTGCTACGTGTGTGGTTCATTCGATTCTTATTGTTTTAAATATGTCCGTACGCCATTCTCTACTCACGAGGTAAGGAATCATGGGAACAATTAGTATTGATGGAATAACGGCAAAACCTGGTGAGAAAGTTTTTGGGTTTCTGGAAGTTGGAACGACGTCTGTAAATACGTACCGAATACCGATCGCGATCATCAATGGCGTAGCTGAAGGCAAAACCTTGGCGCTGTTAGGCGGAACCCACGGCGTAGAATTTGCAAGTATCGAAGCCGTCATCCGAACCATCCGAAACGCGAATCCGCAAAAAATGAGGGGTACGATCTTGGCGGTTCCGGTCTTAAATGGACCTCAATTTGAACATCGGACCGCGTTTCTCAGCCCCTTTGATCAACTCAATCAGAATCGACAGTTTCCAGGCGATCTTGACGGCACCTTAAGTCAGCGAACCGCGCACGAGGTGTTTTCCAAAATTGTCTCGAAAGCCGACGCCTTGTGTGACTGCCATGGGGGTGATATTACCGAGGATCTGGACGATTATGTCATCGCGCGACAAAGTGATGATGAAGCGCTCAACCGCATGGCGATTGAGATGGCGAAATGCTTCCCCGCGAAAATGATTGATGCTCGAAATTGGCGTGTGCGCGCGGACGCGCTAGGAGGCCCAGTAAAAGGATTAAGTGCTGTTGCACAGGACGAATTTAAAATTCCGTGTATCACCTCCGAAGCTGGCTGTCCTTATCCGGTGCGTGAACGCAATGTACAGTTTCATTACAAAGGCATCCAAAATCTCCTCAAATATTTCGGAATCATCGAAGGGACGCCAGAATTGACGGATGCTCCCATCAATCCAGACGGATATCGAGCAAAAGCTAAGAAGGGTGGGATCTGGTGGCCAAAGGTCGAAATTGGTCAACGAGTTGACGTGGGTCAAGAGCTTGGCTACATGCAAGACTTGTTTGGTAACATCATCGAAACCTATGAATCGCCCAAAAAGGGATATGTCCGCTTCCTACGCGTGTGGTATTCGGTAAATGTCGGTGAACCATTAGTTGGCGTATCATATTCATAACTTTTATATTTTTTAAATTAGGTTGAAAGAGTTAGAATACAATCTAGTCGAGAAAAATTGGTAATAGTATTTATGGGTTAGCACACTAGCAAGAGTTATTTAGATCGAACACATTATGGTTTAAGATCCCGAGCGCGCACATGCATGTGTGAATATCATAAAAAAGAAAGTCTTTTTAGATTTATACATCAATTAAAATTTGTGAGTAAACGAAAGAAAGTTTTAAAGATTATACCCAAATCAAAGCCAAAAACTAGAACAGTATATGTTTCAGCGGTCTTACCTGTTATTAAAGGGAAAGGCGATATGGATTATTTATGTGGTAAATGTAATGAAATTCTAGTCGAGAGTATAAATGAGGGGGAAGTAAGGAACATTATTATTCGTTGTCCTATATGTAGGTTCTACAACAATATTCCTTA
>CP070659.1:640041-644056 GCA_020355125.1 Candidatus Bathyarchaeota archaeon
GCATTCTGCTATAATGGTAAAAGCCATTTGTACTGCTGATGCCTGCGACCAATTCGGTAACATAGTCTAAGTGAAAGAAATATGATATGCTGATATGATGTTTTTTATGGCAATTTTGAGTATCAGTGTTTAATAGGGTCTGCGGTTTGAGTGATATTCACCAATATATGGTGTGGTTCTACCATCGCATATTTCTCTTGGACAATGTTGACAGGCGTTATAAGGAAGACGTGAAACTGCATAGATTCCGGAAATAGATCTTATAGGTATCATTAGATAGTTAGGCATAAGCTTCACCCCTATGTTTCTAGCTGGGTTTAATATGTGAAAGACTACTTTTTGTTGTTCTATGCCAAATAGTTTTCCGCCTCCTCTTCCTGGGCCAAAATGGGTGACATCTTTTCCCAGCTTTTTCTCTGCCAAATGTTTGAGATGTAAAGAAGCCTTTCCCACTGCAGCATTGCCGATTTTGGCTGAATAAACTCTTTGAAAAGCATCGTTCTTTGCGTCTTCAGCTATTTGCGCATCAACTTTTGGTCCTGCTGTAGCGACGAAAAGTAAGATCAGTTGTTGGGGTTCCAGCATGTCTGCAAGGATTATGCCTCGAAAAACGTCTCCTCGATAAAGGTGGACTTCATCGTTTATGATGTTTTTTACCTTGACGAAGCTATATACAGCTTTGGCTTCGATCAACTTCTGATATTTTTTTATAAGGGTATCCAATTCGTTATTCTTTGAAGGCTCAATTGTATACTTTTCTAATAATTCTTCTACATTCAGCTCGATGGGTATATCTTCGATTATGTTAATAGCCATAATGTCTTCTATAACTCCAATCGTGATAGCTTGTCTCTGTATTGTTCATTGGCCTCCTATAAAAATAAATATCATATCAAGGGCAAATGCTGAAAAAGAAAGCGCGTGTTATCGAAAATGTACATTTATAGTTTAAGGATATGTTCCATGCGCTCTTCTCCATCGTATTATCTATGCTCCACCTTCATGAAACGTTTTCTATCACTCTGTCACATAATGAGGAGATAGCAGACTTTAGTTGTTAGCGTGTGAGCTAGGGACTTTCTCGCAAGCTACTATTTTTTAAGTAGTTACTTTTAAATAGTAACTCTTCTCATTTAGCTAATCCTGTGTAAGGAGGAATCCTGTTGTCTAACACTGTTTCAAAATCATTCATGCATTTGAATGTAAAAAGTATAGTTTTTATCGCTGTGATGGGGGCGATTGGGAATGTGCTGTCAGGTCTATCTATATACTCTGCACCTCTTATTCCTTCAATCCCCTTAGGAGCAGTAAGTATATCCTTGGCTCTTGATCTCTCTCATTTGTCGACATTTATAGCAGCCCTCATTGGTGGATCGAGTGTCGGAGCAGCAACAGGATTTGTTGGAGGCGCAATCGCTGCCTATCAATTTGGTTTCTCGCAGGGAAACGTGATCACTGGATTTGGACTTCCAATAGGCAAAGCGATTACAGGAGCTACCGCAGGTTTTCTAATATCTAAATTGGGCTTTTTTAAGAACGATAGGAAGACATTATTGTTTATTCCTATAACTCTCTTAGCATACGTTCCGGAAGCCATCTATACAGCGGTACTCTTTATTGTAGTGTTTCCAGCTGTCTATGGGTTTCCTCTTTTCGTCGTCTACCTGATCACCACACAGATTTTGATAAAGGCTTCAGTTGAGATGGTGGCCATAGGGATCATAGGTGTCGCTCTTATGTCAAACAGAGGGTTCAATAGCTTTGCAAAGGGATTTTCTTCCCAGTAATGCACTCGTACATTAAGCACATCTGCCTTCTCATAGATAAGCTCGAAGAAGAGGTTATAATTCAACAACAGGAGCACCTTTAACGAGTTATATTTTCTAAAATCAACCAACGCCCGCTTCAAACTAGTTAGCTTCTACTAGTTTTTTGGACTAAATTAGCACTGCTGCCAGTCACTACAAGTACATTAATAAAGCGCGTGGTTATCAAAAGGGTTTGTAGGCGAAAACAATGGTTTCTTCTAAAAAATCCGTGTTGGTATTTGGTCTCGATGGGGCTAGTCCCTCAGTAATTAATAGATGGATTGAAGAACTTCCAACCTTTAACAGGTTTAAAGAAGAAGGCATTCTTGGCTTATCAATTCCTCCAATTCCCGCTCAGACACCAGTCGCTTGGACGACTTGTATGACAGGAAAAAATCCTGGTAAACATGGAATCTTCAGTTTTGCACAGAGAGAAACTGGATCCTATCGGCGATATATCGCCAACCCTAGCTTGGTACGATCTGATACTCTTTGCCAAATATTAAGCGAATATAAAAAAAGGGTTGGTGTTCTCAATGTACCGATGAGTGGTTACGAGAAAATTAATGGATTTATGATCCCTGGATTTTTAGATAAAAATGAAGGTATTCCTCAACCCCGATCTATGCTTGAAAAGCTTAGAACGAAATTCAACTTAGATTCAGTTCCAGGTAATGTAGAACCTGAAAAACTGACGAAAGCTACGACGAATCCGCATGTACTTCTGGACAGGATTTTCGAAATTACACAAGTGTTGTCTGATGTAGGCCTCTATTTAATAGAAAACGAAGTATGGGATCTTTTTATAACCGTTTTTATGGGCACTGACAGACTGGGGCATTTCTTTTGGAAATATATAGATAACGCTCATCCTACCTACATCTTTAATGAATTTAGTAAGAGAGCTTTGGCATATTACAAGATGATTGATAGTGTTCTCTCAAAATTTCTTAAAACTATTCCGAAAGAAACGTTTGTTGTGCTTCTTTCTGACCATGGCTTCTGTCCTGTTTCCAGAGAAGTCTACTTAAACAACTATCTTCAAGATCATGGCTACATAGAAAGTAAGAATGGCAAAGTAAGCCTTGAGAATAGTCGAGCTGTTGCATATGGTTATGGTGACATCTGGATTAATGTAAAGGGAAGAGAACCCAATGGCGTCATAAAGAAAAATGGCGAGTATGAAACTGTGCGAAACGAGATAATTCAGACTCTGAAAGCGATTAAAATAGAAAAAGAAAAGCCTATTCAAGAAGTCGTTAAGAGAGAAGAGGTCTACTGGGGTCCCTATGTTTCAGAAGCCTCAGACCTTATAGCTATTTTTAAACCAGGATGGCAATCCGCACGAAGACCAGAAATAATTAACCAGAAGGATCCGCCCTATATCAATACCAATCCCCTATGGAGTGGTGGACATGATGGCACCCACCATCCTCGCTGTGTACCAGGTATATTAGGCTTTTTAGATGCTAACCTTATAAAGAGTCGAGCACCCTTTGAAGCAAATCTCTGGGACTTGGCTCCGACAATTTTAAAAGCCATGAATATTCCCATCCCAAAAGACATGGATGGAAAAGCCCTTCCCATCTTCAAATGAAAAATAACGTTCAAAGATCTTTGCATTGCTAGAAGTAACCTAACGCTCTCAACCGATTCATCGTTTCTTCTTTATCTTGGGCCCTGCCGGCTCTCTCAACTTTTCCAACAGGATTAGGACTAGTACAGGTATAGCAGCCTAACGAAGTAAAGCCCCGATCATAAAGAGGATTATGCGGAAGCTTCATCATTTTAGTATATTCCCAAACGTCCTTCCAACTAAAATGAAGAATGGGATGGACTCTAACATGTGGAGGATCCTTTCTCGGAGAAAAAAACGTTTCACGAGATCTCGCTTCCTGTTCATCCCATCTTATTCCGACTATCAGCGCCTCTAATCCATGCTTAGTTATTGCTTCCTTTGTCGCAACTGTTTTTAATAAATGGCAACAGGGATCTCTATCAAGAGCAATTCTAAATTCATCCTTCTTCCAACCTATCTGACTCAGCTCACTCTTCATTTCTTCCGACAAATCCTCAAGTTTAACTATTCCCTTTCGAGCCACGTCTATTACGCTGGTGTTCTTTGCATTAATCAAGTTAAGATCCCACTTTTTCACAAAGTCATCGCGGAACTTGTATACTTCTGGAAAATGTTTACCGGTATCTAC
>CP070659.1:644156-647105 GCA_020355125.1 Candidatus Bathyarchaeota archaeon
GTTTTATACAACCTTATAATATGTTTTAAGACCAGTACAGCGTTTTTATATTCTCCCGAATCTTCAAGTTCAAAGAAAAGGACCTTATCCCGGCGCGCGCGTGCCGTTCCTTGCAGATATATTCGTGGCCCTGCATCTATACTTTATGAAGAAGACTTTTATAACACAATTCAGCTGGTGAAAGTGTTCGTTGAAGAGATTAGTAAAACAAAATAATATGCGTTTCTTCCATTTTTGTTAATAGTTTTTTTTCTAAAAAAGGCGCGTGCAAGACACGTTAGAATAGTGTATATTTTTTCACTGTTCTTATTAATAGTAACCAGTTATTATGGAATAAATTGGTAAACTCGGAGGATAAAACATGGTTCAGATTGCACTAATTGGTGCAGGAAGTATTGTGTTTTCAAGCAAACTTATTGCTGATCTTTGTTTAACACAAGGCCTTCATGGCAGTAAAGTCACGCTTATGGATATAAACAAAGAACGATTAAACATGGTTTATCATTTTGCTACAAGATATATGGATGCGACACATGCGAATTTTCTATTAAAGACCACCTTAGATAGGAAAGAAGCATTGCGAGACGCTGACTTTGTAATTTCTTCAGTTAAAATTGGTGGGTATGCGTCTATGGAGAAAGAACGTAAAATCGCAGAAGACTATGGTTATTATCGGGGAATAGGCGATAGAGTTAGCGATTATTATGGTGGAATTGGAGCGTATCATCAACTGAATTTTTTTCTTGATTTAGCGAGAGATATGGAAAATCTTTGCCCAACTGCATGGCTAATCGAGACCGCGAACCCTGTGTTTGAAGGCACTACCCTCATTTCTCGAGAAACCAAAATTAAAACCATTGGAGTTTGTCATGGACATTTTGGCTACGAACGTATTGTACATCAACTAAGACTCAATCCTGAAGATGTAAGAGTACAAATTGCCGGATTTAATCATTGCATTTGGATGACCCGTTTCTCGTATAACGGAAAAAATGCGTATCCTCTTCTGGACAACTGGATAGAAAAAGAAGCTACGACATATTGGAAAAATATACAATTCTTGAAAAGTCTTCCTTGGGAAAGTGAACAGTTGTCTCCTAGTGCTGTTGACATGTATACCTTATATGAACTATTCCCTATTGGGGATACTGTTCGAAGCGTATCGCCATGGTGGCATCATGTAGATTTACAGACAAAACAGAAATGGTATGGCCCAACTGGTGGATTTGATTCAGAAATCGGATGGTCAATGTACATGAAAATGCGTGAAGAAGAATATAAAACAATGAGTGAAGTAGCTACAAATGAATCCGTTCCTCTAACTAAAGGTTTTCCTCCAGCCTTAAGTTCAGAACAACATATTCCAATCATTGACGCAATCGTTAATGATAAGGAAAGGCTGTTGCAACTTAATGTTCCAAATGAAGGAACAATATCAGGAATACCTAGAGATGTTGCCGTTGAGATTCCAGTTGTAGTAAATCGAAGAGGAATTCAAAGATTACCTGTCGATAACTTTCCAAAACGTCTCTTGTACAATATTATTATTCCTAGAATGAGAAGAATGGAACAGGTATTACATGCCTTCCTTGAAGGGGAGAGACAGAGCTTACTTCTTCTGCTTATGGAAGATCCTCGAACAGACTCCTACGAACAGGCTACAGTTTTATTGGACAAATTACTAAGCCAATCTTGGAATTCAGAGGCTGCAAACTGTTATAAATAACAAAACATAGCCGTGCATAAAAACATAGGGAATTAATTATGCAAGGAGTTAAAGAGCTTCTACTGTTATGTCCGAAGATACATTCTTCTTTAAATAGTTTTCTACACCCCATTTTAACGTCATTTGTGACATGGGACATCCTGCACAGGAACCCTTCAACTTCACTTTGACTACATTGTTCGTTATATCAACCAGTTCAATATCGCCACCATCCGCTTGAAGACGAGGCCTTATCTCTGTGAGTGCTTTTAATACTTTCTCTTTCATAATAACCACTTCATGACATAACAATGTTATGAAGACGAAGATCCTTATTTGTCTTTTGGTATTTTTTGGTAATTCTTGCCTCCAAAAAACAAATATTGAATTCTCGTGGTTAGAGGGCACACACGTTAATAGGAAGTAAATGGAGGTAATTATTATGTTGTTCTAAAGAACTGAAGGAGAGAGCTACGTGCTAGCTTTTCTTAATGAATATGACGGGCTTTATAATTGGCTAATCAATAATGGACGCAGAGGTTATCCTTCGAATTTAAGATATTTTTCAGGGCCAAATTTTAGTTTTTCTCTACTCATTCCTAGATCAATTGCTTCTATTTGTTTATGATAACTATACAAGTCTTGCCAATATTTTACGTTGGATCCTTGTATCAATCGTTCTATAGCTTCTTCACAATCTTTTCTCACATAGTTGTGAGGCCTAATCTTCAATAATTTAATTTCATTATCCAGCTTGAACTCTACTTCTTGATATACTTCATAAGGTTGTATCATGTGCCGAAATGAACAGAGATCCTTCTCTACGGTTCCAATTCTCATTGAAAAATCAGCAATAGTAACTGGAATAGGTTCTAGTTCATATTTTGGTAAATAATTGGATTCGTTTGCTTTTTTAACATAGTAACTCTTTTGAACGAGCAGGTCGATAAAATGAGTGTAAACCCTAAATCCTAGAATACGAAGGCTTGCTGCGCTAATCAGGATAATGGTATCTAATACTCCATCTTCGTCTAATTGAGTTAATGCTTGTTTAAATTTGATTTGGCCTATTGTTCTCAAAGTTTCATCTATTAAACATGGATCTTTTTGCCATATAAATGCTATATTTTATTTATCGAGTAGCGAAAATAACAACTACTAAAAACTGGAAAATAGAAAAAAAAAATGGTGAAAATTTGTTTATTTTTCGCTCATTATTTTATTTGCGTCTTTAACTGCTTCTA
>CP070659.1:647205-653589 GCA_020355125.1 Candidatus Bathyarchaeota archaeon
AACGGTATAATGCGTACGTTATACTTCTATGCCATAATGTTAGCTAGCTTTTTAGGACGACAGCGCTCGAGCGCGCTAGGGCATCATATAGCCAAGTATTAGCCCTACGATTAAGGCTAGAAGGATCGTATGTACATAACTTTATTAACTAAATATACCCTTTTTTGTTAGTGTAGAGAGGTCAATGAGTCTTAAAGAGTCTCTTTTTTCTAGTCTCATTAGATTTTCTTTTCGATTTGAAAGATTTCTTCCCCACTTCATAAGGAAAGGATTAGGTGTGATATACTTAAGAAAGCTGAAAAGAGAAATGAGTGGATAGGGGACGAACGTAATAATAAGTATTACATTGTGGTAATATAGGCTAGCTACCTAGCGCGCGCTAGCTCATAATTTCTTTTCCATGAATACCGTGTAGGGTTGATACCATTCTGGAATTTCACTTCCAGAATATTTATCTCTCATTGTAAATCCTGCAGATCGATACATTGATTGAGCCGTGGTCATGAAGTCTGCGGTATCAAGTCGAATGGTTGAGTATCCAAGTTCCCGACTCTTATCTATCAGTCTATTTAGGATCGTCTTTCCATATCCTTGTCCACGATGTTCTGGGCGAATATACATACGTTTGATTTCTCCAATTCCATCCTCTAGCTTTTTCAATGCTCCCATCCCTACCACATTTCCCTAGCGCGCGCGCAAAAAATTCGAAACGTAACAATCATTGACATATTTATGTATAAACTAAAGGCTTATGAGCGCGCGCGCGCTAATTACATAAAATTAGAAGGACGTTTTTATGAAATATCGAACGTTTGGCAAGCTTGATTGGAAAGTATCAGCGCTTGGATTCGGTGTTCTGCGGCTGCCGATAATAGGAAATGATCCTGGAAACATTGAAGAGCTGAAATCTGAAAAGATGATACGATATGCTATTGACCACGGCGTTAATTATATCGATACGGCATATACGTATCATGGGGGAAAAAGTGAAGGGTTTGTGGGGAACTTCCTTAAGAAGGGGTATCGCGAAAACGAAAAGCTTGCCACGAAAATGCCCACGTGGCTCGTTCATTCACAAGCGGACATGGATAAATTTCTTTTTGAACAATTGAATCGGCTGCAGACCGATCATGTTGATTTCTATCTTCTACATGGTCTAGATAAAGAAGAATGGACTAAGATGTTAAAGCTCAACGTGTTTGACTGGATGGAAAAAAAGATTAAGAGTGGAAAAATTATCCATGTAGGATTCAGTTTTCATGATGAATATGACGTGTTTCAAGATATAGTTGATGGTTACGATAAATGGGATTTATGTCAAATTCAATTTAACTATATGGATCCAGAATATCAGGCGGGTACCAAGGGTCTAAAATATGCAGCTTCGAAAGGTCTTGGTGTCGTAATAATGTGTCCCATTGCAGGAGGGCTGCTTGCGGTTACGCCACCTGAGGAGGTTCAGGCTATTTGGGATGAGGCCGAAACGAAACGGACGCCCGCTGACTGGGCGCTTCAGTGGGTTTGGAACCATTCCGAGGTCTCCGTCGTTTTGAGCGGTATGAGCACTATAGATCAAGTTGTTGAGAACGTGACAAGTGCTGATCGTTCAAACCCGGGAATACTTACCAACAACGAGCTTGATATCATAGCGCGTGTAAGGAAAAAATATCGAGAATATGGATTACTTGGATGCACTGGTTGTCAATATTGCGTGCCTTGTCCTGAAGGTGTAGACATTCCGCAAATCTTCGCTTTATACAATGAGTATTTTATGAAGAGTAGCGCGCGCGCTTTACGATCCGATGGTAGCATACCAGATAGTCGAGATAAAACCATTATACAGAAATATAATGACATCATGCCGCCAGAAAAAAAGGCAAAAAAATGTATCAAATGTGGCCAATGTGAAGAAAAATGTCCTCAACATCTACCAATACAGAACCTACTTAGAAAAGTGTCGTCCCTCTTTGAAACTGAAAACTGAGCGCGCGCGCATGCTTTAAAAGTATACTAAGGCAACTTCTTTCGATAAACTATTTTTCCATCGATAATGGTAATTTCTACTTTAACATCTTTTATTTCATCTACAGGAACGGTCGTTATGTCCTCTGATAATACGATTATATCGGCAAGTTTCCCTGACTCGATTGAACCCTTGATGTCTTCTTCAAAGCCAGTATAGGCTGCATTAATGGTATACATGCGGATAGCTTCCATGATGGTGACTTTCTCTTCGGGACATAAAATTTTTCCATTGTAGGTTTTTCGAGCCACTGCGCACCAAATACCCCAGAGTGGGTTGGCTGCTTCAGGTTGTGTTCCAGTGGAATCCGAATTAATTGCATATTTAATGCCTTTATTGAGGAGGGTTCTAAATGAGAAGATTTTCCTTGCCCTTGCTCCGACATTATCTTCTAAAAAGTCTCCAAGGGCGTTGAGCATTTGGGGCTGTGGTGATGGTACTATATTTAACTTTTTCATTCTCTCAATCCGTTCTGAAGTGGCAAAATAGTTTCCAGCATGTTCTATACGGTGGCGATGATCTTTCATCGGCTTTTTCTTCAAAGCAGTTTCAATGGCATCTATCGCAATATCTTGTCCTTTATCCCCACATGCATGGATACAAACATGTAATCCCGCTTCATGAGCCCTCATAACCAACTCGTTGAGTTTTTCAGGAGTCATTTGTAAAGACCCTACGTTTTGGGGTTCCCCCTCATAAGGTTCATACATCGCAGCGCCCTTACCTGAAACTCCACCATCAATAAAGATTTTTACGCCTCCTAGCTTAAGCTTCTCATTACCAAATCCAGAATGAAAGCCAAGTCTTGTTAAGCAGTCAATACCAATTTGTCTGGGCACAACGGGATATAATCTGATTCTCAATGGTAATTCATTGTTAGAGATTAATTCTTGATAGATCCTTACGCTCTGAGATTGACCACCCATCTCATGGACCGTGGTTACTCCCTGTTGTACAAACATGGTCTGGGAAATTGTCTTTATCGCTTTTTTCATCTCTTCGTAAGTCTGTGGAGGAATAGGCAAGACTCGGAAAAGCTCACTTAACATTCCTGTGGGCTCTCCCGTTACTGGATCTTTAAAGATATGTCCGTATGATGGTTGAGGAGTATCCATCGTAATACCAGCAAGCCTTAAAGCCATTGTGTTAACCATAGTTAAATGGGCACCAGCCATAAGAGCCACGGGGTGGTCAGGAGCCGCTTCGTCCAACTCAGCTTTAGTCGGATACCTCTTTTCGATAAGCTTTTGTATCTGAAAAAAATTGCCACGCCCTACGATCCATTGTCCTTTAGGTGTCTGTTTGACCTTTTCTTTTATTTTCTTCAAGATCTCATGAAGAGACTTAAAAGGGGGTGAATGAATACGCTCCTTATACATGAGATTATTTGCTGTACCGCCTAAATGAACATGAGAATCAATGAACCCTGGTAAAATGAGTTTCCCTTTCACATCAATAACTTTTGTATCTTCCCTAGTCAGATTTTTAATCTCTTCAGTGGTTCCAACTTTAAGAATTGTATTTCCTTTGATTGCTATAGCTTCGGCGATAGTTTCTTTTGCGTTAACCGTAATAACCTTTCCATTCAATAACGCTAAATCGATGTCATTAAACATAGTAATCCGCCGTCCATGTATTTTTTAATCCTTATTCAGATATTTAAAAATAGTGCGCGCGCTCGTATGGTATTGTTACATACGTCTACTCTAGAGTTTCAGCGCGCGCGCCAGGTAGAATAATTGCATTTGTTACTAATGACATGCTTGTCAAGGATTCCAATAGAACTGATGAGTGTATAGGGATACTTCTGTTCTTTACTTATGCAATTACAATAAAAAAGGGTGTCAATATATCTTTTTTCTACTTTTAGCACATTTATAACTCATATGCGCGCTCTAAGAAAAAAAGGATTGAGGTTTTCTCCTAATCTTTAGTTAGGAGATGAGGAGATTCGATTACATTGGCATCCAAATTTCTTTCTTGTGGATTGAAGACTATTAGAAAGATACTTCTTTTGTAAGTATCTCACTAAATCTTATGGGGCAACCTATATCAGCCGCCATCTTCAGAAATATCTTTGGATCGAGGCATTCAGATGATATCGTTCCCCTATCCGCAATTCCTTGCACACACATCTCCGCTCCAATAATAGCTGGTAATGCGACTCCAATATTGGTTGCTCCGAACTTCCTGTATACGTCCAATCTTTCCTCAGCAGTGAAGCCAGAAGCGCGCGCGCGGACAATTTTGTATTCGACCTTTTCTCCTGATTGAACTCCTTTAACCTCTATGACTACAAAGTGAACTCTATCGGCTGTGCGTGCGACGGTGGTTTCATCTTCGGCAAAAAAGTTGTTAACTGGAGGACGCACTAACTTCAATAAGACATCTCTCGGTACGATCTTTGTCCCCTTTACGTCTATAGCGTCTGGACTTCCGAACCCCATTTTAACGAAGGCCCCTGCATAGATGTCAACTGGATACTTGAAGTCGCAATATTTGATTCCTTTGCCTATGAAATGTGGAAGTGTTATTGGTTCTTGGTGTTGATGATAAGTCAACAAGATTGGGCCAGTAGGTTCAGGAAAATGGTATTCCTCAGGGCATGCAAAAATGGGGTATTTCTTGTATTGTCCATCTTCAAAGATTGTAGGTTCAATCGCGTAGCCCCATAATGTTCTGAAGGGTGACCAAGTCGATGACCATGCACGTACTACATCCTTAGGTGGAGTGAGGGATCTTCCTCCCATGCGAATGCGTATTTCGTCTACCTGCTCTAATTTGTCACAAGTATGCCTGGTCAATACATTGACTTCTCCAGGTGAATACCCACAGCCCAGCAGTGCTGTCAGTCCTGCATCCTTGTACTCCTTATCCAATGTAAGGGGGCGATTCTCAATTATTTGTAGTAAAATATTATCGCGTGAGTAGATATCCTTGGCACTAGGTTCGCCGAATGATGTATCAACATAATGAGCTCCACTTCTTAGGGCAGCTTCCATTATGTTTATGTCATACTTGGTCAAGGTTAGGTTAATGATGGCGTCTGCTCCTTTAGCCGCTTTCGTAACATCATCAGTGTTTGCAGCATTCAACTTTATTGCGGTGATTTTGTCGCTCTTTATCTTCTCCTTCACTTTTTTGGCTAACTCTAAGTCTATATCGCCTAATACTATCTCAGATATTTCTTTTTCTCTCGAAAGAATCGAGGCACATGGGCCACCTTGTGCTCCTGCTCCTACGATCAATACTTTTTCCATTAATATTCTTCTCTTTTTTAGGTAATTTTAATTTTATTTAAGATTACCTCGCGCGCGCTGGACCAGTAAACACAGCCATAGCTGATAACATGGATTGGAATAAACACTCAAAAACATTAATTATCGATCCACATGCAAGCGATATTAAAAAAGAAGCACCAGATATCGCGCGCTGAATAAGCTCTGTAATTATTTAGCACGCGCGATAGTTAACTAGCGCGCTTATTACCACGTTATTCCAGTTTTTTGGATGGTTGATAACTGTCCAATTTTCCGAACACTTGAACAATTACATTAAAGCGAGCGCTTTTTCTCTCCAATTTCGTGTTTCACTTCCTCTTTTATCTTTAAACTATACCCCGCCCCATTCGCGCGCGCCTTTATGAAAGTTCAGTATACATTTAGAAAAAATAGAGAAAAATTAAACATCTTAGATAATGATGCGTGTGCGCCTACTCAAACGGGATACGATTATATATTGGCCTTCAGATTCTCTCGATCTTGAAGATGACTGGTCTCACTCCATCGGTGCAGCATGATACAGCTAGTCCTTTCTCATCAAAGTAGGGAAGATTCCCACCAAACCCTAAGGTTCTTATGTTAGGGTATATAGCAAACCAAGCGGATGGACAAAAGCCTTCGGGCATCCGCAAGTTCTCCTCTACAATGATCTCCTGACCATCCTCGTAGACACCACATGGCACCATCCAATCCCTCTTCTTAACTGGCAGTTTCTCAAATAATTCTGAAGGGTCCGTTCTCTTCAGCACCGTTATTTTAAGCTTATTTCTGTCAGGCATATCCATTTATTAGAAAAATCTATTATAAATTATTTTTTTCCCATGCGCGAACGCTTAAATTTTAATCTTTTTCTTCTTCATCTAACTAACGCTGACTAACCCTCTCCCTTATTCCTCGCGCGCGCGTAAGTAACCCTCCCCAAAAGGTGGCTCGCGCACTATTTGAAGAATAACAGTAAAAAAAGGAAAAAAGTTGTTGAATTATTTGAGAAGGAAGATAAATAAGAACTTCAAGGTAGCAGCAGTCTGGGCTCTAAATTGAGGTACGAATCCAAAGAGGACAATACGACCTTTACCCATC
>CP070659.1:653689-658215 GCA_020355125.1 Candidatus Bathyarchaeota archaeon
AAAAAGAAATATTTCATATTATTTCTCCTTTACAACATAATACAGAAAAGAAAAAAAGATTATACTCGCTTGGCTATTCTAGACAATAGGATTGACTTGTAAAGGGGGAACAACGCTATTAAAAAGAAAGTTATGGTTCTAGATACCAGTGCTTTTTTATGGGATACGACCCACTCCTAATCAACGAAAACCAATATACAACTCCATCAATAATGCATGAGTTAGAATATGAAACCACTGTCTCACTCCGCTTTAAAGTTGCAGTTGAAACAGGAAAAATTATCCTTAAATATCCGTCTGAAAAATTTCTCAAACAAATTGTGAAGTTGGCAAGCAAAATCGGAGACCTTCTCAGCCTCTCAGATGTTGATAAAGAGGTTCTAGCTCTAGCTTTAGAACTTAGTGAGAGAGCGCATTCTCCAATTATAGTGAGCGACGACTACTCTGTTCAGAACGTTGCAGATCAGCTCAATATCAAATATGTGTCCCTCACTAACTTAGGTATACGTTATCGCTTTCACTGGGTTCTTTATTGTTCTGGATGCCATAGAAAATTTCCACCAACTCACTCCCAAAAAAAGTGTTCGACATGTGGCACCACCCTTAAGAGAAGGGTAGATAAAAAAACG
The DNA here is from genome assembly GCA_020355125.1 of Candidatus Bathyarchaeota archaeon. Classification (GTDB taxonomy): domain Archaea; phylum Thermoproteota; class Bathyarchaeia; order RBG-16-48-13. The sequence continues at coordinate 654,319 of CP070659.1, forward strand.
CCATCGAGGCAAAATGATTAATTTTTAGAGTATGAGTTGAAACATGAATATGTTTACGGGAATAAAGCTGTGCTTTTCCATCCCTTAGCAGGTTCTCTTAGGAACAGAAATTTCTATAACATCGCCTATGTTTGCCTGAAATAACGCTTTAGCGCTTCCTTTATTTACAGAAATCTCATAAAAATCACTGCTTCCTATGATCATAAGGGGCTGTCCAACCAATACGGCTTCATATGCACTACATAACCTCATCTTTTTTGATTGCTCGCCGATGGAAACAGTTAACGGGGCTCCCACAGGGATCTCGCTGCAGTGTATTGATTTGCTTACTATATTTGTGATGATGTTTCCAAAGCCATCAATATAGAGAATTTCTCCAACGAGTTTTCCATTTCTACTTTCTACGTTGGCTAATGCAAGTTTCACTATGTTTTTGATGATAGGGCCAAAAGCATCAATCTCATAGCCTTTTGCTAAATATGCTGAAACTGGAGCAAAGACATCTCTTCCTTCAAACGTTTTGGAAACAATCTGAAGCATGAACTGCTTTTTCTTAATCTCTACCATCTTTATACTGCCTTCTTTTTCCGCAGCTAATGAAAGGACTCCATTGTCTGGGCCAACATACATGTTTCGCTTGCCTTTAACAATTATTCTACGCCTCGTAGTTCCAACACCTGGATCAATTACTACCAAATGAATCGTTCCTACAGGAAAATATGGAGCTGTTTGCGACAACAGGAAGGCGCCGTATTTGATGTCGTATTTGGGTATATCGTGGGCAATATCGATAATTTTTGTTTCTGGGCAAATACTTAATATAACGCCTTTAAGTGCACTGACATACGCGTCTTTTGAGCCAAAATCTGTGAGGAGGGTAATAATTGGATGATTCCTATTCAAGGCTTCGTTTTCTACCACATTATTTGTTATATCCACAATTATTTAAGATCCAAAAAGTTTATAGCATTTTTTGTTTCTCACTTTTTTGTTAAAAGATACTAAATCGCCCTTTTTTCGAGGAGGATATGAAGTGTCGGAAAAAGTTCGTCCTACGATAAAAAATGCTAAAGACAAAAACCGAGAAGCCGCTTCCCGAGATACTGAGTTGGAGACTCTAAAAAAAGCTCTAGAAAAAGAGCGAAAAAAAACCGATGACTATCTTAATCGTTTGACATATCTTCAAGCTGACTTTGAAAACTTTCAGAAGCGAATGCGAAAAGAAAGGAGTGAGGCAATTAATTATGGAAACCAAAACATCATTATCGCATTACTACCCATACTAGATGAGCTTGAGTTAGCGATTGAAGCTGGATTGCGTGATGATAAAAAAAACAGTATAGTAAAAGGGATAGAAATGACTTTTAAAAAAATGTACGATATACTGGAGAAAGAAGGGCTTAAAAGAATACATTCTATTGGAAAAAACTTTGATCCCAACAAGCACGAAGCAATAGAGAAAGTTACAACAAAAGATTATAAAGAGGGCGTGGTTATTGAAGAAATTAGAAAAGGCTTTATGTTTAAAGAAAGAGTAATACGCCCGAGCCTCGTTAAAGTTGCGGTTACTACCTCTAAAGAAGTGAAGAAAGATGAGTAAAGAAGCTAAAAAAGAGAAGATTTTGGGAATCGATTTAGGAACCACTAACTCTGCAGCAGCCGTGATGGAAGCAGGAAGACCCGTTACAATTCCTAGCGCAGAGGGCCCAACAATTGCTGGCAAGATGTTTCCTTCTTTCGTGGCCTTTACCAAGGATGGCCAACTCCTCGTGGGTGAACCTGCTAAACGACAAGCAGTCACCAATCCAGAGGGAACCATACGAGAAATTAAACGGCACATGGGTACTGACTATAAAGTACAAATCTTTGAGAAATCCTATTCGCCTCAACAGATATCAGCCTTCATTCTTCAGAAGATTAAAAAAGACGCTGAAGCTTTTCTCGGTCATCCGGTCAAGAAAGTGGTCATCACCGTTCCTGCTCACTTCAACGATAACCAACGACAAGCAACTAAAGACGCAGGAGAAATAGCTGGCCTCGAAGTGGCACGCATTATCAATGAGCCTACAGCAGCTTGTTTAGCTTATGGCATTGATAAACTTGAAGAAGAATTGAAAATCATGGTTTTCAGCTTCGGGGGCGGGACCCATGACGTAACCCTAATGGATTTCGGTCAAGGCGTCTTCCAAGTACTCGCCACCAGTGGAGACACGAAAACGGGAGGAGCTGATATCGATTACGCCGTTGTCGATTATTTAGTAGAAGAGTTTAAACGACAGAATGGAATCCACCTAAAAAACGATAAAGCTGCTATGGCTCGTTTAAAAGAGGCAGCAGAGAAGGCGAAGATCGAACTCTCGAACCTCTTCACAACAGAGGTAAGCCTCCCTTTCATCGCCTCAGCTAAAGGGGAACCCAAACACCTTCAGATCACTCTAACACGGACCAAACTTGAGCAGCTAGCCACTCCAATCGTGCACCGGATCCGCAAACCTATTTTCAAAGTGCTTGAAGACACCAAGCTGAAGCCAGAAAACATTGACAAGATTATACTAATCGGAGGTCAAACCCGGATGCCACTGGTTAGAAGATTCGTGGAAGACATGATGAGAAAGCTGCCAGAAACAGGCGTGGATCCAATGGAATGTGTCGCGGTTGGGGCAGCAATCCAGGGAGGGGTCCTCGCCGGTGAAGTCAGTGATCTGTTGCTTCTCGATGTCACACCGTTGTCCCTAGGCGTTGAAACTCTCGGAGGCGTATCGACTAAACTCATTGAACGTAACACAACGATTCCAACTAAAAAAAGCCAGATCTTTACCACAGCAGCAGACAACCAGACCACCGTCACCATCCACGTGCTCCAAGGCGAACGACCCATGGCGGTCAACAACACGTCCCTTGGCATGTTCAACCTCGCTGGAATTCCACCTGCTCCAAGAGGCGTTCCACAGATTGAAGTAACCTTCGACATCGACGCAAATGGAATATTGAACGTATCAGCAAAGGATCTTGGCACAGGTAGAGAACAGAAAATCACGATCACCGCCTCAACGAAACTCTCCGAAGAAGAGAAGGAACGCATGGTCCACGAAGCTGACCAGTTCGCTGAACAAGACAGAAAGCTAAAAGAAGAAGCTGAAATCAGAAATAATGCTGACTCATTAATTTATACAGCAGAGAAGACAAAAAAAGATCTAGGTGAAAAAATCAGCAAAGAAAACATAGATCGTATCGACAAAGCTGTAAACGAGCTAAAAGAAGCCATAAGTGGTAAAGATATAGAAACGATCAAAACTCGAACTGAAGGGCTCACAAAAGTTTTGCAAGAAGTTGGTACCATCGTATATCAACAGGCTGCTCAACAACAGGCTGCTCAACAACAGGATACTAAGCAACCAACTAAAAACGCAGATCAAAAAGAAAAAGTTATTGATGCAGATTACAAAGTCGTCGATGAACAAGATTCATAATAATGTTCCTGGCTGAATCATCATGAGTAAAAGAGACTACTACGATGTTCTTGGATTATCTAAAAACGCGTCTAAAGAACAGATAAAAAACACTTATCGTAAATTAGCTTTACGTTATCATCCCGACAGAAATAAATCACCTGATGCTGAAGAACGGTTTAAGGAAATATCAGAAGCTTATGCTGTTCTTTCAGACGACGAAAAACGCAAACAATACGATTTATTTGGACATGCTGGAATAGGCGCGAGATACACACAAGAAGACATTTTCAGAAGCGTGAATTTCTCTGAAATTTTCAGAGATTTTGGTTTTGGAGGATTTAATAGCATTTTCGATATGTTTTTCGGCCGCAGAACCCCAGGTCGTCATCAGCCCGTACGTGGAAATAATATAAGACAAGATATAGCTATCACTCTTGAAGAAGCA
>CP070659.1:658315-665052 GCA_020355125.1 Candidatus Bathyarchaeota archaeon
CTGACTGTATCGGAACAGCGATGCTCGACAACGTCTGGGAACTAACGATAGGAGGAGCGACACCACCGTTCAGAATAACAGATTTAGCTGAAGAATGTGCTACAGCTTGGACAGGTAATATAGCACGATTAGCTGTATTCCGAAATAATAAAGGTATAACAGCGGGTGGAGCTGGTAGTTCACGGTCTGGGTTATGTACGGAGATGCAATTCTACGAAATTGCGGTTGGCAGAATTGCGTGTGAGCCCCGAACAGCTTTGTTTTCTGGGGGAGCAAGCGCCCATAACTCAGAAGACGACTATATCAATGGCATGACAACAAGATGGAATATAGAGCTGGGAAACGAAATCACGGGTATTGGCTTGACCGATGCCAACGATATGGTGAAAACCCTGCTGAAAAATCCCAAGTATAAAATAGGGAACGAGCCTGATGGTATGAAGTTCCAAGAAGCCTACAACCTAGAAACTGTACAGCCTACACAAGAATACCAAGACATGTACAATAAGATGACCAAAGAAGTACGAAACGTCCTAGGAATCTCTCCTAAATAAACACAAACCCCCCTTTCTTTTTTTAAAATCTCTATCTAGCGAGCGCTCGAATTCCTCTTTGGCAATAGAACGGATGTACTGATTATGGAAGATGGAGGGTGCAAACAGCCACATGTGTCCTACGTTGAGGAGAGATATCGTAAACAGGGATATCGGCTATTGGGAAGGAATCAGCACAGCGCGGTAAAGATTTGTCGATGGACCAAGGAGAGCCTGAGAGCCAATCGAGTTTGCTACAAAGAGCTGTGGTATCCTCCTGTTGAGAGCCATAGGTGTATGCAAATGACGCCTCATATGGGATGCAACTCTCACTGTTTATACTGTTGGAGGCTGCACTCGAGGGACAGAGCCGACGCTACGTGGAGGGAATTTCCTTTGAATGTGATGGAGCTTGATAATGTTGAAGAGATGGTTGAGGAGGCAGTAGCAGAGAGAAGGAATCTGCTGATGGGATTCAAGGGAAACCATAACGTAGATGAGACGCGGATTAAGGAGGCGTTAAAACCAACCATGATGACGATGAGTTTGACTGGGGAACCTACATTGTATCCAAGAATCTCAGAACTCATTGTGGAAGCAGAGAGAAGGGGTATGATAACCTTCCTCGTGACGAATGGTACTATGCCAAAAGTGCTGGAAACCATGGCGCCATTACCATTCCAGCTGTATGTAAGTGTTTCAGCACCAGACAAGCATACCTACGCTACTATTACTCGACCTCTGATCACAGATGGATGGGAGCAGCTGAACCGAACATTGGAGTTATTTCCAAGTTTAAAGACAAGGAAAGTAATCAGGCTCACCGTTATCAAAGGATGGAATACGACAAATTTTAGAGGATATGCTGAGTTGATACAGAAGGGCGAACCTAACTTTATTGAGATTAAGGCCTACGAGTGGGTTGGAGAGAGTCAGCAGAGATTACCAAAGTCAGCAATGCCATTTATGGGGGATGTGAGGCAATTCGCACAGAGAATCGCTGAGCTTACCGGGTACCAAATCAAGGCAGAGTATAAGCCAAGCGGTGCCGTATTACTGACATAATCTTTGCGTTTATTCATCATTATTTGCGCGCGCGCGAAGCGTTTATCGAGTTTGTGGAGAAAGTGTGTGCGCACGCTGTTGAGTGGAACACACTGAACTTATGAGAAAGACGATTGGTCGATTGGTTAAGGAAATAATAAAATAAATAAATCTGAAGCATCATGGTTTATCGAAGGTGAACGTAAAGAATGGATGTATTAGTAAAATGGTTAGGTCACGCAAGCTTCATGGTTAAAGCGAAGGAGAAAACCATCTACATCGATCCCTATGAAGGATCATACACTGAAAAGGCAGACCTCATCTTAGTAACCCACTCCCATCACGATCACTGCGATACCACCAAGATCAATATGATTCGCAAGGAGGACACCACGATTTACGCGCCCTCAGACTGCGTCTCCATGATAGGGGAAAAGGTGAAAAGCCTCAAACCAGGAGACCAAGCAGTGGTAGGAAGCATAACCGTGGAGGCTGTTCAAGCCTACAACTACCAACGATTTAGATCACCTGGTGTTCCTTATCACCCTAAAGGCCTTGGAGTCGGCTACTTAATTACCGTGGAAGGTAAGGCCCTCTATCATGCTGGAGACACCGACTTCATCCCAGAAATGAAGCGGTTGAGAACAAAGAACCTGGATTTAGCCTTACTTCCCAGTGGAGGCACCTACACTATGGACACCCCTGAAGCTGTGGAAGCCGCCCTCGCCATTAAACCGAAAATGGTTATTCCTATGCACTGTTGGGATACCAACCCTAAAGAATTCCAAAAAGCCGTGGAAACCACATCACAAATCAAGGTTGTCACACTAAAACCAGGACAACACATCACGCTACAATAATGTCACTGATAAGCGCGCGCGCACGCGTGTCAACGATCCAATGATAAAAGACGTATTCACGATGATAACATCAAATAGATGGATTATCCATTTTTCAAATCGCGCCCGCTTACAAAGATTCTAAACAGATCTAGTCCGTAAACCTAAAAAACATGGGTTATCTCACAATCTTATAGACTAGCCAAATATATTCTTTCTCGATAATCTCTTCCTTTTCTAATTTCAAATTAACATTTTTGCGGATATTTCCAAAGATATTGTATGAGCTCTCCCCGACAATGACTGGATGGATCAGTAAACTAATTTCTGAGACTAAGCCAGACTCGAGTAGGAGGTTGCTTAATATTCGCCCAGTATCCACTAACGTCTTTTTCACCTGATAAATCTCGGAGAAGAGTCGAAACATCTCTTTTAGATCCACATGGTCTCTGCCAACTACGTGATAAGCATAGTTCCGTTCTGTAAGGTAGTCAATATACTCTTTAGGCGTTGTTTCTGATACCAAGATAACCACATCTTTACAAAACTCAAATCGTCTACAAGCGTGTAGTATCCCCTGTAAGAGCCCTCTGGTATCGGGTACCATCCAGTAGTGGAGTCTGTGGTCCCGATCTGGCCGATGAAAGTCCTTTTCTTCTTCTTGGGGAAGGGTGTTACCATACAATGTCACTCCAACCTGAACAGTATTAGAGCCTATAAGGTGTATATCGGGCTGATAGTTTCGGGCAATCGTATAATGGAGACCCATATGCGGCTGAAAATTAGTAAGAGAACCATCTAGACTTATCGAGTTGTGAATAATAACCTCGGACACATGTTGTTCCTCCAATCTATTTTTTCCTCATTAGATTATAGATAAAGCACATGCACTACAACTTTCTACTGAGTGAGTTCGCATTCTACTTTTTGAATCATCGTTTCAATAATATTTTCTATCAATAAGAGTATAATTATTTGATGTAAAAGGAAAATAGGGGTTTCTGGAATTGAAAGTAGAGATTGGCGCATTGGTAATGTCTATTTTAATGATGATCGCATTTTATTATATCTCGCTCAGTTTGTCGATGTCCATATTTAGTACAATCGTGATCAGTCTCCTCACGGGCGTCACATCGTATGCGCTGATACGAGCGGTTGTTAGCTAGTGGTAAAGTTATTTGTACGCATGCTCGGTGATGCGTCGAATGGTGAAAATCATTAAGCAGATAACTCTTGAAATCGATTCAAACACGTACACAACGCTTCAGAAACAATGTGCTGATCATGAAACTTCGATCTCAGATATGATTCAGCAATTCATTGAAGGCTTTCTCGAATCTAGAAGAGCCCTATCTAAAGCTTGACAAGTACTGCGCGCGAGATAAAGTGGTCGAATATGGAGAGAGGGGTGAAACGTGGATAAAAAAACGGGAGGATTCGTTGCACTAGGTCTAATCTTCGATCTCATACTAGTTGCCCTCATTCACTTTTTCAAGATATCCTCCGCTGAAACATTATTAGTAACCGTCTCGATCACGTGTCTCTTCTCCATAATGGTGTTGAAGCTTGGAAAAAGAACATGAATGAACCAAAAAAATAATGCACACGCGTTAACTGGTTGAATCGTAGGCATGTTATCGCTTGATTAGAGTAGAATGCTGACAATTTTACATTTTATCCATCAGATACAGTACAATAGAGCTCCCCCTCTCCCCCCTACCATGAACGGGGTTATAAATACAGTTTCGAGCTATTTTTTTATCGGCGAAGGAAGAGAGAAAGCGGAGAGCTTCACGGTTTCAGAAGTAGTAGTGGTCCTCCTTTCTTCTTTTCTCAAGCTGTTGCTCTCTCCTTCCGCCTTCACACGAAACAGGTGGTGCGGAATCAGCAAGTATTTGGTATGCCCGTTCTGTGGGCAAGCGATCAATGGCGATCCATGGATGATTGATGAGCACGTTGAAGAACACCATGAAATGAGGAAACACGAGTTCATCCAATACCTGAACACACTGATTCGCAAATGGCTGAAAAAATGATTCGAATTAGCTCACAGCGATAAACATCTAAAAAGAATTACAACCAACGCAGCACAAGACAGAGTACATGACATTTTAGAGTAACTGCGGTTAATGCGCACGATTAGATAAGGTTAATACCCGAGTTCCTCACCTACAAGAACGATAGTAAAATCTGTCCGACCAGGCCGCCTATTGATGATCGTGGTGACGCTACAGATCCTATCGGACGATTCACAGTCTGTGCATACCCCGTTCGCGACACACGGCGTCTGACAACCTAATCGCATAGCATTCATAGGTGCCGCTATACTGTTGACACGTTCAATCGCTCCATCAAGATCTCGAACAATTTTATTCATTCCCGCAACAACGATAACCTTCTTGGGCCCAAAAATCATGGCAGCCACTCGATTCCCGGTTCCATCGACATTGACCAGTTGTCCAGATTCGGTAATCGCGTTGCTACTGGTAAGGAACACATCAGAAATGAGCTGCGTCCGCCTTATCTCCATCCGCTCTTCGGACGAGATCGCCGACTGCCAGTGTTGGGCCACCCTATTCCCCCGACGGCTCAAGGCGTCTAAAAGACCTAGCTCTCTGACGGTAATGGAACCACCAATCCCTACCAATGCGTCACTCGGAATGAGGGCTACGATCTCTTTGGCTGCTTCTGCTCTATTGGGAGCATAAATCGTCTCGAACCCATTCTCTTTGAGCGATTGTAACGTCCGTTCAATCCTTTTGTCAAGATACCACTGTTTTACTTCATCCATACAAATCACGAGTACACTCTATTAATAGCAGAAGCAATATTAATTATCATCGTCGCGTGCACAGAACCTATTTATATAGTACTAATGATTAGGTGATTCAGTGATGTTTTTGCCAAGAGTAGTACATTTTGAAATAAACGCTGCGAACCCCGAATCCCTCACAAAGTTCTATGAGCAAGTGTTCAGCTGGAAATTTGAGAAGTGGAAAGGCCCTATGGATTATTGGCTGATTATGACGGGAAAAAATGAACCGGGCATCGATGGAGGACTGACGAGAAGAACGGCAGCTCGAGCCGCTACAGTCAACACCATAAGCGTCCCTTCAATCGATGAATACATCGAGAAGATCAAGGAACACAAAGGAACAATTATAGTTCCAAAAACCGCAATACCTGGAGTGGGTTGGACAGCATATTTCGAAGATCCTGAAGGAAATTCATTTGGACTGATGGAAGAAGATACCACAGCCAAATAAATCCATCTAAGCCCACGCTGCAAAACAAGGTTACTTAGCGCGCGCGACGCAATTGAAATGGATTGATTCATTGATCAATGAGGGATTAGGAATGAAAAGAGTGCTCGTGTATGTTCAACAATATTCTATTAACAAAATAATGGGGAATGAGCTAGAGCTGTCTCTTCATGATAACGCAGACATTATAGATGCTATTAAGGAAATAGATAGAATGATCTTGCGTAAAGGGAAGTTTCCATCTAAATATTATCATTCGCTCCTTCATTGGACGTATCATCCCATTGAAGAACGATTTTACAAGCAAGCCTCCATCATTGCATATATTGGACCTGGGAGATTTCTCAACGTCAGAGAGAATCCTAAAATGCTGCTCCCTGAAGGTCTCATTATCCATATAAATCCTGAAGGCCCATGCATCACCGAAGGAGAAGACGTTCTTGAGTATGAAACGTTCAAAAAAGCCCTTCAACAACGCACGCCATGAAGTGTAAGCTATCGAGTTATTAGAACTTTCTCTCGGTTCTTTTTATTCGATGAGCGGATAGGCTTCGATATATAGGCACACATTTTCTCCCACAGTGATTATTTCGTGAAGCAGCCCACTCCAACAATGGGATAATAGCGTGTCGAAAATCTTCGCCATCCTTTGTTAGCGAGTACTCAACTCGGGGAGGGATCTCAGCAAACGATGTCCTCTTAAGTAATCCTTCTGCAACGAGATCCTTCAGCGTATCAGACAGGGTTTTAGGACTGATACTGTGTAACGCGTCCATGATCTTATTAAACCGTAGTGGACCTTCATTCCCGATGGCGTTGACAATGAGGAGCGCCCATTTTTTACTGATGACATCTATGACGCCTTTAATGGGACAAAAACAGACATGATCACCGTTTGTATGCATATTCTTCACTTTCTTTCACGATAGCGACTATGTTACTATAAACTTGATAGTATAAATACTTCACTGTTAATATTTTTTATCGTTAAATGGAGGTAAAAAAAATGTGTAAAGAATGTGGTTGCGAATGTGGATGCGGTCCCCATCATCATGCGA
>CP070659.1:665152-669030 GCA_020355125.1 Candidatus Bathyarchaeota archaeon
ATGAGAGCATGATCACGGGAGAGAGTGTTCCTGTAATAAAGGATGTAGAGGAACAAGTCATAGGCGGAACCATTAACAAGGAAGGTGCATTGTAGATAGAAGTCACCCGAATTGGGTTGAATACTACCCTGCAGCAGATAGTCCACATGGTGGAAGAGGCACAGCTTAGTCGAGCGCCCATCCAGAATCTTGCAGACACGGTCGCAGCCTACTTTGTCCCCGTCGTCTTAGCCATTGGCCTTATCGCTTTTTCTGGCTGGTATTTCTTCACGGAGGCCGGCTTTGGCTTCAGCTTAACCGCGTTCATCTCAGTGGTCATCGTCGCGTGTCCTTGTGCTATGGGAATTGCGACTCCTACAGCGATCTTAGTTGGAGCATCGAAAGGAGCGCAAAATGGAATCCTCATAAAAGGTGGTGATTACTTAGAGAAGACGCGAGAACTGCAGGCCATCGCGTTCGATAAAACGGGTACGTTAACCAAGGGAGAACTTGCAGTAACTGACGTGGTTGGGGACGATCCTGACGATTTGCTTAGACTCGTCTCATCATTGGAGAGGAGATCAGAACATCCAATCGGTGAAGCTATCGTTAAATTCGCGGAAGAGAAGGGACTTAACCTTGTAGAACCCCAGAATTTTGAAGCTCTCGCGGGCAGAGGCATCAAAGGCACTGTTACACGAAAAGAGATGATCGTAGGCACACAGCGCCTTATGAAAGAGATCGGTGCAGAGATGGATAACAACATAAGAGCGCAGGCTGAGAAGCTATTTGATCAAGGAAAAACGCTCATCTTCGTTGCTATAGAGGGCAAAGTTGTAGGCATCATTGCGGTAGCTGATGAGCTAAAGGAGAATGCTACTGAGGCAGTAGCTACTTTGAAGAAAATGGGGCTCCAGGTTATCATGATAACTGGCGATAATCAGCGGACAGCGGAGGCCATAGCAATGCAGGTAGGCATCGAACGATATCTGGCTGAAGTATTGCCACAAGATAAGGTCGGAGAGGTCAAGAAGCTTCAAGAAGAGGGTTTAGTAGTGGCGATGGTTGGTGATGGTATTAATGACGCGCCTGCCCTTGCTCAGGCTGACATTGGTATCGCGTTAGGAAGTGGGACGGATGTAGCTTTGGAGACAGGGGGCATCATCCTCATCCGGAATAATTTGATGGATGTAATCACTGCTATTCAGCTCAGTAAGAAAACCTATTCAAAGATCAAGCAGAATCTGTTCTGGGCTTTTGGCTATAACTCCGCCCTCATTCCAGTTGCTGCCGGGGCATTTCGTTCCTTTGGTATCGTGATGAATCCTATCTTCGCTGCTGGGGCGATGGCCTTCAGCTCCATAAGTGTTGTGTCTAACTCTTTGCTCCTGAGAAGGTTCATACCCGAGGTGTAAAACAATGGCTTCAAAGCTTGCTCTTAAAACGATTCCATTAATCCGTATGGACTGTCCTACATGTATCCCTGTCCTGGAAAGGGAAGTAAAGCGGCTAGAAGGCGTAACCAATGTACAGGGCAACTACTTGAATAAGACATTGAAGGTTATCTATGACCCCGACAGAGTTCAGATTGAGGAGATAGAAGCCACTATAGAAAGGGTTGGTTACCGAATAGCCTATAAAAAATATTCTGAGCCTTTCTCAAGACTAAAGGATTTCCTCAAAGGCAAAAAGAGCGATGAAGTGGTCTCTATTACAGATATTGACTTCCCTGAAAAGGTTCTCCATGCATCTCAGCCGGTCGCCGTCCTATTTTCATCTCCAACTTGTCCAACATGCTACGTTTTCAAAAAACAGTTCAGAGAGATAGCGGAGAAGGTTAAAGGTAAAGCTACCTTCTACGAGATGGATATTGCTTCCACTGGGATATGGCGTAAATACGACGTATTATCGATTCCGACCGTCATCATTTTTAAAAATGGAGAATGCTCAGAAAAATATGAAGCGCTTCCTCAAAAAGAAGCCATAGCGCGAGCACTCGAAGCCACGCGAGCAAGCTAATAGTAAGATTGAGTTTTTATTGCTAATGTACTTACTATAATATGTTTGAAAATAGAGGCGGAGCAAGGGTTCTAAGATTTTGGCTTACCGTTTACTCAAAGGGCTAATAAAAACCTCTAAAACTGAGTGTAAGATCTGCGGAAAGACGTCTAAGCTTACAGCGGACTGTCTCAGGATCTGTGTAGACTGCTTACGGGAACGACCGAAGGAAGCATTACCCTATGTTAGAGAAACACATGCGAGAATTAGGGCTCGTTTTGAGTTGCCACCCCTTCCTCCAAAGAGGAAAGATGGAGTGCTATGTAATGTCTGTGCTAATGAATGTAGATTAGGGGAGCAGGATACTAGCTATTGTGGATTCAAACGAATTATCGATGGAAGGCTGGAATCTCTGATAAGCTCAGAAAGCGGAGTTTTGCACTCTTACTTGGATAGCCAAGTGACCAACTGTTGTGCGGCATGGTTCTGTCCCGCTGGAACAGCCACTGGATACCCAACATACACTTATACTCCAGGTCCAGAGTACGGCTACTCTAACTTAGCAATATTCTTTTACGGCTGTAATTTTGACTGCCTTTTCTGCCAGAACGCTTCACACAAAAACCTTTCTGCTGAAAAGAGAGTCACAGCAGAGGATCTGATAGCTACGACAAGGAGGGATCCCCGAATATCGTGTTGGTGCTTCTTTGGAGGGTCGCCAGAGCCACAGCTCCCCTTTGCTATTAGGGCTTCGCAAGCGGTATTAAAGGAGATGTCAAATAGAATTCTGAGAATATGTTTTGAGTGGAATGGTTGCGGTAATCCAAAGCTTGTCAGTCAAGCCGCTGATATAGCCCTGCAGAGTGGAGGAACCACCAAATTTGATCTAAAATGCTTCACTCCCTCGATAAGCCATGCTCTTAGCGGCGTCCCAAACCAGAGGGCTTTCGAGAACTTCAAGATGATCGCCCGTGACATTTATCCCTTAAGGCCAGACCTTCCAGTACTAACAGCAACTACTCTACTTGTCCCAACCTATGTTGACGCTCGTGAGGTTGAACAGATTGCTCAATTCATTGCGAATCTTGACCCTGAGATCCCTTATAGTTTACTTGTGTTTCATCCAGATTTCATGATGGCTGACCTGCCTATTACTCCATTGAAACAAGTGATAGAGTGTTACAAAATGGCGAAGAAACATCTTACAAAAGTTCATATCGGAAACCTGCATTCTCTAGGCATTCGAAACATGAAAGAGTTCAAAACGAAGATCAGGAAGGAGTAAATTTTACTCGTGATCTTGCCTACTAATTAAATATTTCTCAATTTCTTTTTTTATACGCCATGAAAAAGATGAATGATCTACTACAACATCCCACAGTTCACGAAGCAGTGCTTTATGACAACCTGCCTGATAATACAGTTAGATGTGCCTTATGCGAGAGAAGATGCATAATTTCTGCTGGCCAGCGGGGGTTTTGTAAGACTAGGCTACATGTAAACAATAAGCTCTATACGCTAGTCTATGGAAACCTTAGCGCAGTAGAAAGCCGGCCCATCGAAATCAAGCCGTTTTTTCATTATTGGCCAGGTTCAACGGCACTAACTCTCTCAACGTGGTCCTGCAATTTCAACTGTATATGGTGTCAAAATCATCGCCTCTCAAAAATTAAACCGAACCCTGAAACGTCTCGATATTACCTTCTTGAAAAAATTGTTGAACAAGCCATTCGGGGAAGGAATAATGGTTTGTGTGTTAGTTTTCAGGAGCCAACGCTCTTAACCGACTGGACGATTGAACTGTTTAAGAGAGGTCGCAGTAAGGGATTATATTGCTGCTTTGTTTACAATGGTTATATGACGTTAGAAGCCCTAAAACTGCTTAAAGACGCGGGTATGAA
>CP070659.1:669130-673715 GCA_020355125.1 Candidatus Bathyarchaeota archaeon
ATTTCAATGAGATCAATCTCCGTAATCATCTCGTGCACCACCTAATCGTCAATTGAGAATGTTTCAGTGACAGATCCATGCTTAAAGCATAAGTTGATCTTAATTTTAAAGGTTAGCGCGATACCCTGTAAAATCCTTCATATTCTCAAGTTGATGCATGCATGATGAAGAAAAAACCGAGATTAGCATCTAACACATCGACCATATTAAGCACGGGAAAAAATTATTTAGCGTGCGCTATATCAACTTGTCGAACAACCAACTCTAAGTGTGGTCTTCTCCCGCAAGCCCCTCCTCCTTTTTTCTATTATCTTTTTTGCGAGCTATTTACTTCTTAAGCCATCTATCATCGTTAAAAACTAATATTAATTCAATTTTAAATACCTTGTAACTGATATTTGATGCACATGAAGATTGATTTGATAACAAAACGTCGTTGTAGTTGGGTTCCTGAGGATGATCTTCTCTTACTTAGATACCACGATGAGGAATGGGGAGTCCCTGTTCATGATGACCAGAAACTATTTGAATTCTTAGTGTTGGAAGGCAACCAAGCTGGATTGAGTTGGCCTCTTATACTTCGAAAAAGAGAAAATTTCAGGATAGCATTTAACCAATTTAATCCAAAGAAAATTGCATTGTATACAAATAATAAAGTCGAAGAATTAATGCAAAATAGCGGCATCATACGTAACCGTCGTAAAATTGAAGCGGTTATTATAAATGCACAGGCTTTTATACAAACTCAGGAAGAGTTTGGCTCATTTGATGCCTTTATCTGGAATTTTGTTGACGGAAAACCGATTATTAATCATTGGAAAGATGCAAACCAGATTCCTTCCAAGACTACTCTTTCTACTATCATTAGCAAAGAATTGAAAAAAAGAGGATTCAAATTTGTAGGTCCGACAACAATGTATGCACATATGCAAGCCACTGGAATGGTGAATGACCATCTTATTCAATGTTTCAGACATAAAGAAGTTCTATGCCACAATAGTTAGCTAGCTCTCAGCTGGATTCGCGCGCGCTAGCTAGCTAGAACCAGTGTTCTAAATTTGGAACAAAATGTTCAAAAACATAGCATTATTAGCTCTTTGTTAGCTATTCTACCACATAGGTGTCTTATGACGATATGAGGTACAACAAAAAGCTAATTGTTCTCTTACTCATTTCAACAATCGTCACGTGTTACACTATCTCATGCCACATAATAGCCAATGGGCACTTATATGTCAACTCGATTACTGGTGAGGTTTTTTGGACGAGCGGACCCACGGGATCATTTTTTCCTTGGCCTAAAGCACCCGGATTGCTAGAAATACTCACGCAACTCAATGAAGTTGACTTGTTCATTTTTCAGTACTTGATCAGAACTTGGGCGTTATCAGGATTATCGATTATTCTGTGGGCTATTACGGGTTTATACCTATTCAAAATGACCAAAATATCCGAACAACCAAGGATTTCTAAGATACGATCATCTGGTAGTGCCAGTTAGCGCGTGCGCGTACAATGTAGATTTTTTAAGAAGATCTATTCGCTAATGCTGGCTAGCGCGCGCGCTATACGTTGTTGCTTTTTGCGGTAGAATCCCAAATTCAGTTCTTGCAAGACATTATATCGACTACAGTCCAGAACGATTGAAGGAAATCTATGAAAGCTGGACTGAAGGTATTAATCTAGCTAGCTACCTAAAGAATTTAAGCTACCTAGGTAAACTTTAATCACGATCTCAGTAAAACATGATTAAATATCGTCTTTTCCTCAGAGTGTAAAGCTTATATTGTGTAATTGTTTAACGATAAATTGGCTTTTGAAATGGCATTCAAAATGACAGAACTGTACAATGTATTATATAAGCTAGTTGAGAAGATTAAGGAATTGGAATTTAAAATTGAACAATTAGAGAAAGAAAAAAATATCTTATCAAAAGCCATCAATTTTAGAGGCAAAACAACGAAGAAGAAACATTTCTAGCTAGCATGTTTCGCGCGCGCTCCGGCAATCCCCTTTGCGAGAGTTATAATGTCGGGTACTACATTCCAGTGTTCAATCGCTAGGAATTTTCCCGTTCGCCCTAAGCCAACTTGTAGCGCACGCACTATAAGATTGGAGAATATTAAAAACTGTGTACATGCTAATTATTCATAGCTAGCTAGGAGGAATAAAATCGATGTTCAATCTAAGAAAGCAGGAAGAGAAAAGAGCATCATCAATCCATAGTAAGTCTATCGTGGTTGACACACATAACGATACCATAGGAAATATGATGGCAGGACCTGCAACACAGCTGCGAGATTTCAGTTTAAAACGCACCTTGGGTGAGAGATCCGATAAAGGACAGATCGATATACCAAGAATCAAAGAAGGTGGAGTCAACTGTCTGGTCTTTGCTATGTGCGTGACAAACCCGATTTATCGAGCCCGCCGTCTTAGGAGGCTACTCCAGATGCTTGACGTTTTCTACTCAGAGGTCGAAAAGAATTCTGATCAAATAGCTTTGACTACAACCTTTCAAGAGATACTTAATACTGTAAAGGAGGGAAGGATCGCAGCCGTGATCTCTCTTGAGGGAGGGGAAGCGCTTGAAGGAGACATCGGAGTTTTGCGGATGCTGTACAAGCTAGGCGTCCGAATGCTGACATTGACGCATTTTCCTCGAAATGAGTTAGGAGATGGGTCGAGAGATGACGCGGGATCGCATTTAACTGATTTCGGAATTGAAGTTTTAGAGGAGATGGATAAGCTGGGTATGATCGTTGATGTATCGCACCTAAATGAAACGGGCTTCTGGGATGTGATGGAGAAAACAGATAATCCTGTTATTGCTTCTCACTCTAATTGTAAAGAGTTTTCCAACCATCATAGGAATCTGACTGACGAACAAATTAAGGCATTAGTAAAGAAGAGAGGGGTAATAAACCTGAGTTATTGTGGTAGTTTTATCAAGCAAGGTGTCACACGAGATAATCTGAACGAGGTGGGGTTGGATGAATGGTTGAATCACGTAGACTATCTTGTAGACCTTGTAGGTTCCGACCATATAGGATTAGGCTCAGATTTCGACGGGGGATGTGGTTTTCCTGAAATGGATGACATAGCTAGAGCACCCAAAGTCACGAGAGGCCTTGTGACTCGTGGATATTCAGATGAAGATATCGAGAAGATTCTGGGAAGAAACAATTTACGAGTATTCAAGCATGTGCTAAAATAGCTAGCTTTGCGCGCGCGCTCGATTTTTTAGTATGTCAGCTTATCTGGGGCATGAGATTTTGATTTTCTTGTATAAAGCAACTAGTATTTCTCCACCATAGCCATATGTATACACCTTTTGTTTTTTCACAAGTTTCAACTCTGGATGTGTTAGGAATTGGATTGCGGTAGATTCGGTAAATTCTCTCAAATGATCATGTTCGGTGTTCCAGTCGTTTTCTTGTAGAAACTCATGGGAATAAGGTGCTGATAGCTTCCCTTTCAGCGGGAATGAGACGAGTAGAAATCCGTGATTTTTACAGCATCGGATCAACTTATTTCTCACCATATATAAATTGCAGGGAAGATGTTCTAACACCTCAGTACAAATCACAATGTCAAACGTTTCTTCTCCGAAATCATCGTAGCAGAGGTTACATCTAAAATGATAAAATGTTTCATCTATACGCCATAAATCCGTATGGAGGTCGCAGCATATCAAAGAAGCCCCTTTTTTTCTAAAGAATAATGTTTGTAGTGGTGCAAAAGATCCTGCTTCCAAGATTTTAGTGTTCTCTGTAATCTGGACATGTTTTTCGAGTAAATGCTTACCGATAATAAACCAAGGTAACTGGTCTGCTAACATGGTGTGTGCTTCATGCATGTGTGGTAAATATTGCTTTAAGAACGTGAGGATAGTTCGAATATACGCTTTATCGTCCTTTGTGATCCGTACATAGCCTTGTAGGGCTTGTGATGGGAGCGGGATTCTTCGATTGAGAGCTTGAAGCATACGATAAAAAAGAAAGGGCAAACTCTTAAGCTTCACATACTCTTTTACATAAAATTCGATTTTGTTTAATAGCTTCAATCCATTTTTTCCTTATTAGCTGATCTAATCCTAGCTAACAATTCTCTCTTTTTTTCAAAATGATTCTAGCATCTAACTTTGATTTTTAGTTATTTATGAACAAGCTAGTTAAAATAAAATACCCTAGAAAAGTTACAAAACAGCCTCGAAACATAGGTTATTATATGTATTTCTGCTCGAATTCGAAAACAATGTTCTATGATTTTATAAAACATACTTTACCACTTTACAGGGGCACTCATTCTTATTTGAGAATCTAGAGAGTGGTCCTGTAGCGCGCGCGCTAAATTTGGGAAAAAAATATCTACTCTAATGTTTCATTAAAAACCATGAAACTGGATTTTAAGAAAACTAGCCTAGAGGCATCTCAAACAGCGTTAATGGTAGTTGGCTTCACAGAAGAAAACGTTTCTAGTCCACCAGCACCTCTTAGGAAAGCGATAGAAAACCTCGCCAATTTAGGGGACTTCAAAGGAGAAAAAGGCACATCTAGCCTCATCTATACAGAAAACAATGAGA
>CP070659.1:673815-678809 GCA_020355125.1 Candidatus Bathyarchaeota archaeon
CCAGAAGTTAAACTTACAACATCCTTCATCTGCCGTGCTAGTGTCATCATGCGTCGTATTCCCGAGGAACGAATATTATGCAGACGTTTTGCAGACAAATCAGTTTTTGTCAATTTCACACCCGTTCACCTACTATGAAATATAAAAACTAAAAAAATTTTCTTTAAAAAAAGCTAATCTTAAGCGCGCGAGACATACTTATTTTCTTTCGTATGCACAATTATATTTAACGCTGTTTATTCAATTTTTTTGAGTTGTTCAGAAAATAACTCTGTTAAAGACAGTTCTGTGAAGGGGTTTTCAACCCTTTCAGTTATGAAGGAATTAGTAGTCATCAATTCTAAACTGCTCAGAATGCTTAATCGATTAATGCCTTGCGTTGTCCACAGATGGGCGAGAGCAATAAAAATATTGTTGGGCTCGTGAATTTCAGTTAGTCTGTAAGCCATTTCGGTTGTTCCACCTGAAGAAGCAATATCATCGTAGAGGATTATATCCTTACCCTTCAAATCCGATGTTGGCGAGCCCATATCCACTCTACCGGTCTCAGGGTTTCTCGTTTTGGGTAAACATTCGAACTCGCAATTAAGATAAGCGGAAAGTTCCATAGCCATTTTTTCAGGCCCGCTTCCTGGGCTTATAATGAACGGGTTCTTTAATTGTTTCGTTCCGAGGTAATTTGCAAAGAGTTTCGCTGTGCTTATGTCATATATTTTGACAGTGGTAAAAAAATTTTGAAGCGGATTTTTCTTACCATAAAGATGGGAGTTGGCGGTTATTAGGTTTCGAATTCCTAATTCTTCATAGATTTTAGCAATTTGTGTTAGTGAATCGGATTCACCGGGTAGTCTTTCACCATCTTGTCTAGCATAAAACATATAGGGAAGAAGTAGATCCATGTGACGGATCTTATATTTTGTCAATGTATCTGTTGTTATTATCGTTTTTATAAGACAATCATTAGGATTGGGATTGTACCGCATGGCCCTAATAACTATCAAAGCTGTTTTATCGCCAACTTTCTTTAACGCGGAAGTGTCTATTCTTGTTTTTAATTCTCTATCGGGAAAACGTGTTGATTCTATTTGAACAAAATCAGCTTGAAGCTCCTTAGCAAGTTTTTCTGAAAATTCATCTTCGCCAAAAATAACGTAATTAACCATGGAATTTTCACATTTATCATGAAGAGCTTTATATTCTAAAGCTTTACGGTAAAACTGAAAAATCAACATGTGAAGCCTACATTTCCAATATAGGCCATGCATGTATGTGATCATTTTATTCAAAAAATAATAATGAACACGTGAAGAAGGGGAGATTGTTCTTAAGTATACCTAAATGTTTTTATTGATTATGTGAGAATTCGGTGTAAGTGAGTTAGATTTGAACGAAAATGAGTCGATAAAAAGAAGAAGAAAAGCTATTCTGGAAGAGATCAAGAATCGGGATTTTGATACAGTAATTTTCATTAATGAAGTTATTAACCAAAATCCATCAAACTTCATATATATGTCAGGTTCGTGGGGATATGGTGAAGAACATTGCTCCATAATTATTGATGTGAGTGGGCAGTCGTCTGTGATTGTCCCTCATTGGAGTGCAACGAAGATCGAAGCACTTGAGGCCTATGACCATGTCATCCCAATTAAACAAGAGAAAGGACATCATATCAGAGCTACTAGAAGAACAATTGAGAGGTATTATGATGCTGAAAAAATTTGTTTTGATTTATCAACAATGAGCACTCAGTTCGCTCTACAACTTTTTAAAAGTTTGAATCTCAAGCCCCTTGATAAGATCGATATATCTGACTACACATACAAGCTTAGAGCAATTAAAGATGAATATGAGATTAACCAGCTAAAGAAGGCTATCCAGATTACAGAACAAGCGGTAATAGACATAGCTTTGTTAGCTAAACCTGGGAAGAATATTAACGAGCTTAAAAGAAGACTCGATGCAAAGATGATAAAACTTGGTGCAGTAGAGTTCGCCTTTGACTCTAGCATATCATTTAGTAGAGGTTTACCAAAACAATCGAATGTTATCAAATATGGAGATATGTTATCCATTGATGTTGGCTGTAGTGTTTCTTCGGGATATTGCTCCGATATGGGAAGAAATATACCTATTTCACTGGATGCCCAAGTTAAAAATTTTCTCGATAGAGCCGTTGATGCCCATAAAGAAGGAATCAAATTCATTAAAGAAGGAGCTATCGCTAGCGATGTATTAAAGGAATCTAGTAGAATCAATCAAGAGCATGGCTTTGAGCCTATTATAAGATGTGGACACCAAATTGGCTTGGATTGTCATGATTATTTAATGCCCTATGCTCCAAATTTTGGGCCGATAGATACTGATAAACAACCTCTGTTAAAAGGGATGACCCTCACATATGAACCTCCACATATTGATAAAAAGAAACTACTCCGTACACATTTTGAAGACATCATATTGGTTGGTGGAAATAGTCCAATTATATTAAATCAACTCCCATGGAATTTCCTGTGGTAAAACTAAACCTTTGTTGATTAGTGCTTCTTCACAATATTAAATGGTCAGATTTTTAGAAGAATTTATCTATATGGACCTGATATAGCTTTGAAAAAATTGATGTCATTTAGTAGGCGTGATGGATTTTGGACTGGAGTATCCATGATTTTATGGAATATGCATTAAGTTACTGTGAATCACTGAACACCAATTTAGTTGAAGTGAGAGCAGATGATATAGCTCATATCACAATTACCTCAGAGAAAATGAGTGTTAAGGATACTCGAGTCTTCAGAAGAGTTGGACTTGGGATACGTGCATATATCAACGGTGCAACAGGCTACTCTTTCACTACCAGATTTTCAAAGGAGTCAATTAGAAAGATCGTTAAACATACAGTTAAAGCTGCTACAGTCGCAAACTCTCATGCAAAGCTAAAATTGAAGCCCACGAAATATGAGCCTATCCAAGCGAAGTACTTTATTGATGTTAAGAAGCATCCAACAAATGTTGAATTTGAAGAAAAAAAAGAGATGTTGCTCCGTGGAGAACAAGCAGCTAAGGATGTAGGAATCGATCTAGTAACTACCCAAGCAAGTTATGGAGAGGCGTATGGGAAGAAATTATTTCTGAACTCTGAGGGCACAGACATTAAATGCGACGTATTACTTGTAACCATGGGCGTGAGAGCGGTGTCCAGAAGAGGCAACGTTTTAGCTACTGCCCGTGACTCACATGGAGGATCAATTGGTTTAGAAGGTTACAAAGAAGAACATTCTCCTGAATCCTTCGGCTATAATGCTGCCAAATGGGCTGCTGAAAAAGTGGAAGGTAAAAAGCCACCTGCTGGCAAATTCAAAGCCTTGATAGATGGCCTGTTGGCAGGAGTTATGGCTCATGAGTCTTTTGGCCATTTATCCGAGTACGATTTTGTTATGACTGGTGGAAGCCCCCTTGGCGGGAAGTTAGGCCAGAAGCTCGGAAGTAAATATGCGACAATTATCGATGAAGGAGTCATAGACAGTCCCAAGTCTCCAGGATTCATCTTACCTTTCGATGACGAAGGAACCAAGACGCGGCGAGTAACGCTATTACGCCAAGGGATTTTAGAGGATTATTTACATTTAAGGGGAACTGCTGGTGTGGCGAATGTTGTCCCAACGGGGAATGGAAGAGCCGTTGATTATCGTTTTGAACCGATCTGCAGAATGCGAAACACGTACTTTGCTCCAGGTGACTTGACACTAGATGAAGGATTCGAGCTTCTAGGTGATGGAGTTTATGCTTGTAACACAGCAGGTGGTCAAGTGGAATTAGATGGAACTTTTTTGTTTAAAGCCGTTCGAGGATACTGGATAGAAAATGGAGAGCCAAAATACGCGTTCAGAGACGTAGCAATTAGAGGCCATATTTTTAATTTGCTTCAAAATGTTGTAGGACGGTGTAACGATTTAAAGCTACAATCAAGTTACTTTGGGGGATGCGGTAAAGGAGGCCAATCTCCCCTTCCTGTAGGAATTGGAGGACCCCATATAGTTTTGAAACAAGCAACGTTTGGCGGAGAACAAGGTTAGGCGATGAGATGAATAAAAGATGATCACGTTAAATGATTTGATCTCCCTTGCTGAAAGAGTTGTAAAAAAAGCAGAAACTTACGGGGCACAAGAAGCGGAATCATATATTTCTTGGACGAAGAGTTTAGAGGGAACTATTCAAGGTGGCTTAATCAATCTGAGAGAAGGCGAAACTGCGGGGTTAGGTGTAAGAGCAGTCTTGGGTAAGCGGGTAGGATTTGCTGCTGTAAGCAGTATCGAAGAAGCAAAAATGTTTGAAGCAGCACAAAACGCGGTTAAAGTCGCGAGAATTAGGCCTAAGGATTCCAAATTTTTTCATCTTCCAGACCCAGTGAGAGGCCCTAGTAAAAGGGGCGTTTTTGATGATAATATGCTGACCGTTACAGCTGATGAATTATTACAGAAGACCTCGTTGATCGTCAAGGAAGCAGAAGATATGGATAAGTGGATACGTTTCGTACAGGGTGGGATAGACGTGAATATCAAGCAGTTCGCGGTTGCTAATAGTCGAGGCATTAACACTGGAGACGCTGGAACTGGCATCAGTGGAAGTGTAAACTGTAAGGCTATTGAAAGCGGTGAAGAACAGATGGGCTTTGAATCCATTTCAAGCAGGAAGCTCATTGATTTTTCCGGTATAGGCCATATAGCTGCTAAGAGAGCCGTAGAATCGTTAGGATCTCAGAAATTAAAGGAACCAAGAACGTTGCCAGTGTTATTTGATAATTACACATCATCCATCTTCCTATCGCTACTATCATATGGTGTCTCAGCTAGGTCTGTTCAAGAGGGAAGAAGTGTCTTATGCAATAAACTAGGAAATATGGTGGCTTCGAAAAACCTTACTATCATAGATGATGCTTGGATGGCTGATGGATTGAACACCGTAAGGTGCGATGCTGAGGGAATCCCAACAACTGTTAA
>CP070659.1:678909-682915 GCA_020355125.1 Candidatus Bathyarchaeota archaeon
AAGGTAGTGTTCGATAAAAGAGTAGCTTGTATTCCCTACTTCTCTTAGTCCGATGATAACTGGATACATGCCTAGGTACCGGTGAAGAAAAGTTATGATGGGTGCAATTTGAGAAGAGTCACCAAATATTCCGAAAGTTACACCTTTTAATCTACTACTGAAGGTTGATGTCCGTGCAAGGATACGGTAACATTTCATTCTAATCCTTTTAGATTCTAATTCTATGTGTTTATGAGGAAGGTTGAAATGGTCAGCGATTGAGCCGTACCAATCCTCTGAAGCAGTGAGCCCGAAAGGCGCAAGTTTGTTTATGCCGAGAGCTGGAGTTCCGAATTTTTTTTCAAGAACTTTGGCTACTGTGGTTCCGTATTCTTCATATACTACTAGGTTAAGTTCAGCTCTGCCAGCCTTTTCAAGGTTATACAGACTTTCGCTGGCACATATAACTGAGAGTACCTTAATCCCGAGAAGTTCAAGCATTCTCTTCAATTCTACAACGTCGTTTTCCCAATTGTAATGGAAAATGGTTGGCCCTATGATATTAACGCTACGAGGGATTATTTCTTCGCTTCTTTGGGTAATGGATCGAAGTATCTCGATTACAGCTTTTCTGAACCCCTTTGCGAAGGTTCCGGTGAATCCTGAACTATCGATTATAGCGATTTTCGCCTGTAATTTCGAAGCCGTGAGCATTCCAGTGAGGTCTTCGCCTGTTAGTGATGTACCTGACGAATTTATTACGCCAATTAACCTATAATTCTTAGAGTCAAGCATTTGAACGGCTCGAAGAATCTTCTCTCTGACACCATAAACATAATCTTGTTCATCGACATAAGTAGAAGGAACCCTAGATTGACCAAAATGAAAATCAGTAAGATAGAAAGCCCTGTCACGAAAAGTGGCTTGGGGATCTTGCAAATCAAGGAAGTAGGCGGTATATGTTTTGCATCCTATGGGGCCATTAATAAGGGCACAGGCTTCTCTGATCCCTTCAAATGCGGATATGGCACCAATCAGTGAATCGGGCCTATGAGGAGCTACGGAAGAGGTGTTCATCAAACTTCCAACCTTCAATAAATGGAATCTTCAATGTCGATAATAACCTACTCACGTAATCAGTTCCACCATAAAATCCCCATGTGGGAGGGTGGATAGGAAAGATGTCGTATTTGACGCCTTTTACCACGTGTTTAGGCGCATAATTCATAAATACAAAGTCGGGGTGGTTTTCCAATATATCTTGTTCATGCTTTTCGAAGGAATAATTCGGCTCGATCTTGATTTTCCCCTCATATTTGGCTGAAAAGGGCCCTCTTTGGTAAAACTGATTGTAAAGACCGATTTTTACTATCTCAACATCCAAATCTATGAGGGTTGAGATGAGCCAGTCGATATTCTGGGTGCTATAAATTAAGACTCTTTTCCCCGAAAAGTATTCTCGTAAGGAAGAAAGGCGTCTATCATAATTTGTTTTTGCCTCAACAATCAGTTTATCGGCTTCAGATTCCTTGGCGAACTTTGATCCAAGGGCGCGGATGAACGATGTTGTCTGTTCAAACGCGAGAGGTAATGGCGCTTCTAGAGTTTCCATATGAAACCGTGTTTCAAAGAAATTTATCAAGGTTTGAACCATGGGGTTATTCGTGGCTGGAATGTTCACCTTGGCTTTCTTGAAGTTTCTAATATTTCCCAGACTTACATTTCGAATAAAACGACAATTTACCTTGAGCCCTAAGTAGTGAAGGATTTTAGTCAATTCAGCAAAGTTTTGATCGACCATGATAGATAAGTTCTGTTCTCCAACGATGTTGATAGTGTCATCAATTACGCTTGTGCTTTCATCAATGAACTGTTCCGCTACGAATTTGTAGGCACCGAGCATTCCTGCATCGAACTCTCCTCCCATAACTCCATCAGAGTGAACATGCAATACTTCGATTCCTTCGTTCTTTAATTGTTCTATTATACGGTTAGTATCTTCACCGATTATTCCTGCAGGGCAAGATGTAATAACGAAGATAGCAGTAGGCGAAAGCGTGCTATGAATCCTCAATATAGAGTCCCTTAAAAGCTTCTCCCCGCCGAACACCATATCTCTCTCTTGCATATTCGTACAAAGGAGATTAGGTAGTGCTGTAGCTTTATCATTCAAATAGGAACTTATACCCATGCTTGTGCAGAGACTGATATACGCACAGCCCTGCGGAGCATGCATGATAGTAACAGCATCCTTGAGTTGACAGATGGCGTTATAAGCTCCAGCGAGAGAACAGCCATAGACAGTCTCTCGCCTCTTAGGAAAAGAAATTTCACGTATATGGCCCTTAGAACGGTCTACCTCTTCTTTCTGAAAAGATAAATGAGAGATGGATGCTTGAGCCGATGAGACACTTGGATGGCGCTGAGCCGATTTGACGCGCGATGTGAACGCGGGCTTTGTTCCGTAATTAAATTCAGTAACGAAGTGTGCCAACTTCTCATCTGATAGCGGCGTCGGAGTGACTGGAGATTTCCGGTATTCCACAATATCAGCTAGAGATCTGAAAATATTGGCTAATTCCGATTCAGGTGCATATTCCATTACTGTTTTTGAGTTGAGTTCGGCCTCTGAGATAAGTGTACTTTTGGGTATGTATGCGATCAGCTCTGTTCCTATCATCTTCGCAAACTCGGTTATTAATGCTCGCTCGTTCTTTACTCCTCTTTCGTTTCCTATGACTCCTCCGAGTTTGCCATGGGGAGTCGAGTATTTTCTTAATCCTCGAGCGATATTGTTTGCGGCGTAGAGCGCGGCAAACTCTCCTGATGTAACTATGTAGATTTCATTTGCGTATCCGCTCCTCATTGGCACAGCGAAGCCGCCGCAGACCACATCCCCCAGAACATCAAAAAAGACATAGTCAAACTTTTGGGTATCTAAGCCACAATCCTTCAGGAGGCCGACCATTTGGATTACGCCTCTCCCTGCACATCCAACTCCAGGCTCTGGACCACCACTCTCAATGCACTTAATACCGTGACATCCAGTTAGCATGACTTCATCGAGGGAGATGGATCCAAAACTGTTTAATTGATCTAAAACAGTCGACTGTGTGAATCCTCCTAGAAGAAGTCGAGTAGAATCGTGTTTGGGATCGCATCCTATTTGAAGAACTTTGTGTCCTCGCTCCGCTAAAGCCACTGTGAGGTTTGAAAGAATCGTAGACTTACCTATCCCACCCTTGCCATAAATAGCGATACTTCGCAAAATCGATTTTCCTCCAGATACGCTAGATTTAGTAACAACGTGAGGAGCGGATATAAATGATTTGAAAATAGGCTGAGCGTGCGCGCCTAAATGTCTGAATACGAATTAAACAGATTGTGGTGTTCACCTTTTTGCACGAACACCGATGCTGATGGGATGGCTGTCATCTTCACGATCATGATTATATCCACGACCTCACGATAATGTAGGATAAATATCCTATATAGCCTTTTCTTCGCAAATCGTTAGCTTTCGCAAATACGGGCCTAGCGCAAGCGCGCTAATAGTCGGAAGGGAATAATTTGATAGAAAGAAACTGTAAAACTTCGCATTCGAGAGTCTCCCCAAAGCACGGTAGTCGCATATACTTTTACCGATATTTCATTAATTTTAGGAGTCGGTATTTCTGCTTCTTTGAACTGAAGAACCTCTGGTGACCGATATTTTTCATAGACAATCGCTTTCATTTTCATTTATGATCATCTTTCCTTTTTAACGCGCACGTCCCCTTTTTTAGGGCTCCAATACGCAGTCAATTTCCATCTTCTAAAAAGAATATAGTGAGCTAGTTAGCTGAGCTAGAGGGTTCAAAGGTCTTGTTGTGGAGCAATTTCGCATCCTGTGCATTTGTGGCACATGGTTTTAAACGAGTACGTCTTTAACCTGTGATGATTGAGTATGGATTTGTAGTTTATAGCTAGCTGTAACATTCTAGTTGCACTGGGTCTTCTTGCATTATCATGTGTTGCCATTGCGAGG
>CP070659.1:683015-688049 GCA_020355125.1 Candidatus Bathyarchaeota archaeon
CAATTTCTTTTAATACTTCTAAAAACGAGAGAACTTTTATGTTACCCTCATAGTTCGTTTCCCTATCCATAAAAGTATTAATTTTCATCAGCGTTTCTTTATCTTTACTGAAGAGGTTGGCCTCTTTAAGTGTGTGGAAACACATTGAACAGAGAGTAATCAAACGATTTTCGTCATCGTTTATTCCTGTTTTTTTTAACTCTTGAGCACGGATGAGATTTCTTATTGGCGCGACATGGCGCATCAGATCATCGTTTGCTAGAGAAGGAAATACACCACAACAGTTCCATCGAGGTAATTCATATAGTTCAATGCCCAGTTTGCGCGCAACAGCTATAGCAGATATTTCACAGTTTTTGGCAGCGGTCTTCATGGCGCAGCCGGGGTAATATGGGATTCTCATCTTGTCCACGTCTATGCCGTTGTCTTACGAAAGTTGCTTATTAAAGCGATTGGAGGCATTTTTTTGAGTTCCTCTTTAGAGAGCTTATCCAAATTAATGTGATCTTGTTCTTTCCTTAATCTGATTTGTCTCAAAGCTTCCATAATTTTAGTAATATTAATTTCTCGTGGGCATTTAACGTAGCAGTTGAAACATGTGCTACAGATCCAAAACGTGTTTGACGATATGATCCGTTCTATCAACCCTAATTGAATTAATCTTATAACTTGAGTTGGCGAAAGATCCATGGCAAATCTTAGGGGACAAGCACTACTACATATCCCACATTGATAACATGAAAGGACACTTTCGCCGCTTATGTTGGTAATCTTCTCCATATATCCCATTTAAGGCTCATCCAACGAATAATATTATAGAAATATATGAAATTTAGCTATTGTTTAAATTTATCTTATCATTCTTCAATCAGCAAGAATCTTGATGTGTAAGAAGGCTTTAACAAATATTTTTCGATGTATAAAATAAAAACATCATATTAATAAGATTAAATATGTAGGCTATAAGGGACTTTAAGGGAGCGAAGACTTGTGAAAAGCGAAACTGATCCTCGAATAGGCGTATTCATTTGTCATTGTGGAGGCAATATTAGCGACACCATAGATATTAACAAAGTACGGGATGTGGTCAGAGGATTTGAAGATGTAAAGATTGCTGAGACAGATGAATATGTTTGTAGCACTGCTGGGCAAAACATGATCATAAACGCAATTAAGAATCAAAATATTAATCGGGTGGTCGTAGCTTCTTGTACGCCTCAATTACACTTAGAAACATTTAGACAAACGGTATCAGAAGCTGCTTTGAATCCGTATCTTTTTGAAATGGTGAACCTTAGAGAACAGGTTAGTTGGGTTCATGATAATGTTGATCAAGCCACAGCTAAAGCAATTGACCTTATCCGAGGAGCAGTGAACCGTGCCAAACACCTTGAAGAATTACACTCAATTGTAACTAATATTAAACAAAGCGTCCTTGTCATTGGTGGAGGAATTGCGGGGATCCAAGCTTCTATTGAAATGGCGGATAAAGGTTATCAAGTTTATTTGGTAGAGCGGAGTCCGAGCATTGGAGGCCACATGGCGCAACTGAGTAAAACTTTCCCAACGTTTGATTGCTCGTATTGTATACTTGCGCCTAGAATGGTAAGTGCGGGGCAACATCGGAATATCGAACTCTTTACCTTAGCTGAGCCTGTATCATTAAAAGGCGTGCCGGGAAATTATGTCGTGGGAGTCAAAGAAAGACCGAGATACATAGATGGAACGAAATGCACTAATTGTGGCGAATGTGTTAAACTCTGTCCAATCGATGTCCACAACGAATTTGAGGAAGGATTACAACAAAGAAAGGCGATTTATATACCATTTCCGCAAGCAGTTCCTCGCGTATATACAATTGACGCAGAACATTGTCTCTACCTTACTAAAGGGGTTTGTAAGCTTTGTGAAAGAGTCTGTAAAGGCGGAGCTATAGATTTCAACCAAAAAGAAAGAATCATCGAGTTCAATGTTGGTGCAATCATAGTTAGCACTGGTTATGAGCAAATAGATCCTGAAGTAATGGGAGAATACCGGCATGGCTGGCATTCTGATATCGTAACGAACCTTCAGTTCGAACGTATTGCCATACAGGGTTTCGGTAGGCCCTCTGATGGAAAGCTTCCAAAGAAGGTTGCTTTTGTTTTATGCGTTGGAAGTCGAGCACTCACCGAAGGTGCCGTGGAGTACTGTTGTAATATAGGCTGTATGGCAGCAATTAAACAAGCATTACTTCTAGAAAAAGCAGTGTCAAACGCTGAACCATGGATTTTTTATCAAGACATTAGAGCTGATGGTAAGAGATACGAGGAGTTCTATGCTTCTGCAAGAGAACATAACGTAAAGTTTGTTCGAGGATTAGCGGCTCAAGTCTTTCCTTCTAGCAACGGACTTGTGATAAAAGCCGAGGACACTATTTCAGGAACCCCGATTGAAGAAACGTTTGATATGGTAGTACTTAGTACTGCCATTATTCCCAGATTAGGAACTGAAGATTTATCGAAAATACTAGGTTTACACCTTGGATCCGATAATTTTCTATTAGAAAGCCATTATAAGCTTAAACCAATCGACAGCTCAAAAGATGGAATATATCTATGTGGATGCGTGTTAAGCCCAAAAGACATTAGGGAATCAGTATTGGAATCGATGGCAACTGCCTCAAAGGCTGCGACATTTATAGGAAAGGGCAAATACTTCGTTTCTCCAGAAATCGCTACTATAGATCAAAATAGGTGCGACCTTTGCAAATCATGCATATCTATTTGCCCTACTAACGCTATAGACGCTGTTGATTCCGAAATAAAGGTAAATTCTATCTCCTGCATAGGCTGTGGAGCATGCATTCTTTCATGCCCTAAAGAGGCGATAGATTTGACCAATTTTACAGAAGAGCAGTTGATTAGCCAAATTCGAGGCGTTAGTATTAGTGATGGTCAAGAACCGAAAATAATAGCTTTTGTCGAGAGAAAGACAGCTTACGCTTCTTTGGATTTAGCTGGTCAGACGAGACTAAGTTACAGCCCAAACGTCAGAATAATATTAATACCAAGTTGCATGCGTATAGGCACGAAACACTTACTCAATGCTCTTGCTTATGGTGCTGATGGCATTATATTCGTTGAGGGAGACGACAGTCCCTTTGCTGGAGACCAATTAAGACACCATGTTATCAAATTGAAAAACGAACTAAGGCTCCATGGAGTCAATTCCATGAGGCTAGCATCAATAACCACGACAATACCCGAGTACAATAAAGTATTGAACCTATTCGAATCCTTCAAAAAAAGGATTTTAAAACTTGGCAATGTTACAACTCAAAAACGGAATAAACTTAAAAAAAATATTGCTAACGCGTTATGATTATATACTTGATGAAAGGCTTGAAAAGACGGTTATAGAATCCAAAAATTTTAAGGATCACACATACTATAAGGTTTAATCTATGAACCATATATATATCAAAGAAATTGAAGGAATCTGGTTCGCGGTTGCTCTTGACGAGGATGAAAGGATAATAGCAACTAGTTATTCATTAAAAGAAAGAAAAGATGTTGTGTCTTCTATTCTGAAGGAAATTCCAATAGATTCGAATTTCATTAATAAAAAACCTACAAACTTGGTTAATGACATCTTACGAAATATGTATCTTATCTATAAAGGTAAATTAACAGAACATAAATTCGAACTTAACATGGATAGATTACCTCCCTTCACCAAAAAAGCACTATTATTAACCCTTCAAATTCCTTATGGCTCTGTAACAACATATCGAGATATTGCTAAATCCATAGGGAATGAAAAGGCAGCAAGAGCTGTTGGAAATGCTGAAGCGAGAAATCCATTTGCACCAATAGTACCCTGTCACCGTGTTGTAAATTCAGATCTAAAACTTAGTGGTCACGGAGAAGGGTTAAACAATAGATATACGATATTAAAAAGAGAGGGAATAGTCTTTAAAGGAAAACGTATCTCTGAAGAAAGTGTATGGCACCTAACATAGACTAGCTAAATAACCTTTTAAATAGCATGTACCAATGTTTGCTTTTATTGACATATTTAAGTACGTACGCTAGTTTTCAACTTTGAAAGTCTTTAGCTCTTCAAGCCGAGTATATAAAACATTAAGAAAGTTTTGGAAATAATAGATTGGAATAATAGGCACGTTTTTGAAGTTTTTTAAAGGTGTTTCGAAAAGGGTGACAATTATAGGTAAAACGTGTGTTCCTTCGAGGAACAGAACATTTAATTTGTCTTCAAGTTTTGGCCATAATTTTGTGAGAGCTATGGTTCGGTCGATCTGAGCTTTAACAGAATTAATAATCGCTGCTCTTTGCCATGTTTTTTTCCAATGTTTACAATCAATAGCTAAGATAAGATCTTCTTTTAACCCCAAAACGTCTATTTCAAATTTTCTTTTATCAGTTCTAAATACAAAATTTCTTTTTGTATAAAATCCATTAAAAGCTAATATCTCGGATACGATTTCTTCAAATTCTTTCCAACCGAGGGTATTGCTAATATTTTCTATGTCCACGCCTTCCTTTAATGCGAGGAGCGCTAGAGATGTTTTTTGTCTTTTTGAGGTTATAATTGACTCTTCCTCGATTTCTATATATCCTTCACTCTCGAATTCCTTTAATTTTTTGTTGAGCGCACATACGCTATATGCATATTGAGTCCCTAGTTCATCGACTAGCTGTTGGATATTTATAGGCTTATCTAAGGAAGTAGATTGAATTATGGATAGGATGAGCCTTATTTTTAGAGATTTCAATATAATAAAAAACCTACAAGTTTTGACTAAAAGATAAAATCTATCTACTATAAATAATACTAAATAAACTAGCCAGTTAGTGTATGCTTCTTCAGCGCGCGCTAAAGAGAAATATGATATCAATGAGCTTTGATAGCCATAGAAAGGTTGCCGTAAATGATACATAGAGTAATAATCGGCTTTAAACCAGAAATCCCTGATACTTTAGGCATACGTGTAAAAAATGCTACTGAAAATTTTCTTAATTTAAAGATAAA
>CP070659.1:688149-692268 GCA_020355125.1 Candidatus Bathyarchaeota archaeon
CCAAAGCCTCCTTCAAGCGCGGTATCTTACGGGTAGAACTGAACAAGCGGAAGGCATTCGAAGACCGAATACCCATCGAGTAATCCCCCATTTTTTTCAAAAACACAGTAAGCGCGCGCGCCATAAATCGAGATAGTATCGGTTAGATGTGCCTATTTCCGTTATCCGTAAACATGTGAGACATATAATGGCTATGGTTTACAATGTTCCAGTGATAGCTTGGCTGACATCGAACCGTAACCAGTATATGCTGGCTTACACGATACATTCGCCTTTCTCGTTTAATGTATGGACATAGGCCATTGCCATGCAATCATTTTTATAGGTTTGACAACTATCTTGTTTGTCGGGTGAAACGATGCCATATTGTTCTCAATGTGGAGCCCATGTGACTGAAACCGCGAAGTATTGTCCCAAATGTGGAACGGCTATTGGCCCAGCGGCGGCTAGGCCTAGGCGAATACCGAGAGAACCCCGAAAGCCAATGGGTGCTCTAGTCATCGTTTCGATCATTCTCATAGTAGCGATAAGCATACCCGCCATCTTGTATGGATCCGGATATTGGCACACGATCTTTCCATTAGTAGGTTCCGGAAACATGCGTACTCAAGAGATGAACTACGATGCGTTTACAGCTGTTAGCGTGGGAAATGGTTTTAAAGTTGAAATTACCCAATCAACCACATACAACGTCACTATCACCGCTGACGATAATTTATTCGATGCGATTCAGGTCTCAAAAACAAATGACAAATTGACAATAGGTCTACTACCAGGTAGAGTGGTTAAATCAGGAACCTTGAACGCCACCATCACAATGCCTGACCTCGACGAGGTTACATTATCAGGAGGATCCCAAGGCACCCTTCAGGGATTCCACTCGACGCATGACTTCGTCCTCGACCTTTCTGGAGGCAGTCGCATCCATAAGTTGAAAGGCTCAGCCAACGATCTGTCTATCAGCGCCTCAGGCGGTAGCCAATTGAACTTATCCCATTTCATGGTTCATGACGCAACCGTCAACCTCAGCGGGGGAAGCAGGGCAACTATCAAGCTCGACGGACGATTAGATGCTACGTTGAGTGGAGGCTCACAGCTCTACTACTATGGCGATCCAACGCTTGGCGACATAGTCACCACTGGCGGCTCGACAGTAAGTCAAAAATAACGTATCAATCGGTATCGGAATGGAAACAGCTAACAAGCTTCAATCACTTCCACAAACTTTTTTTCACCGCTCGATAGCTACCTTTCGGCATTCTACTTTTTAGAACACTCTGTTCTAAACTATAGTATTATTTCCTTCAACGATGATTACATATTTGGATGAAACGAACATTGGCGAACCGAACTGTTATAGCGGTTATTCTATTGATCGCGGTATCCGCTGTTGTCGGATGGAACCAATTGCTGGCTATGGCCTCGAATGGTGCAAATAGACTAGCGGTCATTGAAGACATTAATGGCGACTACATCGCTGTTGAGCCAGTAAGTGATGACGTGTGGAATAGCCTTGTCACGCTATACCACAGCGGAGAACGAATGTGGATCGGGGGACGCGTAGAGACTTTTCTTACTATTCGACCTGACCCCCATTATAGGTGGGGGTTCCGCTTCACATCCAAAACCATTATCGTCGCAGAGGTTACGGCAGAGGGATTGCAATCTACGTTGAGGAACATTAGTGAAAATCTCGACTATTGGTTACACATTGGCTCTGCCTACGTCTTTGCCAAGGTTACCGAAATCACTGATTCAACGGGCAAGCTGGATCTCACCGTGCAGTTATCTGCTAACCCTATCGTCAGGGGAGATCCCTTACTCATGTCTGCTACACTATTAGATGAGGCAGCCATCCCGATTGAAGGGGCAACAGTCACAGCCACCATCGGGAATTTAGAAATTCTCTTTCTCCTTGTCGACCAAGATAATGGCAACTACCAAGGAATTATCGATACATCAATTGTTAAGGAAGGACTCTATGAGCTCGCGATTACCGCTGAAAAAGAAGGATACGAATCGGACCACATCTTGCTAGCCCTGATCGTGAAAGCCCAATCATGAATGTAGCCCTTTGAAATTCAAGCTTGAAATCTTTGGATTCGCGCACGTTAGCGACATAATAAAGCTAGCTTATTAAAATTTCAACTTTCGATTGCTATAAAATCTGACTAACCTTATGGTAACTTGCCGATGCTTGCCAGCTCGTTGGCAACGTCTTTGAGTTCCAGGTCTTCAAGTTTGGCTCTTGTTGGCCAGCCAGTATGAACGTCCCAGCCACGCAACTCATAGTACCTATCTTTTAGGGTTTCAAATTTAGCCTTATCTATCGGTCCATTTATCAAGCCAGTTGCACTTCCCATCTGGCACATAATGGATTTCAAAAAATATGGTTCGTTTAACGTGTCGTGCTCTCGTGTACGATTTTCCCGTTTCACCATTACCGCCCGACGGAGATTCCAGATTCTTTCACCCGCCCTCATTATCGTCATTATATCCATATCCAGCCCTGTCACGGCTGAGAGCAGCTTACTTTCAAAGATTCTGAGGTCCATTTCAGGAGGATTGTAGAAACTTGCTGCTGAGCTCCAAAATTCACAGACAGGTAAGGAATTCTTTAAACACTGATTGTCCTGCACCCATACAGCTACCCGTTCAACTCCTCGGTACACGGTTTTACTTAAATCAAGAATCTGGTAGGTCTCATACAAGGGGAGTCCAAAGTGTTCCATTGGATCTGGAACAATATTATTCAATCCAAGGAGTTTCATCATCTCTGGTGCAGATAATTTATAATCGTGGCATGAATCGATGGGATCCCGAGTGTCAGTCGCCCAATGTAGTGCGCTCCCTAAATTGTCCACATGATGGAACGCATAGCCATGAGCGGTGTACAGCTCGTTATACAGATCCATGAGCTTTTCACCAGACCCCAATTTATCCCTAAAGTATTCGGAAAATCGTGCGGTACCCTCGGCGTAGGGGCTTTCCCCGGTCGCGATTTTGTGGAGGAGTATGGTTAGGAATTCGTGGTTTGATGCGGTGCCTCCCAACCATTTCGGAGTAGGTAACCCGACGACTGCTTCCACTTCTGTCCGTGTTAGAATATCTGCTTCAAAGGAAAGGATAAGTAAGAGCGGTATTCCTCCCATGAGTTCAAAAGTATTGATGCCTAGTTTCTGGCATAGCACATTGGCTTCCCAGATCTCTTTGGGATCAAGGCTAAATCGAGGCGCCCACAGCCAATTCCCGCATGACGCGCCACTTAGTCCTATTCCAGGAATATAGTGAATGCTATGACATTGTTGTGGACATCCATAGCACCCATAATGCTTCTTAAAATATCGCTTAGCGAATCGGTCTTTTGTGTCTTGTGGAGCCATATATGGCGTTTTATACATATATTTTAAGATATGCAGTTTCTCGTTTTCTTCTTTAATTAACCTCGTAAGGTCACGAACTTCATCAGGCTTCGCAACCGCGACGGCACCCGTTCCTCTGACCGTAATCGCTTTCAGATTCTTCGAGCCCATAACGCCCCCAAAGCCGCCTTGACCCGCGGCAAACTCAGTCTCATTCAGCATCACGGCGATTCGGCTAAGATTCTCACCAGCTGCCCCAATAACGAGGACCGATGCTTCTGGGTCATTCGTCATCAATACGTTCTGCGTTTCAAAGGTGTCCACACCCCAGAGATCATTGGCATCTCTTATCTCGACATCATCATCATGAATCGATAAATACACGGGGGCCTCGGCTTTCCCTACAATAACAATACTATCATATCCCGCGTATTTCATCTCAGCCGGGAATATGCCCCCGAATCCCGAATAGGTGAATAATTCGTTAGGATAGCATTGCGGCGATATACTACAGACTTCTCCCCGGCTAAACGGACCATACAGGCCAGTTAATGGTCCAACGGAAATGATAAGCGGATTACCCGGGTTGAACGCATCTACCTTTGGGCATCCGAGCTCCCAGAATATCTTTGCATTGAGTCCTACGCCTCCGATGAATGCCTCTGGCCGATACTCAGCAGTGGGCACTTTGTTGATTCTTTCCTTTGTTAGGTCAATATGCAGAACGTTTCCCGCCCAACCATACGATTTTACCAAG
>CP070659.1:692368-698427 GCA_020355125.1 Candidatus Bathyarchaeota archaeon
CTGTGTTTATCCTTGATCTTAAGGGCAAATCGAGGTAACCTAGTTTCCTCTCTTTAGTGCACGCGCGGTGCAATAAGGACCAGCAACTAATCTACAGAGGTCTAGAACTCGTATATTTGATAAGGGTAACAAGCTTATATCCTCACGCGTGAGTTACCATATTTCTTTATTAATGAGGGGATCTCCCATGGAACCTTTGCTATTTTAACTCCTGCTTGTTTTAGCGCTTTTTGTTTACTTTGTACTGTACCGCGACCGCCCATTATGATAGCGCCGGCATGGCCCATTCGCTTTTCATGGGGTGCTAAACCGCCAACAATGTAGGCGATTACCGGTTTGGTCATATGCTCTTGTATGTATTTAGCTGCTTCCTCTTCTTTTGTTCCGCCTATTTCGGCGATAATTAGAATGGTTTTGGTTTCATTGTCTTTTTCGTAGAGCTCCAGAATATCTTTCATTCGAGTGCCAATTATTGGATCGCCTCCTATTCCCACCACCGCGCTACATCCCAATCCCGCCTCGTTAAGGAGCAGCGAAATTTCGTCGGTTAATGTACCGCTTCTAGAAACTATACCTATATCCCCAGGGTTTGCCTGCGCTATCATCCCCAATTTGGTTTGCTTTGGTATCAGTATGCCTGGACAGTTAGGTCCAAGATAGCGCGCCCCTCTTTGCATGGCTAATGTCTTAATTTCCATAGCATCGTGGAATGGTACCCAATCTGTTATTATTACAAAGAATTTTAAACCTGCTTCTATAGCCTCAAAAGCAGCTTCCTTTAGAAAAGGAGCGGGAACATATAATACAGACGCATCAACCTCATGCTCTTCCATGGCTTCATCCACTAAGTCATATACGGGGAGATCTTGCCCCTCCAAAGTAATTGTAGTTCCTCCTTTTCCAGGACTTGTTCCACCCACTATCTTAGTGCCGTATTGAAGCATCAGGCTTGTTTGACGCGACCCAAGCCTTCCAGTTATGCCTTGAACTATAACCTTAGTGTTCTTATCAACCAGAATTGCCATTCTACTTCACTTCCGTTTCCACCTTCGTCATTTCCACAGCGGCTGTTACCGCTTCCTCTATTGAAGGATAGATTAGGACCCCGGCCTTTTTAAGGAGGCCAATAGCGTATTCCTCTTTTATACCATGAATTGTACCTACAAAGGGTATTTTCGGCTTTTTTTCAGTTAATACATCGATGATGCCGTTTGCTACTACTTCTGCTGGACTAATCATTAGAGTAAATGCGAAGAAGACCACTTTTACGCTGGGATCCCGTTTAGCCTTCATCAAGAGAAGTTCCATTGAAGCCTTTATTCTCTCAGTGGATAACCCGCCGCCCGTATCTAGAAAACACGCCGGACAACCTCCAACGGCTGCCACCGAATCTAAAAGGCTCATGACTAGACCTGCGCCGTTGCCTACAACCGCTATGTTACCGGCGTCCTCCTCGAGCTCAACAAAAAACACATCCCTTTTTTGACCTTCCAACTCCAATGGTTTTACAACCGCTCTTGTCGCTTGTATCTCCTTGAACTCGGGGTGTCTAAAGAGAGCATAGTTCACGGTGTTCAATCTCGCATCAGCTGCAATGACTTTTCCATCTGAAGTGATTACCAAAGGATTGATTTCAACCAGCTCACATTCTTTCTCTCTGAAAATCCGGTATAGCTTTCGTATAATGTCGGTGGTTCTTCGTTGAAGAGCCATAGGAAACCTGGCCTTTTTGGTCAGATCGAGGATCTCATACCCCTTGACACCGTGCAGTACATTCACATTTTTATAGATTACCTTCTCAGGATTTCTAGATGCAACCTCCTCAATATCAACTCCTCCTTCAGAGCTAGCCATCAATACGGGCGCGGAGTTAGCCTCATCTATGGTTACGCTTGCATAGAGCTCATTAGCTACGTCGAGCTTCTCTTCAACCAGAATTTTTTCAACTTTAGAGCCTCCAACTTCTAAGCTAAAAAGCTCTGAGGCCTTTCTCTCAGCCTCTTCCGGGCTTTCAGCTGATACAACGCCGCCTGCTTTTCCTCGACCACCAGCTAGAACCTGTATCTTTAACATAACAGGTTTTTTAAACTCTGCAACTATCTTACGAACCTCTTCTGAATTGTTTGCTACCTGCCCCATCGGCGTTGGAATACCAAATTGTTTAAAAATTTGCTTTGCTTCGTACTCATATAAAAGCAAATAGAATCACCTAATCCAAGCATTACCACTAATAAATAAATAAACTAATTATTAACTTGATTTAAAGAGAGCATCATTAGCGTAGCTAACGTTAGAACAGTTATATTATAACCGTTCCAAATTTTGGTCGATTTTAATAACTCATAAGAAAAAACATTAGGCTAGCTAACGCTCTTGATATCGGGTGCGCGCGCGGAAAAGAATCCTCCTCAACTTCAGCAGCATATATGAACCCAAGCGCGCGTGTGTTCCTTTTTAACAAAACATGCTGTAGGGAGCTAGCTTATAGATAGTCTCGCCTTCCTCCATCAACTAAAAGTGTCTTCCCAGTTACATAGTTGGAGGCATCGCTAGCGAAAAATAGAACAGTATTTGCTATATCCTCTGGTCTGCCGATTTTACCAAGAGAAGACACTTCTTTCCTTGATTCGATAAATTTCCTATAACCTCCCTTATCTAGATCTCCCTTAAGCATGTCTGTGTCGACGGCGCCGGGAGCGACGCAATTCACGTTGATCCCGTACCGACCAAGCTCAAAAGCCGCGTTCTTGGTAAGTTGAATAACTCCTGCTTTAGAGACTGCATAGCTAGTGTCGCCCCACAGAGCTACTCCAAAACCAGAGTTTGAAGAAATATTGATGATTTTTCCGTATTTCCTTGGCACCATGTATCTAGCCGCTTCACGGATACACATAAAGACGCCCTTTAAGTTTACACCGAGAGTTACGTTCCAGACCTCATCTGTAGTCTCGAGAATAGGGGATGGTACGTAGATGCCTGCGTTATTTACAAGTATATCAATCTTTCCAAACGCATCTATTACCTGTTTAAACATAGTTTCAACATCCTTTCTCTTCGAAACGTCGCCTTTAATAGCGATAGCCTTTCTACCTAGCTTTCTTCTAATATCGTTGACTATCATCTCTGCCTTCTCTTTGTTTTTGTTATGGTTTACAGCCACCATACACCCTTCTCTAGCAAAAGAAAGCGCTATCGCCTTTCCTATTCCACGAGAGCCGCCTGTCACTAAAGCCGATTTAGCTTCAAGACTCATCGAATCACCTTATGAGTAATGATTAATCTTTCTGAATATGAGTCATCCCTAGTTTTTAATTCTTCTCTAATTCTAACAAGCTAACTGACTAAGATTTTGATTGCACTAGCCGGTTTAGCCCTTCTATGAACGTCTTAGTATCTTCCTCTTCGAT
Organism: Candidatus Bathyarchaeota archaeon; assembly: GCA_020355125.1. Classification (GTDB taxonomy): domain Archaea; phylum Thermoproteota; class Bathyarchaeia; order RBG-16-48-13. The sequence goes on from CP070659.1 coordinate 695,776, forward strand.
GCCAGAGTGGGTGCATTATCTAGCGAGCGCGCTGAAAAAAATAAATTGTTTGATAAACTCAATTATAGGTTTATTGAAATATGATAGTAAAATCTGTGAGGATAAAAAATGGCTAAATGTAGTGAGTTAAAAATAGATTTTAAGCATTACTTAACGTATGAAGAACTGACCGATATCTTAAAGAAAATGGCTAATCGCTATCCCGACCTTGCAAAACTAGTTTCAATAGGAAAGAGTCCTAAGGGCAGAGATATCTGGATTGTGAAGATAACGAGCTACAAAACTGGAACTGACAAAGAAAAACCTGGTTTTTACATAGATGGAAACACACACGCAGCTGAGGTTACAGGTTCCATGGCCGCAGTATATACCATATGGCATTTATTAACGAAGTATGGTGAAGACCCCTATGTAACTGAGCTGTTGAATACAAGAAGTTTCTATATTAATCCGAGGGTGGACCCTGATGGTGCCGAACTATTCCTTACAACTAAATATCGTAGAACTCATGGAGGAAGGCTCTATCCCCTTTCCGAAGATGAATGGAAGAGAGAGGAAGGGATATATGAAGAAGACATTGACGAGGATGGACATATCCTTCAGATGCGTATCAAAGACCCTAACGGGGACTATAAGGTTAGTGAGAAGGATTCTCGACTCATGCTTAAACGGGACCCAGACGAAACTGGAAGCTCATATTACAGATTATACACTGAAGGGAACATCCTTAACTGGGATGGAAAGGAGATAAAGACAGCTCCAAGAAAGTATGGATTAAACCTGAATAGGAATTTTCCTGCTGAATTCTTCCCACATCCACAAGTTGTAGGGGCTGGACCTTACCCCCTTTCAGAGCCGGAAACCAGAGCTGTAGCGGACTTTATGAGGTTACATCCGAATATTGGGGGATTGCTTACATACCATACGTATGGCGGTTTATTACCTCGCCTTTTCGACGCTCATCCAGATCAGTACTTTATCGATCAAGGTTGGGAGAAGGATTATGCATTTATAAAAGCCCTTGACAAACTTGCAGAAAGAGCCACTGGCTATCCAGCTGTCTCAAGCTTTAAAGAGTTTACTAGGGACCAAAAAAAGCCCCGCGGAGGCACCACTGACTGTTATGCTTACCTGATCCTTGGCTTCATGGGCTACTGTTTTGAGCTATGGGATGCAGCTGGTAGAGCGGGATTAGGAAAATATAGAGAAAGAGGAGGTATAAATTTTCAAGAGAGCTCCTTGAAGGAGGAACAAGGCTTGAAACTATTGGCATGGAATGATGAAGCACTTGACGGAAATGGCTTCAGTAATTGGAAGGCATTTAACCACCCACAATTAGGATCTGTTGAGATCGGTGGTTGGAAAAAATTCACGATAAGGAACCCCCCATCTGGCAAGTTTCTTGAAGAAGAATGCGAAAATGCCTTTACGTTCAGTTTGAAACATGCATCGCTTCTACCATCCATTCAAATAGCAGATGTTAAAGTCACATCCATCAGCACCGGAATCTTTAGGATTGAAGTTACCATAGAGAACCAAGGTTTTCTCCCGACAAACATCTCTCAATTAGCCTTAAAAAAGGGTTTAGCGAAGCCAATTGTTGTGGAAATAGAATTTAATGATGCAGAGCTCGTTACGGGGCGAAAATGGATAAAGATCGATCGTCTTGAGGGGCGCTCCGAAAGATTACCTGAGATGATAGCACAGCCATCAGCGTCGGATAGAACGAGAAAGACAGTGGAGTGGCTCTTAAAGGCAAAGAAAAACAGTAAAATCAAAATAAAAGCTATATCAGAAAAAGCGGGAACTGACAAAAGGGAAATCAAAATAGAGCTATAAGAAGAATAAACCTAACGCGCGCGCGCTAAAATTATAGTTAAGATGAATCATCTCATGATCAGGATTACTATTCTTAACCGATTTTTTACATAAATGCGCACGCTTCATCTAGCTAGATAATGCTCTTCCATGACGCAATATTATTTCACGCCCCGCACACTATTTAATTTTATAAAGAACGCCATGAATATCTACGGGATTAATTAACTACGTACATGACGTTAGAAGGGTGTTTTATGAAATATCGAACGTTTGGCAAGCTAAGTTGGAACGTATCAGCACTTGGATTCGGCATCATGCGGATGCCAATAATCGGAAACAACCGTGGAAACATCGACGAATTGAAATCTGAAAAGATGATACGCTACGCTATCGACCACGGCGTTAATTATATCGATACGGCATATCCGTATCATGGAGGAAAAAGTGAGGGCTTTGTGGGGAGCCTCCTTCAGAAGGGATATCTCGAAAATATAAAGCTAGCCACTAAAATGCCCACGTGGCTCGTTTATACACAAGAAGACATGGATAAATTTCTCTTCGAACAACTGTGTAGGCTGCAAACTGACCACATAGATTTCTATCTTCTCCATGGTCTAGACAATGCAACCTGGACTAGGATGCTAAACCTCAACGTGATTGACTGGATGGAAAAAACGATGAAGAAGGGAACCATTATCCAAGTCGGGTTCAGTTTTCACGACGAATATGACGTGTTTCAAGACATTGTTGATGGTTATAAGAACTGGAGCCTGTGTCAAATCCAATTGAACTATATGGATAATGAATATCAGGCGGGCACTAAGGGGCTCA
>CP070659.1:698527-702247 GCA_020355125.1 Candidatus Bathyarchaeota archaeon
CAATGAGCTTGCCTGCAGGAATGGCGATGGTGAAGCGTAAAGCCCCGGCCACGAGGCTGAGTAGCCCCCATTCTGATGCTGAAAGACCTATAACATCACGTGTTCCGTAGAGAATCCAAAAGGGTGCAGCAAGGTCGTGGAAGAAGATGTAAAGAACTTGAAGGATGGCGAGGTCTCTCAAACTCTTTGGCATCCATTTCAGCGTTTCGAGTACGCTGGAATACGATGCTTTGAGAAGTGATAAAACATTAGGGAGGGGTATACTATCTCTGGTAAGATTGAGGGTTTCTGTAAGCTTGAATGTTCGAAGCACCGCAACGAAGATCGCCGCTCCAAAGCTCACAAAAAAGCCAAGCCTACAAGCATCAAGAACCCCTAACGTATCGATCAAGTATCCTCCAACATAAGGAGATGCAATGCCTATCGCTCCCGGGATGGCTTGCGTTAACGCAAATCCCGAACCTCTCTGTCCAGGTGGTATAGAGTCTGCTTGGATCGCTGTGAGCACAGGAACATAGAATAGAACAAGATTCTGGAGGACACTAGCAACAGCCACCGTCTGCCAGTTAGGTGCATAAGCAAAAGGAAGGAACGAGAACGCAAAGAAGGCGGTGGCCACGCCGACCAGCTTGACGCGACCCCTGCTGTCAGCGATATAGCCTCCAACGGGATAAAGGAAAAGGCTTGTCAGGGTTGCGATCGAATTTACTAAACCCACTGTAACAGCAGATCCACCTAGCTCAACGATGTAGAGTGAAAGGAATGACATCGGGATGCTGACAGAGAACATCCATATGCATCGACATACAACGAGGACGAGAAGATTCCCCCGAAGCATCCCCACGCCCCACTCACGTTTCGCCATAAATTCAGCCTTCAAACATGGTTAACGTTTTCTTAATGCAATCCCCATAATTTTATTTTTTTGGATTCTGCTTACCCCAATTTGCTAGAAAAAACTCAAACAAAGTTTAAGCAACAATCTTGGATTCGCGTCAGTTTTCGCGCGTGGTCTATGTTTATGGTTACAGAGGATAGCCCTCTCTCCCCTTTTCCATAAAAGGGGAAATATATATTTCTCCAACTCAAGGTCATCATTACGATGAATGAGAGACAGCGAAAGGCTCAATTTTTTGACTTAGTCGTGCTCCATCCTGCTCGCTCTCTCGCTTCCGTCCCTCGCTATTCCCTCTCTTCCATCACTCATTCTCTCTCCCCTTCTGCCTCCATCATCAACCGGTGATCAATATATGGGCCGTATTACTCCCAGCTTTCGTCAGATCTTCCTCCAATTCATTAAAGAACTCAAGTTTCGAAACAACAACTTCTACAAGGCGCTAAAGGATCCTGAATATCAGAAGGCATTCGACCAGCTGTTAAAGGAGGCATGGTCTGCTGAGGGTGCTGCTATGTCCCAATCTGGAATCCACTGCATCACGGATATCCTGAATCTTATGGCCAATGTCCATAATAGAAAGTGCATAGAGGAGGTTAGGAACCGGCTGAAAGAGCTAGAACGTTGTATAAAAGCATTGATAGAATAATCGTTAGTGTACGTTAGTTAGGCAATAGGTTTATGTGAGTGTTTAAACCAATTTGACCTCTAGCGCGCGCGTCGAATGAGGAATATTTGCGATGGCAGAGGAACCGTTACAAGCATCGCTTGAAGGCAACGTGAAGGTTTTTATTGCGCGGGCGCTTCTCAGTGGTATTTATCAGCAGATATTGTGGGTTATTTATCAGCCATTCATTCTCAGCCTTAATCCATCCATGATGGTATTAGGCCTCCTTCAGGGTTTAGGGGGATATCAAGGCCTTCTCAACGCTTTGGTAAATCCCCTTTTTGGCTGGATTTCAGATAGGGTGAAGAGAAAACCCTTTATTATCCTTGGTAGCCTACTTATGATGATCGCCGTACTTTTTCTATTCCTTTCCAGCCTTACCCACATCTTTGGCTTTGTTATCCCAGCTGTTATTTTAATAGGAGTTTCATTTCTTGATATACCCATTATAGATTCGTTAGTTGCGGAATCGGTTAAGCCAGCTCAAAGAGGACGAGCATATAGTCAGATAACGTTAGCGATGATGGCACCCGGAATCTTCGCACCTTTCGTCGGAGGGCTCATCGCGGATATTTTTGGCTTTCCAATCATATTTGGCGTAGGTATTGTCATACTATGCCTTATTACTCGTCTCCTGATTCGTTACCTCAACGAGATTCCGCGTCCAGCACGGACGATAAATTTTTCAGGATTATACTCTTTAATGAAGAGAAATCTATCTCCACCGAAAACCCTTCGAAACGTTTACGTGATGCATATGCTAGATGCGTTTGTAGCAGGCTTAGGCCCAATGCTGATTATTGGCATCCTCAGAGCACACTTCAATTTTTCTGGATTCCAGCTCGGGATTATCAGCGCCTTTCAATCAGCCATTACAACGTTAACTCAAATCTTCATTGGACGCATGATCGAACAATATGGCTGCAAAAAAGTCATATTCGGCTCTTATCTCGCTTTTACAATATATCTTGCAGGGATGGCTCTTACAAAGAATTTTATATCAATTCTTCTCGTCCAAATTTTTATGGGAATAGCTATCGCTACATGGCACTCGCCTCTACAAACACTGATGGCGAATAGCACAACCCCAATGGGACGGGCCGAAGCAATGGGACGTATTTCTCTCTATCGGGGAATGTTTGGCTTCGTTGCTCCGTTTCTCGGAGGATTCCTCTATGAGCAATATGGCTATTCGGCGCCCCTGTGGGCTAGCTTCATTGGAGGTATAGCGGTAACCACATTCGTCCATTTTTATATCCGCGTTGAAAATGATAAATTAATTTAACTATCGATACACCAATAGCTCAAACAAACAATATTTAGAGAGCATAGCAATGGAGTAATACGCGTACTCTCTCTGGTGATAGGATTTAAAATGCGCATGCTAGGGTTATTATAAGACAATATGCGATAGAAGATGTGCGGCATTTCAAGACCGATGAGGCATATATTTAATGAAATATGACACGATTCTCGTCCTAGATTTTAGCTAGCTAGCGACTATTGAATGGGAATAGCACCCGCATCCTCACATTACTATGACTGATTAATCTAGTGCGCGTAAAGTGAAGCGAACAAGATCCGTTCGAAATACTATGTTCTGAGCATAAACACCAGTTAAAAGCTTTATGAAGCTCAGTTTCGCATAATATTAAATCTAAAACTTAGTAGGAAATCGATTGTAGTTGCCCTCGTGGAATTAAGGGGCTTGCTCTGCACGCGTAAATCCCATGCATGCCTCATCTCTTCTTAGAAAGAGAGAGCCAAAACTTGAAAAAACACGGGTAGCGTGGTACAGGCCACCATCAGGGCGACTCTAAGTCCTTTTTCATATGAGCACAATTCCATATATGGATTGAGTTTCTATAAAATAGCTTTTGATGTTTAAAATAACACGGCAACTCTTTAGCGCGTATGCTGTTCAATACAATAGCTAATTCCTCCAGTTAACTAACTAATTAAAGCTCATGAGAGCATAAAAATCTAGGAGTGCACGCGCGAAAAACCAGCTCTCATAATAAATTCGTATCCACAAAGCTTTTATTTCAATACTATTTAACTCGATTTGCCCTCGTAGGGATTAAAGCCTGCTCTGCACGCGTAAATCCCATGCATGCCTCATCTCTTCTTAGAAAGAGAGAGCCAAAACTTGAAAAAA
>CP070659.1:702347-706050 GCA_020355125.1 Candidatus Bathyarchaeota archaeon
ATCAGACCTTGTCGTCCAGTCATTATAGTTGGCTTTGTAACTGAAGAGCCACGAATGATCCCTGGAAGACATGTAGTATTTACTGTAGGAGACAAAACAGGCGAAGTTGACTGTGCTGCGTATGAGCCTACAGGAAAATTTAGGAATGTAATAAAAAAGTTAACGAGGAATGATCTAGTAAAAGTTTTTGGCGGAGTGAGATTCCCCTCTAGTAAGCATCCGATCACAATTAACCTAGAAAAAATTCAACTGCTTAAACTTGTTTCCAAAACAATCTTGGAAAATCCATTATGCAAGAAATGTAGTAAACATATGGAATCTATGGGGAAAAATAAGGGCTTCAGATGTAAAAAATGTCGAAACAAATACTATAAAGCCAAAAAAACCATTGTTAAAGTAAAAAGACTTCTTCATGAAGGACTATACATTCCGCCACCTAGAGCTAACCGACATCTTACGAAGCCCTTTTCTAGATATGGCATAGAAAAGGAAGGTTTTAATAAATTCTTTCCCAACGAGTTTTGGGGATTAAAAAGTCCTCAATTTAATCTGACAAATAATTCAACATAGCCACATGCGAGACAGCGGCTTCCCTTGAGGGGTAACTTCTTTTTTCTCTTTCGTTTAATGATCAAGCCTTCTTCTTTTTCCGTCTCTTCACACCATATAGGTCCCTCAACATTAACTCGCGCCGTGCCTTGATCAAGCATATCTAGCATTGATGTGCTTGAAAACCGACTTGAGACCATAGGCAACGGTGCTGATTGATCAAATTTTACATCTATAAGTATTTGTCCATCTTTCATTTGACTTCCACATTTCGAACATTTCTTTTCGTTTGACATTTTTATTTCTCACTTAGTAGGAAAAGATTTGTAACTGAGGAATATATTAAACATTACTTTTATATACAAATCGTTGCGGGAACTGGTTCATGAACAGTTAACGAATGCTATTTTAAAAAATACATCAAGAAGGAAATAATTGAGAAATATGAAAAAAATTAAACGAGCTGGAATAGATAAAAAGGGAAATATCTCTTTAACAGATCTGATCGATTACAATAAATGTAATCCAGATATAAAAAAAGGTGGAGCAATAGGAACCTTCACGGGAATAGTTAGGGGATTCACTCATGATGGAATCGAAGTGGATAAACTTGAACTTGAAGCTTACGATGAACTTGCTGAAAAATCTTTAGCTAAAATATGCGATGAATTAAGAAAAAAGACAGGAATAGTTGATGTTCTAATCCATCATTTAACAGGAACCTTTTCAGTTGGAGAGGAGATTGTTTATTTAGCTGTTGCTGGATCGTCTAGAAAAGTTGTTTTTTCGACTCTAATCGAAGCCGTTGAACGATATAAACGTGAGGCCGCTATATGGAAAAAAGAATACCTTAAGGATGGGACGTCACATTGGATTCCATCTGAATAACAAATTCATATTTGCACATGTAACAATGTAGCGCGCGCGCTGAACAGCGTAAGAGTAGAGCTCAATTCTGACGTCTGGATCTCTGATGCGATAGAGTTATTTATAACATATTGACTTAGAAAATGTCGTTAGTGATTTTTATGGCAAGTTTAGCTCCATTTGTGCCCACGCCTCGAGAAATCGTCAAAAAAATGTTGGAAATTGCTCATGTAAGTAGCGATGATGTCGTTTTTGATCTAGGCTGTGGAGATGGCCGTATTCTTATTACAGCCATACAAGATTTTGGAGCGAAAAAAGCTATTGGATTCGAAATGAGAGAAGATCTCTATAAACAAGCTCTACAGGAAATAAGAAAGCAGAGCCTAGAAAATAGAATTACAATAATTAATGGAGATGTTTTTACAAGCAACTTATCCGAAGCCACAGTTATAACTCTATATCTCACCACTTCTGGCAACGAAAAGTTGAAACCGAAATTGTCAAATGAAACTAATCCTGGGACACGAATTGTTAGTCATGATTTTGAAATCTCGGGATGGTATGCCTCAAAAAGAGAGAAATTTTTTGGACACGCAATCTATTTGTATAATGTTCCTGAAGCGCACAATGTAAAAGTAGAAAAACGTTCTTTCTTAAGGAAATTTTTACCATTATGAAATCCTGTACATCTTTCGATTTTAAAAACAGCGGATTGTTCGCAGCTATTTTGAAAATTTTTTCAGCATAACAATTATGGGGTTATTAGTAACTGGATTACGATGCAACTCTTATTGGTGCAGGGCCTACAGGATCTCTTTTAGCAGAAATGTTAGCTAATGAAGGATATGATGTTCTAATGTTAGAGGAACATTCAGAGATTGGTGTCCCTCAACATTGTACAGGTAAGATATCGGCTACAGCGTTAAAAGAACTAGATTTAAAACCGGCAGGTGTTTTACAAAAAATAAGGGGAGCAACATTTTATTCGCCGAATGCTGAATCATTTAAAGTAGAAAAAAACTCTACAGTAGCATATGTCTTAGACAGGAGAATATTCGACAAGTACCTTTCAGAAAAAGCAGTTAAAGCGGGTGCAGTTCTTATCCAAAATGCTAGGGCAGCAGGAGTATCGATATCATCATCGTGTACCAAAGTAAATTTCATTTGTAGAAGTAAAAGTCAAAACGTCACCTCTAGAATTGTGATCGGATCAGACGGGGCACGTTCTAGCGTAGCACGTTGGCTTGGACTATACTCTAAAAATCACTACGAAATGAAGCTGGGCGTTCAGAAAGAGGTTGTGGGGATTGAAGACATCGAACCAGATATTGTTGAACTTTATTTTGGAAGAAATTATGCTCCTGGTTTTTTTGCGTGGATTGTTCCAATGGGTAAAGAGAGGGCAAAAATAGGCTTGTGTGTTGATATTCGGTTAGCTCGGTTTGCGTTCAATTATCTTGATAAGTTTTGTAAGAATCATCCGATAGCTAGTATAAAATTAAGGCAAAGCATATCTAACAAAATAAACGCCCACATCATTCCGACTGGCGGATCTTTAAAGAAAACGATTTCCGATGGCGTCCTTGTTGTCGGCGATGCTGCAGGTCAAGTAAAATCTACGACAGGCGGAGGTTTATACTACGGAATGCTTTGTTCTAGGATTGCTGGAAAAATTCTCTCTATGGCCTTGAAGACCTCTAAAAAAGGGATAATCAGGAAAGAGACTCTTATTGAGTATGAGAAGTTATGGAGAAAGAAGCTGGAAAAAGAAATCGTTTTTAGTGTCAAAGCGAGAGCCTTTATGGATTCGTTAACAGATGAAGAAACAGACTATCTTTTAAAAATCCTCCGAGAAGACGAGCCGTCAATGAATATCATCGAGGCAAAAGGCAATATTGATTGGCAATCAAGTCTATTGAGTCCAATTGTCACCCCGCTTATTTCAAAGGTGGCGAAGAAACCTAAGATTCTTTTCAAGTTAGGTAAAAATTTGATAATGCAGGGAAGAAAGAAATAGTATAGCTAAAGCAAAAATGTTTTTGTTATCGAATGATAGTGTAATGAATCCTTATAATAGTCTTTGGTGTCTAATGTTTCTCTGTGTAGACTTCTTCATTGGAGGTCAAGAGGTATGGATCTGCGGATTGTATTGGTAGAGCCAAAATATGAAAGGAATATTGGCTCTATCGCAAGGCTGGTAAAAAATTTTGGATTTAAAAAGCTGTGGCTTGTTACTTCTAGGCTAGATCTAGGGTCTGATGCAAAAATCTTTGCGGCCCACGCTAAA
>CP070659.1:706150-713603 GCA_020355125.1 Candidatus Bathyarchaeota archaeon
CCCCTCTCAACAATGAAGGACAAACTGACTACAATTAAGGGTGTAGGGGAGAAGACAGAACAAATTATTCTTGAGATCCTGGAAACCGGCAGTTCTTCTTATTATAAGACGCTCGCTGGATAATTACCTTGTTTACGAACGTTAGCGCGCGCGGATAAGGAACTCGTTTCAACCACCGTCTACTAACTTGGTGGGGTCCCTCAGGGACTGGAACAAATGGTTTGATGATACGCCTCCAATCGGTCGAAAGCCACACATAGAGGAGGCAAGAAAACCATTCCAACCTGAGCTAAAAATTCTCTGTCAATAATTTCTACGAGTGTTAACCATATATTGAGGATATTCATTCATGTAATGGTGTGCGTTATCGTATGAAAAATGGTGGAGGCGGAAGATCAGGGTGAAAAATGTTGAGGTTGCTGGAACTCTGAGAAAGATCGCATTATTCTTAGAGATGGATGAGGTGTCGTTTAAGCCGAGAGCCTATGAACGAGCTGCTGCATCACTAGAAGCGCTGGAAGAAGAAGTAGAAGAACTCTACAGCAAGGGTGGCTTGAAAGCGTTGATGCAGATTCCTAGGGTGGGTCGGAGGATCGCTGAAAAGATCGAGGAGCTGCTTAGAACCCGTACTCTTCAGTATTATGAGGACTTGAAGAATCAGGTTCCCGTTGATATAGAGGGGCTCTCGAGGATCGAGGGAATAGGTCCCAAGACGATTAAGGTTCTCTGGCAAAAGTTGAAGATCAGAAACATCGACGACTTGGAGAAGGCAGCTCATGCCCAGCAGATACGTCGTCTTTCGGGATTTAAGGAAAAAACGGAGCAGAACATCCTGAAAGGCATAGCGTTCGCTAAAATGAGCAGAGGACGGTTTATCCTCGGCTTCACCCTGCCCATAATCCGTGATATTAAAGATCGGCTGCGAGCGCTACCAGGGGTTAAAAAGGTTAGTGTAGCAGGATCTGTCAGACGAATGAAGGAAACCATCGGTGATGCTGACGTTCTCGTCATATCCGAAAAGCCAAACGACGTGATGGATTTTTTCGTGTCCATGCCTGAGGTCATCAATGTTATGGGAAAGGGCGAGACCAAATCTTCCGTCAAGCTGAAGATGGGCCTGGATGTGGACATTCGTGTCCTGCCGGAAGATAGCTTCGGCTCCGCGTTACAGTACTTCACTGGAAGTAAGGATCATAATATTGCTTTGCGGAGACTAGCTCGAGAAAAGGGATTGAGGCTGAGCGAATACGGATTATTCCAGGGCACTGAACAGATTGCGGGACGAACCGAAACCGAGCTCTACGAAAAGCTAGGGCTACCATGGATTCCTCCTGAACTCAGGGAAAATAGGGGGGAACTCTAAGCAGCGCTGGCGAACCGACTGCCTCAAGTGCTCATGTGCCATGATCTGAAAGGAGATCTCCAGGTCCACTCTAACTGGACAGACGGCTCCCACTCTATACGGGAAATGGCGGTAGAGGCACAAAAGCTTGGATTAGAATACATCGTGATCTCCGACCACTCAAAAACGTTGAGTATAGCGGGTGGGTTAGATGAAGAAAGGCTGATGAGCCAGGGCGAGGAGATTGATGCCGTGAACGACGCCGTGGAAATCACCGTCTTGAAAGGCGTGGAGCTCAACATCTTAAAAGATGGACGCTTCGACATCTCAGACAAGGTACTTGAACAGTTAGATTTTGTCGGTGCAGCGGTCCACTCTCACTTCCATTTAAGCCAGAAAGAGATGACCAACCGAGTGCTCAAAGCCCTTGAAAACCCAAACCTCGATCTGCTTTGCCACCCCACTGGCAGGCAGCTACAGCGAAGAGAACCCATTCTCATAAACATGGAACGGGTAATTGAAGCCACCAAAGACAACAAGATGATCCTCGACATCGATGCTTACCCTGACCGACAGGATTTAAAGGACGAATATATCCAAAAAGCCGTCGAGCTCGGAGCGAAGCTTGGCATCAGTTCGGATTCCCACAATAAGCATCACCTTCGTTACCTCGAGTTGGGTGTGGCTCAAGCTCGAAGGGGATGGGCAACAGCGAAAGACGTTGTAAATACTCGAAGCGTGAAAGAACTGTTACAGATCGTCAACAAATAACCCATGGCGATATCAGCTAGCGGCTACAAAAAAGTAGCTTAGGACCTCCCGCGTAGAACGTGCCGCATCACCGTAAAGTTTATATGAATAATATTACATATGAGATATTATTCATATATAAACGAGATGAATGAACGATGAATCAAGAAAAAATGTTCTGTTATCAATGTGAACAAACTGCACGAGGCAAAGGATGCACTATATTCGGCGTTTGCGGCAAGACTCCTGACGTCTCAGCCCTCATTGATCTACAGATCTACACTCTAACCGGATTGTCTCAGATCGCCCTCCAAGCCAAATCCCTAGGAATCGACACCGAAGAAATCGATGTCTTCACCTGCAAAGCATTATTCTCGACCCTGACCAACGTAAATTTTGATCCAACGCGGCTTGTAAGAGGAATTAACAAAACTGTAGAATATCGAGAGAGCCTAAAAACCGAAATCCGCAACGAAGGCAAAGCTGTAGCCACGGATGATCTCACTGAGTTTGTTCCAAACCAGACAATCGAAGGGATGATTGAACAGGGAACGCATGTCGGCCTCAAATCAGTCCCGGCCAAGGATCAAGATGCCCTTTCACTGAAACATCTACTTCTCTTCGGAATCAAAGGCGTAGCAGCCTATACCGATCATGCCTACATTCTTGGTCAAAAGGATGAACAAATATACACTTTCATCTATGAAGGCCTTAAGGCCACCCGCGATAAATCCATAACCAACGAAGCGCTAATCGGTTTGGCTCTGAAATGTGGCGCAGTGAACCTAAGGGCAATGGAACTGCTAGATGCTGGAAACAGCCAAACCTATGGACACCCTACCCCCACACAAGTTCCATTAGGAGTTAAAAAGGGAAAAGCTATCCTTGTTTCAGGACATGACTTAACGGATCTCGAGGCGCTTCTCAAGCAAAGCCACAATAAAGGCATCTACGTATATACTCATGGCGAAATGCTTCCCACCCATGCCTACCCCAAATTAAAGAAACACCCCCATTTCTATGGTCACTACGGAACAGCATGGCAAAACCAGCAACGAGAGTTCCAAAACTTTCCTGGAGCCATTCTAATCACCACCAACTGTCTAATGAAACCGCGCCAAACGTACCAAAACAACCTCTTTACAACCGGCCAAGTGGGCTGGCCAAACATTCCCCATATTCCTGACAAGAACTTTGCTCCCGTCATTGACACCGCCTTAAAGATGGCTGGCTTCCAAGAAGACCAAGTGGACAAAGAAGTTTCAGTGGGCTTTGCCCGCAACACCATACTTAGCGTAGCCGACAAAGTGATCGCTGCCGTAAATAACAAAGCCCTTCGCCATATAATCCTCGTTGGAGGATGCGACGGCGCAAAACCAGGCAGAAACTATTATGCTGAGCTCGTGGATCAAGCTCCAGCCGACACCCTCATCCTCACTTTAGCCTGCGGAAAATTCCGCTTCTTTGATAAGGACCTCGGAACAATCGGGGAACTACCGCGGCTTCTGGATGTAGGACAATGCAACGATGCTTACTCAGCAGTGAAAATAGCTCTCGCCCTATCCGACGCCTTCAACGTAGGGGTTAACGAGTTACCCCTATCGTTGGTCCTGTCTTGGTACGAGCAAAAAGCAGTGGCGATACTGTTGACATTACTGCACCTCGGCATAAAAGACATCAGACTAGGGCCAAGCTTGCCCGCTTTCGTAACCCCTAACATCCTTTCCGTACTCGTGAAAAACTTCAACATCATGCCCACATCTACACCCGAGCAGGATCTCCAAGCAATCCTACACGACTAAGGTGACAATATGAAACGTGGGTTGAGTGAAGCCTGCTATAAGTTCTTCTCTAACATGTCGAATCCTACCCGATTAGCCGTTTTAGAGAAGCTAATGGAGAAACCAATGAGCGTCAATGAACTCGCTGATGCACTAAAGCAAGAGCAGAGCATGGTTTCACACAACCTCAAACAGCTTCTTGAATGCAACTTTATCACCCAGCAAAGACGAGGAAAACAACGCATCTATTCTGCGAATCAAGAAACAATAGGAGCCCTCCTAAAAATATTGGACAATCATGCCCAAAAATACTGTCCAACTGGTGGAAAATGCCATCTTAGGGGAGACTAAAATTGGTTACACGAAAAATTATCGAGATAGACGTAGCGTTATGCAATGGCTGTGGAGAGTGTATTCCAAACTGTGCTGAGGGTGCACTAAAAATCGTGGACGGCAAAGCAAAAATCGTAAAGGATTCATACTGTGATGGTTTGGGTGCTTGCCTTGGCCATTGTCCCCAAGGAGCCTTAAGCATCATAGAGAGGGAGGCAGAAGAGTTCGATGAGGAAGCAGTTCTCGCCCACCACAAGGAAGCCCAAAACCAGAAAAAATTCTTTAAGCGTCCCCAATGGCCAGTCCAGCTCAACCTGGTCGCAGTGGAAGCACCCTTCTTTGAGAATTCAGATTTGCTCCTTGCAGCTGATTGCGTCCCCGCCGCCTATCTCAACTTTCATAGACGACTTGCTCCAGGAAAAATATTGCTCATAGGCTGCCCAAAACTTGATGATGCTCCTCAATATGCTCAAAAGCTTGGCGAGATTCTAAAAAGGAACACTGTAAAAAGCCTGACCGTTGCCCATATGGAAGTGCCCTGCTGTTCAGGTTTAAACTGGATTGTTTCCCAGGCAATTGCCGCATCAAACAAACCGATACCTGTGAACGAATATGTTATTGGGATAGATGGTAAACTGCAATAAAAGAAACCATTTATTCCAAAGCATCCGTAGACAACGTCTTGGACTCTCCGGCTTCCTATGATCCGTAGATAAGAGCGTCCGTATAAACAAACTTAGTTAGAAAAAAAGGAGATTTAGGCTATTTTCTTTCCTACGTCAGGTCCAACAGATTGATTTATGACTTCGACCGGTTCCAGAATCCATGCTCCCCGAACCCCTAAACCCATTTTCATTAGGGTGTCTCTGAAGCCTGTGTAAATAGGGCCAGCAGTATCATACGCTTTTACTTGGCACCTTACTTGGAATCCTATAAACTGGTTGTCTTCTTTTACAACCTTTGCGGCTAGGACTGAGACTAAGGTATCTGCTTCCAAGGCTGTCTTAAGGTTGTTATGTGCTTCTTTCATGAATATGGCTGCAAACACTATTGTATTCGCGTCTGGAGCCCTCATAGAGCCAACCGGAATAACGTGCAACATGTTCTTGGGTGAACATGTGGCTAAAACTTTAGTAGCGGCAGAATCGTTGAACAGGTCTTGTACTCGCTTAGGTAATGGCATTTTATTAACGCCTCAAATAAGATTAGCCCGTAATAACTAAAAAGGCTTTAGCTAAACAAACAGCGCAGGCCAGACCCAATCCGTGCAATTCTGCTACTCAATAAACAGTTCATACAGCATACGTCGAACTATTGCTATACTGAGTTATCGACATAAATAGCCTAACGTTTGGTCATATACATCAGTTCTTCGATCACCTAGGATGTTGTTGAGCTCACTTGACTGTTTTTTCCGTGCATCAGAGAGATTGCATCTAGCCTTTACAATCTCTTCAGAAGTTGCGCTTGCCGGCCCATCAATGACCGCACCATGATTGGAGGTAATGATGCTTCGGCCTTTGAATACAACGCCTCTTTCTTCTCCAACCCTATCACATGCCGCAATGAAAATGCCATTTATATTCGAGTGAGAAATGATAATTTTATCCGAGATATCGACTAGTTGGTTGGACTCTCTGCTTTTAGGCCAGTTTGTTGGAATGACCAATAAGTCAACTCCCAATGACGTGTAGATCCTTGGGAGCTCCGGAAACCACATATCATAACATATCATCATCCCCAACCTTCCAAAAGGCATCTTGAAAACGGGTAACCCGGTGTTTCCTGGCTCAAAAAACAGCTTTTCTTCAAACCAGAGATGTAATTTCCTATATTTTCCAATGTATCCCTGGGGCCCAATCAAAACGGCGGTATTGAAGAGCGCAGTATCTTGTTTTTCCGCAATTCCCGCAACAATATAGATATCAGTTTGCCTTGCAACATCCTCCCATGCTTTGACCGATCGTCCACTGGGAACTCTCTAAGCATTGTCAAAGGCTTCATGTCTCGAATTAAAGACATAACCTGAAGTACATAGCTCGGGTAATACGATGAGTTGAGATCCAATTGAAGCGGCGTTCTCAATCCATGACAGGGTGTTCTCAAGGTTCTGATCCATCATTCCAATTTTTGGCTCAATTTGGCAGCAGGCAATCTTGAGTACGCTCTCTTTTCCAGTTATTCTTTTTTTATCGCTCACTAGTATCCCCATACAGCCCTTAAAACGCTCGCTGACTTTAATAGGTTTTGATGGACTAGCGCACCCGAACCAGAAAATGGGTTCCTAAGGATTCATTTATGATTGGCCGATAGTGAAAATAGAAACAATCATGAGGTAATTCTTCGTTTTCAACTAATTCGAAAATCTTGTCCATAGCTTCGGAATGTTTATGTAAATAATCACTATTTTTATTAGGACATTATTAATTTGTGACTGTGTGAGTGTATATAGATTTCTTAGGTCGTGATGATGTAGAGTGATTAGTTTGAAGAATCATGTAAAGACAAAGTTAAAGAAAGGGAAACCGGCTTTAGGGATCACGCTTTCACGGATGGATCCCGACTTAATACGAATTCTATCCGATGCTGGCTTCGATTGGATTCTCTTCGATACGGAGCATGGACCATGGAGTATCGAGACCGTGAATGATATGATCCAACAAACAAGCACATCAGTCGCCAGTCCAATAATCAGGGTTGTCTGGAATGACTTAAATGCGATAAAACGAGCCCTTGACACGGGGGCTTATGGGATCATCGTTCCATGGATCTCCAGTAAAGAAATGGCTGAAAACGCAGTACGTTATAGCAAGTACCCCCCTGAAGGTTTACGAGGATGTGCGCCTGCAAGACCCGCGAAGGCATGGGGTGTTCCATCGAGTAAATATCTCGAAATTGCGAATGACGAAATATTAATTGCAGTACAAATAGAGAGGGAGGAAGCTGTCAAGAAGGTTGAAGATATAGTTTCTGTAGAAGGTATCGATGCCACCTGGCTTGGTCCCGCAGATCTATCAGCATCAATGGGTTTGAGGGGTCAATATTTTCATCCAAAGGTTCTGAGCGCGATGGAGACGATGGTAGAAGCCTGTCTTGATGCAGGAGTCGCCCCAGGGATATACGCCGGAGCCGGTGTAGACGAATTCGGTTTCGATGATATCAATAATCTTATTGGAGATGGCTACCAATTCATTAACGTCGGGAAAGATCAGAATCTCCTAAGATTGGGCTGTGAATCATTTTTAGG
>CP070659.1:713703-719513 GCA_020355125.1 Candidatus Bathyarchaeota archaeon
ATCTAGGAACGTCTCCTCAAAGAACAATAATCTGACAATCTTATTCAACATTCCGACTTTTGTATAACGCATGCTGTAGCACGCGCGCACACAAATCTCAACAGAAACATCGTTCCTCTTTCGTTTTTCAAGGATTCTATCCATCATCTCCATGTATGTAAGATGGTCATTTTGCCAGAAACTAATAAACATAATTAAACAGTGCGCGCGCTAAAACGACGTCTATTCCAGTATGCTCAAAATTTGTTTTAAAAGAAATTTCTATATACGAGACCAATAACATACAATACGTAGACAAGGGGGTGTGGTCTAGCTAGGTATGACTCTGGGAGAATGAAACACGTCTTCCAGCACGAAGTCGGGCTCCAGAGGCCCAGTAATAAAAAAGGTTGGGAAAACTGACCATTAGGAATGAAGATGTTCTGGAGCGGTGATACCCGAATGCCGGGAGTTCAAATCTTCCCACCCCCACCACTCATATTCTCGCCCCCATTTCTGCTGTCTCATATACGGATTTTGCATTATGGTTGAAGTGGAAACAAAGTCTTAGTGAAAGCAGTAGCGCGCGCTGCTACATCTCACGATGAGGAACGATACTGTGTTTAAAGCTTTTTTTTGGGATTATTTAGGCCCGTTCTATTTAGCAAGTCAAAGCTTAAAATACTCTATTAATGTTTAGGTCACAAACGAAATCTTACTTATTTGGTGTTTATTCCTACGAGATTCTTTATTTTTTTTGAGACTCGTGTGTACATGTCTTGGTATTCTTTGGTTGGTTGGACGGTCTCGAGGTCGTAGACTTCTTGGAACCGTTTGCCGTCGGGTTCGTTGCCGATTTGGATTTTGGGATTTTTTAGTAGGGTTTTTATCATGTCGTTGGCGTCGATTAGGTTCAGTCCCACGATTTCGTTCCCTAGTTCAACGCACCATCGAGCTGTTAGTCCATCAAAATAATCATCCTTCATTCCATTTACGTAATTACCTACAAGAAATGAGGATCGTGGTTCGCATGCGACTCTGCTAACCGCAATCTCGTAGAACTGCATCTCGGTACAAAGTCCAGCCTCTGTACCTACTCCACCACCGCCTGTAATACCTTTACAATTTCGAAATATTGCTAATGATGCAATATTGTTTGTCCATGCAGTAGTATAATACTCATCTAGATTAGTGACTCTGGATGGTGGAGTAGCAAATCCAGCGATCAATCCCCAAATATTGTCAAGTAGAGCAAGACCTATACAATCGGCAACTATGTGTATCGCTGATGTTTCGGGGCCACCTGCAAACTGGTAGAGAGAACCTGAACCATAGGTAAGGATTGGATTAGAGTATTCAAGGCTCATGGCAGCTCGGTTTAAAGTGATCATTCGAATCGTTGCGGGCGGGTACGAAGGAAACAGCATCCAATTATCAGTAGGGCGGGCACCTCGATTATTAAGGATTGCTGTGTGAGCATATTCAGTCATGGCTAGACAGTCAAAATTGATAGGCATCCCTGGCTTACCGGCTCTCCGCACAGCTTCACGTAAGAGCCTTGCACCCATTGATGCTGCATAATACTCTTCTGGCGTCCCCAGACGAACACGTTAGCCATCAATCTGCGTGATTACACCATCTTGGAGAAAGTCTATGTCTTCTTGGGCGACGGATTGGTGGGCTTTTAAGAACAGCTCGGGCGATGTGCATCCTGCGCCCCAGCCTCCAAGTGTTTTAGTTGGCTGCCGTTTGTCGCCGGTGTTCCGGTGTTGGACGGTGATGCGTTCGGTGCCGTCGCCGAAGCTGATTCGTTCGGGGAGTTTGGCGAGGCTGGTTTTGATTTCGTCGCGGGTGAAGTGGACGACGCGGGACGTATCCATACACCAGAGGCCTTTTTCTTCGAGGAAGGTCATGCCGGCTTGGAAGAGGTTGTCGGCCATGCCGGGATCGGTGGGGACGTAGTCGTTCGGATCTCGAGTACTGCCGTATTCCTTTGCCAATGCCTTGAGGGGATGGAGGAAGTGGTCAAGGCTGAAGAAGTCTTTCTGCGTGACAAGGGGTCCGTTGTAGACCCGTCGGTACATTTCTCGAAGCGAAACCATTAGACTATACACCTTTTTCCAATTTAAATCACATACGTTCTTGTTTGGCCAATGATATTGAAAATATTACTCATAAAATAAAAAATCTTCTTAGAAAAGAACCTGAACCCATTTTAATTTCGCGTAAGCTGGTTCCTATTGAAAGCAAACGAAGTGGGCAAAGATGTAAATATACACTAGAGCAAAAGAAAATATTAAAAAAGAATACGTTATAACGTAAGGTAATCCTTTCAAATTGGGTATATTACTGCTAGTAGCCTTCAAATATTAGCCTTCAAAACTACCCAACGAACAAGGATTAAGTGATCTCATGAAAGCGCGTGTGCGTTGAAAATATTTGGTGTTTTGGTTAGTCTTCCTCTACTATAATGGCTTCAGTTGGACAGGTGGAAACACAAGCCATGCATAGAATGCATTCATCCTCCCTAACAGGGACAGATTTCTGGGTGTCTGAAAATTCTGGGAGATCTTGAAGCTCGAAAACTTCAACAGGACAAACATCTATACAAACATTATCACCGTTACACTTAGTCCAATCAACTTTAACCTTTACCATCCTCTTCAAACCTCGTTTTTCTAATCTACAGCGGTAAGAACAATAAATATTTTATGGAGCTCTCGGGCTAGAACTATGAGAACGCTGTGTAAGATACTAATAGGGGGTTAGAAGGCGTTATCTATAAATTTCAACGGGATTCTACGCATTTGTTCTTGAAGATGTGGCGGGCCCGGAGGGATTTGAACCCTCGACCTTCGGGTTAAGAGCTTCAGCTTCATATGAGATGGATCCGCTGCTCTACCTAGCTAAACTACGGGCCCTATTTATTAGGGTCAATGGATGTTTTAAGTTTAATAAGTTTTGGTTCAAGTTTTTTCTTGAGGTAGCGATCTTTAGGATTAAACAAAAATTTGACATAATAGTAGATGCCTTGTGCTTTCGATGAATATAATTATATGATCATTAATATTACGCGTGATCGCGCTTTTTGAATAGTAGAGATGAATATATCCGTTTCAATCAAGGCATTGGAGTAGAAGTGTTCCTAAAGTGTGCTAGCTTTCAGCGATGAGAATAATCTTGATTGTTTGATGGGGGTTCTTAAGGCGTTGGACTAATTCTCTTGAAAAACTATTTGCTGCTTTGTTTGAACGTATCATAAGAGTTCGGTCACATGTGTAACTGCTTTTTCTTACAACGAGATCGGTCGGGTGGGTGAAAGTTAGCTCACAGGCGCCTTTGCCTATGATTGTTTCTTTTAAATCTCCTACTGTGATTGATGCTCTCACTTTTGTTTTTTCGCTTGAAGCTAGTTTTTTAAATTCTTCACTTAATTCATGAGCTCCCTTCGTTGCGTTAACAGCAATAATGCAGTCGCCTTTTTCAGTAATGTCTCTTTCTTTCGTTATTTCAAAAGTGGATCTGTTTGTTGCGGTAATGTTTTTATGACCCCAAGCTTCAATATGGACCGTGGCTCTCATTTAGAAACACAGGCTCCCTATTTAGATATTTTAATAAAAAAAGGCTTTCAAATAAATAAATTGGAAAACATATGTTTTGAGGTTTAAATACAGAGGAGCCAGTGAGTTATTATTTGAATTTTTGTTAAGGATAGTGAAAAGAATTGAAGCCAACATTATGGTATACTCTTTTTATCATTTCTAAAATAGGGGCTTTTAATAAAGCCATTATAATTTCTACGGCAAATTTAGCTAAAAAATTAGGGGTTTCTCAACAAACTGCTTCACGCCATCTTATCGAATTGGAGAATATTGGATTTATCAGTAGGGAGCCTTCCTTTCAAGGAGTCAAAGTCAAAATAACAAATGAAGGCGTTGAAGAATTAAGAAAAGTTTACTTAATGCTCAAGCCTATCTTTGAGAAGCCTTTGAGAGAAATGATTCTCCACGGAAAAGTGTTTTCGGGATTTGGGGACGGTTCTTATTATATGGGCATGGAAGAGTACAAATGTCAATTTGTTGAAAAGCTTGGTTTTGATCCTTATCCGGGAACATTAAACTTAAAACTTGAGCCCCTTGGGACGATTCTGAAAAAAGAGCTAAAAAGTCACCCATCAATAATAATCGAAGGCTTTAAGAAGCATGGGCGAACATTTAGTCGGGTTAATTGCTATCATGTAATAATAAATGATTTAGTGAATGGAGCCTTAATAATGATTAATCGAACTCACTATGATGAATCCGTCTTAGAGCTTATTGCTCCCATAAACTTGAGAAACAATTTGGATTTAAACGATGGAAGTGTCGTGAAAGTTAAGGTTTTGCTACTAAACAGTTGAAAAATCAAGATTCATCAACACGTTAAGTCAACCATTTTTCCAGAGTTGTTTTATCTTGTATTTCTCTAAATCCAGCGGTAGTTTTTTCTAAAGCATTCATAACTCTGTTTTCAGAGAACGATCTCTCAGCACAAAGGAACTCTATCGTCTTATCGACATTTGGCTTCTTCCATTCAAGCTTATAATCGTCAGTCACTGTTGGGTTGAGAAAAATTTCAACGATTTTTTCTGGGTCTACCGGAATCTGGTCTTCTATTTGTAGCTTTGTAACAATTTCTTTTATATTTCTATACTTTCTTGTGATGGATAAAGCGGTCTTTGGCCCTATTCCAGAAATTCCATCTGGATTAAAATCGGTTCCCGTCAATATTCCAAGTGATATTAACTGTAATCGGTTTATTCCCAGCTCCTTCAAAACTCGTTCGAGCTCGATTATTTCTGGCAAAATTTCTACATAGGCTTTTTTTCTAGGCAATTTTCTTTTGCCTGTGATTGAAATGTTGCGAACTAAACGTGGTGCGCCAAAGAGCAACGAATCATAGTCTTGACTCGAAGCAGTCCACACGTCGCCTTTAGACGCCATATAAGACGCCTGAGCTTCACCTTCGGAGGGAGCTTGAACCCATGGGACCCCTATCAAGGATAAAAGGGTTTTTGAATCTTCTACCATGTATTCTGTAATTGTAGAAGTTGCTTGAGCGTACATCTTCGCCTCCTTAAATTTTCTTTTTTTTAATGCTTTCTTATATTTCGTTAGAGCCGCTTTCTTAATTTTCATTCTACGTTTAATCTCGGTCTCCTTCAACGCAGGAGGTTTACCATCAAAAATGTATATCGGTTTTATCCCAATTTCAATCAAGTTCGCTGTTCTATAAATTAAACCACTTAAATGACTCGTCACTCTCCCGTTCTTATCCATAAGGGGTTTACCGTCAAATCCCCTAATTATTGAAAGAAATTGGTATAACGTATTATATGCGTCTATAGCCACACTTTTCCTAGCTAGATAGGAGAGACTAATCTTCTTTCTATTTATCAAAGCGCCAATTTGTACGCCCAAAAAAGCTCCACCGAACTCTTTTTTTGTGTGTCTCCAATACTTCCTTGAAATATGGAACGATTAGGTGTATTATTTTTTCACTAGTTCAATTCGTCTCTTATTCTTTGTCAAATCAAAGACACGAATTAAACCATTAATTTCTAACTTCATTAAAGTCTTATTGAGTGCTCGGACATTCAAATCGTTTTTTGATCCTTGTAAAGCTTTACATAATTCTTCGTCTGTTATCGTTCCGCGCTTTTTTTCAAGCAATTCCATAATAGCAGTGTGTAATGGTTGTGCATTCCAAAATCTTGGCAGATCGATCACCTTTTAAGCTATGGGCGTAGCCGGTTTAACGGGCTTTCTAGACTGTTGAGCCATGTTTTTATA
>CP070659.1:719613-727738 GCA_020355125.1 Candidatus Bathyarchaeota archaeon
ATACGGAAAACCGAAAAAAAATTATCCATATGGATGCAGCCGTATTCAAGGGAACCGTCATTGGTATGGGAGTTGAGAAACCAAATGAAACGAAAGAACTCTCGAAAATCTTAAACCGCGAAGTATTGTACGTAGAAGAAGCCCCAGATATGATGCTCATTATTATTAGGAACACATTTCCAGGAGAAAAGATCAACAAACTTACGAAAAGGTACAATAAAAAAGTAAGAATCGTTGGAATAAATGAGCTACAGAGATTGATGCTTGGATTACTTAATAATAAAGAGAAATTTTTAAATATTGGATTTCTAGAATCAATTGACTTCAAAACTAGACAAATGACTATTTCTACAGGTCTTCAGGAGCTCAATCAAGTAAAATTTGTTGTTTTTGGATATTTGAGAATAGATAACAATGGGAACGAGATAGGAGGCGGGAAAATTGGAGCGTTTTAAGCGCGTGCTGAAACTATTTGTTTGGATTCGCTTTCGAAACGTTTCCTAGTTTTGTTACGTAATATATTTGATCTGCGAAGGCTTCGAGCTCTTTTTCATGGGATACAATGATTATTTGTGGACACTTTAATTCTATGAGGATGTCTCTGATTTTATAGAGTTGTTCTTTACTGAATCCATCTGTTGGTTCATCAAGAATTAGTAGATTTGATTTCATGCCTGTAGATACTTTTTTCACGATCATGTTTAACGCGAGTCTATAGGCTAGTGCTACGCTTGTTTTTTCTCCGCCACTCAGTGATGCGTAATCTAAATCATATCCTTCTCTTTCGATTATTGGCGTGAAGTTTTCATCAATTCTAATTTCTAAATCCGGATCTTCAATTAGTATTTGGAAGCATCGTTGAAATTCCTGGTTGAATTCATGATGAATGTTAACCATTACATGTTTCTCTATAATGTCAAGTGTCGGTATGAAATAGTCTGTAAGCCAGATCTGATGTTCGTTCAGTTTCTTTCTCTTCGTCAACTGTTGTTTCTTTTGATCGATCTCTTTTTTCAGTTTCTTGATGTCGTTTTCAAGTCCTTTAAGCAATCCTGTACTGGTATTGATCTCTTTACGGATGGATCTGAGTTCAGTTACCAATCTTTCTCGCTCTTTTTCGTGTTTGATAATTTGTATTGAAATGTTTTTTAGATCTTTAGTCACCTTCAAAGCTTCTTTCAATTGCACATTAATACTAACAAGCTCATCAGCCAGTGTTTCGATTTCTTTTTGGTTACGTTTGATTCTGTGTTTCCATTCTTTTACTTGTTCCTCTAGTTGAATCAGTTCTCTTTGAGAATGGATAAATTCTTGAAGCTTTCTTATGCTAAATGTGATTTCATTAATTGTTTTTTCTTGTCCTTGTATCAGTCCAGTTAATTCTTTTTTTGTTTTTCTTTTCTCCTCTTTCTTTTCTTTGAATTCTTTTGTGTCTGTTGACCTATCACAGGTTGGACAAATTCCTTTTTCTTCAATCAAATGATAGTCTCTGAGTTTTACGTCTATTTCTGCTTCTCTTCGTCTAAGCTCTCGATCTTTTTTTCTGGCTTCTTCCAATTCTTTTGATAAAATTGTTTCATTCTTATCTGTTGGTTTTTCGAGGTTAGCTAATTTATCAAGTTTTGGTTGAATTTCAGAAATTCGATTGTTCAATACTCCAGTTTCTTGATTCAAAATGTGTCGGCGTTCGGTTTTTTCTCTGATTTCTCGTTGAAGTAAGGGTATAACGTTCTTTTGTAAGTTCTCTATTTTCTGTCGAGTTTCTTGATAGTCCTCAAGTGTTTTTATTATCTTTTTTGTTTGGATATCGAGTCGTTTCTCATCCTTTCTTTGTTCAGTGATCTGTCCACTTATTTTTTTGATAATGTTTGTTGTATCCTCTAAATCTTTTTCTTTTTGATCGAGATCTGAAGTTTGTCCTTTAAGGTAACTTATTCTTTGTCGGATCAATCTATTCGTATTTTGCGCGTTCTCGCCTGCTATCTTATAGTCTTCTACTCCGAAGGCTTTCCGCAATGTTTGTAGACGTTTATCAGGGTTCTGTCGTATTATTTCTTTCATCTCTTCTTGAGGGGTGAAAACAGCGTATCTATAAATGACGCTTTGAGCTCGTGGCGACGAAGGCTCGTTGAAGTGCAAAATCTTGAGGATCCGTTCTTTCAATTCGGTCGTTGACAGCGATACTCTCCCTATTTTTGATTCTATGAATCCATCGTCTCCTTGGACCACGGATTTCCCTCTCTTTATTAGTGATCGATGAATCTTGTATTGTTCATCGGCTACAGCGAAAGTTAATGTGGTCGAGCCTTTGGTGGCCCCTAATCTGAGGAGGGAGCTTCCTCTTTGTGAACCTAAACCGAATAAGGCGAACTCTATAGCGTTTAATATCGTTGATTTTCCTGATCCAATGTCACCTTCAAAAAGGATGGTCCCCATTGGAAGATCGATGGTTTGTTTCTCATAACTCCTGATATTTTCTATTTCTAGCCTCTTTAAGATCATTCCAACACCTCCTTGAGCTTCAAAGTTTGCAGAGCATCTTTGATTATTCGAGCTTCGTATTCTCTCTTTTTTTCATTCGATTTGATTTCATTTCTCAAAACTTCAAGAAGCTCTATTGCTATCTTTACACCATCCTTGCCTTTAAGGTAAGGAACCGTGATTTTCATAGCATCAATATTTTCTTTTAGAAGTCGATGCTCCACTTCACTAATATCCTTTCCTTGAACCTTTACGCCTTCATATTCTCTTGAGGATAATAAACGCCTATTAAGATCGGCATAGATCGCTCCGTTCTGTCGAAGTACATTTTTCAGATTTGAGATATGGATGTCTGCTGTTTTTCCTCCAGAAAGTTCACCTATGATTCGTATTAAAACTAACTTCTTATCGACCTCAAGATTCTTAATTTGTTCATATAATTCTTCATTTGCTTGAACTGAGTTCTTATTACTCATATCATATTCTTTTAACAGATATTCACAGACATCAGTTTGAACGAACTTGATTCCTTTTATTTCGTCTTTGAAAGAAACAATATAGAATCCCGGTTTCTCGCCTTTAGCGAAACGCTCTAGATCAGTAAAATTATAGCCAAAAGTTGCGCCGGGATATCTGATGAAAGCATAGCCAGGTATATCTCGCTCTAATCTTACATGTATATGTCCACCAGCATAATAATCAAAACCTTTAGGAAGATAAGATATTGGGATCGAATCCATTCGAGCAAGTTGAGCGGGCTTTAGTTCGTCAAAAGCTGTGTGAAAAGCAAAAATCTTGAATCCCCTGATGTTTTCAAGAGAATGCCGGTCCAATATCTCGTAATACTCTCTCTCTAAACCTAGAGATCTACCGGATAATCCAACAAGCACGGTGTTCGTCTTCTCATCCTTAAAGGATTCAAGCTTCAATCTTTCATTGACTATTTTTCCTTGACCGATCTTTTGATAAAGCCCTGCACTATTGAGTATATCTACGACCGATGTCTGATTTGGGCTAAAGTCGTGACTGCCATATATCACATAAATATTGATACCGGTCTCTCGAAGTTCCCTCATCTTTATGACAGCTTGGTTAACCACATCCATATCTGGAATATTCGAGTGGAAAAGATCGCCAGTTATCAATATGAAATCAACTTTTTCGCTCAAACAGATATCCATCGCTTTATTGAAGGATTCAAGAGATAAGCCACGAAGCACTTCATCCCTAAATGCTCCGAGATGGCAATCTCCTATGTGAGCAAATTTAAACAACTTATCTCACCCAATAAATACTGTTTGAGGTCTGTCATTCACTGATTGAACACAATTTTCTAAATAATCCTTGAATAACGGGATCTTAATAGGTACCGCAAACTTTGTAAATATACTGCTCACAATAGCTTCTCCCCTATCTAGACTCGCAATATTTCTATCATCATCAGAGAGGTCTTGAGCAGCACTATCCATCAGTGCTCTTCTCTCGGGCGCCATCTCATTACCTAATATGATCTTCGTATTCATATTCGTGAGAACCTGTCGAGGAATAACGCTGGCTAATTGTGTGATGGCAAGCAAACCAACTTTGAATTTCCGTCCTTCTCTAGCAATTCTACTATAAATATTATCACCTAAATCTGCTAGTTTGTTTGAGCCCAAAACTCGGGGAGCCTCTTCAATCACTATACTTACCGGCACCTTCTCTGTTAGTCCACCTTCAGATTTGTATCGTTGGTATTTAGCAAGAATCGCATTAGCGATTATGCTTCCAATCAATAATTCTGCTTCATCTCCAACTTTAGAAGTGTCTATTACCACGATTTTTCCCTCTTCAATACTATGAACCATATCATGTATCGTTGCTTCACCTGCACTGTTGCTGAAGACTCTATTCTCACAAATTACCTCTTCTCCATCGAAATAGATAGAGAGCGAAGTTCTAATAATCCTCTGTAAAACGCTCAGAGTCACTTTATTGACGCCTTTCACTCCCTTTCCTCGGACGATAGATTCTATCCATCGATCCCCGTATTCTGATTTGTAGAGCCGGATAGCATGTTGCTGAGCAATCGTGAAAGACAAAATGCCTTCAAAATGCTCAGGCTCTATTGAATTCAGGTTAATGATTAAAGTATTGGTTCCTGGTAAAGGATTCGTTGAATAATAACGGATTCCCTGTCTAGATTTCGGATGATCCTTTAATCCTTTACCGCTCCTACCATAATACTCATCGTGTGGATCAAGAACCAGCATACCAAATCTATCTTGACCTAGAATACTACACAACATGACCTTAACAAGGTTGCTCTTACCGCGTCCAGTGGTGGAAGGAATGAGAATATGATGTGTAAATGCGTCTAAAC
The DNA here is from genome assembly GCA_020355125.1 of Candidatus Bathyarchaeota archaeon. Taxonomy (GTDB): domain Archaea; phylum Thermoproteota; class Bathyarchaeia; order RBG-16-48-13. The sequence continues at coordinate 724,457 of CP070659.1, forward strand.
CATCTAAATACACATCAATATCGATTATCTTGGAGCCACTACGGATCTTTCCCATATAAACTGGATTCTCAGGCACGCTTAGGAATTCAAGATCTTGCTTAGTTGTATAGCGAACGGTGTTAAAGAAATCAGGCAAGATCTTAGGAACACTGATATTATCTGATATTCGTAAAACCGTTTTTCCCTCAGCGATAACATAATTCCTCAACTGAGGTTCAAGAAACTGTAATCCTCCTCCTCGCCCCTCAAGTTTCACACCCGAGATTAACTCGCGTGCAAGTTGAGAAATCTGACTGCCGTAGTATAAATTATGTATCTGAATGAGAGCTAACCCTCGATCATCCTCAACAACTAGTAGATCACCCAATTCAATCTTCTGCCCACTTTTTTCTCTAATCAAGATCTTACCTAATTGTCCAGCGATAATCTGACCACAAATACTCATTCACTCAACTCCTTTAAGCATATTTAGAACATCATGTGCATCAGTAGATTGAATGTGTCTAGAAAATTTAAGATATGATCCCCGCTCTGATATCTCGGTGAGAAGAAGCATTTTATACATTTCTACTTCTTCATGTCTAACTCTAGCTTTATCGTCAGCATCTATCAGGCCATAGGGATAACCAGGAAAACTGATATCACATGAATTGAGAGAGAGCACACTAAAGACTTCATTGAGTTTCCCCTTACTCAATTGTTCAGCTTGTTCAGTTTGAATCTCATATCTGAAAACTCGCCGAGATTGTTCATTTAACTTTACTATAAATATGGCAGCTTCATGTTCAGGACTAATCGATCTAGCGATTGGGTAATAATACCAAACGGAATCCAATTCCTGATCAATAGCAAGCTTCCTTACAGCACCTAATAAAGAGAGTCCTGTAGTTGTAAACAGATTACTGGACTTAGATAAACCAGAAAAAAGCACTTTCCTTTTTTTTGCAGCATCATATGCTTTTTTCGCATATTTAGATTCATTCTTAAACGCTGTACGTAACGTACCATCCATAACTATTACGTCACCAGTACTTAGTTCGTTTTCAACAACATAATGAGCATATAACCACTCAGCAAACCGTCTACTGATCGAGGCAACTCTACTGATATCCGCTCTGGAGGTCCCATACATGATTCTTCTATCCGAAGAATCAAAAGATAGATCTGCAGAATCAGGTAAATATTGATCATAACTGTTAATCACAGGAAATAAATAGGTATCAAAAAAAATCTTATCATTCTTAAACGAAGCCATAGTCAACGAAAAAAATTCTATTCTCTGAGGAATAGTGGTTACGTTAATTCTTTTTAAACCATTAAAAATGTTAAAATAAACACGGTTAATTTGTATCGAGAAATTAGGTGCAGAAATAAGTTCTAGGTTACCGCCATCTATAAAAGCAATTTTCTTATCCGATTCAACCGGTTTTATAATCTGAAACTTCTTCTTATCAAAAGGATATGTTCTATAATTATGGCTACTAAGGAAAGGATCACCTAAATTGTCAGAAACAATCCGATCTAAATTGAAAACGAGTTTTTTAACCACATCAGCGATCATATTTCCACCAGATAACTGTTAAGACTTATTGGTAAAGAATCTATAATAATTGTCTTATATTTTGCTATACACCTGCAAATCGTGCGCAATCTTTCTGTAATCAAACCAAATCTCAAGGGAAAAGCGCGCGCGCTATGTGCTGAAAGTAATAAGTGAATTATGCAAAGATTATAAATTATATTTTTCTTAGACGATTACATCCAAAACTCTACAAAATCAAACATTATCCTCTAATCATTCTCTTCAAAGCTTTAGAAATTGGAATACCCACTATTCCCCCCACCGTCATCTGGACGATGTTGAAAGGGAGTTCTACTAAAGCTGCGGAAAAGCCATACATATAGATTTGGACAAGAAAATAGCCTAAAACCATTTCACTTCCACCTATGACCCACGCAAGGACAATATTTGGAATAGTTTGCTCATCACTTCTATTGAGAATCCAACCAGCAAGAAATCCTTCAATTCCTTTAATGATAAGAGTTGGAATCACCCAGACATACCAGCCTCCGTAGAGATCCGCAAGAGATGAACCGACGCCTCCTGCAAACGCACCAACTATAGGTCCACATGTAAGAGCAGCAACCATGATCATGGCATCTCCTATGTTGAAGAATCCATCTGTGGCAGGGATTGGTATCTGAATAATAATGGTAGTAACAGCAACAAGTGCAGCCATTATTGCAGCCATAGCGATCAGTGCTGTAGAAGAGATTTTTTTTCCCAACATGGTCTGTCTCTAAATAAGCACTACTTTACATTATATAAGATTATGCCTATATATAAGCCGTGGATGTATCATAGTGTTTCAGAGACAAAGGATCCAATGTAGTAATTGTAACAAAACATTTCCTGGCGATGAATTAGTATCAACATGTCCTCAGTGTAATAGTCGATTAACAATAATTTACGATTATAACATTATCGGTGAAGCGATCAATAAAAGAGAGATTATGAGACGGAGACCAGGAGTTTGGAAATATTTTGAATTACTTCCGGTAAATAAAAAGCCCAATATTGTTTCTCTTGGAGAAGGAGGAACGTTTCTACAAAAATGTGATGGACTAGCCAAAATCCTTGGCTTAAATAATTTATATGTGAAAAACGAAACAACCAATCCAACTGGGTCCTTTATTGATCGAGGAATGACGGTATTGGTTTCAAAAGCGTTAGAGACCAATATAAAGTCTCTGAGTTGTATTCCCAAAGGAAACTTAGGCGCGTCCCTTGCGGCTTACGCCGCTAAATCAGGATTAAAGTGCAAAATTCTTTTTTTATCAGATGTAGATCCTAATCTTGGAAAACTTTATCAGATGATTGCATTTAACGCGAATATTCATTTTAAACGTAACCCAAAAAATAATCAGAACGATTTTCACGCTACCTCTTCTAATCCTTTTTTGACTGAAGGCGAAAAGACTATCGCTTATGAAATCTGCGAACAATTTTATTGGGATCCACCTTCGAGAATTATAACTCCCATGGGAAGTGGTGGATTGACTTACATGATCGGGAAGGGGCTACAGGAACTTACTCAAATAGGCTTTACAGATCAAGCATCCTCCAAGATTACTGGAGTTCAAGCTGAAGGATGTTCTCCAATCGTTGAAGCCTATAAAAACCAACGAAATGAAATAGAACCTTTTGTAGATCCGAAAACCTTTGCTATCGATATTAAAGTAACGAATCCTCCATATGGCAAAATGGCTCTAAAAGCAATA
>CP070659.1:727838-730485 GCA_020355125.1 Candidatus Bathyarchaeota archaeon
CGGCATGAGTACGATATCGTCAGGAATTTTTTCAGCAGTTCTCCTACAAATGGTGTCTGTGATAAGAACATCGGTGACAATAGGTAGATGGCGTCCATGATCCTCAATGGTAGCGACTGGTTGTAGCACCACTCTATTCTCTTTTATGACTTCATTGATCTCAGGCCACGTCATTTCCACATAAAGAAATTTTGTCATGGCTCAACCTGGACTGTTAAATAACTAGCGCGTGATAAATATTTACCGAGTTACCTAGCTGTTGCTGAGTTCATGCTATAGATTTCTACTTCATAAAGCAATTATTTTTCTCTAATTTCTTACATCAATAAAGGTCTTGAAGGTTTATGGGAGTATCCAAGAGTCAACAGGCAATGCCTTTAACGTTGTTACTGATCTTTCTTGTTGCCGCTTCCACCATTGGCATTGGCACAGGCTATATGATATGGAGCGCAGGGGCTTCCAATTATGCGGTTATTTCGAAAGCCAAAGAAGAACTGAGAACATCTCGGATTCATGATATCTCCGTGACGTATCCAACTGTTATAATTGCTAAAGCTGGACAGGACAATTCAATAACTATTGGACTGTCAAATCTCGACGACGATCCCGAATACGTAGCTGTTTCACTCGCCCTCGCTAGTAACAATGGAATCGATACGTCTACTATCAGTACCTTAACTAGTGTCTACACCGTCACCCTTGCTTCATACGGAACAGTAAACCACACATTGTATATGAATCCTACAACGACAGGCTATGCCTTTTTTGACTTGATCGTAAAAGGCAAACTCGTAGGGACTGTCACCCTCTACGTGGTTCCTTCTTAACGTGCTGTGCGTGCGCTAGAAGTAGGGCGTTGCTGGGAAAGCTTTTGGTATTCCAGGTTTCGCTCTTTCCCAGTAGTGTAGAAATAGGTCTCTACACCCTTTGTGAGAACGTTCATCAGCTAGTAGGAACGCCCAATAATCTATCTTTCCTTCTGAGGTTGGAAAAGAGACTCCGCCCCTTTTTTCTGAAATAGCGATGGTCACATTGACTTTTTTAGTCGTCCTAATGAGTTTGGGAACGGGCGTAGGTTTGAATCCTTGGGGAGGCGTTAGGTTTTCTGGTAATATCAGCCTAAACTTGACTCCGCGTTTAACAGCTTTTTCGAGCAATGGCTGAGTGCTTATTAGAACTTGGTTTGTGAGGAGCCATACATATTTTTGTGCATTCTGAATCATATTTTCCAGGTTGTGAAATGCTTTCATAACGTCGTCTTCGAATGTGCATTTTTTGAGGTCGCCTATTTTAATTACGAATTCGAGGGGAAGTCGTGATAGTGTGTGGGTAGTAAAGTATTCTCTGTTTTTTGATAAAAACTCGAATCCAGGAAGTAATATTATAGAATGTTCTCCATAGGGTGTGAGGTGGTAGAGTCCATTGACGCTCCTTTTGATTAACTTTGCATTACTGAGTCTCATGAGATGTCTTGCGGTTTCTTGGACGATGAGGTTTAGCTTGTCTGAGAGGTGAGTGAGTCTCATAGCCTTTTCTTCCAGTTCCAGAAGGATTCTCAATCGATCCTCATTGGATAGCTCGAAAAGAAGGTTGGAAAGCTTTTCCATATCTTAGTTCCCCTATAGAGTATTCTTGATAATTCATAGTCAATAATGAAATTTCAATTTTGTTCTTGAGGAGCCTTTATGAAAAGCCCATTAGTATTATAAATTGGAGGTGGATATATATGCCCATATTTTTGTTGAATTCAAGGCATTCGCCTAAAAACTGTCCAAGGTTCAACGAAAAGGCAAGGAAAACACACTTAGACATCGTAGCCAACTCAGAGGAATTATTGAATAAATATGGAGTTAAAGTGGTTGGAGGCTGGGTTGTGCCTTCAGAACACCTATGGTTTGTGGTGTATGAAGCTCCCAGTTTTGAGGCTTTCCAGAAACTCGGAACTCTAGTGGCTCAATTGGCTGCGTATGACACGACTGAAGTAAAATTAGCCGTGAATTTATTAGAGCGAATACAAATGTTGAAACAAATCGAATAAGACGATTTTCCTCATTTTTTATTTGTATTTCTTAGCATCTCATATTAGAGAGCGTGGGAGAAGTGAGTAAGAGAGCTAAAGAACATGCGTTCTCAATCGAGTTGAAGTCTAAACAATATTTGAAAGAGCTTATCCTATTGAATAGGGTTAGAACTAATGTTTTTATTGAAGGGGTTCTTGGAGAACTTGTCAAGTTATGTTTTGTAGAAGATGTTATGCTCGAGATAGCTGCCATCAACGGAACCTTTAGGATAGATTTAAGAAGAGAGGAGTTCGCTAAACTTTTTCTTAAAGGAGCGCGTGCGCAAAAAACTGTCTTACAACGAGATAACAATATGATGCACGACTAGTTTTTTCGGGCTAATCGTGGATCAACATATTTCCACTCTTTTCCTCTGTTTTTGAAATCATGTTGCTCTTTTTCTGTCGTTGGTGCCACTTTAAAACTACAGTATTCGTCACCACATGCCGCGCATTCTCCGTGAATCAGCTTACGTTTAGGATTCGTTGCCATGCTTTTCGCTGCATCAACATAGCAATAGAGGCACCCGACATCTTCCTCACCGTACTCCTGGAACACTTCAGCGAGAACACAACCGAAGACTTTTC
>CP070659.1:730585-736968 GCA_020355125.1 Candidatus Bathyarchaeota archaeon
ATGTTTTCTCCCAACTCTGGAGGAAGTGAAGGAATGTCTTCCGACACTGTTATGGTCTGGTGAAAGTATGAATCTAATGGATATCGCTATCGCTTTGCCTTTATTCTTCTCAGCCCGAATGGCAGAACGTGATAAGGTGAATATTATGCTCTCAGGGCAGGGTGCGGATGAAATTTTTGCAGGATACCAGAGATATGAAAGAAAGGTTCGTGAAGATGGTTACCAAGGGTTACAAGATGCACTTTCCAGAGATGTTATGAACCTTTCCTGCGGATTGGAAAGAGATAGGAAGATTTGTATGACACACTACATCGATGTTCGCTTCCCATATCTTGATTTACACGTCTTGGACTTTTCAATGAAGATACCCGCTGATTTCAAGATTCACTTGAGAGAGACCTCGTACATCAGAAAGCATTTGCTACGTCATTAGCACGGTAGTCAGCAAGCTAACTGGGGAATAGGATTATATGTGTATGGAGTCTAACTTAAAAAGTTGTGATACATTATGGAGTTTGTTGAAGCTAAATGTGGGCAAGTGATATGTGCAAAGCTCTCTCAGGGGGAGGATCTGATTAAATCAATACGAGAAATTGCTGAAACTAAGAACATTTCAGCTGGAGCCTTCTTTGCAATAGGAACGTTATCCCAAGCGCGATTCTATTTCTATCGTCCTACGCCATCACCTATTACCTTGAAAGAGCCTTTGGAAATTGTCGCTTGTAGTGGAAGCATCTCTCAGAAACAAGGTAAGATGAGGGTTCACGGCCATATATATGTGACCGACGAAGCGTTTAGATCCCGGGGAGGACACCTATTAGAGGGAAGTATTGTCGATTCCATGGTTTTTGTAACTATTTTTGAATTCGAAGGGGTTTCCCTTAATGCTATTGGGATTTAGCGCTGTTTGCTAACTGTTGGAGAGCTTTTGTCCACTCGATGTTATGTTATTAGCGCGCGCGTAGTGAAGAAACTTAGGGTTTTTTTCCCGTGGTTGTAACGTAAATGACGAATTGTTCCTGTCCATCTAAGTCGAGGATACGATTGATCTCATCGTCGTAGAACGCCCCAATAGCACATGCGCCGCCTCCGAAAGCTTCAGCCGCTAAATATAGATTTTGGGAGACGTGGCCTGCATCTAGGAATAAATATCGGTAGCCCCGCGCTCCATATCGCCAGTACATGCGATAAGCCGCGGCTGTGAAAATGAAAGTAACAGCGCAGGTTTTCACAAATTGCTGTTGGTAACAGGCATCTGCTACTCTATCTGCAATCCCGGCTTTGAGATTGACCGCTGCAAGAGTATGGTCGATGGCAAGGAATTTATATAAGCCAGGTTCCAGCCCTGTAACATTGTTCACCAAAAGGTATGTCTCAAAAGCGTGGCGCGCTCCAGCTGAAGGAACCGTCCTTAAAGTCACAGGGCGGTTCGATACTGCTTTCACGCCTTGGCAGCTCCAGAGCAGCCAAGACAGCTCCGCCAAGGTAAAGGGCTGCTCAGAGTATGTTCTTACACTTCTACGATCTTCGAGAGCTCTCCTCAAATCAACATGCCCGAGTTCTAACCTATTCGGAACAGGTAAAGGAATGATTTTCCATCCCGCTTGAGGCTCAATCTCAAGCGGTGGTTGTGGAAGACCTCTCGTTTGATCGGATTCTTCCATGTATTTGTATTTAGTTTTCTCTATGAACTGATTTCCAACATTTCTCAAACTGATTCCTCCTTATTAACCAAAGAAGCCAACGCGCCATATATATAAGATCTACGATTCATACAAGTGCGAACGTTAGCTAGCTAATCCCTATATAAGTTTTCAGAATTTCTAAAAAACACGTGCGCGCGAATGTTAATAAGATTGTTTAAAAAAAAGGTAAATAGAGAGGTTACCGAAGATGTATGGATGGCGAGCAAAGTTAGGCATTTTAGTCCCTTCCGTCAATACGGTGATGGAACCTGAACTTAATCGGTTAGCTCCGGATGGCGTCTCCATTCACGCAGCTCGGCTGAAGCTTGTTGGCGAGTTTACGCCAAAAAATCTTATTCAAATGACAAAAGAAACCCAACATGCTGCTGAAGAACTGAAAGGCGTCGTCGATGTTATCGCTTATGGTTGCACTAGTGGAAGCTTTGTCAAAGGCATGAACTGGGACACGGAAATCATAGCACAAATAACGAAAGCAACTAACTTACCTGCTACAACAACGTCTACAGCAGTAGTGAAAGCATTAAAGAAAACGAACCTAAAGAAAATCTCGATGGCTACTCCCTATCCAGATGAAGTTAATCAATTAGAAAAAGAGTTCCTCGAAAACCACGGTTTCGAAGTAATAGCAATGAAGGGATTAAACTTTCGTGAGAGTAGCGCTCTAGCACGCGCGCGCGCTAGAAATCGTTTCTCCGCTTCAATCGCATATAAACTTGCCAAAGAAGTGAATACTGGTAAATCGGATGGAATTTTTATCAGCTGTACACACTTTAAAACGATCGAGGTCTTAGAAAAATTAGAACAGGACTTAGAGAAGCCTGTTATCAGTAGCAATCAAGCAACAATGTGGGAAATGCTTCGTATGGTAGCTGTGCGTGAACCTATTAAGGGATATGGAAGCCTGCTTCTGGAATATTAAAACCGAATACGTCTTATTCTATTGTCAATGAATCCTTTTTTTCTCACTTCCATCCGTTGAGCTAGCGAGCTAAGTAAACTGGCGAAGAACCTAAAACACATTTACTCCAACGCACATAACTGATTTTAATCATTACACCCAAGCTACTTATCATGAATCATGATGTAAAAGGGGTTATTACTTGGCTCTATTATCGGAACCTTCCAAGAGCACAGAAATTCTACGAGGAGGTAATGGGGTTTCAAATGGATGTGGATCAAGGATGGAGCAAAATATACAAGATAAGAGACGGAGCATACGTTGGACTTGTTGACGGGGCTCACGGATACCATAAAGCCAACAACATCAAACCCGTAATACTCTGCCTAAACGTAAAAGACGCCGACAAGTGGCACCGAAAACTAATAGAAAATGGGCTTGAAACAGAGGAACAACCAAGAGAATCAGAGCGTCTCAAAGTTAAAGTGTTCATGTTTAAAGACGTCGAAGGGTACACGATAGAGATACAGGAAACTATGTCCGGTGGATTAAGCATCTAACCGTCATCCTTTTCACTTCAATACTCCTCTTTGGATCATCCACTTTCTTTGAAACCAGGCTCCTTCTGAAGAAATATATGACTGCATCAAAGGTTACGCGCGCGCTCTGGTCACAGTGCTGCCGCTCACAGTGGAGTAAACCAGCCCTTCTTACACTTTTTAAATAACAGTTAAAAAACGCAAGTCGTATAATTTTCGTCCTAGGTTCTTGCGCTCTTCTCTGCTTTGGTGATCGTCAATTTTATTTCCTTTCTAACGTCCTCATCGATGGGCTTCACGAAGTGATTTTTAAGTAAGCTTACCGCCTTCTCATGGGCTTTCTCCTTTAGTGTTTTTCCTCCCTTACTGTCCCACTCCTCAATAGGTAAGCGGTTCATCAGTTCTGGGAGTAAGTGTTCTGATGAAAAATGCTTGCGGGTATGCTTTAATCCTAGAAAGCTTCCACCATGACCCGCTTCTGTGATTGTTTCCACAGCCAAGGTGTCATCATTTACGTGAATTCCCTTCAACATTCTACGCAACATTCCAGCGATTTCATTGCAGATAACGGCCATCTCGTAGCTTCCGGTCAATCCTGATTCTAGATACCCTATTCCTTGAATCAGATTGATTCCACTCATTGCCCCCATGGTCATGCTCATGCTGGCCTCAGCAATTGCTTGTGTGTCTAGCGTGTTCGAGTCTGAGGCTCCTCCCATTCCTATGGAGGGAAGCCCATAGTAATGAGCTAATTGTGCTGACGCCGCACACATTAACATGGTCTCTGCACCTTTTGCAAGCAAGGTGGTTCTCATATCCATAACTTCACCTATTAGACCGAAGATGAACGGTGTGCCAGGATTAACCAATTGCATTATCACATTTCCAGCTAAGGACTCCGCTACACCTTGCACGATGGTTCCAGCTAGTGTGACGGGTGATGTTCCCCCGGAAGCAAGAACCGACACGCACACAAGGGGCAGTCCCGCTGCTGCCCACTCCATAATTGCCTGAGTATCTTCTCGGCCGAGGAATAGGGGGGACATGGGCTCGACAAACATCGAGATAAGAGGCCTCTTCCTCAGCTCTCTTTCTCCTCCAGCCACTAATTCTGCCATCTTGATCCTAATACGTTCCACGTTAACGCTGTGCTCTCGGGCGAGAATGATGTGTTTTGTGGTATTTGCCATCATGGCCTCTTGCTTGTATAAACCCACCACGCTTAAGGGAACGTCATTTGCGGCCGATATCTCATTTGCACAGTCAATATTGGGAAGGCCATCTGATATTCTTGCACCATTTGCAACATCCGCTATCTTCGATTCCCTTCTTAATCCTGTTTCTAGATCAATGATGTTCGGAGCTACTCCACAAACGCGAAAATACACTTTCTTATCTTCCAGAATGAAATCGTTCTCCGGGACTCGTCCAGCTAGCCTCACGCTTCGGGGAGCCTTTCTAATCGCCTCTTCAACGAGATATTCAGGGAATTTGACAACTTTTTCTTTGAAATCTACCTCTGATCCTACCTCGTTAAGTAGTTTTAGTGCGTTTTCCTCTTCAATGCGCATTCCATGATCATTGAGAAGATCTAACACTGCTAGGTGCATGTCGGAAACTTGGTCTTTTGATAGTATCCTAAGCTGTCCGCCCTTGATTCCGGTTCTCATGCTGATCTACCTCTCGTCCTCCTTTGTTGCCATAAGTTTTGTTGCAATTTGAGCGGCTTTAGCAGCGTTTCTAGCATAGGCATCTGCTCCGATTTTCTCTGCCCATTCTCGACTCGTAGGGGCTCCACCAATCATCACTTTCATCCTGTTTCGCAGTCCCTCCTTTGTCAGGGCTTCTATCAGTTTTTTTTGCTGAATCCTTGTTGTGATTAGCATCGCTGATGCACCAATAATATCGGGTTTAAACTCCTTTGCCTTTTGTATGAACTCTTCCACTGCTTGGTCTCTGCCGATATCAATCACTTCAAAACCAGATACCGTCAAGAATGAAACCACGATGTTTTTCCCAATGTCATGTATGTCTCCTTCGACCGTGCCTATTAGGAATCTTCCTAAGGATTGAGGGGCTCTTTCGTTCTCCATAAATGGTAGAAGGGCCTTCATGGCAGATTTCATGACGTCGGCTGCAGCCACCAAATCGAAGAGGAAGAGGGTGCCTTTGTTGAACCTGTCACCAATTTCCTTCATTTCATTAGCTAAGCCCTCTATGATTTCAGAAGGATCCGTTTGCTTACGTAAAGCTTCGCTGACCAAACTGCACACGGTATCTGTCTCGTATTCTCTCAGCTTTTTTCTAATCTCTTCGACTATAGTAGTCTCTTGATTCATTCTATCATCTTCAAGAGTATAATTTTGTGTTTTGTTTTAAGCGTTTTGCCAACGCACTAGCGTGTGCATAGGAATCGTATAAGATTATTTTCTTGCGATGTCAAGTTCCATTGGCCCCATGGCAGTATCCAGAGTTCGTGAACGGACGGATTTGAATCCAACTCGAAGCATTGAATCTGCAACAAAGCCCTTATCAAACCTTGTATCATGGCCCCCCAGAGCCATAGGTAATAACGACAGCACACAGATTTCAGGTTTTGTCCTTTCATGGGTCAGTCCAATAAAGGCGGAAATGAAGACTCCCCCTGGGTTGAGGGCGTCATAGACTTTTTTCACAACAGAATCGAGTTTGTCCTTATAACTTTGTAAGGATGAGCATGCTAGGACAAGGTCGTAACCTTCACCGATGGAATCACGGAATCCGTCTCCACCAAGGGTCTCCATTCTGTCCGCCATTCCATATTCTTTAATGTAGGTCTCAGATATTTCAGCCATTGGTGGCAGATCGAAGTTTACTCCCTTCATGCTGGGATGCGCGGCCACTATAGCCATCCCGATAAGTCCTGGACCTCCACCTAGATCTAGCATCTTCCTGAATGACGGGAATTCGTGTAGTTCCGAGACGACATCTACCATTATCTGAGCATTACCAGCACGCTCGCCGCTAGCATATTCTTTCGCAAACATCTCCTCAGAGAAGACCATTTCTGGTATGAGTGGAGGGCCTTCCTTAATCAACTGAGATAGGTTTTCGATTGAAATCTGCGAATGCAACATCTGTAAGGCTGCCCCTAAGTAGGTTGGACTCTCTTCCCCAAGAAATGCTTGAGTGATGGGCGAATTATTGTACAGGCCATTCTTTTTCTGCAGAAGATCTATCGCCGTCAGACTATCTAAGAAC
>CP070659.1:737068-741796 GCA_020355125.1 Candidatus Bathyarchaeota archaeon
ACATGATTTCCAATCAATATTGGCATTACAATAACTTAGTGATATTATACTGTGATTATATTTTGGCAAGGTAAAAGAATTTTTACGATTTTGTAATTCTTGATTTTGTTTAAATTTTCTTAAATCCTAATTAAACCATTCCAGAATGGGCATTTCTAAAAATTTTTCAAGTGCTATACCAAAGCTCCCAACTGTAATCACTCTATAAGTTTTATATTCTTTTTTAAACATTTTCTACTTTATCTTTTTTTACTTCAATGTCATTCACTTTAGTATGTGTAAATATCTTTGCACCGTACTTCTTTGCAGTTTGAGCTAAACCATGACACACTTTCCATATATTTATTGTGTTAACCGTCGTCTCTATGCCCCATTTAATATCTTCAGAAATATTAGGTTCTGAAATCTTCCATTCATCTCGCTTTAATGGGCGTCGGCCCGCTTTTTCCCATATTTCAAGTCTCCTTTTCCAGGGACCATGCTTCATACTTTCGATATGCTCATCTGTGAGAAGCCATATCTCCGAATCTACTTCAAACTCAATATCGTATCCAAGCTCTCCACTTTTACTCCAATCTTCATACATTTTATATGATCCAGCGTAGATGCCTAATTCTCCACTTTCACCATAGCCACGCGAAAATTCTCCATTATTACAACCAGAAGCTCCAGCGGCTATCTTACCCATCTCAACAAGAATAACATTGGAACCCGACTTTGCTAAATGATATGCTGTGGAGAGGCCCATGATGCCTCCGCCAATGATTGTTACATCTGCTTTTTCCATTAACTTACTCATACCTCCATCCTTCTTATGGTCTCCAATTTTATAGGTCTAAGAGGCGGGCGTATAGATATTGGTGGTAAATCGCTTGCCCTTATCCCGGTCTCTTCTATGATCAACCTTTCAATCAGTTGTTGACAAGATCTGCCTTGGCATAGACCCATACCTGCTCTTGTGATCCGTTTTACTGAATCAAAGCTTTCTGATCCAAGTCTTATAGCTGCTCTTATCTCTTTCTCTGTTACCTCCATACAACGGCAGATAATTATATCGTCAGTTTGCTTCTTTTCATTCAATACATTTACTCTCCTTTACCTCTATTCAAGACTATTCCCCGAACTCTTTGTGCATACTTCTTTAGCACAGCTATCGAAACAACTACTGTTCGGTCAAATTGTTTTCTCGCTAGTACTTTCACGATTCTTCCCTTAGTTAAGGGTCTACCTGACCTATCAGTAGCATTTACCAGCGAATCCTCTTCAGGTAAGGGTAAAAACTCGTAAGGGAAGGTGACTAAAGCTTCATCTTCTGAATAAGTATAATCGATTACGAAGATTGCTAAGCCTGGACATAAAGGAATACATATTCCACATCCTGTGCATTTATCTTCATCTAATTCTGGCAAGTTAGTTATTGGCTTCCCAACTTCAATAGCTCCAAGAGGACATGCTGTTTCACAGGGGTCACATGGAATTTCCTGTAAACATTCTATAACTGCTACCGGTCCTTCCATCAGTCGCTTACTGCTTGGAAATCCAGGTGTTTTCTCCAGCTCTTCCATCGAAGGAATGCCCGTAGTTTCTAAACCTTTTTCCATCTTAAACACCTTTTAAATGTGCTGCTCTACGAATAAGCTGTTGTTTAGCATATTTTCGTTGCATCCCAAAGGGTCCTCCACGTAATTCATCTAAAACTTCTCTAAGATTCACCTTAACATCATATGCCTCGTTCTTAGTTAGATAACCTAGTTTCTCAGCGACTGCAATACCTGCTAATCTCCCTGACTCTATGGCAGTGCTTACTTCTTCAATGCCAGCACAATCTCCAGCCACATAAATACCCTCCACTGTGGTCTCCATGTTCTCATCATGTATAGGAACTTGTCCTCCAAGATTCGCTAGAAACATTGTTTCACAGCCTGCCATTAAAGGCAGTTCGATGTTGGGTTTTAATCCAACCGCTAAGCAAATCACGTCTACTTTGAACCTCTTTTCAGATCCAGGAACAAGGTTCATATTTTTATCGAGAGCTCCAATAGTTACAGCTTCCACCTTGTCTTTTCCATAAGCCTCTTTTATGGTGTGTGAGACTGCTATTTGGACACCAGCGCGGCGGATCTTTGAAGCGTGGATTCCATACCCTCCTATCTTTGGAAGCGCCTCAATAATGGCTACGACTTCGGCTCCAGCTTGAAGTATCTGGTAGGAGACAACTAAGCCAACATTTCCTGAACCTATCATCAAGAACCTGCTTCCCGGTAATACTCTATGAAGATTAATGATGGTTTGCGCAGCACCAGCTCCCATCACTCCAGGCAAGGTCCAACCCGGGAAACTGATCAGTTTTTCTGAAGCACCGCAGCTGAATATAATTGTTTTTGCCTTCAGCCATTTTGCATGAGTCTTATCTTCTACTATTCCTATCTTATTTCCTAATATTCCGAAGATAATTGTATTAAGTTTAATTTCAACTTCGTTTTTATGGGCTTCTTCCAATAGTCTTCTTCCGATTTCAAATCCACGAATTCCTGCGTAATGTCTGCGAGAGCCAAAGAATTTATGTATCTGTTTAAACAGCTGACCGCCAGGTCTAGCGTTTTCATCTATCAGAAGCACTTCAGCTCCAGCTTTTGAAGATTCTATTGCAGCGGCTAGTCCTGCTGACCCTCCTCCAACAACGACCACATCAGTTGTTAACATTTCGTTCTACACCGTCTGAGTTTCTATTTTCATCCCTTTCGTTACGGGTGTAATACATGTCCTAACATTTGGTACGCCGTTAACTATCATCATACAATCAGTGCACAATCCAATTCCGCAAAAATATCCTCTGGGTTCTTTTGTAATTCTGGTTTTGCGAAATGTGATGATCTTATTAGCCATTAAAGCGCTTGCAATGGGTTCTCCTTCAATTGCTTTTAACATTTTACCATCGACAACGATGTTTACCTCTTTTTTCTTTTCAAGGGAACCTAGTATAGGATGTTTCTTAATTCGCATTCAAACCGACTCATCAACAATTTTTGTCTTTTGAAAAGCGGATTACGCTCTTACAAAACTAAACTTATAATATGCATATATATAATGTAACTAAATACAACGAATGGAAGAGCATTTTACTTGGAAACAGATAAATTTTTTAAATTAAGTAAGGATGAGGAGCAGAAGGCTTTAGATCTTCACCATAAGGCCATAGTAATAGATATGTGTAACTTATCCTCTTCTCCCCCAAATGATAAGTACTTTGATATACTGTTGAAAGCAGGAATTACGTCCTGTCATAATAAAACAACTAGATACGCGGAGAGATATACTGACCTACCTGATGCATCCTATCTTCATTTTGCTCTAAGGAATATCAGTGAGTGGCTCGAAGTTTTTGAAAGCTATCCTAACAAAGCATTGTTAGCCATAAATGCTGAGGATATCGAAAAGGCGAAAAAGGAGAACAAAATCGCGGTAATAGGGAGTGGTGAAGGACAATGTGGAAACTCTTATGTGATAGGGCACGATTTGAGCTTGCTGAAAATCTTTAAAAAATTGGGTGTTAAAATCTGGATGCCCACATACCAAGATAGGAGTTTCATAGGAGATGGATGTGGAGAAATGCAGAGAAAGGGGAAATGGGTAGACGAAGGATGCGGGGTAAGTAAGTTTGGTGAACAGTGGGTTGCAGAAATGAACAGATTACATCTTCTAATAGATCTATCCCACGCAGGATGGGCAACTACCAATGACATTCTAGAACTCTCGAAGGATCCCGTGGCGTTTACACACGCTAATCCAGCTGGAGCGAAAATTCCACATGTAAGAGATAAATCAGATGAACAGATTAAGGCTTTAGCTGAAAAGAGTGGAGTTATGGGTATCCACGCCTTTACGCCAGCCGGAATCGTTAAAGAAGGCGTATGGCCAACTATAGAAGATTATATTTCCTTCATTGACTACGTTGTAAACTTAGTGGGCGTGGATCACGTTGGTATAGGGCTGGATATTGGCGTCAGTTTTCCAGAGAAAACGGATATAGGGAGAATACAGCTTATGCTTAGGAGCAAATATACGGAACTATGGAAGAAGGTTGAACCTGATGTCCAAGCTGTTTTGAGCGAGCACTCCCTGTATCCAAAACTATATCCCGAGCTAATCTCGTCCCTGCCAGGGCGTTTTAAAGGCTTAGAGAATTATGAAGGTGTTCCTAATATAACAAGGGGATTAGTGGCTCATGGGTATTCAGATCAGGAAATAGAAAAAATCTTAGGTCTTAATTGGCTTAGTTTGCTCAAGAAGGTTTGGGGAAAATAGACATTCATGGTTAGCGCGTGCACGCTAAACGATGTCTCAAAAACAGGGCAATAAATAGCAGAATGAACCCAGAAAATGAAAAATTATTTCACGAATTGTACTCTTCAAATGTTCTCACGTCAACAAGCCCGCTTCTCCTCGTAGAATGAATAATATACATAGCTTCTAGAGATAATGCAACCCATGAAATACCTATGAACCCAACTTTATGAGAAATTTTCTCGAGCAATGTAGATACTTTGCACGCGCACTAGGATACAAACAAAAAGAAGCTATAGACATCTATCACCACATGAACAGAGAAGATCTAAGAAAAGTATACCTTGCTTATATCCCAAAATTTCGTTTCGACTATCGATAAGCGCGCGCTAGCCAGCATTCATAAATTGCATTGGTAGATCACTACATTTTTCTGAGATCCCT
>CP070659.1:741896-751921 GCA_020355125.1 Candidatus Bathyarchaeota archaeon
GAACACTGGAGGAATAGACTATGAGCAAAGAAAAACCAACTGTTTATTCATACATCCCGAACTCTGTGCCCAAAGTAAAGAATCAGATGCTCAAAGCGGTTGGAGCAAAGAGTGTGGAGGACTTCTTCGAGGATATACCTGAAAAACTTAGGCTCAAGAAAAAAATGAATTTGCCCAAACCTTTCTTGTCGGAGCAGTCTCTAAGAAGGCACGTAGAAGGGATCCTTTCAAAAAACAAGACTTGTCAGGAATATCTGAACTTTTTAGGAGCCGGATGCTGGCAACATTATGTTCCAGCAGTGTGTGATGAAGTGAATCAGCGAGGGGAGTTTTTGACTGCGTACGCAGTCGAACCTTATGATGACCATGGAAGGTTTCAGGCACTTTTTGAGTTCGCAAGCATGATGGGTGAGCTTCTAAACATGGATGTTGTGAATGTTCCAACATATGACTGGCTACAAGCAGCTGCAACTTCCATTCGAATGGCATCCAGAATTACGGGCCGACACGAAGCATATGTGTCTCGAACAATTAGTGCTGATAAATTGTCAAAACTCAGGGATTACTGCAAGCCTGAGATACAGGTCAAGTTGCTAGACTATGACTCTGAGACCGGACAACTAGACATTAATTCCCTCAAGACTGGTATTTCTTCAAAAACCGCTGCTATCTATTTTGAGAATCCATCCTACCTTGGTTTTATTGAGGCTTATGGAGATGAAATTTCTAAGATAGCTCATGACCATGGCGCAATATGCATTGTTGGGATCGATCCAATTTCATTGGGAATCCTGATTCCTCCAATTGATTATGGGGCGGATATAGTATGTGGCGATATACAACCGCTCGGTATGCATATGCAATTTGGTGGCGGCCATGCTGGATTCATTGCCACTAGAGATGAAGAGAAGTATGTGATGGAATACCCTTCCAGGCTGTTTGGGATAGCTCCGACTTCGGTTGAGGGAGAATATGGCTTCGGTGATGTTGCTTATGAGAGGACCTCTTTCGCGGTAAGGGAGGAAGGCAAAGAGTTCATAGGCACAGCCACTGCTCTATGGGGCATAACGGCTGGTGTTTACTTGGCGCTTATAGGACCTCAAGGCATGCAAGAAATTGGAGAAGGCATCATGCAAAGATCGCGTTACGCGATGTCGCAGATATCTAATATAAAGGGCATCAAGTCCCCTGTCTTCAAATCAACTCATTTCAAAGAATTCGTCGTGAATTTTGATGGCACTGGTAAGACAGTTGCGGAGATCAATAAAGCTCTATTGAGACATAAAATTTTCGGCGGAAAAGACCTGACAAAAGAATTCCCCGAACTGGGTAATAGCGCACTTTACTGCGTTACTGAAGTTCACACCAAGGATGACATTGATAGGTTAGCCAATGCATTGATGGAGGTTGTTGAATAAGATGAAGGATATAACTGAGAAACGATATTCAGGTGGAAAACCAAAACTAAGACGTTTTCATCAAGCCAAGTGGGACGAACCGATAATTTTTGAATTGAGCAACGAAGGAGAGAGAGGGATCCTCATACCAGAAGTCGAGGATAGGGTGAAAACAGAGGTTGGAGACGTTTTGTCAACCATACCTAGGAATATGCGAAGGAGACAACTGCCTAAATTACCAGAACTTTCCCAATCCCGGGTATTGAGACACTTTATTCGATTATCGCAGGAAACCTTGGGGACCGACCTAAACATTGACGTAGGTCAAGGAACATGTACGATGAAATACAGCCCGAAGATCAACGAACAACTAGTTAGAATGCCTCAAATGACGGAAATTCACCCATTACAGGACGAAGAAACTGTTCAGGGCATACTTGAGGTTCTGTACAAGTTCGAACAGATTCTCAAAGAGGTTTCTGGGTTGGACCAGTTTTCACTTCAACCTGGTGCTGGTTCCCAAGCTATATACGCGAATGCATCGATCATAAGAGCGTACCATGAAGCCCGGGGCGAAGCAGATCAAAGAAATGAAATCATTACGACAATTTTCTCTCACCCCTCAAATGCGGCGTGTGCCAAAACAGCTGGTTTTAAGATCATAACCTTGTATCCTGATGAGAAGGGCTATCCTGATCTTGAGGCATTTAAAGCGGCTGTCTCAGAACGTACGGCAGGGCTGATGATTACAAACCCAGAGGACACGGGGATTTTTAATCCAAACATTGAAGAGATCGTGAAGGTCGTCCACAAAGCGGGAGGATTGTGTTCCTATGACCAGGCAAATGCTAACGGAATATTAGGCATAACCAGGGCAAGGGAGCCTAGTTTTGATCTTTGTCACTTTAATTTGCATAAGTCATTCTCAGCGCCTCATGGATGTGGTGGACCAGCAGTCGGCGCTATGGGCGTCACTAAAGAACTCGCAAAATTTCTGCCGGTTCCTGTCATTGAGTTTGATGGTAGTAAGTATCGTTTGAACTATGACAGGCCCGAGAGTATTGGAAAGGTGAGATCATTTTACGGCGTAGCGCCGGTGGTCTTGAAAGCATATGCTTGGGTGATGAATCTTGGGGCGGAGGGCCTAAAAGAGGTCGCTGAGGTTGCTGTTCTTAATAATAATTATTTGCTTAAGAAGGTGTTGGAAATACGAGGAGTGAGTGCACCCTACGCCAAAGGGAAACGTCGAATTGAACAAGTGAGGTATAGCTGGGAGAAATTGACAAGAGACACAGGGATTCATTCCGAGGAAATTGGAATTAGGGCTGCAGACTTTGGTGTCCATTACTGGACCAGTCACCACCCATTTATAGTTCCAGAGCCTTGTACCCTTGAACCAACCGAATCGTATTCTAAGTCTGACCTCGATGAATATGTTGAAATACTAAGACAAGTATCTGATGAGGCCTACACGAACCCTAAGCTGGTTAAGACGGCCCCTCATAATAGCACTATCCATAAAATTCACCACGCACCATTGGACGATCCATCGCAATGGGCAATGACGTGGAGGGCATATCGAAAGAAAGTGCGTAAATAGACAAAATAGAGGGCATAGTACACAGGAGGGATAATAAATGGACAAAAGTGTTGATGAAAGTGAAAAAAGAAAGTTAGGCTTAGTAGTCAATCCTATTGCACGGATAGTTTGGAGGATTGAACATAAAGAAAGTAGCCGATCGGAGATACAAAAGAAAGCCCTAGAAGTATGTGCTGTATTACAATCGTTAGATCCAGGCTGTTCAAGCACTGGCTCGTGTGTGGAACAGGATCAGAGTGAGGAGGGTAGGTTATGCGCGGCTTGAGAGCTAAACGAGTTCTCATTACTGGTGGAGCCATGGGCATCGGTGCGGCAACAGCCAAACGGTTTCTGGAGGAAGGTGCTTGCGTCGTTGTGCTGGACTGCAACGACGAGGCACTTAGTCGCATTAAGAGCTCATTGTCTTCACTGAGTGGCACCATCTGCGTCGACGTGTCGGATGCCGACGCTGTGGCACACGCTTTCGACGAGCTGGATGAACTGCTGGGTGGGCTGGACGTGCTGATCAACAACGCTGGGATCAGCATCCGGCATCTCTTTATGGATATTACACCTCAGCAATGGCAAAGAGTGATGGACGTCAACCTCAATGGGATGTTCTTCGTTGCCCAACAGGCTGCTCGACGGATGCTGGTAGGCGATGGTGGTGTGATCTTGAATATGGGCTCGACCAATGGAATAATGGGCTATCCCTTCTATGCCGACTACAACGCCTCGAAGGCAGGTGTTATCGAGCTGACGCGCTCGATGGCACTGGAGCTGGCCCCTAAGGTGCGAGTTAACTGTGTCTGTCCCGGTTTCATCCTTACACCGATGCAAGAGGCAGAGTACACCACTGAAATGTTGCGCGCCTACGAAAGCAAAATACCTTTGAAGCGGGTGGGGCGCCCTGAAGAGGTCGCAGCCCTCTTTGCTTTTCTTGCCTCTGATGATGCTGCATTTATTACCGGACACTATTACGTGATTGATGGCGGGGAAATTGCAGGCGGACTAGCTAGCCGGTAGTTAGTAGCCCCAAGCCAACAGTAGAACTACTCCGACATGCATACGCTAAACGTAGAAACTACCTACGTCTTCCCACGGCTCTTTTGTTACCTTGCACTTCAACTCAGCTGTTAGTTTTTGTGACAAAAACGCATCTATAGTGGTGCGAGAGAAAACGCTGAGGAATCGTAGATAGTATTCTACTAGTTCATCTGTGCTTGGAAGACATAAGGTTTTAAGAAGCTTTCTGTGTATTTCAGCCCGGGAAAGAGGTTTCTCTGCAGTTTGAAGCATTCGAATTATCTCTTCTTCATATCGTTGGGTATATTCTAGGCTTTCTAAAATGAAGCTTTTGGCGTCATTCCCAAACAGAATCTCGTTTTTTGAGGTGTATAAGTGACCAAGGACGAGATATTGCATATCCAATCTAAGGAGCTTTTCCAAGGAGTTTCTGTAAGCGTCGACATCTACAATAAGAGGTAATCCCTGGGCTATGTCTCCATTTCCCTGTATAGTATCCCCGCTTATCAATATATTGTTGCCTAACTCTAAGAAACATGTTGCGTCAGGACAATGACCCGGCGTATGAACAACTTTAAATTCAAACTCTCCAACTTCCAATATGTCGCCATCTTGGTGGGGTTGATCAACTCCACCAGGTATTTTGCCTGCAGCGAGTTCGTGAGCAGCTACCTTAGCACCTGAAACCTTCTTAATCTCAAGGTTTCCAGCTATGTGATCACCATGACTATGGGTATTAATAATAAGAGATATGTCCTTAGGTTCTCTGCTTATACTCTTTAGAAACGGAAATATGTACTTCTCCGGATCCCCGAGCATGCCAGTGTCAATTAGTACCAACTCGCTGGACGCTATTACTATTGAGCTTGTGTATCCGCCCCATAGAGGAAGTCTCAGATAATAGATTCCATCAACAACTTTTGTATTTAAACCCGTCCATGATCCACTCCTTTAAAGTCACTAACATTTTTTTAAAACATTTATATTAAGCTTAACGCGCGCGCTAGTCATCCTGAGTATTAATTCTTCTCTAAATCTAACAAACTAGCTAGCATAGATTTTGATTGCACTAGCTCGGTTAGCCCTTCTATGAACATGTTAATATCTTCCGCTTCGATGCCATAGTGGGTACATAGCCTCGTCACTGGCCCAGATATCGTCTTCCAGCCTAATTTACGACACACGTTGATCCAATCTAAGTCCGACCAACCGAGACCAGAATAGTCGATATAAACCATGTTCGTTTTAACAGGATTCAATACCTTGATGCCTTCAATTCTATCCAAGCCCTCTGCCAGCAATTTTGCCGTATTATGATCCTCCACCAGTCTATCAACCATTTTGGTCAAGGCGATGATATCGGGAGCCGCTATTACCCCTGCTTGCCTCATCCCTCCACCCAACATATTTCGATATTTTCGTGCCTTTTTAATCAGGTATTCAGCTCCAGCGACCAAGGAATCCACTGGAGTCGACAGTCCTTTAGACAAACATACCATAACTGTGTCAGCATATCGGGATAGACTTTTAACGTTACCGCCTAAAGCTATAGCAGCATTGAAAAGCCTCGCTCCATCCAAGTGAACGCTTAAATTATGCGCTTTAGCTACTTCCCAGTCAGCTCGAAGCTGATCCATTGTAAGGGGAATACCCCCTGCCCTATTGTGAGGATTCTCTATACACAAGAGACTCGTCTTTCGATAATGAATATTCTCCGCACCAATGGCTTGCTTAATATCCTCAGGCTTAATCCATCCCAACTCTCCATGAATTGGTTTTATCGAGCGAGCTACTATTTGAATGAAGTTGGCGGAATAGTGGTCGCGAGCTAAAAGTACGCATACCGCTGAATATTATGCCTATGGCTCCTCTTCTTTCAACAGCCATCTCGTAGACTCGATTCAGATCACCGTCTGTGAGAACCATCTTGCCGGGCGCGCGGGTGTTGGATAGCTCCGTTGAATGAGGCTAAATTTGGATTCTAACCAACGGGCCAACGGTTGCATTTTTTCTTCAGGTTCAATTAACCAAAGCTCTGCACCCCAGCATCGCCACTCTCTAAACATCAGACTACTCCAATAATATGTTTAACCATCAGCGGGATACTTCCTCACCTTTGCAGTAAGACCCAAATCTTTGAGTGTCCGAACCACATATTTGATTGCTGACAATAAACCTGGGCTTCCCTGTATTCGATGATGATTGCATATTCCAGAAACATATTCTTTTGCAATATCTCCAGATATCTCATTTGTTAACTGGTCCATAAGGGGTTTTAACATAGATAGGTTAGAAGATAATTGATAATATAATATTAACTGACAGCACGCGCAAAATTATTTAAACTATATATGATTCAGTGTTTTTAATGATCCTTCCCACGCTCTTGACTATTTTTGTTAACACTTCATTGATGTCACCATCGATGAAATAATCGGAGAATTTTGAGGTAATCCATGTCTTTTCTGGATTTATCTCGATAATAATGGCCTTGCATTGTTTAGCCCTCAGTATTAAACTTGGAATGGGTTCTACTACTCTTCGAAAACCTATAATGCACATTATCTTCGAAACGGTTACGTCGATAATAGCATCCGTCATTTCTTTTGAAGGGAGCTGCTCGTTGTAAAGTAAATAACCTGGTTTAAGTATACTAGAGCAATGCCTACATTTCGGAGGCATCTTATGTTGATCTAATGGAAATTTAACTGATTCAACTCGTCCACATGACACACATTTCAAAGTATTTATGTTTCCATGAACTTCCAATACATTTTTATTGCCAGCCATTTGATGAAGTCCACTGACCGTTATAGTTATGATGCTATTTAAAATCCCTAAGCTCTCTAACTCCGCTAATGCTCTATGCGCATCAGTTGGTTCCGAATCAGCAAGCATCTGTAGAATAATGTTGTAATACTTCCATGCCTTGTTCGGATTCTCGGTGAATCCTTCAAGTGTATCAATTTCTCTGGGATAATTATTTAAAGCTTTATTCAGCGTATCGCGAATTTTCTGTTCATTAATTCCTTCACCAGTGATAGCGGTTACAAAGGATTTCGCTTTGACGACTTCGTAAGCTACAAACTCGATCAACTTTTCACGAAGCATCCATTATCACCGCGCGTGCTATCAAAAATAACAAAGATTCTATAACTGAATTTATGCACACGCTAGTATTATTGTATTAGTAAACTTATAACAGTTCATAAAAATGGTAAAAACCAAGAACTTATTTTATATTTGTGGATTATTTGAGACGCTAGCTAGCAAGATATATTGGACATAACCTCATCAGCAAAAAGTTCTCTGTCCTCTTTTCTACCTGCTATCTGGCCCAGTATGAGATAAGTAGTGCGCGCGCTGTGGAACAAGCTTTGTTTAATCAGGCGATTAAAGAAAAATAGCGTGCACTAGCTAGCTTCTTGTTTAGGCCACTTCCATGCATACCAGACAATCAGTGTGGGAAATACCAGTCCTACAACTCCTATAAAGCTCATGTAAGCAGAAGCTTTACCCAGATTGGTCACCAATTCAATGAGGCCGAAACCCGTAGAGATTACGCCAACGATGATGTTAGCCAAGCGATTTGCTTTATCCTTCAAAGTCAAGGAAAGGAAAGCCATAACCAACGGAATAAGACTAACGATTGCGATAGCAAGTAACAGTTCTTGTGTTATTGGCGTCCCTTTGAGTTCTCCTACAAGGATACCCTCTATATTCCTTGCCTCATAAAACGTCAACATCATCCCCACAACACCCCCCCATGAAAACCCAATTAACCACAGCACTGAAAGCCGTATCTTCAATCCCATATTTTCCAAAATATATCGCCTCCTCTTACCTTGAAAACCGCTTTGACTCATCAACCCGTCCATAATTATCCATTTACGTTATATATTAGCCTTGTTTGTATAGAAATGTTCTTACGTACGCGCAAGATTTTTAGGTGTTATGGAGTAAACTTAAATCATTCTTTTAGAATCTGAATATCGAATGTTTATCCATCACTATCCAGTATAACCTCTTATCTTGATTATTCGTCAGCGCGTGCTATGAGTATAAGCGAACATTTTTTTATCCATAATTACTAGCGCGCGCCTCCTCTTTTTTTAAAAGTTATCTAAATACATGTAGTCTAATGGTACGAGTTATCAATCCTGTTCGCAAGTTAGCTAGCCTATTGGTATGAAAGCTATGGGCACATCAAACACACCGATTGTTTGTTGAATTTTTTCCATCTGCTTTCTACTGATTACAACTATGTTGCTTTTCCTGTTAAGGGCTTGTGCTTGTAAAACTACGTTTAAAGCTGAATACCCTGCCTCCATTAAAGAGAAATATGGCGGATGCCTTCCATTCGATGTAATCATGATGTATGTAGATGCTTCTGGCAGCTTTGGTACGAGATTATTAACCTCTTGCAATAGCTCCCCTGTTCTCACATATCTCAATGCCCCATTTCTGTATTCTCCTACTTTCAATGGGTCTCCTTTTCTGATTAATCCAAGGGAGTGGGTTGCAACATTTTCTTCCTCATTCCAGTTCACATATTTGAATATGCCGTCATCTTCGATTACATAAAGAGATGTGGTGGGAATAGCAGAAGCTGAGGGGATTGTTTTGCCCTGACCCCAGAAATTCAGTGTGCCATACCAATTATAACTATATGTGTTATGGGGGGCACATCCAAATCCTGCCCAGAGGAGTTGTCCTAGCTGAGGCTTAGTAATTTTTTCTGAATCGAAGGCTTCAGAAGGCTTCCATTTCTTAATACACTCAACTGCTGAATTTCTGCTATCCCTTAAAGGATTAGGGAGATTTCCTTTCCGATAATTCTGTGGCGGATTTGGAGAAAAATATGGAATCATCGGAACAAGATCGACATAGACACCTCCAATTATACAGACACCCATTTGGGCAATCGATCCTGCAATATGAACCATTTCCTGCGCCATTCCTCGCTCTACCCAATATGAGTTCTCAATGCCTGTTGAAAACTGAACTGGACCCTTTTTAGTCCAGTGTAGGCGAATAGTAGGGCTCAAGACATCCATATCGTGAAAACGCGGACGTACAACTGGTTTTAAAGCGATTTCTTCCCCATCTAAGGTAAGTGTTTTCTTATCAAATTTCTTTCCATTACATTCGATGACAACAGATTCTTCACTGATAGAGGGCGTATGGCTAAGGCACCAAAAGACAAATTTTATCTGATCATGGATTAAGGGTTTACTGCTTAACTTACCGGCCTTCTCTTCTCCCTTCCAACCTCCGGTAGAAACTCTACTATTCAAAGCTAACTCAAGGCTTATATTACTAAAACGTTCAAAGGTCAAAATATAATATCACAGGCACAATTATGACAAATCTTTCCTATAATAATTTAGCTGGCGTTAATGGGAGCACACGCGCAAGGAGATTTTTCAGGAAACAATCATTATTTATTGTTTCCATTAATTGTATCTGTGATGAAAAGTTATGAAAAAAATTGTACATACTAGTAACGCACCAAATCCTGTTGGCGCATATAGCCAAGCAGTTAGAGCCGGTAAATTCTTGTTTGTATCTGGTCAATTGGGTATTGATCCTAAACAAGGAAAAATCACTGCAAACAACATAATAGCTCAAACGAATAGAGCTTTGGAAAATATCAAAGTAATCCTTGAAGCCGAAGCCTACAACCTTAGGGATGTAGTTCAGTCAAATGTCTTTCTCTCATCAGTTGAACTGTTCAGTGATTTTAATTGTGAATATGGAAAATTCTTTCCAAAAGAACCGCCAGCCAGAGTAACTGTCGGGGCAATGTTAGGGCTTGGTGCTTTGGTAGAAATCTCAGTAATCGCATATAAAGAATGAAAAATGAAAATTCGAGTGCGCGAGTTAAAGTCTAATTTGGTCGAACAAGATATTCAAATGTGCACTCATCATACTCCATACATTCCGTATTGCGCACGCATGAGCGAGAAAATGTTTAGTTCCCATCCAATTACTAAATCGCGCGCGCGAGCAATTAATTCCCC
>CP070659.1:752021-755515 GCA_020355125.1 Candidatus Bathyarchaeota archaeon
ATGTTGACGGAACTTTGAAAGGCCCATCCATCAAAAAAATTAGAAAACTAGTTAGCGCAGTAAGCATTTCAGTAATAGCATCCGGAGGCATAGGTAACTTGACAGATCTACAAATCTTATCTGGCACAGGCGTTGATGGCATTATAATCGGAACTGCTCTTTATGAAGAAAAATTTACTTTTAAGGAAGCTTTAGAGGCAATTGAAAATGCTCGCTAAGAGAATAATTCCATGTTTTGACGTAAAAGATGGGAAAGTCGTCAAAGGCATACAATTCATCAATTTGAAAATAGAAGGCGACCCAGTGAAGCTAGCTGAAGTTTATGAAAAACAAGGTGCTGATGAACTTGTCTTTTTAGACATCACAGCATCTCATGAGAAGAGAGATATCCTATTAGAAACCGTAAAGAGGATAGCCCATGTCGTATCTATACCCTTCACCGTCGGTGGTGGCATCAGAAGCATTTCTGACATCAAAAATGCACTTTCATCAGGTGCAGACAAAGTGACTATAAATTCCGCGGCGGTGAATAATTCTAATCTTGTGAAAGAAGCAGTCAAAATATTTGGTAGCCAGTGTATAGTAGTCGCAATAGATGCAAAAAGGGCCTACGTAGAAAACGATAGCAATAACAAGATAGTAGTGGATACCCCAAAGGGCAAATGTTGGTGGGAAGTCTATATTGAAGGGGGAAGAATCCCAACTGGAATAGATGCTATTAAATGGGCTATAACAATGAATGAAGGAGGAGCAGGGGAACTATTACTTACAAGCATGGACTGCGATGGAATGCAAGAAGGCTATGATAACCCCCTAACCAGATCTATTAGTGAAGCAACAAACCTACCGATTATTGCGAGCGGAGGCGCAGGAACCCCAGAAGATATTTATAAAGTGTTGACAGAAGGCAAAGCTGATGCGGCATTGGCCGCCTCCATATTTCATAGATCCATATACTCTATCGCTAAAGTGAAAAATTATCTCTCCCAAAAAGGGATACCCATTCGTTTACAATAACACGAGGCACACAAAATGGTTTTACAACTAAACGATAATGAAATTGATGCAGTATTAAAAAAAGTTAATTTTGAAAAGATGAAAGGGCTGGTTCCCGTCATCATTCAAGATGCCAACGATAACAAGGTTTTAATGCAAGCCTTCATGAATGAAGAGGCTTTACAATTAACATTAACGAGTGGAAAAACTCATTTTTGGAGCCGAACCCGAAACAGAATATGGCTCAAAGGTGAAACATCAGGTCACCATTCATTGGTAAAAAACATATTCCTCGATTGTGATAATGACGCAATTCTTTTTAAGGTTCATCAGTTAGGACCTATATGTCATACCGGCCAAGAAACCTGTTTTCACAACCAAATAGTCGTCAAGAGAACCGAAAACTAATGCTCTCCATAGCTTCGTTATCCCCAGGATTCCATATAACTTATAGACAATTCTAGATTTAACCAAATCAATCCATCAACTCTAGGGAGACACAGTTGTACTCTCAACTAATACGTGTGCACTAATTTTGTGCAAAGAATAACCTTATATATAACGCCGTTATAGTTTATATTGGCATGAAAAGAAAAATCATCCTATTTGTCTTCATAGTTATCGCCATTTCAAGCATCTGGTATCTGATTCAAACCAAGGAACCGCTAGATTCCGACTTTTCAGTAACTGCTAGTGAGCTAACAGATATAGAGGGTAATACCTTTCGTTTACAAGATTTTAATGGGAAAATATTAGTCCTAGACTTTATGTCTATTTCGTGTGGTTCCTGTAGGCTCCAAATACCGTTTTATAAACAAGTGCAAGACGAATATGGTGAAGACGTAGTTATCATCGTCATAGACATTAACCCCCACAGATCTGAGGACGAGTTAAAGGCCTTTGCTCAGGAATTCCCGTATGCAAGATGGATTTGGACTAGAGATACTGCAGGATTGTCTAGAAGCTATCAGATTATAGAGATTCCTACAACCATCATATTGGATCAGAAAGGCACCACAAGATTCATTCACGTTGGTATCGCCAATGCACCCCAAATAATAGGGAACATCGAACGCATCCGTACAAAATAGATGGAAGACTAATATAGCATACATAGATTTTTTCGTTTGAGACGAAGTCAAAAAAGAGCGTGTTGGAAATACCATCTATTAGAGTTTTACGTTTAGTCCTCTTTCTTTAAGATACTTTTTTGCTTCCATTATA
The DNA here is from genome assembly GCA_020355125.1 of Candidatus Bathyarchaeota archaeon. GTDB lineage: Archaea > Thermoproteota > Bathyarchaeia > RBG-16-48-13. The sequence goes on from CP070659.1 coordinate 754,242, forward strand.
GATATCTTACGGAAGTGAAATATTGAAGCCGCTAATAGGGTATTAGCGCCACCTCTTACAACACCATCGTATAAATGTTCGAGCGTTCCGACTCCGCCTGAAGCAATAATGGGTATAGAGACGACTTCAGATATGGCTTTCGTAAACTCCAGATCGTATCCAGCTAGTGTTCCATCTCTGTCAATACTGGTAAGAAGTAACTCGTCAGAGCCGAGGATCTCACATTTCTTTGCCCACTTTACTGCATCGATGCCTGTGCCAGTTGTCCCACCTTTTATAACTACTTCATAACCAGACGGCATGTTCGCATTTCGAAGGCCATCAATCGCAACCACAATCTTCTCGTTTCCAAACTGCTCAGAAGCCTTCTTTATTAATTGCGGATTTCTTACTGCAGCTGTATTTATTGATACCTTACTTGTACCCAAGGTAAAGAGTTGAAACATATCTTCTAGATTAGTGATTCCACCACCCACTGTAAGAGGTATACTTATGACGGAGCGGATATCCTTAACCCACTTCAATCTAGTCTTCCTACCCTCCTCAGTTGCAGAAATATCAAGAATTGCCAGTTCATCTGCGCCTTCTTCCTCATAGAATTTTGCATTTGCCACAGGATCTCCAGCATCTCGCAGGTTGATGAACTGTACACCTTTAACTATACGTCCGTCCTTCATATCGAGACACGGCATTATTTTAACGAGACTCAATTTCAAAACTTCCTATTCTGATAATAGTTGTAGTTTATTATCGAATTGGAGGGTATATGGTACAATCTCGATAAAAATGTTCCCTTTAAATTTCAGAGCACTTACATATACATCTGAAACACAGATATATTCGGAAAACGAAATTTCGGTATAACGATCGGAATATGCCCTTTTGCAATATTAACCATCCAAAACTCTATTTTGAAAAGTATGAGACGGTAGATCAAGTTCCGTTAATATTTCTACATGGCATAATGGCTAGCCGTCAGATTTGAATACCGCAAGTTGATAATAGCGCGCGCGCCCGAAGAAATATGCAAAGCAGTTGAAAAATTCATCTAACTCTTTCAAAGTTTATTCTATACAACCCGCGTGATGGCAGGTTAAAATAACAAAGATTTCCAGCATTTTTTATGGTAAATTTTATACCGACTATTTCTGCCTCTGGGAAACGTAACTACTTGATCCCCAGTTCTAATATTTGTCCTACATCTGCTGCACTCCACGTTACCATTTAGAGAGATCAAAATCTTCTTAATCCTGTTAGAGACAACATATTCTGTC
>CP070659.1:755615-761251 GCA_020355125.1 Candidatus Bathyarchaeota archaeon
ATCACTTTGCACAAGGCGCTTTGCCAAAGCTACTGCATCAACCAGATGGTTTGCGAAACCATCAGCGCCTATGGTCTCAGTCCACGCTGGGTCTACTACTGCGCCCCCTACAATATATTTAACATTCAATCCACTCGTTCTTAATTCGTTTGCGAGTTTCTCTTGTTCTGCTCTTGTCGTCGTTATTAGGGCAGAGGCGCCAACGATATCAGCATTTACTTCCTTTGCCTTGTTGATAAAGCTTGCAACTGGCTGGTCTTCCCCAATGTCGTATACTTCGAACCCACTAGCCTCCAGCATTGTGGCAACAAGATTCTTGCCGATGAAGTGTATATCGCCCTCCACAGTGCCTATAACGATCTTCCCCAAACTTTTCATTTCCTTCTTCTTTGCTTTAATTTGGGTCTTAAGGATGTTTGTTGCAATTATGCAAGCGTTCGCCCCAACCATTAACTCAGGCAGAAAGATTTCTTTTGTGCTATATTTCTTCCCAAGTTCTGTTATGCCTTGAACTGGGCCCTCTTGAATTACTTTTAGAAAATCAATATTCTTTTGTATTGCCTCCTCAGCTAGTTTTTTAGCGGCATCATCATCATAATTCATTACCGCTTTTCTAAGCCCCTCAATTATTTCTTTTTCGGACATTAAGACACCCGTAAAAGATAATCAAAACCATCTTTAAACTATTAAGCCTAGTGGTACGCTCTTCATATTAAATTCTAATAGCGCGCGCTAGCTATCCAAACAATAATAGCGCGTGTGCACGTAAAGGAATATAGGGAGAAGATGCTGTGCTAGAGCTTTTTCTTCCTTAGAAGTGACTGTAACGCCTGCTTGCGTCTCAATGTTCTTTTAGCTACAATTTCCAAAGCTTCTGGAACATCATGAAGCATGCCCTTTGAACGTTCCGCTCCATCAACACAGAAATTATACGTCTTGTCTTCAATAGTAGTGGCCAATTTCATGGCATCAGTAAAAGTTATGTTTTCTTTCAGTTCCGTGAATATCTTATAGTCATCTTCGTTCATACCTTCGAAGGCAAAGCATGCTTCCATTGCGTCGGTAATGATATAATTGTAAGCGCGTTGTACATCTTTCTGATGTTTTCTATGCTCCTTTGCGAAGGATAGGAATTTTTCCTTGTTATCTACAAATCTGTGTGCCAATTTTTCATAAAACTTTGCAGCTTGTTCTTGAAGTTGACTGTGAAAACTTAGCGCAGCAGTAGCGGTATCCATTATTTTACCACCATCTAGAGATTACAACTTTACTCTCAGTGTAGAAACCTATTGCTCCTTCGAAACCATGGCCGCCGCCTTGTCCATGCCTATCCCCGAAGAAGGAATCTTTCATACCACTGAAGGGAAAGAACGCCATGGGAGCAGCTATACCGATATTTATACCCACATTGCCGACTTCAACTTCGTACTGAAATTTCCGAGCAGCAGCGCCATTAGAGGTGAATATTGAGCTCGCATTGCCATAGGGGTTCTCATGTACTAAAGCAATTGCGTCATCAAGATTTTTAGTTCTAATCACGTTCATGACAGGTCCAAAGATTTCTTCTTGGGCCACTTTCATATCATTTGTAACGTCTTTAAGAATTGTCGGATTCAGAAAGCATGTGTCGGGATAGGGGCCTAAAATCTTTGGCTTTCGACCGTCGATCATAAACTTGCATCCATCATCAATGGCGCCTTCAATATATTCTATGATTCGTTGTTTCTTGTCGGGTGATCGTACAGGCCCCATCTGAACTCTTTCGTCAAGTCCATAACCCACATTGATTCTTTTTGTGTAGCTAACAATCGATTTCATAAACCGGTTATAAAAGACAGCATCTTCACCGACAATAACTAAATTAGCTCCTGATAAACACCGTTGCCCTGTGTTCCCAAAAAATGAGGTCATCATAGCTCTAGCCGTTCTATCGATATCACAGTCGGGCATGATAATCATATAATTTTTTGCACCAGTTTGAGCTTGAACTCTCTTACCATGAGCGGAGGCAGTCTTATAAACAATGTTTTTACCTATGTGGGTTGAGCCTACAAAAGAGATGCCCCTTATATCAGGGTGTGATATTAGTGTGCTTACGACTTCTCTTCCACCATGGACCATGTTGACGACGCCTGGAGGAAGGCCTATCTCATCAAGGATCTCATGAAGCTTGGTTTGACTATTAGGTACTTCACTTGAAGGCTTTAAGACAAACGTATTGCCTGTGGCAATGGCGAAAGGTAGGAACCATAAGGGCACCATAAACGGAAAGTTAAAGGGGGCAATGCAACCGAAAACACCGAGGGGTTGGCGGAGAACATATTCATCTATGCCCCTAGCAATGTCTTCTAGATTATAACCCATCATTAGAGACGGTATACCACATGCTACTTCCACCATCTCTATCCCCCGTCTCGTCTCCCCTCTAGATTCGTCGATTGTCTTTCCATGCTCCATAGTCTGAATTCTGGACAACTCTTCAAAACATTCTTCTAATGCTGTTTTAAGCCTGAAAAGATATCTTGCCCTTGTAACAGGAGGAGTCCTCCTCCATTTTGGAAACGCTTCGTGAGCCGCCTGTATAGCATCGTCCACATCTTCTGCTCCCGACCGAGGAACGCGAGCGATTATCTTCATGGTTGCCGGATTAACAACATCCCTTATCTCATCTGTTTTTGCTTCTACCCATTCACCATTGATATAATTCTTAAGAGTTAAAACTTCTTTTATTGGTTCTTCCAAAACGGTCATATTTTATCATCCTTCTCTTTATCTTTAGAATCCCATAATTAAGTATTTTATCCTTTTGATGCTCACGAATAACACTCAAAATAATTCAAAGCAGAAATTATTTTGGTAGCGTGGGCACGATTTAAACGATTGAGGATTTCAGCTTTGAGTATTCCTGTAAGGTAGCATTTGGAAGCTTTCGTGGATCTTTAAGGAAATACGATCTTCCTTTTCCCAGTCTTGAAAGGGTTAAGCAAAAATTGCGATCAATGTGTTCATCTACATCTATACAAATCGTAGAGATGGAGATCCCTTCAGACCTGCAGCGTTTTGCTTGAGTATAAGCCGCTTTTATAGAGGTAACGCGTGAAGGATATGTTTTAGAATTGAAGAAGGCAGAACAGGATGTTGAGACACCGTCTGTTATGAGGATGATGTGTCCCTGACCTCCGGCATTTCTATTATTTATAATTTCGGTTCCTTTTTTTAAGGCGGCTTCAACATTAGTAGAATTTAAAGGCCTGATCCTTGTTATTTTTCTCAGAAATCGCTTATCTACTTTCACCCTAACATTTACAATACTAGCCGCAAAATCAGAGAAGGCAAGCACTTTAACTCGATCGCCTATTTTAGACGCTGCTAATGCTAAACCCACAGCTGCTTTCTTCGCATAAAGCAGTTTTTTATGTGGGGCCATGGATCTACTTGAATCAATGGCTAAAGCAATGTCAAGTGAACGTTTAGGAAGGAGCTTATTCACTCTGAAATCTTGGGTTTCAGGTATTCGTCGCCGATGTTTTATAAGTTCTTTAAGAGTAGCTCCAATCGCAATATCTTAGAATCGATCACTTCGATTATATTTTCTGATATCGAAGATCTCACCTTCCCCTCTATTATCGCCCAAAGTGACAGCTTCATGTTCGCCTTTTATAAAAATTTTTTCTACTTGAGGTAAAACATCTTTGAAAACTAAATCATATGCTTTAAAGGAAAGATAAAGGTCGTTTCCTTCCCTTTCGAGATATTTTGCTTTTTCCAAAGCCTCGAAAAGGGTGTTAATTGTTTCTGGAATCGTAGAATTAATTCCTGAGAGTTCATAATTATTATGATTTGATACAATGGGTGCAAGTTTTCTCATGGCACGAAAAAGTGTGGGAAACTCTTTTCTATACCAATGTTTGTTGGATTCAAGCGCATATACAATATTACTTGATTGGATAAGGTCTAACATAGCTTCTAATTCATTGAGAAGCCTCTCTAGCTCTTCTCTGTTAATCTTCTCTAAAATATTATTTGATGGGCTACCAATGAGCTCCCTGTAATAATTTTTAAAAAGCTTCTTTAATTCTTCTTTGCCTACTTGGAACATAGCGCTAGTGGGGGCGCGTCTTCTGTCCAGAACTGAATTAGCGCGCGTGCGCTCGCTAAGTATATTTGTCTCCTCAACACTGGTTATTTTCTTATTCATCACCTCACAGAGAATTTTATCCAAAACTTCGTGCACGATATCTTCGGTTTTAATCCAGTCTCTGGATCTTATTCGGCCGCCAAAGGTGGAAAAGGCGGTATCATATATCGTTTGAATAGATATGGTTTCTTCCATTAATTTTAAAGCTTTAAGAACTTCAAGAAAAGACATGGTCGCCCTTACACTTACGCCTCCTTCGACTTCTGGATGATTTCTTAACGCTGCAGCTACTTTTACCGCAATCTGCCGCAACTCGTTTTCTGTAAAGATGATTGACTCTACTGGGCGCATCTAATAAGCTTCCAATTCATTATCAACGAGCTCTCTGAGATACTGGGTAGGATGATCATAATGAGAGCTATCAGGAGACAATGTTACTCTTCCCCTAAAGGCAATCAATGCAGCTTCTCTTAAATCTTCTTTAGTTGCTAATTTATCTCCTCGAAGCAAAGCGAAACTCTGAACGAGTTCAAACATCGACAATGTAGCTCTTACACTCACAGCTTGTTCCATATTTTTATCTTCACGAATGATCTTGGCAATATCCACCATTTTTTTTTCTAAATCATCGGATACGACAGCCCCTATCTGTTTTCCATAAAGCTCAAGGATTCTAAGTTCTTCTTCTGGAGAAGGGTATCCAATACGTACTTTCTCTAAGCGGTCTTTAAGTGCTTCACTGAGTCTATAGACTCCAGCATGTTCTTCGGGATTCATAGTCGCGATCAACACGGTATCAATACTGAAGTCGATTTCGAGGCTTCCGATAGTCATAACGCCTTCTTGGAGCATTTGAAGAAGCGTGTTTTGGAGCCTTTCTGGAACTCGATTAATTTCGTCAATAAAAAGGATTTTCTTGTTAGCTCGTATGATTTTTCCAGGTTTAAAGGAGCGCGTATCGAATGGTCCATATTTAAAAGCTAAAACCGGATCAATGTCACCAACAAGGTCTTCAGCAGTGAGCTCTGGAGAGCCTTGAATTCTTACTATCCTTTTCTCTCCTGGCATTTTAATGATTTTAGTGATGTCACTATGGTGTAAGCCTTTAGGAGATGTACATTGAGGACAAATAAGATGCTCAGGTAAGCAGTTGAAGTCACAATTAACAACTTTAATTGGTGGTAGAGAGAGGGCTAAGGTTTGAGCTATTAAGGTTTTACCACTTCCGGGCGGTCCTTCTAAGAGTAGATTTTTTCCCGCTACTAGGATAGCTAAAATTTTTTTCTTGACTCGTTCATCTCCTATCCAAGCATCTAGAATGCTACTGCCCCGTCGTAGAATTTCGTTCTTCAACTCTTCCTGAGTAATCTTCATAACGGGATAGTTAGGTTTATAACCAGAAATAAACATTATGCTCGTCTGAAAATTAAATTAGTTGCGTTTATCGTGAGTGTTTAGATATTAATTCTGCAACTTCTTTAGGTGTTTGTGCCACGGG
>CP070659.1:761351-766918 GCA_020355125.1 Candidatus Bathyarchaeota archaeon
AAAAAAATAATCAGAACGATTTTCTCGCTACCTCTTCTAACCCTTTTTTAATAGAAGGCGAAAAAACTATCGCTTATGAAATCTGCGAACAATTTTATTGGAATCCGCCTTCGAGAATTATAACTCCCATGGGAACTGGTGGATTAACTTACATGATCGGGAAGGGGCTACAGGAATTAACTCAAATAGGCTTTACAGATCAAGCATCCTCCAAGATTACTGGAGTTCAAGCTGAAGGCTGTTCTCCAATCGTTGAAGCCTACAAAAACCAACGAAATGAAATAGAACCTTTTGTAGATCCGACAACCTTCGCTATCGATATTAAAGTTAGGAATCCTCCATATGGCAAAATGGCTCTAAAAGCAATACGAGACTCAAATGGAACAGCAATAGCCGTTTCCGATGATGAGATCTTAGCAGCTATACGGATATTATCCAAGACAGAAGGGATCTTTGCAGAGCCCTCAGCAGCATCAACAATAGCTGGCTTAAAGAAACTCATCAGACTAAAGGAGATAGATAAAGATGAAGAGGTTGTTTGCGTTATAACCGGCGCTGGCCTCAAAGATCCCTCTGTAATTGAAAGACTAGTTGAAGATAAGAGAAGGGTGAAAATGTTTGTTCATGGCGTTGAAGGAAGAAGGCTAACTAAGCTCGGCGAGACGAAAGCACAAATTTTAGGAATGCTTTCAAATAAGGAACTACATGGATACGGTATCTGGAAGATTTTGAAAGATAAATATGCAAAGATAACGATTCCAAGCGTATATCAACATCTCTCAGAATTAGAAGCTTTAGGCCTTTTAAGAAAAGGCGAACTCCAGCGTATTATCGGCAACAGAAAACGAAGATATTACTATCTTACTGAAAAAGGCAAAAAAACAATAAATACTCTGAAGCTGCAGATCTAATCGTTTTAGATGAAGTTGTTAAAAATTAATAACACATACGCTAGGGTGTTTTAGCCCTCTGAATATGTTAAATAGGTAGAAATCATGATAATTATGATGAGCTTTCTCTTTTCAAACGTGAACTTTCTATCAAGTATAATGATGTGGCTAACTCTTCAACTGCTCGTGTCATATTTTTTGACAAATCGTTTGTTGTTATCACACCGATCAACATTTCCTTATCCATCACGACTAGTCTTCTCACTCCTTTTTTACTCATAAGTTGTGCAGCTTCTATTACATCCTCATTTGGAGAGATCGATATCACTGGAGCAGTCATTACTTCACTGATTTTAACTTTTTTAGGATCCCTGTTTGTAGCCATGACTCTTCTGATAAGGTCTCTTTCAGTAGCTATTCCCAATACTTTTCCGTTTTCAACAACAATTACTGAACCAATCTGTTTATCGCGCATTAACCTAGCTGCTTCAAAGACCTGAGCACTTGGCTCAATAGTCACTGGACTCGTAACCATCGCTTCACGAACAATCATAAACATCACCAATTGAATAATTAATAAAATCTATTTTAAAAAAATTTTCATTGCTTGTTTATCATGTTTTAACACGCACTATAGCATACTAGTTTAAAACCCCAAAAAATAAACATATTTTTGTTAAACGAATTGTTGGAATAACACTTGTATACACAAGTAAATTTAGTGAACAACAAACAATCCATAAAAATCTAGTCGATAATTTTAGAAAACATATTAAACATTATTTTAGTATCAAATAAGAAGGCAAAACAGTTTGGGAAAAAAACAAAAAGGCACATCTTATGATTACAACTCGAAAAAAAGTTGTAAAAATCCATGGATAAATCGCTGTGAAAACGGAGATATAACTGTCTATATACGTTATAAAAACGATCAAAAACCAATATGTAGATCTTGTTGGAAAGAGATTGCAAACAATGGATATCAATGGTAATTGCCTAGCGCGCGCCAGCTAAGAAGTTACCAAATAATTAAACAAATATAATTAAGACTGAAAGTCGCGTATAAAAAATCAACAATAGCACGCGCGAATCAAGCTAAGATTGATTTACACTGAAGTTGTCTTAAAACGGGTTCTTTCCAGTCCAACAGTATGTGCACAAATTATTTTCCTTTAAAAGAGTATTTCCTTGGACTTCGATCACGGCTTTTATCATGTTTTTAAGCGATATATATTTTAAAGATGTAGCGCCAATAGATTCGTTTATAATGTCGACCATCGTCCTATATTTTGAGCAGTTCACATCCTGATATTCACTTAAATTTTCTGGTTCTACGTCTTCAATTTTTTTAACGGCTCTTCGGGCTATCAAATCCGATTCTAGCGTAGTTTCGTCGAAGTAGCAAGGAAACAATTGTGGGGGGGATGCTATCCGAGCATGTATTTCTTTTGGTTCATAAGGCCAGATTTTATTTTTAAGAAATTTTTGAAGTTGGGTACCTCTTCTTATTGAGTCATCGACAAGAACTATCGATTGATCGCGAATTATTTGTGGATTTGATACTTGTTTGAAATATGCAATCAAATCCCGTGTTCCTTGATGTGGCGGTATATAACTTCTACCCCATCCAGGTGTGAATTTAATCACGGGCCTTCGTAAAGGCGTTATAGATTCTAAATGGTTTAATAAAATATCTTTTAGCTCGCTTGGACCAATTTCTTTTTGAGTAAACAAATTAAGGGCCTCTTTTGATTTTTGGATAGCCAATTCCGTTTTTCTTTTAACATACCCAAAAGCATGCGGGATTCCAGAATCAGCAACACCCATTACTAGATTTTGATCAACATCATCATCTTCCGCTAGAAAGCCTCCACATCGTTCTCTAACGATCTCACCATTTATTCCGTAGTGGTTCGATGTCGGAAAGTCAAAATAAACATGAAGAAAAGGGCAAAACACTATACTTTCTTTACTTCTCATCCTTCTTTTTAATCCAGTTTCCCCTATAGTTATAATGTCTTTATATCTAGGATATTCATGAATCTTGTACTTTAAATTCGAAAAAGCTGTCGTTTCAGACGCGATAGCCCAATCTTCTCCATTATCGGTTTTCTTTTTTCCTACAGATAAAGGAAAAACGCCACTAGACGCGTATATACATTTTTCATCTTCAGACAATAATAAAATAGAAACAGAGCCATTAATTCTTTGATACATCTTAGAGATCCCATCAGTAATGCTATTGCCTGTACATATTATCTTCCCAACCAACTCTGTTAGATTGAAACCATTCGTAAGCGTATTGAATGAAACTCCATTTTCAATCATTTCCAAAGCAAGTTCATTAGAATTTTTGATTGCTCCATCTGTGCATAAAGCGAAGGTACCAATCTTTGACTGAAAAATTAGAGGTTGCTTATCATCTTTTCTTGAACTTATAATCCCAATTCCCCAGTTACCATTTATTTTAGTAAAATCTTCTTTGAACTCACTTTTGAATTGGCTATTTGATATATCATGATATATGGGCTCCATGATTTTATCCGATAAAACAGCAATTCCGCCTATTGTAGTGCCCAAATGTGAATGGTAGTCTAAGCCATAAAATAAATCATCAGCACAATTATTTCTCGTAATAACTCCAAAGAGACCGCCCACACTTAATTACCTCGCCTAACACAATTCATACACATTGACAGCTCTTATAACACGCTCGTAAACCAGGGCGCGCGCGCTTTTATTTTTATGCTATTAAAATACTTATTCCCTAAATATTTTATGTTATTTAGAACATGAAAAAAAGATTTATTAATAGCGTTCGCTTTCGTAACCTTCATTAAAAAAGTTTATAGAAGAAATTAGTACTCATTTCGAGACAGAGTTAATTGTCTCTCTGGACCAAAGGAAACAAGCTTAACAGGGATACTGGTTTTTTCTTCAACATACTCAATATAGTGTTGAAAATTCTCGGGTAGGGCTTCAAAACCCTTTTCAACGAAAGAACACCACTTTTGTTTTGAACAATCTTCCCATCCATCAACTAGTTCATAAACAGGTTTACATTTCCTTAGGATACGCATGTTTGCTGGGAAATCTTTAAGCTCGTTGCCATCGTATTCGTAAGCAACACAGACTTTAATCTTTTCTAGACCACTAAGAACATCCATTTTGGTAAGGGCAAGACTTGAGATGCCATTAACACGAATTGAATAGTTCACCATCACTAGGTCAAGCCAGCCACATCTACGTGGCCTCTTTGTAACAGTTCCGTATTCTCCTCCTTTTTCGCGAATATATTCACCTAAATTATCTTTCAATTCAGTGGGGAAAGGCCCGGTTCCAACTCTGCTAGTATACCCTTTTACTACTCCTATAACTCGATTTATTTTAGTTGGAGGTATTCCCGATCCTGTACAGGCGCCGCCCGATACTGTGTTAGACGATGTGCCGAAAGGATAAATACCGTAATCTATGTCAAGGTGGGTTCCCTGAGCTCCCTCTAACAGAATATGTTGATTTTTTTGTAGTGATTCGTTGAGAAGTACAATTGTGTCTGTCACATAGGATGATAGTTTTTCGCCATAATCCAAATATTTTTCTTTAAGCTGCGTTTTTGACAGTGTTACTTTTTCGTTGTAGCCCGTAAATATGCGTTCTTTCACGGGGATAAAGGAATCAAGCTTAGCATCCAATATTTCTTCGTCTAATAAATCACACACCCTTATTCCAAATCGCGCCACTTTATCACTATAGCAGGGTCCTATTCCCCTTTTCGTTGTACCTGCACGTAAACTTCCCTTAAACCTTTCTTCAATTTCATCTAACAATTTGTGATAAGGCATTACGATGTGAGCTCGATCACTTATGACGATTTTAGCGTGTTTAACACCTCTTCGCTTAAGATCTTCTATTTCCAAAAAGAAGACTGCGGGATCAATAACGACTCCATTTCCTATCACTACCATCTTCTCTTTTCTTAGAACGCCTGACGGGAGAAGACGAAGAGCAAATTTTTCCTGACCCACCACAACCGTGTGGCCTGCATTAGCTCCGCCATTGTATCTGGCTATAATATCCATATCTTTACTATAATAGTCAACAACCTTACCTTTACCTTCGTCACCAAACTGAGTACCCACAATAACCGTACAAGACATCGTTAAAACCTTGATATCTTCTACATGAAACAATTTAAAAACATTTATACAAAATATGAAAAGTTAATATTACACATAATCTCTCAGTACATGCGTAAAAAGATTCAATAGTAATATTTTAGAATATTATAGATCAATTAAAGGAGAGTTTTGTATGAAAAGTTACATAAAGATCTATGGACCGCCAATTGGCAAAGCACTAAAAGCGTTAGAGAAAATAGCAACGGAAATGCCAGAGCATTTAATAGTAAGTTATTACGACACAATTGTCCCAACTCCAGGCATTCGGTACGAAACTGATCTTCAAAACTACATGACCAGGCTTCCTGAAGAAGTGTCCAGAACACGGATGGCTAAGTTAATAAGCAAATCAGGACATACACTAGGCGAATACGACTTCTTCTTCGAATGGGCACGAGACCCAACCTGGGAAGAAATCGACACTCTCATCGAGAAGATCGATGAAGCCCTTAGCCCCCTAGGATGCAGATATACCATCGTCTCAAAATAAGACGTAACA
>CP070659.1:767018-770485 GCA_020355125.1 Candidatus Bathyarchaeota archaeon
ATGTAGTTTAATGCAGTTGAATAGCTTACGTTATATCCTTTGTCAATTAGAATTGCCCACGTCTTTCTGACAAAAAAATCAAGTAATGGATTAAGGGAGACACTCTTCTTTATGATGGTTGTAGATGATTTCAAACGTGACATATGTTTGGTCTCACGGAATCGATATTGGTTATTGGTGTGATTTTCATACTTTCTTCCAAACATATTTAAACGTAGTGGTCTAACATCAGTATTGGTGAAAGGGTTGTCTTCAAAAAAATATAGTAAGCTTGTCGACGCCGTTTTGAGTTTTGATGAAGACGCAGTGATGAACGAAACAAAGGAGGCGCTAAACCAGGGTTCGAGTCCCGTGGATATCGTTGAGAATGGACTGGGCAAAGCCCTAAAAGTGGTGGGCGATAAGTATGAGAGCGGCGAATTTTGGGTAATGCACATTGTGGCCGCTGCTGACGTCGTCCAGAAGGCTTTAGACGAGTTAATTGAGCCAGAAATTGCTAAACGGAAGGAGGAAAGAAAAGTCCTAGGAACAGTTGTCATGGGCACAGTCGCAGGAGACATCCACAGCATAGGTAAGAATATCGTCAGCGCCATGCTGACAGCAAACGGATTTAAGGTCTATGACATTGGAATAGATAAGCCCGTAGAAGACTTTATCAACAAGGCCAAGGAAGTCGACGCAGATATGATTGGTGCCGCTGCGATGTTAACAAGTACCTATCCGATCCAGAAAGAGATCATGGACGCTTTAGAACGAGAAGGGCTCATAGAAAAAATTAAGCTCTTAGTCGGTGGTGCCACCGTAACAGCAGCGTGGGCTGAACAGATTGGAGCACATTATGCGTTTTCAGCAACCGACGCAGTCAAATTAGCGAAAACGTTGGTATAAACAGAATCAGAGCATAGCTACAAAAAAGGGCGCGTGTGCTACACAAAGAAATGATTCAGGACTATAATGGCTTCTAAAGCTATAAGATAATGTAACATGCGCTTCCACTTTTTTCTTGGAGAACAACATCAAAAGTCTATCGGATTTAAGTTCATGAAGGTAAATTTATTCCTTCTGGAATTTTTGATTCGCATGATACGCTCGTCTGGCAAAATCCACAGCCATAGCCATCGAAGCCATAATGTCTTTGGACATACAGTCTGGTCATCCTAACATATTTTGAACAACTGATTTTATTGTGACCCTTTACTGTTATGGCGCCTATAGGGCATCTCTTTATGCATTGTCCACAGGTGCCCTTCATATAAAATAGACAATAAGCATGGTGGTTTTCATATGGTCTCTTAGTAGGTTTAATATATAGATTAGCGACGATAGACCCGGTTCTCATTGCTTTACCTACAGGCGTTATTAATCCATCGGAGAGTCCAAATGTGCCAAGACCCGCTGCATATGCAGCGTGTCTTTCGGACCACGTGGAGGCATATCCATATTTCAGAGACAGTTTCCTTTCCCATAGGGGAGATAACAAAGGTGCTACTGCTTCTACACCTTTAGTATTTAATAAATCTACCATGTGCTGTCTGAGCTTATTGTTGAACTCTTCTCCAAATATTCTGGATCGCGCCCAGCGTTCACTTGGGAAATAGGTTTCACGACGGTGATCCATTTTCGTCGCTTCGGTCTGGGGTAGAATCCAGCTAATCACTGTGATTTTATCCCCTTCGAAGTTTCTATTTGGGTATTGATGGGAGAGAAACTCTAAAGGAGACCGATAGAAATCGCCTATATCCGTCTTATAGAACGTGTACAGAGGGTCTGCTCCATTACTGAATCCAATGATTGGGTTTCCCCATGCGGGTTCGTCATTCCGCTTTATGGTATTGGCGAGAGAATTAGTGAACGTTTTTACTTCGTATATTATCCATCGAGCTTCATTGCTGTGCCCACTCATGTAGTTCACCAATTTAACAGCAGACGCGCTAATTTATCTTTGTACTTAAAAGTATGCTTTTTTTAATGTGCGCATCCTATTTAAGCTCCCAAATAAAGTGGCAACAGTCATCACCAGTCATTAATAGTTTAGGTCGTGTAGCGCGCGCGCTAAGTTCAAACTATACCACACCTAACCATTATTTTTGATTGTTTTAAGAGCTTTCACAGCCCAGTACGGATCGTCCCATAAAGCGCGCCCAACAGCAACTAAGTCAATTTTCCCTTGCCTAATTATTTCATTAGCATATTCAGGAGATGTGATCCCTCCAACCCCAATTACGGGCACTTCAACCGTTCTCTTTACAGCCTCGGCTTGGGGAAGAAGGAATCCTTGACCATGACTTCCTAGAGGTATTGCACCAGCCATTCCTGCGCTTACATCCATGACATCAATCCCTGATCGAACAAGGTATCTAGCCATTTCAAGGCCCTCAGAAAGTGTCAACCCACCTGAAAGCATATCTTCAGCTCCAAAGCGACAGAAAAGAGGATATGTTCTCCCAACTCGTTGCCGAACAGCTTTCACAACGCGCATAGATAGACGGATTCTGTTTTCAATAGTTCCACCATACTCGTCATTACGTTTATTCATCAAGGGAGAAGCAAATTGAGACAAAAGATAACCATGTGCGTTATGAATTTCTACCCCATCAAAACCAGCTTTTCGCGCTCTTTCAGCAGCATCAGCATAAGCGCTGATAATTACTTCAATCTCTTCTTTCGCTAAAACCTTTGGAAGTTTTGTAGTAATGGTTCGAGGATGCTTAATAGAGGAAGGAGCGACAGGTTTCTGTTCGATAATCTCTGAGGAGGTGGCGCTGCCTACATGATTAATTTGTAGAACTGTAGGAGTGCTCTTTGAGTGAATTACGTTAACTAATGTTGATAATCCATCAATGAACGTATCATCGGATATACCGAGTTGGTTACTAATTCTCCCTCCTTTCAAAACATATGCATGTTCCACTATTACAAGGCCTGGGCCAAATGCTCGTTCCTCATAGTGTTGTAGGAGAGCATGTGATACATAGCCATCCTCAGCAGCTTTGCGACTTCGCATTGGAGGAAAGACAATACGGTTTTTTAAATGAAGAGAGCCTATTCGAAACGATGACAAGAGACAGACCAACATAACCACGTATATATGAAACTAGGGGAAATGACATTTATTTCTTTATTTTTTCTTTTGCATCTTGAAATGTGAGCTCGCGTGCACTTGGTACCCATAATTTTATTAAACCAGATTCCTTACCGAATAAAATCACAGGAGAGATTATAATGGTGTATGATATCGTCGTATTACCAGGTGATGGAATCGCGAGAGAAGTCGTTCCAGAAGCTCGAAAAGTGCTTGAGGCAGCTGAAGAAGCGATAGCAGGATTAAAAATAAACTTCAAAGAATTTGAATGTGGTTTTGAGTATTATAAGAAAACAGGGGAGCCTTGGTCTACAGATGCTTATTCAGCTGTGATGGAATCTGATGCGATACTATTCGGCGCTGTTGGATTGCCAGGTGTAGAGGG
>CP070659.1:770585-774672 GCA_020355125.1 Candidatus Bathyarchaeota archaeon
ACGAGAGGTGATGAATTTGTTTTCCCGGATACGATCTGAGGAGCATGTTTTTCTAACAGCATGCATCATTGGCGCATTTGCTATTTTAAGTTCGACAATGGCTAAAAATCCTGTTTTAAATCCGTTTGCCGAGAGTCTTGGCACGCCGGAAGCGTTTATGGGATTCATTGCCGCTGCTTCGACCCTTCCAGGTGTTATAATTAGTTTTCCAGCAGGTTCACTTTCCGACATGTGGGGACGAAGGAAGGTGTTGTTGGCATCAGCGTTTGTCTTTGCTTCAGCACCCTTTCTTTACATTTTTATCCGTGTATGGTGGCAGTTGATGTTGGTCCGTTTCTATCATGGATTTGCGACCGCTATTTTTATTCCTGTTGCGAGAGCAACAGTCGCGGAGTATTATCCGTCGAAGAAAGGGGAGAGGCTCTCAACGTTTACATCGGCGACTATTATAGGTCGAGGAATTGCTCCGTTTCTCGGCGGGGCTCTATTAGCATTCACAGTCTGGAACTTTCAAATTTTGTATTTGGCCGTGGGTATAGCAGGGGTCACGACTCTCTTCTTAACCGTTACGTTATTAAAAGAGAAAAAAGTGACAGCGGTAAAGAGGTCTAGCCCTATACCCGACACGGAGAGAATCGAATCAACAGCCAGTGGTTGGAGGACCATATTAAGCAACCCATATATTTTAGCTGCGAGTACGACGGAAGCCGCAGCTCGATATGTATATGGGGCGTTAGAGTTTTTTTTAATTGGGTATTTGAAAAACGTTGCCTTATTAGATCCCTCCTTAATCGGAATAATCATGGGTATGCAACTTGTTTTAATTCCGATTATCAGTCCTTTGATGGGGAGACTTTCTGATAAAATAGGAAGGAGGATCCCAATAGCGGCTGGTTTGATTATTAGTGGACTCCCCTTGATACTACTTCCGTTTGTAACAGGATTTCTTCCTCTGTTAGCTCTTTCAGTGATGTATGGAGTTGGGCTTTCTACTGTTGTGTCTTCTACGCCTGCTCTAGTAGGGGATCTTACTAGTCGGGAATCGTATGGCGCGGCTATGGGGTTCCTGGCAACTGTGATGGATGTGGGGCAAATGCTAGGGCCCATGGTTACAGGATTTATTCTTGCGACATTCGGGTATTCAAGTTCTTTCTTTTCTCTCGGTGTAATACTGTTCGGTTTTTGTCTGCTTTTCAGCATCTCTCAAAAATCGTAATATTGTATACAATTTGTTCGTGGTGTATGTATGGCTAAGACGGTGAAGAGTTATTTATCCGTATGGGCGCGACAGAGCAGGAACTGGCGAATTCTCTCGATACGAGCATTGTTTCATCGATTCTTCCAACGCCTAACGATGGCCTATACGAGCATATATATTCGAGAGTTGGGGGCGAATCCGATTCAATTGGGCGTGGTGAACAGTTTTAACCAAGTTGCGGGAACGCTCATTTCAATCCCAGTTGGGTGGCTCGAAGACCGATTCAGCTTACGGAAAATTTTCCTCATAGGCGTTGGTCTCGCGCAGCTCGTGACCTTGATCTACGCGTTGGCGACGGATTGGATCATGATCGTTCCAGCGATGGTTCTCTCCGCATTCGCGATGAAGATCGGAGTCTGCTTAACCATCTGTGACGTCTCGTTAAAGGATGAGGATCGGGGCACCTGTAAAGGCATCTGCGATGGATTGTTTAACGGGCCTTCGCTTCTCGCACCTACCTTAGCAGCCGTACTCATTACATTCGCTGGCGGCATAAGCGTCAGGGGCATAAGGCCCTTGTTCTGGATCCAATTAATTGCGGGAACGGTACTGTTCGTATTTGTCGCCACGCAATTGAAGGAGATTGTGAGGCCCCGGGCAACGAGGCAATTCAGGCTCAGAGAGGGGTACCGAGAAGTGTTTCGGAGGGGGAATGCACTGAAGCGGTTCATCGTGTTTTCTGTTGTGAACACCGTCATGATGAACATGGTAACTCCGTTCACATATCCCTTCGCCCGTGAAATCCAGAATGCGAATCCCTTTATCCTCGGGTGGATGAGTACCGCAGGGCTTGTCGTTCAGATCGTGCTTGCCGCTCCATTTGGGAGGATCGCAGACCGGATTGGAGGGAGACGTGTGATTTACATGACCGAGCCCTTGTATTGGATGTCGGTTTTGATCCTCGTGTTCGCGCCCGCTCCCGAGTTTCTTATCATCTCCTCTACCTTAGGCGGATTTCGAATGATCGCGAATTACGTGGCGATGACGCCGCTGAGGGTGGAGCGGGTTCCGATCGATTGTATTGGGCGATGGAGGGGTATCCTTGGATTGTTTGGTGGACTCGTTTCCATTCCCGCACCGATCATCGGGGGTATCATCTGGGACACTGTTGGCCCACACGCCCTTCTACTGATTCCCCTGGTGATGAGCCTCCTCATCAAAATACCATTACTGTCAACTCTTCCAAAAAAGAGAAAAATGCTCAGAGTTCCTGACGCGAAAAGCTAGCAAGCGCGCGCTTAGCTAGCTACTTCCACGTTTTTGGACGTCTTCTTTTCCTCGGATACAATGGTAGAAGTAGATCAGTTTTTTGAATGCTGCGACAGGGCTGAGAACACAAACACAGCCTCGTTCTTTTCCTATGTTAGGGCTTCTTCCTAATACACAGAATAGGAGTTCTGTTTCATCAGAATTTTCGTAGGTGGGACGGTATGTACAGTTGCAGATGGTTTTCGCTAGTACTGGATTGCTCATTAGTTTCCTGCGTTCAGCGGCAGACATTCGCATTACCCTGTACATTCGTTCTTTCCATCGATCCATTAATGCGTTCCATTCTTCAGGAGACAAATCGAGCCACGAGTCTTTTTCTGTCCTTTTAGCCAACGATACCCATCACGTCTACCGTTATTTAGCGCGCCCTTGCCTGACTCGTTGTAGACGCGCGTGCTAGTTAATTAAACTTATTATTAGATAAAGTGGTAAGATAAACGTGTAGAGGAGCCCCATTTGAGGATTAGAGCAGGAAGCCTCCTAGACCTCTCAACAGTTGACTGGCCTGGCCACATAGCCTTTATGCTCTTTTGCAGCGGCTGTAACTTCTGCTGTCCTTTTTGCCAAAACGCTTCCCTTATCTCCCTTGACTCAGGAGGAGAGATTGAACTAGAGGCTGTTAAGGAGAGGGTGCACGAAAATATCAACTTCCTTGATGCTTTGGGTTTTACTGGAGGAGAGCCTACACTACAACCTAAACCGATAATCGCGTTATGTGAGTGGGCTAAAACTAGAGGCCTTAAAACCTTTCTGAATACGAATGGCAGTAATCCACGTCTCATAGAAGAAATGGCGAAAGGGAAACTCATCGATTACGTAGCTCTTGACGTTAAAGCACCCTTCAGAGGGGAAGTCTATAGACGCGTTGCTGGCTTGAGGGGGACTGTCGAGAAGGTTATGGCCAATATTCGAGAGACCATCGCTATCTGTGAGAGAGCTGATTTGCCATTAGAGATCAGAACAACCATCGTGCCAACATTAATTGATGATGAGAAATCCATCCGTGAAATCGCAGAGACCGTACGCGGCTACGGAATATATGTCTTACAAGAGTTTTTTCCCTCTGACGATGTGCCCGACGAGACTTTAAGAAAAGCTAAGCCCCCTAATAAAGAGCTGTTAATTCGATTAGCTAAAACAGCTTTGAACGCTGGTGTGAGGGAGGTTTACATTCGAACAAGGAATGGAGGTATGGAGCGGATCACCCCTTGATGGTACGTGAAAGAACCAGTGAGCATGTGAGCTCCGTTTCGTTAGAGGCTCTTCGCTTGTTGAAGCACGCGCGTTGGACCGTTGATATTCTCTCCATCGTTGAAGGCTGGCGAGCTAAATCAGGATCAATCGGCATTATCGGAATTCCCATTAGCGCGCGCTATAATGTATAATACCAAATAAACATGGCTTCGTGGGGTTCGACGGTTTCATACCCATATTTATGAATCGCTACTAGTTCACAGCCCTGTTTAACACAGAAATGAAACATTGGCAGGTTGGCGCTTGTGGTTTCCAATTTCAAGCGCGTATACTTGTGCGCACGAGCCCATTCGACACCGTGTCTAA
>CP070659.1:774772-777745 GCA_020355125.1 Candidatus Bathyarchaeota archaeon
AAACCATTTCATATTGCCTGCAAGAGTTTGAATGTATTAAAAATAGGATAATTGCTGTTACTGGGGTGTCCAGAAAACCTTACATTTTCTTCCGTATAGGCTATGGCGATCAACGGTTCTTCGATTCCCTTTAAAACCGATTCAAACTAGGTTGCCTTGCGGCAGCGGTTATGTTTTAAATCGCGCGACCAGTTTTTCAATTGCGCAAAGGGGGTAAAAGTTTGGTTAAGCGAAAGAAGAGCTGGGTTGAGAAGTTGCATGATAGCAAGGATTTCCCTAGAGTAGAAGAAATCACTGAGAAAATGAGCAAGAGATGGGGGAAAGGAACGGTTGTTATCCCAGCGCCGCTAGAAGTAGATGCTCTAATGAGAAGTGTTCCTAAGGGAAGACTTGTTACCATTAATCAGATTCGCGAAGCCTTAGCGAAAAAACATGGTGCAACGATTAGCTGCCCCATAACCACCGGCATATTTGCTCGAATTGCCGCTGGCGCAGCTGAAGAGCAAAAACAACAGGGCATCAAGGATGTTACCCCTTATTGGCGTACCCTGAGAGCGGGTGGCGTGATAAACCCTAAATATCCAGGGGGAGTTGAAGGGCAGAAAAGGCTTCTAGAATCAGAAGGGCACGCTATAGTTCAGAAAGGTAAGAAATTTGTTGTCGTCAACCACGAAAAATCGGTAACTGTACTATCACAACCTTACATCTAACAATAGTGTAAATGCAAAATTCGGGACACGCTTAAATCAAATGAATTCAAGCTTGCGATAGTCATCAAGCGCTTTAAAGCGCATCGATCGAGTTATTTGATCGACGGTGATGGAGGAGGCAAACAAATTAATTCTGCAAATGGCTATGATTCAAGCGCGAGGCGAATAGAAACATATGAAACATCGTGAGCTAGGTAATACGGGTTTTGAAGCCTCAGTTATCGGACTTGGATGCGCCCAATTAGGCTCTTCAAATACTGAATATGCGATAAAGGTTGTCCGCAAGGCGTTAGAGTTTGGTGTCAACTACTATGATACGGCACGTGGATACTGGGACAGCGAGATCAAACTTGGTCTCGCTCTGAAGAATAACAGGGAAAAGGCCTTCATCTCTTCTAAAACCAATGGAAAAACGAGGGAGGAAGCCTGGAAGGATCTTCACGAGTCCCTTGAGAGACTTCAGACAGACTACCTTGACAATTACCACCTACACGGGTTACGAGATGGTGAAGATCTCGAAAAACGTCTCGGTCCAGACGGCGCCCTTGAGGCGCTCATCGAAGCGCGCGATCAGGGTTTGATACGTCATATAGGCTGTACAAGTCATTCAAGCAGCACCTTGATCAAGGCCCTTGAAAGATTCGATTTCGAGGTTATCTCAGTCCCGATGAACATCGTAGAGCGCGAACCGCTAACACAACTAATCCCACACTGCATTAGTAAAAGTGTAGGAGTGACGATTATGAAGCCCGTGGCAACAGGGCTGCTTCCCGCTAGATTAGCGCTGAAATGGCTCCTGAACCAGCCGATATCAACGGCCCTTCCAGGGACAACAACAATCGAGGAAGTGGAGGAAGACGCCGCGGTTGGTCATCTAGATGACCCAAAGATGACTTTGGAGGAGGAAGAACAGGTGCATCATCTAACAAAGAAGCTTGAAAACGTGCGTTGCAGGGTATGCAGAGATTGTGAACCATGTCCTCAGGAAATTGAAATTGGATTGACTCTAGGGACTGACGTCATCTACGGTCACTACCGGACGATGGGACCTGAAGTTTTCAAGTTCTTCCCATGGTCTCCAGATAGGATAAATAATCACTTTGAAGAGCGTAGGAAGAGAACATCTGCGATCGAGTCATGTACAGAATGCGGGGATTGCGAGGAGCGATGTCCATATGATCTTCCGATAGTTAAGATGCTCAAAGAAACGGTTGAGCCCATGAAAGACATAATTAAAATCTGGCGAGAGCTAGCACCATTCGATTCTGCGCTTGCTCGCTAGTAACTAAAAGTCTGAAGATGATCGACGATCGATAGACCGCATTCGATCGATCAAAAGCAGTAATTTTGCTAGCTTGAAATATATTATTGAGCGATGACACGCATTTCCTCTATGAATATTTCTGGGCCTATGATGTTCTGCAGGATGTGGGGTGTTCTTGCGGTCTCGCTGCACTGTTTCAGTAGCTCATATATGTTTCCGGCGAGCATTAAACCGTGGACTGCGCCAATCATCTCTCCGTCTTCTATCAGTATGGCGGGGTTCCCTACTAGGCTGTAGTCGCCTGATTCGGGGTTGGAGCTATGAGCTCCCTGCAGGTTTCTTATCAGGTATCCATGTTTTATCCCTGCGATTATATCTCCGATCTCACGTTTACCTTGTTCGATGACCGTGTTGGTTGGCTGGGGCTCCATTAGGCCTTGCCGCATGATTCGATTAGCGTTGCCCGTGCTATCGGTGTTTGTTCTGTTTGCCCAGTAGTTGTCCCATAAGAAGCCTTTGAGCACTCCCTTCTCTATGATATGCGTTCTCTGTCTCGGGACGCCTTCGTCATCTCTTATGGATGTGTTGGCCCCTAAAGTGTTTGTGCCGTCATCTAACATGGTAATTGTGTCAGACGCTATTTTTTCTCCGACTTTTTCTTTGAGCTTTGATTTGCCACGTGCCACGTTGTCCCCTCTTATGGATTGAAGCAACGTGTAGTATAGCAGCTGACCGTATGCGTTTGGGTGCATGACGATAGGGTAATTTCCTGTTTTTCCCTTAACTTCATGCTTGCATATTCGTATGTTAGACGCGACTTCATCAACGACCCTTTTAATTTCAAGGTCTAGACCTCTCTTTACATCGTAAGATGTTATCATCGGCGTCACGCCCTTTTGAGTCTGTGCTATAGCTCCGAGCATTGTATACGTGATGGTCGCCCTCTCCGTGTGATTAATACCGGTGCTGTTAGCGTATGCGGTGCAGAATTTGAGTGCC
>CP070659.1:777845-781787 GCA_020355125.1 Candidatus Bathyarchaeota archaeon
GTGATCAGAGCAACAAAGAAAAGGCTTATCGAGGCTCATCCTCCTCTCGAATCACCGGTGTCAACTTCTCTCGAATCACCGGTGTCAGTAGTTTTAGATGACTCTCATTTAGAGGAAAGTGTGACAACAGAAAACGATTTTTCTGAAATTTTCAAATTACTTGAACATGCATATGAGCGTAGTCACGAGTTAGACGGTAACGATAAGAAGTCAGCGCTAGATCGAGAGAACGATCCAAAACCCCAGAGTAAACATCATAGGAAATACTATTGACTTTACTCATGCTTATAGCTTACCTATGCTTCCATTCAGCTAGATAGCTGGATACCTCATTTCTCTAACAATAGGCGATTTAATTTTTCATCTACTCACATTGATCCTGTAACACTAAATCAACAAATTGGATCTTACAATCAAATGTCTTGTGATAAAGGAAGATGTCGAATGGAGTGGGGATATAGAGTGGTCCTCAATAAACGATTAATACGGTAACTTGGGTACATATGGTCCAGCCAATGAATGTTTTCAGACGCTTTCGTAGCCGAAAAGGCTTAACATCGATTATGAGTACACTGATTCTGCTAGGGGTCACTGTCTTTGCCATGATCATCGTCATCGGCTACAGTCAAACCATCCTTGCTCACCAACATGATCAAATGGGAGAACGTCTCGTTGTGGAGAAAGTCTTCATTGAGCCTTCGCAGATCAGTTTATGGGTGCGAAACATTGGGCATGGCGATATCACCGTGACCCAGGCGCTGGTAAATGGGACTTTCTACGACTTTTGGGATGAGGTGATCGTGTTGCCGAGTCCCGTCTATAACCCGGCCGCCAATGCCACCGAGATCGTGATTCCTGGCACGTTTGATTTCGGTGTGTATCGGATCAGTCTCTTTACGTTTCGGGGGAACGAGCTCGGCGTGGTTGAGGTGGACTACTCGTGACGTCGCTGCGGCGGTTACGCACAAACCAGCGCGGAGGCGTCTCAATAGCAGTAGCCCTCATTATGACCATGATTGTGGTGACTTCTTTTATACAGAACGTGTATATGTGGAGCCAGGAAGTGAGTGCCGAAGATCGTGAACGATTAAATGAATTTATCATGGTCGAATTGGTGTATTTTAATGTTGAAGACGACCTAGTCGTGGTTGTGAAGAACACGGGATCGGTGGAAGCCCGCCTAGTCGCGGTCTGGGTGGAGCCCCTGGCGGCGCCGAACGCGACGCAACGCCTCACCATCGACGTAGTGTTAGAATCAGATCACATCAGTGACGTTATCCTTGATGATACTCAATTAAGTAGCTATGTCACTTTTACTGATGACTTTATCCTGACCGTGTTCACAGAACGAGGGACATCGTCAACAAAAACTTACGATTTTACCATGCCCTCGCCGTTTGGCTCGAGCAGTTATCTTGGACAACTCGGCGTATTTCGCGTGAGTTGGTTTTACAGCCGCTACTCTTCCGCGCAACATCCGCCACATCCCACTGAAGGAGCGTTGACAGAAGCGACAACCATTCTAAAATCCGACGATTATGTCGCCTTCTTTGTCAAATTAAAGAATGCATGGGATCACCCAGTTCGGATTCGAGGAGATAGCTTCTTCTCGTTGACATCAATTGCACCACCACAAGGTGCTGATGAACCAAACTTCTACCTGGTTCAAGATGTCGATTACTCTAACACAAGCATACCGATCATTACTCCATATAATGAAACTGCAAGTTCCTTGATTATTTATCCTGATGAGACACATGTTTTGATCTTTGCTTGCAAAGGAGTCGGAGATAATGACTGGCGGTGGGGAGGTACCAAGTATCCGTTCGGTACTGAGACAACGACTGAAGGCAGTGGCATCCAGGTTACAACGTTTTTTGAAGCCTATGACTTTGATCTTGATGAGAAGCGGTGGTTCCCAACGGGTCAATATTTTGGTCAAACCATTTCAACACAAGCCACACTATTGCTTGCAAAGGAGGTTACGTGACAGTAGATGAACTTCATCAAGCGGTTGGTGAGAGATCGACGAGGGTCTGGAGCTGTTGCAATTGCTGTGGTCCTAGCGATGATTTTTATAATCTCGATTTTTCAGAATGTGATCCTTTGGGGAGAGACTATATACACTGAAGAATGGGTACGAACGAATGAACATATCGCAATTGAAGCGATCTATTTTGATTCAGAGTATAATCTCGTTATTGAAGTCATGAATGTAGGTGCAGTGCGCAGTCATCTTGTGGCTGCTTGGGTGGAACCCATGGATCCACAAAAATCCGTTCAACGGTATTTAATCGATCAGTATGTTGAGGTGCAGGATACTGAGGTTGTGGTGCTTCCAGATTCGGGTCAGATGTTGGATATCTTCGAAGAGTTTCGTGTGACAGTGCTGACGGAGGGCGGTAATTCAGCATACAGCAGATATTCGTATGAGACGTCGCCCCTATTTGACTCTCGGGTGAGCGAGCTAGGCGTTTTCCGAGTAAACTGGTTTTTCAGCATATTTTCCTCTTTACAACACCCTCCTGATAGCGAAGGAGTTCCAACCAGTGACGCGGTCATGATCAACAAAACTGATGATTATGTAGCATTCTTTGTGAATGTCACTAATATTTGGGATCGAGCCTGTGCTATTGAAGCGACTAGCTTTATTGGGTTACCGTCAATTGCCCCTGCACAAGGGCATGGTGAACCTAACTTCTTCATCGTGAAAGCAGTCGATTACAACGGTACGCCAACCATTCTTGTTGACGCCGTTTTTGAACCCATTCGAGTGGATCCGATGGATTGGGTCATTATTGTTTTTGCGTGTGAAGGCACTTTAGAAACTGAAAGAGATCAATGGCTCTGGGGGACTGGGTATCCTTTTGGCACTGCAACAACCACAGAAGGCAGTGACATCCAAGTGTCCCTTTTCTTCGAAGCATACAAAGTGAAAGAAGATATTCCGTCAGGACGACGGTATGGTCAAACTATCTCGACACAAGCAGTAGTTCTTCAACGAAGTTAGCGTCTGAAGCGCACACCTGCTTGTAGCATGTATGTGTTGGGCATCTTTGACTGTGCACAATCAAATTGAGAATTCCAGGGAGTAACCTCCATTTTTATATTTGATTCAAGAATGTGTTTTGATCAAAGATCGATTTTGGCCCGGACATCCTGAACTTAGCCGTGTGGAGCCGGTTTGGCGAAAACATCACGGTGGACATGTTGGTCTGCACGCGACTCACGACCACCGCGACAAGTTCCAAAGTCTATATTATCGAGGTGGATTGGACTATCCCAGCTGGCGAACGAAGTACGCTCGCTACCCCTATTCAGCGGGCGGTGATTGATTCCGAAGGATTGCGGGTTGAACTCGTGTCCCAGCATAACTGAATCGTCGGCGCATACGTCTTCATGTTTGATTCACCCTATAGTTCATCGCCTTAGTATCTGCATGGCTATGCTCGTGGTTGTCTCATTAGTTCAGAATGTTTTTCTGTGGGGACGAACCCTTAGCGCGGAAGAATGGGCACATACCAATGAACACGTCTCCATAGACGCCATGTATTTTGATTTAGAGTATAACCTCATCCTCGAGGTCACAAATGTTGGATCGGTTCAGACACATCTTGTTGAACCCTTAGATCCACAAAAAACAATCATGCGTTATCCTGTTGATCAATATCTTGAAGTCAAACAGACTAAAGAGATCGTACTTCCAGACTCCGGACAACTCCTCAATATCTTTGAAGATTTTCGGGTTACTGTCTTTACCGAACGCGGGACTTTTGGGTATAAACGATACTCGTATGAGACGTCTCCACTTTATGATCCATGGGTTGGGGAGTTAGGCGTGTTTCGCATTGCCTGGTTTTTCAGTAAATATGCTTCGATTCAATATCCACCTGATGGTTCTGGAACCCCTGTAGCTGACAGTGTTATGATAAATAAGACTGA
>CP070659.1:781887-785179 GCA_020355125.1 Candidatus Bathyarchaeota archaeon
ACCCCAGCAGGCCTAACCGGTCGCCATCGGTCTGATAGAGGAGGATCTTCAGTTTATCGATAGTAGGCTTGAATATGCGGTCGCGTGAGATAGTAGAGTATTCCGATGTTAATGAGGATGCTGATCAGTCTTCCAGGGAGACTGAAGATCCCCGTTACAATGCTGATGATGTCGAGGATCTTGGTGATAGTTCGAGCCCATGACTTGCCGGACCACAGGCCCCATGTCATGATGAATCCCAGTATCGCGAGTATGAGTAATACGATGCCTATACCTGTTAAGAACGCGGTAGTTAAGGCGATTATGGGTACACCTGCGAACGCATTCGCTAGTTGTTGAAGAGCTTCTTCAGGTATTAATTCCCATCCGCCTGCGCCAAGGAATGCACTCAGTACAAGCAAAGCCGCGCCACCAAACAACATAACAAAACTGACGAGGCCTTCTAAGATCGTCAGAAGCGTAATCCCTCCAGGTCGAGCGCGTCGTTGAGTTGGGGAAGGCGCTGATGGGGGTGCGCGAGCGGAAGGAGTTACTGGGGTTCCACATGAAGGGCAAAAGGCACCGTCTAACTCTAATTTTGTACCACATTTCGCACAATATTTGCTAGAAGACACATATTCAACCTCAGTTCAGTGTTATTGAATGGAAAATATAAACCTTTATCATCGATTAGTACGCGCTAACACTGTATTTTTGAACAGATGTTCGAAAGCCTAGAACACTAAGGCGCGCTAGCTAATCGAAGGAGGTCTTACCCATTTGATTCAATGCTTTTTTCTTATACAATAAATGAACGTCCATATCTCGCCCTCTACGTTTTTATCTGTTCGTAGTTTGTTCAGTCTTGTTCGTCTGTGTCTGATGTTTGTTCATTGCGTCTGCTTCTGTCCGCCTTGTCTGACTTGTTTGTTACTCATTTTTACAGTTTTTCAAGGTTTCTTACTGTAGATATCTAGTGGGCAAAGGGTTTACGGAGTGTTTTAAAACGTATCGATATCTTCGAACAGGAGCAGACAATCCAGACATGTACGGAGCCAGCAAACATGCCGTCGATGTCAATTTAGCTAGAGCATCCAACACTGTTGAGAGTTGATAATGGTGAAAATTCCTAAGCCTTATACCAAGCACTTACTAATCACGTTTAACTACTCGCTTCAAAACAGATTCTAGAAGCGTTTATGGTCTTTGCTAATTGCACTATTTTGCGATCTTAGCTGTAATTGCATGGTTTAATTGCAATATATCGATTGTTTTCAATTCGATTAGCTTATCTCGTGAGCCGCCTCCACAATAGACGGTTTCATATTCCATAATAGTTTCGTCGATCACTACTCGCATCTTCGTTTTATGACCTACCGACGGCGTGCCACCTGGAGGATAGCCACTGATCTCCATAGCTTTATCAAAGGGCACTAAGGTTATTCTTTGGACGTTAAGCGCTTTAGCTGCGGTTTTCATGTCTACTTTTCTATCGCCAGGCACAATTAGAAGCACATGTTCGCCTTTGTTAGTCACAGTAACTAAGTTTTTGGTTATTCGATGTACGTTAATGCCGGTCGCTTTAGCTGCGTCTGCTGTATGAATCGTCGGATCTTTATGAATTATTTGATACCATATTTTCTGATGCTCTAGGAATGCCTCCAAATTCATACGAATCGCGTTAACATTTTTGTATCCGTTGTTGTCGCCACTATTTCAGGGTGGTGTACGGTTTCGGATGATAAAGGGCGACCACAGTCCCTAATCCCTGTTCCTTTGCGAGTTTATAGGCTTCGTAAGCGACCGGTATATCCCATGCTCCCATTCCACTATGGTAGACTGCTGTTCGTTCCTCTTCGGTTTCTCTCCCCGGTCTCCTTTCTAATACTATGTCGGGTAGTTCTAAGGCTCCCTTTTCAAACCACAATGATGCGGTAGCGCCAGCTTCTTTGAAATCAGATACTAAAGTAGCTCCTGATATAAATGCGTCAAGATCATTTTCTCTAAGGCCTAAAACCCATTTATCAGCTTTGGTCAGGAACTTGGTTTCTACGCCTCCTCCGATCATACAAACATGTACACCCGGCTCGATCCATTCTTCTTTTACGGGTCCAGGTTTATCCACTTTTGCCGTCGCACATATTATATCCGTGTTTGTAACAGCGTCTTTAGCATTATCATATAGTTGAACCGTTAATCCCGGGTACTTCTCTTGTGCTTCATGCAAATATTTTTCCATGGCCTCTTTGTACACGTCATACACCTTCACTTCCTTAAGGTCGAAGAGTTCGTTCATTGCTGCTAAATGGGATCTTCCCTGATCTCCAGCTCCAATGATCGATATGATACTTGAGTCCTTTTTTGCTAAATACTTTGCACCCACACCCGCGTGTCCAGCAGTCCTTATTGATGTCACGGTTCCGGAGTCAACTATTGCAAAGGGGATTGCAGTGTCATCTTCTCTAATGATTACAACGCCTTGGCTCCCCCGTAAGCCTAACCCCGGATTGATGTTTGAAGCTCCACTCACTTTGTTCCCAACCACGCCAAGGGGTTTAACCCAACAGGGATGAGGTAACAAAAAACAGCCTCTTTCAAGTCCCGTCGCGGTTCTGAAAGAAGGTACAAACCGTTGCTCGATTTTTCCTGTACCTAGCCATCTCAACACATCTTCGCAGATTTCCAACACTTTTCTCATCGATAACGTATTATACACATCTTCATCTGAAACGACTCGAATTTTTCCTGGTTCTTCATGAAATTCTCTACCAGCCCATATAACCATTTTATTCACCACGTTCCATCTTAGTTCCCTTTAAATTAATATATTTTTCAGACAACAGGGCTTAATACTACTTTGTTTCTGCACCAAATTGACGAGGGCATCAGGGTGCGTAGACTTAAATCGTATCCCTATGAGCTACACTTACCATTACATGTACGGATTCAAAAAATTGTAGAAAAAAAGTTGAGGAAGACAGGTGACGCAAATTTGCATTCTGTCTTTAAATGCCTAAACCATAAGGCCATTAGACATTTTATTTTGGATTTATTCCAAGACAGCCTTTGATTTCTTTAGCCATTTTAGTATACATGTCTTGGTATTCTTTGGTTGGCTGTACTGTCTCGAGGTCGTAGACTTCGGGGAATTGTTTGCCGTCGGGTTCGTTGCCGATTTGGATTTTGGGGCTTTTGAGCAGGGTTTTTGCCATGTCGTTGGCGTCAGTCAGGCTTAGTCCCACGATTTCGTTTCCCAAATCAATATTCCACCGTACAGTCATACCATTAAAATAATCGTCTTCTGTTCCGTGGG
>CP070659.1:785279-789381 GCA_020355125.1 Candidatus Bathyarchaeota archaeon
ATTTTTGCCATTTTGGGCGACGAACAACAATTCTTATTGATGCCAATGGCCTTAGTGAATGAGCTTAATAAAGGGCAATTTGTGAAGATCGTTGCAATTGTGATAAAGATGCTTGAGGAAAGCTTTGATCTTGGCGGAAAACTATACTCGGTCGGAGTGCATAATGCTCCTTACGCCGTTAACAAATTAGGAGAGCAATTAGAAGAATTTCTCCGGATAAAAGCCTCAATGGATCCAAATAACATCTTAAACCCATATAAAGTCGTCCGACCTTGTATTCCCACCTGGGTATTTAAACCAGCTATGAGCGTATTAGCCGCCATGCCAGCATGGTTCGATTCCATGGTTTTGAAGATTGCAGGCTATATGCCTCTGAATGATTTTGAATCTGGAGGAAAATAAAGTTGGATGTCAGAAAAGAATTTCGCGTATGTGCCCTCTGTGGATCCTGTAGAGAGGTTTGCCCATTAAAACGGATACTGGGATTTGATACGTATGTTCCTAGAGGCAAGATCCAAACTACAAAGTCACATCATTACGGAGAATCTTTCCCTAAAAAACTCATAGATAACTGGTATTTATGCTCAACATGTGGCTATTGTAAAGAAGTATGCCCAACCAACATCGATATTATTGAATTGGTTAAAACAATCCGAACTGAGTTGGTTACGAATAATTTAGGGACTCATGAAGCATATCATGCTATACGAAATATTATTCAAAAAACTGGAAACCCATTTGAAAAACCTGCAGAGGATCGAGCTGCGTGGATACCTCAAGACTATAAGCCACCGGAAAAGACAGATTATGTTTATATGGCTGGCTGCTATGCGTCTTACTCCTGTCAAGAGATAGCTACCTCCATTTCAGACGTTTTAAATACGATAGACTTTCCATATGGCCTCTTTGGACCTAGTGAGCCCTGTTGTGGAATGATTATCGAGTGGGGCGGTGAAAAAGACGTATTTATGGAAGAAGCAAAGAAGAATGTGGAAGTTATCAATTCGGTTATGAAAAAGTATGACGCGCAAAGTATATTCACGTCGTGTCCTGGCTGTTATACTACTCTAAGTGAAGAATATCCGAAACTAGTTGGAAAATTGGATTTTGAAGTCTTACATGCATCGGAACTATTTGCGCGCCTGATAGATGAGGGTAAAATTGATTTTCAAAAACGCTTTAAAGCTACGGTAACCTATCAGGATCCATGTCATCTGGGCCGATTTCACAACATCTATGAAAGTCCACGCAAAATAATCGAATCGATACCGGGCTTAAAATTCGTCGAAATGGATCACAATAGAAACGAGGCGAATTGCTGCGGAGGCCTGCTAAGAACTTCACATGCAAGATACGCCATAGATCAAGCTGGGGCTAGATCAAAAGAAGCGGCATTGACAGGAGCGTCTACTCTACTGACCTTCTGTCCACTTTGCTACTCTAACCTGCATCGTGTAGCAAAAAGGCAGAAATTAGAAACTCTGGATATACCTATGCTTATGAAAAGGCTAATTTGATAAATTACACCAAAATGTTTATGCATACTATCGATGGTTAATTTCGTACATAAAATGAAGATAGGGCTGGTTCTTCCACCAAGTGATGATATTCTTTATCTAGATGTGTTTGGCGTTAATCTGCCTCCTACTGGCTTAGCATACTTGGCTGGATTTTTAAAGGAATCAGGATATGAGGTCTTCATCCTAGATATGTCTTCCCAAAAAATGGGATGGAGCGAGTTTGATAAAATCTTATCGATAGAAAAACCGGATATAGTTGGGATATATTGTGCTTTAACAAGAATAAAACAAGCAATGAACGCTGCGGAAATAGCGAAGCAAAACCAAGCATTTACCGTTCTGGGAGGTCCTGAACCATCTATAAATGACAAAATATTTTTCACGAATCCCTTTGTTGATGCAGTAGTTAGAGGAGAAGGCGAGTTTACTTTTCTGGACCTCGCTAAACACATCGAGGGAAAAGCAGGTCTCGGAACGATTAGGGGTCTGACGTATAGAGACAAAAATCGAGTTGTAGTGAATAGTAAGAGGCCTTTAATTCAAAAATTAGATAGTCTTCCTTTTCCACCTTGGCACCTTTTTCCCACACATAAATACAGGCTTTTTAACAAACTCTCCTTATTATCGATCGCCTCTAGTAGAGGCTGCGTCTACAACTGCGATTTTTGCGCTGTTCCACACATGTATCAATACATTTGGAGAGGACGATCCCCAGAAAACGTTGTCGACGAAATAGAGTATCTGATGGAAAAATATACGCCATCAATTGTGTTTTTTTCAGATGACAGCTTTATGGTAGACTTTGAAAGAGTAGAAGAAATATGCAATGAGATTCTAAAAAGAAAATTAGAATTTTTCTGGTTCTGTTTGGCAAGGATTGATCTATCGATTAATTTAATGAATAAAATGAAAAAGGCAGGCTGTGTTGCTTTACTTTTTAATATAGAATCCCATATGATGAACAATAAAGATGTAGTGGAGCATGCGTTTAAAAACGCAAAAAGGGCCAAAATTTTTGGCATCGCAAATTTTGTTTTTGGGTTCCCTAGAGAAACATATGACGCTTGTTTAGAAAAAATTCGGTTCATAACGAATGTAAATGCCGATCATGCAATGTTTTTCAGAAACGTATCTGGTGGCTACTTAAATTTATCAACGCTAACTGCAATCGAAAAAATGGCGTATCGACGTTTTTATTTGCGAAAAAACTACATCCTTAACCATATTAAACAAGCATATCATAATTTTAAACCTGAAATAAACCATAGAGGGCTAGCATTACATTACATTAAATGGTTCTTTGAAACGATTTTGTATATTAATCAATTACATTAGCATTTGACGCGTTATTCGGTAATCTAGAAACCGGTAAATTTGTTAATTACATAACTAATTGCGATAGTAAGAAAGATAATTGTTACAAATTTTGGTGCATTAGTCCGCGTTTTCACAGCTTGTTGTGTTGTTGGCTCTTTAACGAGTTTCGTACCCTCGTATAT
This sequence comes from Candidatus Bathyarchaeota archaeon, assembly GCA_020355125.1. Lineage (GTDB taxonomy): Archaea > Thermoproteota > Bathyarchaeia > RBG-16-48-13. Next base: position 788,299 of record CP070659.1, read on the forward strand.
CAGCCACAGTCCAGATGCTAATGATATTACGCGATATAAAATCCCCAGTTTAGCGATTATTCCTATCAGTACGCTTGTTATTGATGCGAAGGAAAAAAGGGATAACACTAACCATGCAGCTATTTTTGGCTTTAGAATAACTGGTAACGTAACAATTCTTGAAGCTTTATCTGATGAAACGTCTTGAATTCCGCTGTTTAGAGTACGGCCTGTTTCCCAAAATAAACTGAGAATTAATAGCGGCCATATATTATTTACCATTAGTCTCCCCGTTATAGACGTGCTTCCAATCAGAATGATGTTTTGTTCAGCAAATACGGGACAAACAAAGCTAAATGGTATTCCATGTTTTCTTAAAAAATTGTAGAGAAAGGGTAGTGGGATAGAAGCTATGGCTATAATAGCTGAATAACTATTTAAGAAAAAAGCTATTCCCAAAGCACAAATTCCTAATACTATCGCAAACACTAGAGCCTCATTCGGCGATATTAAACCCGTTGGAATTGGACGTTTGATTGTTCTAGGATTTCTTGAATCCGTCTTCCAGTCAAAAAAATCATTTATAGTATGTGATGCAGCGATAGCGAATGAAACGCTAAGAAAGCCCGCAATAAAATTCTTTATGGGGGGGATCCCATGTACGCTTAGAAAGGTTGACCCAAGGAAAAATGGAGTCGAGGTTAGTAGTATATACGGCCTAGTTAATTTAATAAATCCTATCAGCTTTTCAGTATACAATCTTCGAGCCATTCTTTCTTTTTGGATTGCTTTTTTATGGTTTAAGTATATTAGTGCTTCTTATTTGTCGTGCTATTATTGAAGCTGCTAAAGCACTTACATATTCGGTCAAGAGAATCGCAGGTAAAACCGTTGACCAAACAAAGAAAGTGAATACGGGTATTATCCAAGTATAAATGGCAACGCCTAAAGGAACATGCAATAATGGAAAAATTAGTCCACGAAAATGTAAGTGAATGGTGGGATAATGTCGATACATCAAATATCGAGTGTCGGGATTAGGTTTTCCCTAAATCCATATCAGCAGCGAACGAAGAAATCGAGTAAAAATAGGGAAGCAACTCC
>CP070659.1:789481-793094 GCA_020355125.1 Candidatus Bathyarchaeota archaeon
CGACTCTTTGACACTTTTTAAATATCCTTCAACTGTTTCCTTTGACATAGCTAACTTCACGCCTATCGGCTCTTCTCATATTACTTTTTTATTACCTTGGCTTTAATTGTTATCGCATAATTGAAGAAGAAGAGAAGAGTGCGCGTGCGCGCTAGTAATTTTCTATCATCTCTTTTTCTTTTCTTCTATATTCCTATTCTAAGTTAACAACTTTAATTAGCGCACGCGCTTTAGCTCAAGAGACATATATGCACTTTCACACATACAATAGTTAAGCTAACCTAATAGATGCTAAAAGGTGAGGATTTGCTTGAAAACGTGGGTTATCGTACACAGCCTTGAATTATATCAACAACATCCGAATATGATAGGCGCCGTTGTTAAAGACGCACAAGTCTATGGCGTTCCCGAGCCAAAGGATCGGATCTTTAACGATATTAAAAAAGGAGATCATGTGATTTACTACATTACACCACACATGGGGATTCTGGGCATTTATAAAGTCACATCAGATATGAAATATCTCCCAGACGACGAATACTGGCATGAAATTTTAGTTTATGAGATCGCGCCTATCCATGTGCCTCGTCCAGGGTATGCGTTAGATCTCAAAAAAATGATCAAAGACCCCAACATCCATTTAGACATGTTTCAACATAGAGAGCGTTGGGGAGGACATATGCAAGGAAGAACGTGTATCCCGCTCACAGAAAACGACTATCAGACTATTCTCACAAACCTAAACAACGAGGAGTATCTCAAACCTATCTGATTTGGCATATAGCTAGCCTAAAATATTTCAATTAGCGCGCGCTATGCTTCTCTCAGGTATTTTTCTATTGCTTTTTTATCATCTGTGTCCAAACCATACAGTTTGTAAACTAATTACCGTGCGCGATGCGATTTCTAAGTAATGCTTAAATGATAGAGGCCTACATATATAGAAAACTCATTTGAAACAGGCAATGTCTACAGCGTTTTTTCTTGAAAAAATGCCAGATCCACTCAAATGACAAAATGCATATTTTTAGAGGTGATAGAAAGAGATGAAAATATCGATCTTAATGGAAAAACCAGTACTACGAATAGCAGAAGATGCATCCGCTCTCGAAGCTGCAGTCATGATGGGAAAAAACCACGTCGGCTCGCTCCTCGCAACACGAAGTGATGCGAACATTGGCATCATCACTGAACGAGATATCATGTCAAAGGTAATCGCCAACAAACGAAACCTAGAAACGGTTCAGATCAAAGAAATCCTGTCACAACCGATTGTAACGATAGATCAGGATACAGATGTTGAAAAAGTTATCGAATTCATGGCGGAAAAAGGAATACGACGAATACTGCTGACAGAAAAGGAGCAAATCGTCGGCATTTTTTCCACGTCAGACATCATCAAGCTACCTATGCTGAACCAACAATAAGGTAGACCATACCTTATTTTCACTGGCGCAATGCTATTTCACATACACACTAATACACTTCAGTTTTAGTCTTCCGCTCGCGCTATAGACCATATTCTAGTTTTTTTCTGTTACATATGGGGCGTTAAATAGTCTTAGTTTTTTCATAATTTTTACCAAGCTTATCATAACATTCATAACATTGCTTAACACCTTATTGCGCGCGCACTACATATTTTTTTTAAACTCTAGCGCGCACACGTTCACTTTTAAATATTACTGTTTAGTAATTATTCTGACGTACTGAGAGGCGTACATGCATGGCGCTTAAACTGCAATTAGTAGAAGATGGGAAAGTCATATTTCAGATACCGCTTTCACCCACAGATTGGTCGAGGGAAGAGTTAGTCAACGATTTGAATGCTTTCGAAGCCAACGTTCAGAGATACTTGAAGCTCTTCTCCGCTTTATCCAACGAAACCCGGTTACGGATGATGAAACGACTCCTTGAACGAAAAAAACACACCGTCACCTTCACCGACTTCATGCAAGATCTCGATTTAAACCCCAAACTCGTTTGGGAGAACACGCGAAAGTTGCGAGAAGGAGGGTTACTCGTCAAGATTGGGAGAAATGGCTATCGTTGTTCCGAATTTGGAGAAACGAGTTTCATGATGATGAGCCTTGCCTTTAGGAGACTGATCAACGCCTTAGAAGACATGGACGATTTTTAGCGCGCGCGGTGACCCGTAACACTAGCCCGCGCTAGTTGTATTATGTCTTCTGCCGTAATCAGATCCGTTGCTAGTTTCAAACCCAATGTACTATACAGCACGCGCTTACTTGAACGAAAAGCAGGTTTGGTATCAATTCGCCCTTAAGGGCTAGCCACTATCGGGTCGCCATCCGTTTCTAAGCATGATCCACTAGTTGCAAAACGGCGAAGGGTGTAAAAAACAAATCCCGACAATGTGGGAGAGCACGTGATGTGCTCCCAGAAAGAGTTGCTGTTATACTTTTACACGATTTTGACGTTAATCGCTTTCGGCCCCTTGTAGCTTTCTCCGACTTCAAACTCAACTTCGTCGCCGACTTCTGGGCTAGATACACTGGTGACATCGTTAGTGTGGACGAAGAGATCTTTCTCCTGTCCTTCCACGTCGATGAAACCGTATCCTCGAAAATCGAACCATCGCGCTATTTTACCTTTCACAGATTTTCACCTCGCTTAAACTCTTGGTTAAACCTAGAAAACGCATTGTGCATACGTGAAAAGCACGAATTGTTGGATAACTCAAACCTGTAACAAGCTGAATACTTCACAAACCGACTTTAAAATATACGTAACGCTTTCCGACTAGTCCGATTGATATTCATGGAGACATTTAAAGATTCCCATATCATCCAGCACGCGCGTGCACCACATTCCAAAAAAGCGGTGTAAAAACGATGCATTTTCTAAAAAAGTGGTGCAAAATAGCGCGCGCTAGGAAGAACGTGTATCCCGCTCACAGAAAACGACTACCAGACTATTCTCAAAAACCATAACAACGCGAAGTATCTCAAAGCTATCTAAACGCGCGACTTATTATTCGAACATTCTTCGTTTTCATGGAATGCGCTGGAGGGGAACAGATGAAAAACAGGAGCTCTACGTATAGAGGCCTCTTGGATCGCTTTGTTTTTGTCTCTTTGATGTGGTGTCTTCAGTTCTGGGAATCTTGTGTTGGTATTTCTTGGTTTGTTCAACGTCATATTCGATGAAGGCGCGAGTAAGCTTCAAAAGGCCTTCTGCGATTTCTTCAAGTTCCTCCTTGTTGAACCGAGCCATGAAGTCTAGGTTTTGAATCCAACTACTCCAGCCACGGATACTGTTGTTTGTGATGTTCAGGGCCATCAGTATAGAGTTGATTAGCTCTAATCGGTCTTTATCCTTCTTCGAGGCGAGGGTATCTATTCTTTTTAGAAGATCTTTGGTTCCACTTATCCATTGTTCTGCCATTTTTATCTTCCTCTCTTAGTCATGCTGTTATCTTATATACTTTATTACGCTCATGAGTAGATCAAGCTAGCTAGCTACAATTATACGATAAACCAGCAGTTCAAAGACGTATATATTCAGCGCGCGCGCTAAATTTTAATCCCACCCCCAATATTTTATCCTTCGAAACAGAATATTTAGTAGGGATAACGAATTGGTTAGAAAA
>CP070659.1:793194-807458 GCA_020355125.1 Candidatus Bathyarchaeota archaeon
ACATTCTTGAGCGTGATTGGAAGAAGCTTGGTCCGAAACTCAAAGAGAAAATCCGTATTTATTGTGGCGACATGGATTCTTACTATTTGAATAACGCGGTATATCTGAGGGAAGAATTTCTTAAAAACTCGAAGGATCCATATTATAAGGGGCATATAGAGTATGGAAATAGATATAGCCATTGCTGGTATGGCAATCATGAGATACCAGCTGATATTGACCGGTTTACTCTTATTCAGCGCTTGGCGCCAGAAATGATGAAACATATGCTTAAAACTGCGCCACCTGGTGCAGATACATCAAGCTGGCGGTATTAATATAGCACATGTGTTCGTATTTATCTCTCAACGACAAAAGCAATTTTGACATTAGCTCGATATTCCACTATTTTATTATCTTTGATTTTTCCAGTACATCTTTTAACGTGAATGCCTTTCATGTTCTTTACAGTTTTCGAAGCTTCTTTAATAGCATCTTCGACAGCATCGTGCCAATTTTTTGAAGATATGCCTACCAATTCAATAATTTTTACAACCACAATTTGCCACCTCCCAACCTCAATATATAAGATTTATAGAGAAACAATAATATTTTATTTATTGGGCATCTAACATAAAGGCAAGCGAGTTCTAAACAATTCTACGTGCTATCTTATTACCATGTGCTATCTAGCAGGTTTATATTGTATTTTTGTATAAACTCTCTATTTAGGTGATTTAGTATGAAAGAAAACTGGCTAAGAAAAAAGATGAAGAAAGAGGAGCCCACTATTGGAACACGAGTTTTAATACCATGGCCTGGCATAGTTGAAATTGTAGGACACACCGGTATGTATGATTACGTAGAGTTCTTAAGTGAATACGCGCCTTACGATCTTTTTTTCTTGGATAACTTTGGGAGGGCAGCTGAACTGGTTAACCTATCGACGATGATCAAATTAGATCAAGAGCCTCGAAAATATCTTGCTGGAAGAGCATTAGCAGCAGGAATACAGAATATCCTCTTTGCAGATATAAGGTCAGTGGAAGATGCAGAAGAAGCGGTTTATGCAGTTAGAGCTGAGCCCAAAGGGCTTAGTGGTTTCAGACTAGATAGGAGAGTTGGGTACGGCGCAGGCGTCGCAACGCCTGCTGATGTTGTTAAGATCTGTGAAGACGCAGTAATAGCTCTTATGATAGAGAAAAAGACAGCTGTTGAAAACTTAGAAGCAATCCTTTCCGTGGAGGGAATAGATATGATTCAGTTCGGTCCTTCAGATTATTCACTTAGCATAGGCCTACCAGGCGAAACTATGCACCCTAAAGTGAAGAAAGCGGAAGTAAAGACCATAAAGATGGCGATAAAGATGGGAGTCTCCCCAAGAGTGGAGATAAGTAGCCCTAATCAAGTAAAAAAATATATTGAACTCGGAGTCCGCGACTTTAATATAAACATAGATGTACGAATCCTTTATTCGTGGTGGAAAGAAAACGGAATCAAATTAAAAAAAACATTATCTAAATAGCACGTTCGGTAAATGAAAGTATTGCTTAAAGGTTAACTATGTGAAATGAAGAAAAAGAATACAAGTGTATATGTCAGATGATAAACATAGATGGATCATTAAAACCTTTTAGGATGGCAAAAGAAGATTTAATTAAGTTATTAAAAAAAATTGATAAAAAGGTGAAGAAGACTGATAAACATTATACATATTTATATGTAGTAGTGATTGACAAAATATCAAATAATTGTAATACTATTGACGAGTTGACCTTATTCCTGAAAGATTTATCCACTCCTGAAACGATTAGAAACTTGAAGATCTGGGCATCAACAGAGCCTAGATATTATCTTAATTTTAACTCCTTTCTAGCAACCTATAATATTAGCGGAACGACAAACACAGCCGTAGCAAAATCTATTGAGGCTTTAATTAAAAATTGTTTTAAAAGATATCAGGTTTCTCGATTTTACTCTGGCTTAAATGGTCTTATTCTAGGATTATTCCTGCTCGGAATGCTACTCGTTGAATCGTCACTAGTTATAGCTTTTTTAATATATCCAACACGATTGCCATATATATTAATACATTTATTCACTACCTTAGCTAGTTTAACATCTATCTGTTATCTAGTTTGGTCCAACTTTCTTACACCGCAACCGCCTTCCCATTTCTTCTCTCATTCAGCCATTTATTCAAATAAAATACCAAAGAAATCATAGCAGCCTCTTGCATAAGCTATAATGGTCGAAATCTTGAATTCTCTAATCAAAAGCTACTCGAATTGAAACTTCAGTCACATGTATATAGCGCACGCGGTTAATTATTGATTTTGACAGAACATCTTTTTTCTACAACATTACTATCGAATATTTTAGGTTTATTTTTTTCCTGCCCACATACTTTCTAAAAGTTGCATGATATTCTCAAATGTGGGCTTCCGTGGATTCATCGTTTGTAGGTCATATAAATATTGTCGTTCATTGATAATGTATTCTGCAAAAGATTTTAGATCTTTTTGGGGAACATTATACTCTTTTAAACATGTTGGGAGGTCAATTTCTTCCATCAAGTTGAAAACAGCTTCAACAGATTTGCTTGCGGCTTTACGTAGTGGTAAATCTGCATTATCATGGCCCATGGCGGAAGCGATTAATGCTAGTTTTTCTGGCATAGCAGGGAGATTATATTCCATGGAATAAGGTAATGCGATTGCACAAGCTATACCGTGTGGGATCCCGTATTTGGATCCAGCGGCTTCGGCAACACAGTGGCCTATGTTGGCTGGGCCTCCAACCCATGGAAATCCTATTACCCATCCTCCTAAAAAGGATGCTAAGGACATGTTCCATCTCGCCTCTAAGTCTTTACCATGGTAGTATGCTTGTCGTAAATTTGCGAAAATCAAATTTACTGCTTCTAATGATAACGCATCGGATATTGGATTTGCCCTTGTAGACATGAGGGCTTCAACAACATGGCTCAAAGCATCCATGCCAGAACCCGCTGTCATTTGAGGGGGTAGCGTTAAAGTCAATGCAGGGTCTACAATTGCGACTTCTGCAAGCACCTTATTATCCGTGATCCACGTTTTATAATCCTTATCTATTATTACAAGTGTATTAGATGCTTCACTTCCTGTTCCTGCAGTTGTAGGAATTAATATTTTAGGTAAAGTATCCTTCTCAAGTTCTTTAACATCGCCTTTTGCTTTAGCACAATATTCTCTAACATCTCCAGTATTTGTTGCCATTGCTGCAGCTAATTTTGCAGAATCTAAACAGCTACCGCCTCCTACTCCGATCACAATATTGTATTTTTTTGTTCTAACCTCTTTAGCAATGGTTCGAGCATTTGCTAAGGTGGGTTCAGCTGATGGGTCTTTGCGGAGTAACACCGTGATATCTACTTCTTTTTCTTCTAATCTTTTTAAGATCCTGCTTAGAATCCCTGCTTTTTCGATATTTCCATCACTTATAACGATTATCTTTCCACCACCGAGTCGTTTGGCTTCCTCTCCAACCTTCTCAACCGCATCCACACCAAAAATTATTTTTTGTGGATTTTGAAACTCATCAATTCTTAGAATCGAAAGATTCTCTTTCCAAAAACTCGAGGCCATACAAATTCACCTTGTCTATCATAATTAATTTAAATTTAATAAGCTTTTATAAGGCGACCGTTCACGAACACAATTAATTAAACACGAGCTAACGTGGATACTTGTCCTTCAAATATTTCAAAATATTTAACAATGAGCACATTTATATTTACAAGTATGGTAACAATGGAAAAAGTTGGAAAGGTAACGCATTACTATCCTAAGATTAGAGTTGCTGTGGTTGATTTAACCGCACCACTAAAAGTTGGAGACAAGATAAGGATAATGGGATATACCACTGATGTAGAACAGAAAGTAAAATCCATTGAGATCGAACATAAACGAATTGAGGAAGCAAAATCTGGAGATTCGATAGGAATTAAGACTAAAAACAGGGTTAGAGAAAAAGATATTTTATATAAATTGATTCCAGACTAAATGTTCTCAACTACTTATTCTGTTTTTTCAACAAGCATCGTCATGGATGATCTTATTTTATCAATCTTTCGTATTTTCCACGTTATGTTTTTCAACATTTTCATCGATTCTGCTTCAACTTTAGCTACAATATCATAGACACCATACACCGCGTAGGCTTCCTTTACATTACTAATCTTTTTCAGGGTTTTAAGGACATCATCTTCCGCACCAAGTTCAACATTTATAAATACAAATGCTAATTGCATGCTTTTCCCTTCCCTTATTCCTTCATATAAATTCAACATTCTCTCTCCTTTTTACCTTTTCTATCAAAAACACAGCCTCGTACATATCTAGCGATCATACTAATCTGTTTAATGTCTAGTAATCGTTTTAAAAAACTTATATAATGACAAACTGTAACACATTCGCGGGTATCATTTATGGCATACTCTGAATCTAAAAGAACAATGAAAATAGCAGATGTTTTAAAAATTAAAAGCTTTTCTGATCCGAGAATATCTCCAGACGGAAGCAGAGTAGTCGTTGTTGTTGAGACAAAGGATCTTGAGACAAATAAGCGCTTGAAAGATATTTGGTTAGTACCAACTGATGGCAGAGAACCTATTAATCTAACAAATGATGGACAAAGTATTTCCCCTAGATGGGCACCAGATGGAAAAAAAATTGTATTCCTATCTAGTCAGGGTCGAAAGCGATCGATGTGGATAATGGATGTAGAGCAAAAGAATAAACAATATTTAACAGAATTCTATGTCAGTAATACTAGTCTTGGTATCACAGGAGAAAACCTAGCTTGGTCTCCTGATAGCACAAAGATAGCTTTTGTAGCATCAATGGAAACCAGCAATAGCAAGAGAGCTATTAGAATCTACAATAAAGCAACATATCGGGCTCAAAAAGGATTTTCTGATATGATGAGAAGGCACATCTGGATAGTTTCACCCCTAGGCTATTCTCAACCTCAACAACTAACATTTGGAGATCAAGATGAACACTCGATCTCATGGAGCCCCAACAGTGAAGAAATAGCCTTCGTATCCGATAGAACCGGAGAAAACGAATGGACTTTTCACACCGATCTTTGGGCTGTATCCCTCAAAACATTGGAGATTAGACAAATCACTAACACTCTGAGCGCAGAGTTTCAATCCACCTGGTCTCCAGATGGAAAAAAGATCGCATATGGCTCTTTTACACGAAACGATATGTGCAATGATAGCAATCCAGAAGATATGCATGTATGGATCATAAATTCTGACGGCACAGACGCTAAAGACTATACATCTCAACTAGATAGAAGATGCTCAACGCCAAAATGGTCTCTAGACGGAAAAGAAATTTTCTTCACCGCAGAAGATCATGGACGAAAAAACATATATTCAATAACTTTTCAAGACGACATTAAAAGTGTAACTCAAGGTAATCGAACTATAACGGGTATGGACGTAGCCATAAAATCAGATAAGATAACCTATATATCCCACCACGTTACACAACCAGGCGAACTTTTCGTAGCGAAATTAGATGGATCCGAAGAAAGAAAGCTTACACATTTTAATGATTCCGTTATTAACAATATTCATTTAAGCGAAGCCGAGGAGTTCGTTTTTAATAGCTTTGACAACAAAATAATTCAGGGCTGGATTATGAAACCTTCAAACTTTCATCCAGCTAAAAAATATCCTTTTGCCCTTCATGTCCATGGCGGGCCTCATAGCATGGTAGGACACGCGTTTAAAGAGATCTTTCAATTAATTGTGTCTCATGGCTACATATTGGCATACATTAACGTAAGAGGCAGCTCTGGATATGGTCAAGCCTTTAGCGATGGATGTGTCAAGGATATGGGTGGAGGCGATTACAACGACTATATGAAGGGCGTAGACCACCTCTTATCAACACATGAGTATATAGACCCAGACAGAATGGGAGTGTGGGGGGGTAGCTATGGAGGCTATATGACAAATTGGATCATTACCCATACTGATCGATTTAAGGCAGCTATATCTCTGTATCCAATAACCAACATGATTACAATGTTTACTACAAACGCACCATCTTGGGTAGACATAGAGTTCGGTGGTCCTTTATGGGATAAAATGGATCTAATCCTAAAATGCTCTCCGATAATGTATGTAAAACATGCGAAAACACCAACCCTCTTTCTCCAAGGCGAATTAGATAGCATATGCCCCTTGGTTGAATCAGAACAAATGTTTATGGCTCTTAGGAAGCTGAAAATCGACTCAGAGATGGTGATCTACTCTGAAGAAGGACACGGAATTAGAGACAAACCGTTAAACTATTTAGATTCGTATAGACGAATAATAGCATGGTTGAATAAATACCTAAAGAAAAAAAATTGATATTTGGATCTTAGCGTTACGTTTATTTGCCCACTCACCAATACCTATGCCTTTATAGCAGCACTCCATGTTAGCTAGCGCATGCTAAAACTATGTCAATTGCATTTACTCTACTGTTTCAATATTCAAGAGAATTATATTACTCCAAAGAAGAGCGAAAGAGTGAAAACTGCAAAATATACGGTGAATAATGTAACTCCCACTAAAGCTATTGAATATAAGAGCTTAGATACTCGCAATATTTAATTCTCTCCCTTATCGGTCTTTATTCATACTCCAAGCGTACTAATAAGCCAATTTACATAATAGCTCTCTGATGTTTGTTCAGCATTTAATAAACACATGACAGCAAGTGTATACAGCGATATTTATTTAACAAAAGATGATAAACCTGATTCCCTTATCATTATTCGCTAGTTTAATAGATAATATTTTATAACATCAACACTAGATAATTTGTTGGTTTTTGTAATGGCGATACTCTTAAGATGGTTTGGATATTCATTTGTTGAAATAATATCCGAGAAAGGAAAAAAAATTCTAATAGACCCATTCATCACCGACAATAAAGACTGTCCTTTTAAAAATATTAACGATATCAAAGAAGCGGATCTCATTTTGGTCACCCATGGATCGCGAGATCATGGGGTATACGAAGCTCCACAAATTGTAAAAAATACGGATGCCATCTTGTGCTGTGCTCATGATGTTGCTGCATATGCGAGGATGAACGGAGTAAAAGAAGACCAGATAAGTTTTATTTGCCATGGCAACGTACGAGAATATTTTGGCCTTAAAATTAGGGGAATGGAAGCCGTCCATGGGTCATGGATAACATCGCCTGATGGATCTTACCTTTCTTATGGGGCTATGGGATTTATAGTACACACGGAGTCTAATTTCAGAATATATCATTTAGGCGATACTTCTATTATAAAAAATTTTGAGATATTCGGTCAACTATATAAACCCAATATTGCGCTGTTACCCATTGGAGGAGCTTTACGGGGGGCACCACAGATGCATTATAATGAAGCTGCATTATCCACGTTATGGCTGAGCCCAGACATAGCTATCCCAATACATTATGAATCTTCAAAAGCTCACCTTGCAGAAAAATTCGTTGAATGCTTAAAAATACTTGATACGCCAATTAAAACTGAAATAATTAGGCCGGGTGAAACCTATAAATTTGATGTGCAAATAACGTGTGAGAAAATACAGTAATGTTTTATTTTTACATTATAGAAAAAAATTAGGAGTTTGGAGACGTTAAATTCTTACAGTTATTAAAAATAAGGTGGAAATATAATGGTAAAAACTGAAAAACAGATTATTCAATTGCTTTTTGAAGGGAACCCTTTAACATTGAATGAGATAGCTGAAAAATTAGGAAAGAAACCAAAAACTGTATTTAGATCATTACGAAAACTTTTTCAAAAAGACAAGATCACGTGCGATCCAAAAACGCGACGATACTCTCTTTATAATCGAAGCCCATAATGTGCTAACCACATGGTTAGATTTTTATGAGTTCTTCAATTACTTCCCATATCGTTGATTTTCTCTTATATAAGACACCTTCTGCAAAAAATGTTACACGTAAGGGAATCATCCACATTACCGATGGAATCGCTGTAATGTTAGCTGGTTCGAGAACAAAATGTGTAGAGAAACTTGTTGAATACATAAATGAAATAGGGTGTCTTCATCCCTCTTCTACAATCATAGGAAATAGCTTAAGAACGATTCCTTCAATGGCAGCGTTAGTAAACGGCGCTAGTGGTCACGCTGATGACTATGATGATACCCAGCTCTCAGAATCAAAGAATCGAATATATGGTTTATTAACTCATCCCACTGTGCCAGTATTGGCTGCAGCTTTAGCAATTGGCGAAAAAATTGGCTGCTCTGGACGAGAATTTCTTGACGCGTTTCTTCAAGGTTTTGAGGTAGAGTGCAAACTTGCTGAAGCAATCAAGCCTGAACACTATAGGAGAGGATTTCATACAACAGGAACCATAGGAGCATTTGGAGCTTGTGCTACTGCTGGTAAGCTTTTAAACCTTAATGAGGATCAGCTACGATACGCCTTAGGACTAACCGCGAGCATGTGTTCGGGTATTCGAATCAACTTTGGAACTATGACAAAACCCCTCCATGCAGGAATGGCGGTGTCAAATGGCGTGGTAGCGTGCATGCTTGCTAAGCGAGGGTTTACAGCAGATAAAAATGCTCTAGATGGAAAATGGGGTTTCTTGAATATTTTTGGCCATGGATTTGATCCCGGGAAAATTATTGGCAAATTGGGGAATCCATATTCAATTGTTTATCCAGGGGCGTCAATAAAGATATATCCATGTGGATCCCTTTGTCAGCCCTCTATGGACGCATTGCTTGGAATTATTTTATAAAAAAACATTCAACCTAAAGATGTGCGAGAGATTAGAATATATGCTGGACCCAACATACTTGAGCCTCTTCGCTACAAACAACCAATTAATGGATTACAGGCGAAGTTCAGTCTTCAGTTTGGAATGGCCTGCATTCTATTGAAACGTAGAGCTGGTCTTCGAGAATATACCACAGCCGTTGTTAAAAGTCGAGAAATCAGTGAAACAATGAGTAAAATAAAAACATTTCTCAGCGATGAAGTAGCGAAGATGGGAACAGACAAAATGAGAAGCATCATTGAACTTGAGCTTCATAATAAACAAATCGTGCGCAAGTTTGTCGAAACAGTTCGGGGGATGCCTGAAACCCCAATCAAAAATAGTGAACTTGTTACCAAATTTATCGAGTGTGCTAGTTTCGTACTTAAAGAAAATAAAATAAATCAGATATTAGAAATAATCCGAGATCTTGAAAACAAGTCTAGCATTAAACCGCTAATCTCCCTCTTATCAGCTAGTGCATGTATACGCGAATAGGATACTCCTCTGTTTCTAAGCGGTTTACGTTCTGTCAAAATATTTATTCAATAATCTGTTTTTCTGTATACGTATGTACGATTTAACGATTATCAATGGACGTATTCTCGATGGTGCAGGAAATCCTTGGTATAGAGCGGATATAGGTGTTAAAGAAGGAAAAATCTGTAAAATCGGTCAAATCTCATCCCCGGGGAAGAAGGATATAGATGCAAAAGGGCTAATAATTGCACCTGGATTTATTGATGTCCATAGTCATTCTGATGAAACGTTACTACTGAACCCCCAGGCCGAAAGCTATGTCATGCAAGGAATAACAACAGCAGTGAATGGTAACTGTGGTAGTTCACCCGCTCCTCTAATAGGGCGGTTTAGGGAGGAATATATTAAGCGTAAACATAAAATGCTAAAAGCAGGATTAGACGTCACTTGGACCAGCTTTTCTGATTACTGTAAAACGTTGGATACTAGGGGAATAGCGATTAATGCTGTTACACTGGTGGGTCATGGGAATATTAGAGTTGGGATAATGGGCGAAGATGGCTATACTTCTCGATTTCCCTCAGAAATGGAATTGGAAGAAATGAAGGCTTTACTTATGCAATCATTAGAGGAAGGTGCCTTTGGATTATCTGCTGGATTGGTGTATCCTCCAGGAGTCTACGCTCAAACTCAAGAGCTTATAGAGCTCTGTAAGATTCTTCCTATGTATAATGCCATTTTTACCATACATATAAGGGGACAGGGTGACCAATTTCTATCAGCTACCAGAGAGGCAATAGATATAGGAGAAGCTTCAGGCACTCCGGTTCTTCTTTCACATCACTCACCTAACCCCGGTATGTGGGGTAACACAAGAACCTCTCTAAGATGGGTCGATGAAGCGAGAGCAAAAGGAATCGATATCTCTTTAGATAAACATGGGTATGTTTATGGAAGTACTGGTTTAGGAACAGTTTTACCTCCTTGGGCCCATAAAGGAGGAATAATGAAGTTATTAGAGCGGCTTAAAGATCCTGAAAACCGTGAAAGGCTAAAACGCGATATTGCTGGAGCTAGAGAATGGCCGAGAGTCAGTCCAGCTCTACATGCCCGAGCCGGAGATTGGGAGAAAATAACAATCATTTCTTCTCTAAAAAAAGAATATGAAGGTAAATCAATAAAGACGATCTCAGAAACAAAAGGCATCGACCCCTTTGAAACCGTCTTTGATGTGCTTATCGAAAATGAAGGAACAGCAAGTGTGAAATATCCAGCTTATAGTGAAGGAGACTTGATGCGAGTATTTACCCATCCATCATCAATGATTTCCACTGATGGTTCAGCAAGTAAACCTGGTATTGGAAATCCTCATCCCAAAAGTTATGGAACTTTTCCAATGATATTTAGGAAATATGTAAGAGATCTTGGAATACTTACGCTTGAAGAAGCTGTAAGAAAGATGACGTCACAAGCTGCGCATCGCTTTGGCATTTGGGATAGAGGTTTATTAGCTCCAAGTATGTGGGCAGATATCGTAATATTTGATGCTAATAAAATCGCTGATCATGCAACTATTGACGATCCAACGAAGTATCCAGTAGGAATATGCTATGTAATAGTAAACGGTGAACTAGTATTAGAGAAAAGCCAATATACAGGAAATCTTCCAGGGAAAACTCTGCAGAAAGCATCATCGCGTATCCACAGCAGCTAGCTTTAGATACAACAGTTTGAGCATATTCTTATATTCTTGCTAAATAGTTACTTATGATCGAGGTAGTTAATTTGCCTGATAAAATAGAAATTGGAAACATCCTTGTGGAAAGAGGCGAATTTAAGAAAGGATCGATCAAAGGTATAGAGCTAGCCAATGGAGTAAGTATCGATATCCCTCTTATGGTGATTAACGGAGTTGAAGATGGACCAACCTTACTTCTTATGTCAACCCAACATGGAATAGAGATTCAGGGAATCGAAGTTATACATAAAATTATCCGAGAAAAACTGAGCTTTAAACATTTAAGAGGTGCAGTCATCGGAATTCCTGTCGGGAATCCCTTAGCTTTTATGCATCAACAGTATCTTTCTTGGACCGATAATCTTGATGTGGGTCGAGTGAATGCTACTCTCCCAAATGGTAATGCGACAGAGAAACTAGCGTACGCTTTATGGACTGAAGCTTGGAGTATAGCAGACCTAATCATCAATATCCATTGTAATACGCGGCCGGACTCTCTTATCTACCAAGCTATCAATGTAAGCAATCCTAAAACTAAGGAAAAATTGAAGAAGATGGCTGAAGTCTTTGGAGTAACTACCATATTCTCAAGTGATCCCATTCAAGAAAACGCGCTTCCCACTCTAAATAATCTTGCAGCACAGAAAGGAACACCCGTTATCCTCGAGGAATTAATAGATGGCAGATGGATTTCAGAGCCATCTACAAGTGTGGGTGTAAAGGGCGTTCTTAACATCATGAAAGCCTTCAATATGATCGATGGCAATATTGAGCCACAAATTGGGATTCCCATCGTTCCTGGCGTCAATAGATTCCATGGGATGGCTCATGCCAACCATGGTGGTTTGATACGCTTCCTTAAAAAACCCGGCGAACCAATCAAAAAAGGAGAGGTATATGCAGAAGTATATAACCTATATGGGGATACTGTGGAACAAATTGAGATGCCTGTGGATGGGTATATTTGGGCCTATCCATGTGCCAAATCTCTTGGCACTTCAGGAGGTTTACAAGTAGTCCAAACGGGTTCAAATGTTGCCTATGTCTTCACCCATGAAGGATAGCATCCCAACCCATTTTTTTCTTTATTAATATAATTTCTGTGAATCACTATGATTCTAGAGGGCCTTCACACTGCAACCATGGGCAGTTTTCCCTTGGATGACTCAGTAAATAATAGAACTAGAGTCCTAGAGGATCTGATAGCCCTAAACATAGATTTTCCAAATTATCCTCAGCTAATAGATATGGGAAAGCAGTTTTTACATGATCTTGAAAAGGGTTGTTCTTTACCTGGTATCGAACTCTTTGATTGGACTATCGAGTATATCAAGAACAGGAACTTACTAAATACAGTTAAGCTAAAAGCATGTGTAACAGGAGTCTTTACACTGGCATCCTACATTAAAATTAAAAAACCTCGGTCCACCGATGTTATGCCTCTCTCAAACACCGCGTTAACAGATATCAGCAGACTCGAAAACTTAACGGTTGCATTATCTGAAACCTGTAGAAAAATCGGTAGAAACGCAAGTATGGTCTTCATTGATGAGCCAATTCTAAGCTTCATGGTTGGCAAAAATCGCATACTCTATGGGTTGGACGAAGAAACCATTGTTCAAATCTATAACAGATTGAGGGAAGCTTGCGGAGAAATATATGTTGGAACGCATATCTGTGGGAGAATTTCTCCATTGTTAGCTCAAATTTTACTTAACACTAACCTGGATATATTGAGCCACGAATTTCATGATATCTCTGAAAATTTTCACCTATATAGAAAACAAAATCTAATAGAGGCATGTAAAACGTTAGCAGTTGGATGCCTATCAACAAAGAATCCGAGTATAGAAAGCGTGGAAGAAATTGGTACCTACATTGGAAAGTTTACAAAAAAATATGGAAAAAATATGATGTTTACTCCAGATTGTGGATTTAGGAACTTAATAGTAAATGGTTCGAAAGAGATAGGTTATGATGTAGCAATTCAAAAGCTTAAGAACATGTGTAAAGCCCTTTCGATTTATAAATCTATTAAATAACTTCCACTTTTTATCTACGACATTCGCTACCAAATGATGCTAGCTATCTGAAATGCTTCAAGTTAGCGCATGTGGGGTTTTTCTGTTTCTATCGCTTGCTTCCTATATTTTAAAAAGTGTTCAAGTATTTGTTTAGTTGGGCTACCTCTAGTTTCAGGTCGAGTTGCTTTAAGAGCACCAGCCAAATTCGCTCTTTCAAGGGCTTCTCTATCATTTAATCTTAAAGATTTATAGGCTCCAAAAACTCCTAAAAAGGAATCCCCACAGCCAACTGTATTGACCACTTGTAGATTTAGCTCGTTCAGATCAACACCAGTCACTTCAATTTTCTTGTCTGGACTAATTAATAAACATCCTTTTTCTCCTAGTTTCACTATGAGTTTTAAACGATCGTTTGAATTTGATAGTATTTTCCATGCCTTTTCAGCGTTCTCTTCTCCTGTTAGATTGTTCACCTCAACTTGATTAACCACTACATAATCAAGATTTTTCAAAATCTTTTCTAGCTTTTCTACTCCTACGCCACTTCTTACACCCGCGTCCCATATTACGGTCTTTTCGTATCTATGTGATAAGCTCGCCGCAGCCTCGATTGTCTCTAAAGGAGAATCAATTAAAATTATAATAGAAGAAGAATAGATCAAGTTGAAAACCAACGGATCTTTAAGGTTTTGAGGCGAAAACATCAAATTTGCCCCAAACATCGTATTAATGAAATTTGTTCCCTCTTTATCGATAATAATATATGCTTGTCCAGACTCAGCATCTTCTGTAAAAGTTATTCCAGAAATGTTCACTCCTTCCTCTTCTAGTATTTCTCTCTGTTCTTTCGCTATCTTGTCTTTACCAAGACAACCAAGCAAAGCCGTTTTTCCAGAGCCTAATATTCTAGCTGACGCAACAGCTACGTTAGCCGCTTTTCCACCTGGAACACGCGTAATCCTTTTAATAGAGACCTCTTCACCTATTTGTGGAAACCGTTCTACAAACAGATTTATGTCCCAGTTTATTGCCCCTGACACACAAATGTTAACCAATCTAAGGAAGCTCCCCACATTATATAGCATTCATCAAACCGATTGGAATAACGCCATGATTCGATAACGTTGAGAAATCACAAAGACTTCCATCTATTATAGTGTTTTGTAGGAATTCTACAATTCTTTTATATTTCTTAT
>CP070659.1:807558-813842 GCA_020355125.1 Candidatus Bathyarchaeota archaeon
ATCTCTTTAATCTGATTTCTCTATGATTCTGTTCCATAGCAATAATTAGATTGTACGTTTCCAAATCTTTCATAATGATGCTTGCAGGATTCGACTTAAGAAAACACTCCGCGCGCGCTAGCGCTCGCTATGGGATGTAAACACTATCTAGCTATAAATAATTAGGTTTCCAAATTTTAATCAGTAATTAGTAAAAAAAATCTGAAAGAATAATTCACTAATAATAAAAAGAGCTGCCACATAGATTCTTGAGCATGAAAAGAGGACATTTTACATATCCTAATTATTACAATAGACATTATAGATCTACTCTCAGATCAATTGTTTCAATAGCAAGTAAACACAATCTCGATCTTAACCTCTTATTCAGGGCTTTTGGTCAAGCATTGAAAAACAAAGTCTCCCATTGTGGGAGAATAACGATTCAATGTAGAGTAATAAGCCAAGACTCCGCAACTTTTTTAATCACAAATAAAAATGAAATAGTTTCACAGTTTCCAATCAAGCTGGAAACACTAGAAGCACATTTATCTGAATATGAAAAAACCCACTATTCTGTCTAGAAACTCATAAATGATCTCTAGTTTAACCAAGTTATTATTTGATTTTTTGAATTACATAAATAACTCACTCGCTAGAGTATAGGGAACGATACAAAAAAGCAGATTGATGACACATTTAGCAAACTTAGCACGAGCTAATATTCAATAAGCATGCACATACTTTCTCAAGAAGAGCTTTTCAACCATCCTGGTTTTTTGAAGCTGGGATTTGGATAGTTATAGAAACCCTTACCCGTCCTCACACCTAATTCTCCTTTCCTCACTTTTTCCAATAAGATTTTTGGGGGTTTATCGCTTTCATTTCCGCTCTCCTTATACCATTGCTCTTCAATAGCCAAGATTACATCCAAGCCAATCATATCCATAAGCATAAAGGGACCATCTTGAGTCGGCATTCCTATCATAAAAGCCCGATCAACGTCTTCGAAGGAGGCATATCCCTTATCTGCAATATGCAGCGAAGCTTTCTTTACCGCTCTCCACAGTCTGTTAAAGATAAAGCCAGTTACTTCTCCATTAACGATGACTGGAGTTAACCCGATTCGTTTTCCCAATTGCACTGTAGTTTGGATAGTTTCTCTAGTCGTTTGAATCGAACCCATGACCTCAACTAATGGTCTAACCCAAACAGGATTTAAAAAATGCATGTTTACCACTTTTTCAGGACGCTTCGTTACAGTAGCTAAAAAAGAACATTTAAGTGAAGAACTATTTGTAGCAAGAATAGTATGAGAGGGACAGAAACGATCTAATTGGCTAAAAACATGGCGTTTTAACGCCACAGATTCGGGCACTGCCTCGATGACAAAATCAGCTTTTGCAGCTGCTTTCTCAAGATTAGTGGTATAGCAGGTCTTTGAAAGCACACGCGCGCGAACAACAGTAGTAATTTCCCCACGTGTAATCCTTTCTTCGAGAACTGTCAGAATCTTGTCTTTAGCTCTAGCTAAAACTTTTTTTGAAACGTCGACTAATTGCACTTCGAAATCATGTAAGGCACATTGTAGGGTTATTTGATGTCCCATAGTGCCTGCGCCTATAACAAGTATACGTTGAATCTGTTCAATCGTCATTGTTTATCATTTATTACGTCTTCTACTTCAATTTTTATAACTTGTGGAAAAAACATCGAGGGATCTTAATACTCTCTAATCGTTGAAGCAAGTATGCTAAAGTAAAAATAATAAATAAAAAAAAGATAGCATATCTAATCAGTATCCTAGAGGAATCTGTATGAAAAAGCTAATAATAACTGCTGCTTTAACAGGTGGAATTACGTTACCAACTCAAACGCCTTATCTACCCATAACCCCTATGCAAATCGCTCAAGAAGCATATCAGGCTTGTCAGGCAGGAGCTAGCATAGTTCATGTTCATGCTAGAGATCCTATAACAGGAAAACCTACCGCTGACTTGAACATTTTCCAACAAATATTAACTAATATAAAAAAGAAAAGTAATGTCGTAATTTGTATCACTACTGGCGGAGCTCTTGGAATGCCAGTGGAAAAACGAGTAAGAGTTGTCCCAGTTTTTAAGCCTGAAATGGCTTCCTTTAACATGGGCTCGATGAACTTCAGTATACACCCAATACTCAACAGGATTAAAGTGTTTAAATATGATTGGGAAGAAACTTATGCACGAACAAGTAAAGGCGCTATTTTCCCTAATACTTTCCAAGATTTAGAATATCTCGCGAAAATTATGGTGGAGAACCAAGTTAAACCTGAACTGGAAGTTTATGATGCAGGACAGCTTTATAACGTTGCTTTCCTTCTACGAACAGGACTTCTTCAATCCCCTGTTCACATCCAATTTGTGATGGGTGTCTTAGGTGGAATAGGTAAAGCCCCTGAAGATCTACTCTACTTAAAAAACACTGCAGACAGGCTGATTGGAAGTGAAAAATATACATGGTCGGTTATAGGAGTAGGCGCAGCCCAATTCTATCTTGGAACATTAGCAGCAATAATGGGTGGAAATGTACGCGTAGGACTTGAAGATAACATCTACTTAGAACGTGGAGTTTTATCTAAAAGTAATGCCGAACTCGTTGCAAAAATGGTTCGCATCGCGAAAGAATTGGGCTTAGATGTAGCAGATCCCGATGAAGCTAGGAAAATTCTAGCTCTTAAAGGAATTTATAAAGTTAACTTCTAAGTATGTTTGAGATTTTAACAGAATCGATATATGTGAAATTTAGCTATGTGTAATTGCCAACACAATCGCGTACTTCGAACTAAAATTTGTAAGAGGAAAAGGAATGGGAAAATTACTGTGGCAACCTTCTGAGGAACTCGTGAGACAGGCTAATATAACAAAGTTTATCGCTTTCGTCAATAAAAGATATGACCTTAGAATCGCTTCTTATCATCAATTGTATAAATGGTCTATTGAGAAGACATTGGATTTTTGGGAAGCTATGTGGGAATTTGGAGATATCAAATATTCTCGTGGCTATGATAAGGTAGTTGATAACTTTGACAAATTTCCTGGTGCAAGATGGTTTATAGGCGCTAGATTGAATTTCGCCGATAACCTTTTGAGACATAACGATGATCATTTAGGGTTCATATTTCGAGGAGAAACTCAGAAGTTATCTACAATGACATATGCAGAAGTATACAATTCTGTAGCACGCTTAGCTAAATCACTTCGAGACATAGGAATTGTCTCAGGAGATCGTGTATGTGCCTATATGCCCAACCTTATTGAGACAGCAATTGCGATGTTAGCTGCTACTAGTATTGGAGCTATGTGGTCTTCTTGTGGTGCTGACCTCGGTGCCCAGGCAGTTTTGGATCGTTTTAGTCAAATTGAACCGAAAGTTATGTTTACAGCTGATGGATGTTTTTACAAGTCAAAGACGTTTAATATTTTACGCAAAGCTGAGCAAGTTGTTAAGGGAATCCCTTCACTTGAAAAAACAATTATTTTTCCATATGTGGAAACTAAACCTGATATTTATCGTATTCCTAACTCCATGCTTTATCATGATTTTCTGTCTTCAAAAAAAAAGCCAAATATTCGATTTGAACAGCTCTCCTTCGATCACCCCATTTACATTATGTTTTCTTCGGGAACAACGGGTAAGCCAAAATGTATGGTGCAAGGAGCCGGAGGCGTTCTAATCAATCATTTAAAGGAGTTGATCCTTCATACCGATTTAAAACGAGAAGATACCATCATGTACATTACAAGCTGTAGTTGGATGATGTGGAATTGGCTGCTAAGTTCCTTAGCCATAGGAGCTACTATAGTGTTATACGATGGCAATCCTAATTATCCTGATCTAAATGCTATGTGGAGACTGATTCATGATCACAAAATTACTATTTTCGGCTGTAGTGCATCTTATATAAATTATCTTCGTAGCCAGCGATATAAACTCAGAAAAGACCTTGATATATCATCGCTACGGGAAATATCCCAAACTGGATCATCCCTTTCAGCTGCAGGGTTTCAATATGTTTACCAGGATATCAAACAGAATTTACATTTCAATTCTATTTCAGGGGGCACGGACATCAATGGCTGTTTTGCCATTGGAAGCCCCACGTTGCCTGTTCATGCTGGCGAATTACAGAGTCCAGCCTTAGGAATGAAAGTGAATGCCTATGATGAAAAAGGTAACCCAATTGTTGATCAACACGGAGAACTTATTTGTGAGGCACCCTTCCCCTCGATGCCTCTCTACTTCTGGAACGACCCAGACAATGAAAGATACAAGGAAGCTTACTTCAACTATTATCCAGGGCATAACGTATGGAGGCATGGCGATTATATTATGATTCATAGTGATACTGGTGGAATAACTTTCTTCGGCCGCTCCGATACCGTCCTGAAGCCTTCAGGGGTACGCATTGGCACAGCCGAAATATATAATGTTGTAGAACAATTAAAAGAAATTGCCTATAGTGTCGCTATTGTTCAAAAATGGAAAGAAGATCAACGCGTCATCCTCTTCGTTAAACTTGCGTCGGGGTATGATCTGACTAAAAATTTAAAAAACAGCATAAGAAAAACTTTGCGCGAAAATGCGTCTCCTCGACATGTTCCAGCCCTAATCATCGAAGTACCCGATATTCCTTACACTTTCAATATGAAAAAGGTTGAAATCGCAATTACAAATATAATACATGATAGACCTGTATCAAATAGAGACGCCTTGCGGAATCCTGAATCACTAGACTACTTCGAAAGGATTCTTCCTAGCCTACAAAATATTGTTGATTAGCGCGCGCGCTTTGGAAGCCAGGTCTTGATAGGTTCTCCACTGGTTGTTAATCTGATCTAATAAGATTTCAATCTGTTTTTCTCTTAAAGATCTGAATCTACCTTGAAGATTGAGATACTCTTGTATTGGCTTCCTTTTTGTAGGATTTATCAGTCCTCGACTTCTTCCTGTCAGTCTGAACTTTCCATTTTCTATTTCAAAAAGTGCCCACATACCAGTCCTAACAGCGAGTTTTCCAATTTCTATTGTTTGATTAATATTATATCGCCAGCCTGGCGGGCAAGGGCTTAAGATTTGAATGTATCGAGTGCCAATTATTTCTTTAGCTTTTCTAACTTTTTTAAAGAGGTCGTGGGGATACGAGACACAAGCTGTAGCAACGTAAGGGATCTTATGCGCCGCCATAATTAGTGGAAGATCCTTTTTGTTGACTTTTTTTCCAAGTATCGGTGTTGTTGTAGTAGTAGTTCCAAATGGCGTTGCTCCTGACCGCTGCATTCCTGTATTCATGTATGCTTCGTTATCATAACATATGTAGAGCAGATTTTCTTCTCTCTCAGCTGCGCCTGAAAGCGCTTGGATACCAATATCGTGTGTTCCACCATCCCCCGCAAAGCCCACAACTGTTACATTTTCTTTACCCTTCATCTTTAGCGCAGCAATGACGCCTGAGGCTAGAGACGCTGTTGTTTCGAAAGCTGTTTCAAACATTGGTACTTTAAACGGAGTTTTAGGAAATAAGCCTGTGACCGCAGCTATACATCCGGCAGGTATGATGAAAATTGTTTTTTTGCCTAAAGCTTTTAAAGTATGCCTAAGAGCGAGTAGACTTCCACAGCCAGGGCAGCTTCCACAGCCAGGGTAGAGGTATTCTTCTTCAGGTAAGCTGAGGATACTCATTTTCTCACACCTGTGATTTTAAGTTAACCCATTCCGATTCCTTTTCAACGAATCCTTTTTCAAGGTCTCTAAAACTCTGTTCTATTATGTGCCGTTGATCCGTTTTTTTTATGTCCCGTCCTCCAAGACCTAGTAGATAGCCCTTAACTAGAGGCTTATTGGAAGAGTGATATAGTGCAGATTTTACCTCCATGAATGCTTGTCCGCAATGGCCAAACGATAATCCTCTATCTACAACTGCGATAGCCTTGACTTGTTTTGCCATCCTACGAATATCGTTAATTGGAAACGGTCTAAGTGTCCTTAATTTGACAGCTCCAACCTGATACCCCTCATCTCGCATTTCATCTACTACATCTTTTACTTGCGCTGCAAATGATCCCATGCTCATAATTACAACGTCAGCATTGTGGCACCTGTATTCCTCTAACAATTCTCCGTGAAATCTACCGAATTGCTCCTTAAATGTTTTACACACCTCTTTTATATTTTCCACAGCCTTTAACATAGACTCGTTTTGGAGATATTTGTACTCCATATACCAATCAGAATTTGCTTTTGTAGGCGAACATGTTGGTACATAA
>CP070659.1:813942-817622 GCA_020355125.1 Candidatus Bathyarchaeota archaeon
ATATGGCCACACATATCCGATGTCGCTCTAGACGTTGTCCACGTTGGAAGTACCTCCATCCCAGGCATGGACTCTAAACCAATCATAGACATTGATATCGTTATTGACAGCTTTGACACGTTTGATGAAGTAAAATTCCGTTTAACGAGGATAGGATATTACCATCGGGGAAATTTAGGTATAGAAGGGAGGGAAATGTTTGGTCAAGAAAATGAGCCGAAACCTGCTCACCATCTCTATGTATGCAGTGACGACTCGACTGCGTATAAAAACCACATCCTTCTCAAGAAGCATCTAATGGAAAACCGTGAAGCGTTTAGAAGATATAGGGACTTAAAGCTTCAATTAGCAGCATCTGGCTTGGACATTGATTCTTACACGCGAAAAAAAACACTATTAATAATCGAATTTCTTAAGGAAGAAGGGCTCTCTACTAAGGAACTCAACGAAATCAAAACACAGAACCTAGCTTAATTTTATCATCCAAAATATGCTCTTTGGATTTGGTGATTAAAATTTACTCTTTTTTCTTCTTATTACTGTTACCTAACTCTCTACCTATACTCCTCTCTCTATTCCTATTCTCTTCCTCACACACACCTACGTGTGCGAGAATAAGGAACAGAAATAAAAATGTACAGTAGTGCGATTTATCCGTTTTAGATAATTGAATTGGTTCTTCCTTGTAAAAGTCCTTTAGGTACCATGGCATGAATCCCTTTCACTCTGTTCACTACCTGGGTTATATGGAAGTCAACATTTAAGCTGCAGAACATATACGCATCATCCTTTGTAAAGCCCTTGTTCACTAAAAATTCTATCGTGTTCCTTAAAGCCGCTTTAAATGCTTCATATAGATCAGAGTTAAAGCCCATGAGGATAAAATGCTCATCACTTTCCGCCATCGGCCACTTTATCTTAACTCCTTTCATCACCTTCAACTTTATTAGACCTTTCATACTAGTCTCTAAGGCGGTAGTATCCACTTCACCATCTCCTTGACATGAATGCCCATCGCCGATAGAAAAAAGGGCTCCCGCATTGTGGATTGGCAGGTAGACCTTTGTTGAGGCTACTAGCTCCTTATTGTCTAAATTACCTCCATGAGGCCCGGGAACACCACTATTAATTTTACCTAAGTATGGGGCGGGAGCGACACCAAGTTCTCCAAAGAAGGGTCTTAATGGTATTTTCAGGTTCTCTGAAAAGATAGCTGTCATCTTCTCACGGTCTATTTGAATGCATTTAGTTCTTAAGTAAGGGAAGTCTTCGGGGATAGAGCCATGTCCTGGAAAAAAAAGGTTATATCCAAAATCTACCCATGGCTCTATTTCAAGCAAGGTTATTTCAAGGGCATCTTCGATGGATGCTCCTTCTAGGTATATTGGACCAAGTAAAAGATGTGGGCCAGGTCCTCTTTCCTCCACTTTCTCATGGATTTCTTTAAGCTCTTTAGGAATTTGATCTTCTATTTCAAGAAGTTCAATTATCTTAGGGCCACCTGAAACTGTATAAACTTCGATAGTGTCTCCACTTTTAACCTTAAGGACGGGTTCTAACCCTGCATTGTAATATCCCCAATGTACATTTTTTACTGATGCCCTGAGCGTGTGTTTCATGAGCTATCATAATTGAATAATAAATAAATAATATTTTTCCGCTGATACGCACGCGCTAGCAGAAACGGTAGCTAATTATCGTTTTAGTAGTTACCATCCTTGCAAGTGGCGTCCTGCAAGATTCTTTTTTCTTTCACTCCATTGAAACTTGACTACACGATTTCTTGTGAACTGGCTTATCTTGTTAATAAAACAGTTGTTCGTAGAGGTAATTTTTCTTCGTTGTAAGTCTTTAACTATCTGTTTATTATCGCAATAAATGACGAGATTTAGCACTCGCGCACTCAAAGTAATTAAAGGATGACGTTCATGCGTTAACGGGAAAAAAGAGGGAAATCGTACTAAATATTATCGATGATCCTTTGGGCTGGCGCAATTGAGATATCAGCGTCGCCGTTCGAGATTTTAAGCTAGTTAATTTTAATATAAGTGGGATCAGCTCTATCATTAAAGGAGATAATTTGATTGAAGATCACAAATCTTGAAAGCTTTTTAATCCATGTATCATCGAAGTATATCGAAAGGAATTGGCACATAGTCAAGCTTGATACTGATGAGGGCCTTTCAGGGGTGGGTGAAGTAACCTTAGATGAAAAGGGTAAAACTGTTGAAGCAGCCTTAAGAGAAGTGAAGCGCTACATTTTAGGGAAGGATCCTTTTCAGATTGAGCGCCACTGGCAGGCCATGTACGGGACTTGGTGGAGAAAAGGGCCGGTCCTTATGAGTGCGCTTAGTGGTGTAGAGCAGGCGTTATGGGATATCGTTGGCAAAAAGTTGGAAACGCCTATTTACAATCTACTTGGTGGGGCGTATAGGGACAAGATAAAGGTCTATGCTAATATGCAGAGTAGTCAGATCCCGGAGGAACTGGCTGAAGAGGCTAAAAGCCATGTAGCAAAGGGAATAACAGCGGTCAAATTCTTCTATAGAGGCAAACGTCTTCGAAGTCGGGAGCTGATGCCCCTCCTACAAGCACTCCGGGACGCCGTTGGAGAGAAAGTGGATATCGCTCTTGATTTCACAGGAAGATATAGACCAGATGAGGTTCTGAGAGTTGCAAAGGAGTTAGAGGAATTTGGCCTATTATTTTTGGAAGAGCCGATTTCGTTTGAAAACATCGATGCTCTTGCAAAGCTGACTGCAGCAGTGAGAATTCCGATTGCAACTGGAGAACGTTTACTTTCCAAGTTCGAGTTTAGAGAGCTCTTAGAAAAGAGGGCCGCAGATATTATTCAGCCTGATCCGTGTAATTCGGGAGGAATCTTGGAATGTAGAAAGGTTGCAGCTATGGCCGAAGCCCACTATATTCCTGTTGCCCTGCACAACCCTTACAGTCCGGTGGGAACAGCAGTTTGTGTCCAACTGGATACATGTATACCTAACTCAACTCTCCAAGAGTACAAGGAGGACGACATACCATTGCGCGCTGAATTTTTGAAAGAGCCTATCCGGGCGAAGAATGGGTTTATCCCTGTGCCCACGAAGCCAGGACTGGGAATAGAGCTCAACGAGGATCTTCTCGCCGAGCTGAGAGAGAAGCACCCGTATGAAGCACCTGAATGGGGTTCGTACTAGCTTTCTGCGCACGCACTATCCGCTGCCAACGACATCGAACATCATCTTCACGCTAGCACACAAAGGTTATCTGAGCTAAGATGACATTTATTAACATTCATTAATGATAGTAAAAGTGGTGAAAGCAATGCCGGTGCAAATCAAAATTTCGCAGGTGATCGATCGACCAGTATCCAAAGTGTTCCACTTTGTGGCTGAACAGCACGTCCGCAACCATCCACGTTGGGATCCAGACATCGAGCTCTGGTTGGAATCGGACACCCCAATTGGCGTTGGAACAATTATTCACCGACGCAACAGCCGCAGTGGCACTCCTGTTGAGGGGACCATGGAGGTAGTGGAATTCGAGCCGAACCGATCCATTGGAACGTTGATCCGTGAAGGTCCCGCTGAGATGCGTGCGCGGATGACCTTCAAGGCCGTAAACGAGAGCCAAACCAGGATAACAACCATCATTGACATTCCCGGAATGGATGAGTCCATGGA
>CP070659.1:817722-841204 GCA_020355125.1 Candidatus Bathyarchaeota archaeon
TCGATCATCCGTATGTGCCGTGGCATCGTCTGTACCCCTGTAGCAGTGATATACGACTCCTCGAATCCCGGCATATATTTCTTCAAAAATCGGGAGACTTCGAGGGCTCGCCTGTGTGCAGCTATCTCGGTCTTTGTGATACGTTCTGAGTCGAACGCGTCGAAACCGATCGGGGTTATCACGTTCATAACCACTTCCCTTTTGCGAAACTTACTACCAGTTGCTCCATCTAAGTTGAACACAACGTTTCCGATGTCATCTATTTGGCGTAAAAGCTCTAGATCCCCGTTATCAACGGCTTCCCTCAGTTTATCGCGGAAATAGTTCATATGAACATAGGTGAACTCCTTCTCTACTTCCCATTTTTCTCGATACCACTCTAACGATTTAGACGAGAAATGCGTCCTTCCCGGATGGTTCCTAGGCAACCCTTGACCTACGCGCAATGGATCGAGGAACCGGCTCCAATATCGATGCTTCTTGAGATCCTCAATGGGGCTACCAACCCGTTGAGATAACCATTCGCTGAACTCAGGATCGGGCTGGTCAGCTGGGAGACGTAAGACGTACTCCATAAACCGCTCATGGTCCACGTTTCCGATATGCATCAAAAGCCCGTAGGTACCCTCTTTAGGATAAGATTTACACGGTACGCCGGCTTGAAAAGCCACATCAGCCTCGCCACTGGTATCCACGACGATTTTAGCGAGCACAGCCTTTCGACCACTTTTATTCTGAACCACAACCCCTTTCATGGTATTCCCATCCATAACAGGATCACAAAAATAAGTATGGAGCAGCAACTTAACCCCCGCCTCCTCCACCATATCCATCAGCACCACAGCCAAAATTTCAGGGTCTATAAGGAAGAGGGTGGGTGGCTTCGTTTTCCCATAGATCGTCTCCTCGAACGTAGGATACCGACTTCCCCCCTCCTTCACGACGCGTTCAAATATCTCTACTGGTATTCCATCGATAACTCGACGCATCTGATCATCGAGAAACGCGTTACCGACATGGAAACACTTGCCTACGGTCGGAACGCCGCCTAGTGAACCGAACCTCTCGATCAGGACGGTGGACGCGCCCGTTCTCGCCGCCGCGATAGCAGCCACCGGACCCGCCGTACCCCCACCCACCACCACCACATCCACATCATAAAGAACCGCCGTCCTCCGCTCCGACTCAATCAACCATTTTACACTCATACATCCATCACTTATTGTACACAAAACTACCCATTTAAGACTTAAGGAAATTTGGTAACAGAACAGTTTAGAACATCGCAAGTTAGCAAGCCATGATGATTGGCAGTGTCGTTCGATATCGCGCACGCGATTTAGAATACTAAATTCAAGAAATTATAGATTCAGTGAAGAAGTAACGTGAGTTGAGGCATATTATACCACAGATACGCGAGCGCTCAGCAAGCGCCAACCGACTACATAGGAAAAACGCTATTCACTAAGAGGATATGAGCAACATCTTCGATAGACGTTAGCATGTTAGCGAGTGCGCGCGCAAAGTTCAGTGCGCCATGTGGAATGAATTGTGGAATCTGATAAATTTAGGAGCAAAAAATAAATGTTCCGGATGTAGGGATTCAGATAACAATATTGTGTATTGCTTATAACGATTTTCTGTGTGATAGCTTAACACATTTTGGGACTTGATGCTCAATCGATAGCTGAAAACCTTTTATTAATTGCTTAAGAAAGGCGATGTATGCAAGCGGTTCAAGATAAATATTTAATATCTCACGTATGAATCTCATTGAATTGAAGGAATGAACCATGCCTGAAGGAAAAGCAATTGTCTTGTTTTGGACTAAGAATGGAAATACGGAAAAAGTTGCACGGCGTATTCACAATACTTTACAGAAAGCCGGAATGCAGGCGTCAATCTCGCTTATTCAAAAAGACGACGAGATAGCATATCTTGACTATAATCTGATCTTTCTTGGAGCGCCGGTCTATAACAACTTATCACCTGTGCCAGTTCTCTCTTTCCTACGTAAAAATAGGAGACGTGATGGAGTTGAAATACTTGCTTCAGCCCCTGAAATACCTGGCGTAGCAGCTGTACCATTCTGTACATTCGGAGGAGGACATACTGGATATAATGAGGCGATACCCATGTTGAAACACATCGGACAGTATTTTGAACACGAAGGGATCCGCGTAGTGGATTACATTGCATCGGTTGGCTTTTTCCCAGAAGCCGATGAATCCTACAATACCAAAGGTCGATTCGGAGATATTCGACAACGACCCGACGAACATGACTTAATGGAGGTTGAAGGGAGGGTTCGAGGTATTTTACGTCGCTTGCACAGGGTTCTGCCACTAGGTAACCTCAATCTGTAAACAACTGCCGATATAGAGTTCAGATTAAAAAGATGTCCTAAGCGTGCGCGCTATACGCTTTCTTTTTGGTTCGATTTATATTTCCAACATAAGCTAGCTGAACCAATCGATAGGTAATAGCTTTATAAGAACTAATTTTCTAAAAATGAAGGGTGGCGAATTATCGTGGATCATGAGAATGATGCAGATATTGTTTTGTTGGATGGTAGGATCATTACCGTTGATTCAGATGACACGATTGCTGAGGCCGTGGCTCTGAAAGATGGGCGGATCATCCAAGTCGGCAATTCTCATGATGTTAAACACCGAATCGGAGACAAGACAAGAGTAATTCAATTACAAGGGAAGGCCGTGCTACCGGGGTTTATCGATGCCCATACGCACATAGAAGGAATTGCCGACTATCACTTACATTTAGATGTTCATATTCCTCCCCTTAAGGGTGTTGACGAGATACTTGAAGAAGTGAAGAGGAAAGTGCAAGACACTCCCAAGGGAGATTGGATCGTTGGGCAGGGAGGATTTGGTCAACCTATGCCCTCGAAGGAGGGCCTCGACACTGTTGCGCCAGAGCATCCAGTAGTATTGCGTCGAAGTGCCCATAACTATGTAGTAAACAGCAAAGCCTTGGAGATGGCGAACATTACAAAGGATACCTCCGATCCGCCAGGCGGAAAGATCGAGAAGACTTCTGAAACCCGTGAGCCTACAGGTCTCCTTACCGAATGCTATAGCCTTTTACCTATCCCACGGAACTACGAAACGCGAAAGAAAGCTATTAAGACTGTATTACAGGAGTTTATACAGAACGGAGTAACGTCCATCTATGATTTACCAGCAACAACTGACGGGATACGAATCTACCAAGAATTGCTTGATAGTAATGAGCTGCCCCTGAGGCTACGTCTCCAATACACTATAACCCAAGCTCCTGATGGCTCCACCTTCCCTGATTGTTTCCCAAAATTAGGGTTGCTAACAAACTTTGGAAACGATCGGCTCACAATTGGCGGCGTAAAACTTTTTGTTTACGGGGTACCCGATAATCCCATATTGAACATCACACAAGAAGAACTGAATAGGAAAGTTATTGAAGCTCATAACGCTGGACTACAAATATGGATTCACGCTATAGGCGATAAATTTACAGCTATGGCTCTAGAAGCCTATGAACGAGCATTGAAGGAAACTCCAAAAAAAGACCACCGCCATCGAATCGAACACATAGGAAACAGGGCTTCTACCTCGACTCTAGAACACCTCAATAAGATGAAGAAACTGGGAATAATACCCGTCCCAACATCTGCCTGGATATATTTAGGGCTACAGATGGAACGAAAGGAAAAACGCTTTCTCTATAGAACACTGCTAGACAGAGGATTCGTACCTCCGGGCAACTCTGATTCTCTAGGAGCGATGCCGGAATCAATAAATCCCCTCTTCAGCATATGGTGTGCGGTAGCAAGAAAGACACGGCGCGGCGAGCCAAATTGCCCTGAAGAAAGCATCAATGTCAAGGAGGCAATACGCCTATATACGATTAACGCTGCTTATTCAGGCTTTGAAGAGAACGTGAAAGGCTCAATTGCAAAGGGCAAATACGCTGACCTAATAATTTTATCAGATGATCCATTAACTGTTCCAATTGACGAAATAAAAAACATCAAAGTCGAGACGACTATAATCAATGGAAAAACAGCATACCAAAAACAATGATCCTAACTTTTAGCCCGCGCTAGCGCGCGCGCTAGCCGAAAGTAACAATCCGACATATGCAGGGGACTATCCCCAACATTTATTTTCAAAGATATAAAAACGCACGTTTTTTATCGATAAGGTTGTTTATTCTGCTAGCTGTTTCTCGTAGATAATACGCTTTAATTGGCTCCACAAAAGACTCCGATGGATGTCGGCTGACAGTATAGATTTGGATCTCCTTCGGATCAATTAAGCATGCTTTCTCAGCTATGAGTTTGATCTCTTCTAAGCCTGCATTATCTGGTTGAGTACATGGATCTGTTGATTTAAAGATGAGCGTTTGAAGGGTAACTCTATCTGTCGCTTCTTGAAGCCTAATTAAATTGTTTACAATCTCGTTAAGAGACTGGATTCTTTTTGCTGGCCTGTTTATCCCTACAAACGTTTCTTGGCTTCCAACGTCGAGTTTAGCCACTATAGAGTCAAATTCCATGAGAGCTTCAAACACTCTTTCGCAGTCGATCATTGAGGAATTCGTCAATATACCTACCTGAACACCTGGATAATACTTGTTTCTCAGTTTTTTCACACCACGTAGGGCTTCCTGAATGTAGGGATAAAGAGTAGATTCTCCGTTTCCTGAAAAGGTTATCGAGTTCAGCTCTCGATCTTCCATGTTCAATCTTCGAAGCTGAGTTTCCACCGCCTTCAAAATCGGTTCTACCCTCTCCCAATTAGCATATTCACTGGCTGAAGAAACAAGATGAACCGTTCGGCCATATTGGCAGTAAACACAATCGAAACTACAGGTCTTCCCTCCTCCAAAGTTTACATTTATGCCCAGCGAACTCCCAAAACGTCGGCTTAGCACTGGACCATAGACCATTTCATTCTTTTTTCTCACAACTCGCCTCAGCTCAGGTTTCCTATCCAATTTACAGATCTCTTCTTACCTAATACCTAATAATACGCGAGATATAGAAAAAACATGATACATTAAAAACTAACGCAGTCGCACTAGCTAGCGAGCGTGAATAGGCTAAATAACATTTACAAATTCCGCAATTCATCCCTCAGGGTGCTATGAGTATAGACGTAAAATTTCGTTGGAGCATAGAGATCTACTCGTTATACCTGACATGTAAGGCAGAGGTATATGTAGCCGCCTCCAACATGCAGCTTCTCAATGGAAGTTCTACATACTGGACAAACCTGCCGTTTCATGTGTGGTCCCATGGCTGGCGTATAGCGGCCTTGCTGCCCATACAGGTCATAAAACTGGTATTTCCCATTTAGTTGGATTCGTTCTCGAAGCATAAGCTGAATCGCATCGTAGAGGCTTCGTCTCTCATTTCGGGTCAGCTCTGAGGCTTTTCTTTTTGGATGCAGCTTTGCTCTGAATATAATGTCTTGAAACGCGCTGTTGCTCAGTCCCACAATAATAGCGTCTTTTCCCACGAGCACTGACTTTAACATTCTATTATTGTGCATTAAGTGTTTTGAGAACGACTGAAAGGTGAATGTTTCATCTAGAGGTGACGGAACTTCGGGATTAAAATCTCGTCGAAAAACATACGAGTGCTCGAGGTCATCATCCTTCAGTGCTTGGATGATCCCCATGCTCGTGAGCCGTACTGTCAGCATCGTGCCATCGCAAAAATGAAGCTGCAGGTGAAACTTCGTTGGTAGCGTTTTCACCGTCGTGTGATAAAATATTTTGCCCCCATACTCGAGACCCAGAATTAGACTCATTTCATTGTGCAGTTTCATACGAATAACGTTGCCTCGAGATGTGACGAAGTCGATTTCCCCTTTGACCAACTGTTCGAAATCGTTTACGTCTTTGTTAAGCATACCGATCTTTTGGAGTCTTTCATAATCTTGCAAATGATACGATTCAATACACTTACCTCGAAGCTCTTTATTCATCTGTTCTGCAAGAATCTTCGCTTCTGGAAGCTCAACGCTCATCGCACTAACTCCTATAAATCCACTATCAATAAAAGACCTGCAGGTATTATAAACTTCATTTAGCGAGCGAAAACTTCAACTGCTCCTCGATTAGTCTTGATCTCTATGCGACGAGTTTTATGCTTTTTATTATACATTCTTTGCCTCCCACAATGATGACTACGCCTCCACATTGTGGACAGTTCAGTGTTGGAGCAGGAATATGATAAACTGGATCGTCTTCGTATTTGAGGCCCCCTGCATATCCACAGGTGTTACATTGAACCACGCCGTCTTTCTCTTCTATGTGGAGTTTTGAATCTTCCATGATTGTGTTCTTCACTAACAAATTATATGCGAATTTAACTTGTTCAAGACCGAGAAATGTCAATTTCCCTATTATGAGATGCACTTCATTGACCCGTTTAGCATGATGTTTTTTCGCCTCTTTAAGAAGATGGTTCACGATT
Organism: Candidatus Bathyarchaeota archaeon; assembly: GCA_020355125.1. Classification (GTDB taxonomy): domain Archaea; phylum Thermoproteota; class Bathyarchaeia; order RBG-16-48-13. The sequence goes on from CP070659.1 coordinate 824,207, forward strand.
TGCGTCGTCATAGAAAATTCGTGCATTATTTCACCTACTCCACAGTGATGCTAGAAGTGCAACGCTTTCACTACTATCCTCTCGCCTTTTCTACTTATGCAATTTATTACTGCAAGCGCACGCGCTTTCATATGAAATAATAATAATTAATAGTAAAATATAATCACTGGGTTAAAAATCATTGAAGTGTCACTGAATTGGATCACAAAGTAGAAGAATATGTAGCTACTAGCGCTTTAAAAGGAACAGAGGAATTGACTAGTTTCATAAATATTGATGGAAAAATCATCAAAGGCATTCTTCAAAAGAGACTAAACCGTTTCGTAGTTCGCGTAAGAGTCGATGATCGAATATTAACGAGCTTTTTGCCTAATCCAGGAAGGATGCACGAACTGTTAACACATGGATCTAAAGTTTTTCTCAGAGAAGTCGTGGATAAGGGGAGAAAAACGAATTATGATCTGATTGGAGTTCTCCATGGCAATCAGATGGTATCAGTCGATTCACGGGTTCCTAACAAATTGGTTTTAGAAGCCCTAAAAAATGGAGACATTACTGAGCTTTCAGGATATGACACGATTAAGCCAGAATATCGGTATGGACATACTCGGTTCGATTTCTTCTTAGCCAATAAGGATGAAGTCTGTCTACTGGAAGTGAAGTCGTGCACGTTGGTGAAAGACGGTGTAGCGCTGTTTCCCGACGCACCCACTCGAAGGGGTAGGCGACATGTGAGGATGTTAGTGAAAGCGAAGAAAGAAGGCTATACGTCTGGCGTGCTATTTATTGTTCAACGAACCGATGCATATGTGCTCGCTCCAAATGATGAAGCTGATCCAGAGTTTGGAGATGCTCTTCGAAACGCATTTATGGAGGGCGTAAAAATATTCGCTTACTGCTCCGAATTCAAAGAAGCCAAGATTACATTAAAAGGAAAGGTGAAAGTGGAACTCAATAGAGACAAAGCGCACGCATCGCACGCGTGAATAAAAAGCGCGCGCGCACTACGACGAGTTTGTACGTGTAATATCCCTCTAAAGGCTAGTAATCCATACCCTATCAACCCATTATTCCCCTTTTTTTCTCCGTTACTCGTGCTCGTGGGCTGCGAAATTTGAAATAGATTCTAGAAGCGCGTCAACCTTTTCTAAAATCGCAATATCTAAGTTATACTTTTCTCGCATACTATTGAGTTGATTGTAAACAATCCAAACATCTCCTGCATCATCTTTAACTACTGCGATCTTCAAAGGTAATTCTAACGATAGAAAAACATTCTGTTGCATCATCAATGTTCCGATTTTAGGATTCCCAAAAAATAGCACTTGAGACTCATTCATTTCCAGCCCAACATCTTTCGCATTTTTGGAGTGATTAACCTTAGCAAAAACTGGTATTCCCTTTTCAGCTATTATGGACTCTAATTTATCCATGGTTTCTTGGACACTCAAGGCACTTTTCTTTTTTATGAATTGGTTCCCTTCATCCATGACTATTCGTATATCTCTAAAAAATTTAAGTTTTTAGAAATCTTGGCATGCACGCTAAGGGTTTCATGAAATTCAAAGACCGAAAAGAAAAATGCTAAGAAAACGGCTTTAGCGCGTGCTACAATTAGATTGGAATGATGGACCCCTTAAAACCTATAGAGATCTCGTCTTGCTTTACAATATATTGTTTCAATGCCTCAATTGCTGTGACGGTCAGGTCTTGACGGTTACGTCCATAATGGTTAGGTATCCCCTGCTCAGTTACAAAACAGGCTGTATAAGTTTTAGATCGATTGAGTCGTTTTCCTCCAGCAAAAAACTCTTGGATGCGTTTGCCTTTAGGGTTTTCCACTTTGAAATATATGTTCGTTCCCCCACATCGTTTAACGTATCCCCCCATCTGCTGATACGGATCGCTTGAGAATGTATGTTCTAAGTTTTCTTCCATCATCGCCCATAACTCAGCACCAGTGATCTCACAGATTGAAATAGGCGGGTTTACTGGAATGATATTCCATAAATCATTCATGTTGATGGGTCCAATGGGTATAGGTGCGCTGTAACGCCAGCCGTTCGAGAAAGCCAATTCGGCGTCACTCATATCGATCAATGCTTGGAGTAGGAGATTATCCATCGTTGCTTCCATCACAGTATATCGATGGAGAGCAGTTTGAGTGTGTCCCACTCGTGTGTTTAACATTTCTCGATATGGCTCTAAAGCCTCATTGACCATGATCTCAACCTCTGGATCAGGTTCAATGGCTTCATCAATGTCGATCAATTCGTGACAATAATTTATTACACGCTTATTGTCTACATGAACATCGAGCCTGCCGATAAAGGATCCGTGACAGCCAGACTGCATCACTATAGTTCCATTCACTACTACTGCGTGATATAGCCGATTATGAGTGTGTCCACTTAATAATACATCAATACCCTTCACTTCCTGAGCAAGCTTCAACTCTTGTGGGTAACCTAGATGGGACACTACAACGATTAAATCGACTTTTTCGTTTTCACGAAGATGCTTAATGTAGCCTGGCAACTCCTTGTTCCCTAGTGTAAAATAGAGGCCTTTGCTGAAATGCTTCGGCATCGTCTTATCCACAATAGTGGCTGCGATCCCAACAATACCGATACGCAGCCCACTTCGCTCGATGATCGTGAAAGGGGGAAACACAAGTTTGTCTGTGAATTTGTCGAAGCAATTGATTGCGAGCATTGGGTAATCCAGTTTATCGACTAGTTTTTTAAAATGATCAGGACCATAGGCGAACTCCCAATGAGCAGTCATGGCATCAAAAGCCAGCTTGCTCAGTATTGGAACCAACGCTTCGCCTTTGCTGTGGACTGAAGGGAATGTACCATGTATTGTATCTCCATTATCCATCGCAATGACAGCACCCGAAGTTTCTTTTCGGATTTTGCTGAACAGCGTTGCAATACGAGCGAAGCCCCCTGCTTCTTTATAGTTTGCTCGATCACTAGCCCAATATAATTCGGGATGAGGTTCAAAGTAGCCATGACTGTCGTTCATTTGCAAAATTGTTAAACGTTTACTTTTTGGCATATAATCACTTGTATTAAATATGTACCGCGCGTTTTCTACTGCCGCTCGAATCCACATCCCGTATTTCTGGAGTACGCGCGGCCATAAGGCTGAACACTCTAGTAGAGTATAATTAACCTTTTTAGCGCCTACGTCTATAATATTTTCTATGGCTTCGATTTTTGAATACATGTCTTTTGGCGAATTCACACGATTAATTACATGTATTTTTCTAGATGTAGTTGAATACATTATCCCTTTTTTATTAACGACCCTTGTAGGAGACTTCTTCGATATTGTAGGACTGATTACCTGCCTCTACTTGTTCAGGTGGACAGGGCTCGTTGCCCTCCTTGAGCTGTTCCCTGGACTCGACCCGATCCCTATTAATATTCTCACATGGTCGATATGGATAATAAATAAACGGTTGAAAAAGCTCCCAAGTATAAAATGAGAAGCAAAATGAAAGTCCACTCTTAAACGAAGGCGTTCTATAGACCTGAGGCGCGCGCGTCGCACTGATGAGAAAAACCCAAAGATCTCCGTTTTTCAGGCTCTTAATACTTTACGGGTTCCTACAAAAGTCGTGAATCGTGTGGGCGCAAAATGTGTGTCCGATTTTTCGTTTAATCGATTTCCGAAGCGGTTTTATCTGTTCGTCTCCATCTAAAATATATAAACGCTACAAAGATCACGTCGAAGACAATTATCCAAAATCTATAATCGCTCAAAATGTTCGCCATCCCTTCATCCCATCGCCTTTAGATGCTTAAGTAACACCTTTCCTTTAAAGCATTTCCGATATACCTTCAACAAAGGCTAGTGATACAGTGACACATATTATCCAGTGATCATCTTTATAACGTGTACGTATAATAGGCTACATCACTTTTCTAGTTAATCAGGGAATAGCATGCGCTTTTACAGGAAGGAACATATTTATTTATTGAAACGTTGGATACCAACGTTCACAGCAAATTTTGATTGTTGGGATGCTGTTGTCAATATTTTCAGAACAGAGAAGAAGGAAGACGCTTCTGCATAATCCTATCGAAGGAGGTACATGTGGTTAAAATATTAGAGAAGTTAAAGGGTGGAGATTTACGCTCCATTGGAAGATCAGAAGAAGTAGTACAAGATATTTTAAAAACTCCTGCATTGTTTGAAGCCGTGTTTGAAGGCTTACTCGACGACGATCCTAGAGTTCGAATGCGAAGCGCCGATGTCTTGGAGAAGGTGTCTACAAAGCATCCTGAGTACCTGCAACCATTCAAGAGCCGCCTAATTAATGAAATCGCAAAGATTGAACAACAGGAGGTTCAATGGCATGTGGCTCAAATGTTTTCATACCTCGAAGTGGATCAGAGGGAAAGAGAGAAAATAATTGAAATCTTGTTCGCCTACATTGATGGTCCGGAGAAGAGCCGGATTGTTAAAACTTTTTCGATGCAAACACTTGCTGATTTAGCCAAGACGGACGAAGAGAGTCGGCCCCGAATACTACATAAACTTGAAGAAATGGTAAACACAGGTAGCCCAGCCATAGTGAGCCGAGGGAAAAAATTGATACAAAAACTGAAGGCGGTTGAAAGGAACACATGGAAGCCATAGAGATGAGAGCAATAACAAACATAATACACGTAGACTACACATCCATGCAGGCCAGGCAAACCTAAATGTTAATAATTGAAAATTCTAGAATACGTGTGAGGATGAGAAGTGCCTTCCAAAAGAGACGTGTTAGAATCGTTAACTGTGAAAGAGTTAATGAACTTAGCGAAGGCATTTAAAATACCACTTGTTAAGAAAAACAGCCAATTGGGAATCAAAGGTTGGAAGCAACGAGTAACAGAAAAAGAGGAAATCATAGACATCTTGTTAGAAGCACGAAGATTGACTATTAAACGGATACAACAATACTTTAGATATTATTATTATGGCTAGCCAAATTGGAGAAGCCCCCAATAGCAGCATGCACGCTCGGACGCGCGCGCGGTCAAGCTATCGGAGGGATGGAGGAGAAAAGCAATGTTGAAGATAGATGGCAGCGCGAAAAGCGGTAGCGGCACAATCCTACGCATTTCTGTCGCTCTAGCCAGCATACTCAGGGAAGAGCTTCACATTTACAACATCCGGAAAAAGCGGAGTCGCCCAGGACTTCGTCCCCAACACCTTGAAGCTACGCTTACAGCTGCAAAGCTATGCAATGCTACGATTGAAGGCGCTACATTGGGTTCAAAGGAGCTTTGGTTCAAGCCCAAGCAGATCGTCGGTGGCTTAGTCGAGGCAGAGATCGGTACTGCAGGAAGCATTCCGATGCTGCTGCTCACTATTTTACCCATCTGCGCCTTCGCCGAAAGACCAGTACACATCCATGTGACGCAAGGCGGCACAGATGTCAGACATGCGCCCACGATCCACTACCTACAACACGTGCTACTGCCAATGCTCACGAGGATGGGGCTAGAATCTTTTCTAGAGATACACACATTTGGCTATTATCCAAAGGGCATGGGGGAGGTCACCCTGCGAGTGCAGCCCTGCCGAAAACTGTCGTCAATCGGGCTAGACGTGTTCGGAAAACTGGAGAGGCTGCAGGGACTCTCGTGTTGTACGTTTCTAAAGGAGAGGCGGGTTGCTGATCGTCAAGCTATGGCTGCCAGAAAATATCTTGAGGCAAGAGGCTTTAAAGCGGATATCCATGTGATGTATGACGAGTCGAATCCCCTTCAAAAGGGCAGCTCCATAGTGCTATGGGCAGAGACGGATAAGGGTGCTCTCCTAGGCGGTGATGCCATCGGCGAACTTCGGAAGCCCAGTGAAGTCGTAGGACAGGAAGCTGCGAGGAACCTCGTGAAGGAGCTGGAGGCAGAAGCTACCGTGGATGTCCATCTCGCCGATATGCTTGTGCCTTATGTAGCGTTGGCTGAAGGCAATACTGTTTATCTCTCTCGTGTCATGACAGAGCATTTAGACACCAACATTTGGCTGGTCCAAAAAATTTTGGGCGTAGAGTTCACCGTGAAGAAGATGAGGGGCCTTTATAGAATTGAAACAACGGGAGGCTAACGGATGAACGAAAAGGCGTTTCGAGCCAAAGCCAGGATTCGAGGAATCTATTCAACAGCGTTAACGAAGCTCCTCTTAGAAAAAGGTTTCCAGATTGTCCAACCTTCGTTAGCCTCGGAAGAAAGATTCGGATTAACCGCGCATCAGGAACCACCTGATCTGGACATTTACGATCGATTAGACCTCCATGGACTCCATGTTCTAGGAAAACGCTCTGCGATTGACGCGTTTTCCTCGATGCTGAAAACTCAACTAGATGACGTAATCCTCAGGAGGTGGGATGTGTCCGTAAACGGCATATATAAAGGTGTAGTTACAAAGCTCAACCCAGAGCGTGGTGTAGCTCTAGTTGATATAGGGACAGCCGTGGGCAGGCTTCCACGTCTAGGGGCTAACAATGTTGAAACGAAGGAGATCATCGTACAAGTCCAACGAAGACGACTGGGTGTGAGAAGGCCCCTCTTGAGCACGAATATTACGATCCCTGGCGACTATGCCGTGTTAAGCTCACAACAGCATATTAAAATCAGTCGCAGGATTCGAGACCATCGTATACGAGCACGACTCTATGAGCTAGGAAAGAAGCTTCAGCATGGACGGGGTATCATATGGAGGACAGCAGCTGCAAGCCAGTCTCCTGATCGGTTGCAGCGTGAAATTGCTGATCTTGAGGAGAAGCAACGAACCATCAAGGAGAAGGCGGAGCGTGTGACGGCGCCAGCACTTCTCTATGAAGAAAACTATTTCATGGATGTAGAGTTTCCCGCGCTATCCAAGAGAAGACTTGATGAGATTCGAAGCACTGTGGCGCCAACAATCAATGGCCACCACTTCTATAAGATCTGCGGAGGAGAGATCAGTTCAGCGGTCGATATGGCTGAGCTACTGCTTGAGCGCGGGCGACGATCTACTGAAGTGGAAGAATTATTCACGAAGACCGTTGAAGCCGCGTTTCCATATAACGGTTCCACAATCGAGATAGAACACGTTAAGCCAGACGGAAACATCTTTCATTTAGGACAAGCGCACATATTGTCTTTTGACCCCGACACCTCTCTCATCAAATATTGTCGGATCTTCAAAAAGAGGGGAGTTTACAATGGACTTGAAACCTTGAAGGAAGAGGGTGATCGCGCAGTAACTGAAACTAGGATAGGAGAATGGTATCTGAAGACGAGATATTTCTCAAAGGATGAACGGAGTAAGGGAATATACATCAATTTAAACACGCCCGTAGAATTGTATCCCCATGGAATCCGCTACGTGGATTTAGAGGTTGATATCGTCGTCCATCCCAACGGCGAAGTCACAGCACTGGACGAAGACAGGTTAGAAAAGGGGATTGAAGAAGGGTACATATCAGAGACATTAGCCAAGAAGGTTAGGACTAAACTGAAGGAACTAATAGAGAAGCGAGGAAAAGATGAGGCATGAAATGATCAACATATGAGAGCTCGCGACACCGTGTTCTCATTGTTATAATTCTTTTTAATAATTATCTAACATTATTTTTATGGGGATACCGTTGGTAAGATTCAATGGCGTTAACCATCTCGCGATGGTTACGGGCGATATGGATAGTACTATTCGTTTTTGGAGAGATCTTCTTGGTATGCGGTTAGTAGCGGGGCTTGGGAAACCGGGGTACAGACACTACTTTTTTCAACTCTCGGATACCGATTTAATCGCGTTTTTTGAGTGGCCGGACATAAAACCCGCATCAATAAAGGATCATGGCGAACCGGTTAAGGGATCCTTCATTTTTGACCATGTTTCATTTGGAGTGGAGACGGAGGATGAATTGTGGGAGATAAAGGATAAGCTTGAAGCGGCGGGTTATGACGTTTCAGAAGTTATTGACCATGGATTCATTCACTCAATCTATGCCTTTGATCCCAATGGAATTCCTATTGAATTCAGTGTTAACGTTCAAGGCAGGGATGTACGGAAAAATCCGATTATTATTGACACAAATCCATCTGACGTTACGTTAGAAGGATCGGAACCGCGTCCAGAGAAATGGCCTGAAGTTAAAACGCCTACGCCGCCACCCTTGAGGATGGTCTATCCTGGTGCAGGAAGCGAACTCTTTCATGGAAAAAAAGACGCTGAGTAGAACGCACTAAGCATCATAGATAGTTATTGGAGCTAGCTAACGCAGCTTCAAGCAATACGGAATTGATAACAAGGACCATGCACTCTTTTTTCAAATATTTTAGAACGATGGAGCAATTTTTTCGATGAAAGACTCTTTGTCTTCATTGAAGGTTTGTAACAAGAATACGAAGTGAGTGCACCCTATATCTATGTAGGTTTGCAATTTTTCTATGCAATTATCATAGGTAGAAACGATACCCTTATGATCTGTCGCGTAGATGCGATTTTCTTTCAGATATCTTGCGATTTTTTTATTCAATCGCCTTTTATCTTCTGCTAATATTAGGTTACCCGCCCATGAGAGCTCGATCTCTTCTATTCTCTTTCCATATTCATCGCAATATTTTGTTAAAATATCTACCTTTCGTTTGTAGGTTTCAACGGAGGCGCCATAAAGATTCCAGCCATCAGCTAATTCAGCTGCAATTTTCAATGTCAGCTTCTCTCCGCCTCCGCCTATCATAATAGGAGGATGGGGCTTTTGCATCGGCTTTGGATAGCACGGGGCTTTAGTAACAGTATAGTATGTCCCTTGAAAGCTGGCTCTTTCATCTACCCATAGTTTATGAATTACAATGATTGCTTCCCGCATCTGTTTTAATCTAACACTGGCTTTGTGAAATGGGAAACCATATGCTTCATATTCGTCTTGTTTCCAGCCTGCGCCGTAGCCAAATATTAATCTTCCGTTTGAAATGACATCAAGGGTCGTGGCCATCTTGGCCATTAGTGAAGGATGACGAAACGAGTTACATGTGACCATAACTCCCAACTTCATTTTTGAAGTGACTGCTGAGAGCGCTGAGAGCAAGGTCCAAGCCTCGAATACGTTTCCTTCCCCTCCTTCCCCATTTAGCCCTTTTCCCCAAGTTAAATGATCCTGTACCCACAAGGAGTAATAATCTAAAGCCTCACATTGTATAACCATATCTTTAATGGCATCATAATCAGCCCATTTTAATATCTCGGGTGCTTCGTCGATATTGACTCCAAATCTTATCTTTGACATGTGTTTGTTCCTCTAACATATACTTTTAGCTTAGACTATAAATTAAAGCCCTTATAAGATGCTAAAGAGAGGGAAAAATCCACTATTCAAAGAAGCTCGCGCTAGAGGATTTTAACGCAGGAGCTAGAAACAAACGTGTAAATAGAATCTCTAGCTTTATCAAAACTACAGGTAAACCCTTATGCACTAAATTCTTTATTGTACTAGCCTTATATACCTCGTGAGAGAAATAAGCTTGAGGAACGATATTCATGGATTGGGTTGACCTAGTTCTAAGTCGTCGGAGCATTAGACGTTATGAGACAAGGAAGATTCCTCAAGAGGTATTAGATAAGATTCTCGAAGCGGGTAGGAAAGCCCCCACAGCGGATAACAGACAGCCTTGGCGTTTCATCGTTATCACAGATCCTGAAATTAAAGAGAAGTTATTGCAGGATGAATATAATGTACAAGCGGCTTCGTTTATTAAAGAGGCGCCAGTTACGATAGTGGGATGCGGACTAGTACGCGAGGACGAGTACACGCGAAAATGGGGCACCATATATTCGATTCTTGATACGACAATAGCCCTCCAGAACATGGTTATCGCGGCGTGGGCGATGGGAGTAGGCTCATGTTGGATAGGTGTTCAGGCAACTCCTTTTGACGACATTGTTCGAAGATTGTTAAAAATTCCTAAAGATTGGAAGATCATCGCGTTAATATCATTTGGATATCCTGCTAAGCAACCAGGTCCTATAAAAAAGAAGTCGATAGAAGAAATTGTAAGTTACAATACATTTGAAGAAAAGACGACATCAAGATGATTCCATTGTTGTGCAACGAACTACGCGCGTTAACGCAATAACTTTTTCTCGTTTAGAAAGGAATCAGCATGGATTTTGAGCGGTATCGTTTTACTGAGGTTAGGCATTTAGCTGATTTCCTCTGTTGATAAATTTGGAGACTAAGAAACACGTCAGATACAAAATCAGATTTAACACATAGAGATAGCGTATTCCTTGCGTTACATAGATCCTTGCTAAGAGTACGGGTGCGGCGGCAAACCCCAGATAGCGCGCGAAATTAAAGATTGATGAGGCGGCTCCTTTCGCGTTAGGCACTGAGCCGACTACAAGTGTTTGAACCGAGTTCAATGCAAATCTTTGAAAACCCCCAAGAAAAGACAGCCAAATGAGATATGGCCAATATGATTCCGAGAAAAGTAATAAGGATTGAGGAACGATCATTAGAAGAAATCCTAAGGCCATTGTTTTTCTACTCCCTATTTTGTCAATCAGTATGCCTCCAACAAAAGAAAATACAATTCCAGTTACGCCCATAATAGCAAATAACACGCCAATCTCTTCATTCGACAATAAGAGAGGAGGGAGCGAGAGGAAATCCGAAATGAAGGGTTGAACACCTTGAGTGGTGAAGAATAAGAAGAATCCAGCTATGCTTACTAAGATAATATTTCTATTTCTGACTACACGTTCGTACTGGTGAAAGATATGCCTCCAACTTGTTTCATTGCGGGAAACACTGCGCGCTCCAAATGTCACTCTAATAAGGAGAGCCCCAATTAGACTATAGACTGAAAAAATTAGTGGAACTAATCTCCATGCTCTAACCGCAAAAAATCCGCCAATTAGAGGCGCAAGTGTTGTGGCAACACTAAAAAACGCTCCATATGAGCCAATAATTGTTCCCATTGCCTCTCTAGGGGCAATATCTCCCAACAAGGCTAGAGTTATGGGGATGATAAGTGCTGAACCTACTCCTTGAATCGTTCTAGATATTGAGAACAGTAATATGTTAGGAGACAGAGCGCCCAACAATGATCCAATGGTAGAAATGCAAAGTCCATATGTTAAGATCTTAGGTCTGTAATAGAAATCGGATAGTGTCCCAGAAAAAAGATTAAGAAAAGAAAAAGGCAGCATGTGAAAAGTAAGTGAGATTGCGATGAGTTCAATATTAACCTTAAAAGTTGTTTTTATTATTGAAACAAGAGGAGTGTAAGATAAAATTATTAGTGGATCCAGAATCGCGACAAGGTATATTAATAAATAAACTAAATTCAATTTAGCTTTGGCATTAACATTACATGTTTGATGTAAGCCTTCGTGTGGATCAGCCATACAATAAATTCGCAAACTTGCTTTATAATGTTTTAGCCAGCAAGAGCCGCTAAGAGTCAAAAGAAAACGCTTTATCTATTTACTTTTTAGAAAGGTTTTTGCTTTCTTGGGATTAAATAATTGATGAACAGAATTGTTAGGAGGTGACAAAATTGGGAAAATTGAAGCTGCAACTTCTGTCGAGAGGAGATATTGAACGGATTCACGCAGCATCCATTAATGTGTTAGAAACGACAGGTGCCCAATTTATCAATAATAACGCTTTAGACTTTTTTGAAAAATATGGCTGTACGGTGGATCGGAAGAAAATGGTGGTTAGAATTCCTGAAGCCGTTGTCATCGAATTCATGAAGAAAGCTAAACCTAAAGAGGCATATGTTAATCGAAATTTCAAACCCATTCCGAAGAGGGAAGTGTATTTTATGACGTTTGGCGAAGGAACGTTTATGACCGATCGAGATGGAGTAGCCCGTCCATCTACCTATAAGGATCAAGAGAAAGTGCTAATCGTGGGCAATGCTTTGCCCGCTGTTGATGTAGCTCATGGGGCAGTTGCTGCACGAGATATCCCTCCGTGGAGGACTAATTTCGAAGGAACTGTTCGTGATTGGAACCTTCTGAGCAATCCAAATAAAACAATTGGAGGGTTTGGACCACCAGGAGGGGATGATGACGAATCTATGGCAGTATCAATTGAATTATGTGCCATATTAGCTGGAGGGAAAGAGAAGTTGATGAAAAATCCGATTATTACTGGTGGCGGGTGTCCGACGAGTCCTTTAGTCTGGCCTAATATCATATGTAAAAGAATGATGCAAGCTGCTAAGAATGGAATGCGTACGGTTACTATCGGCATGGCGACATCTGGCTCTATGGCACCGATGTCTCTGGCGGGAACACTGGTTGTGCATAATGCCGAAATGCTAAGCTTTGAAGTATTTTCGCAAATAGTGGCTCATGCTGCAGGCTTTAATGGGATTGTAGCTAGCATGGGTTGCTCCTCTTCTATATTAGATGTACGAAAAGGCTACTATCCTGTTGGAAACCCCGAGATGGCGTTGCTCAACGCCGCCGCAGCAGAATTAGCACAATACTATAACTGCCCAAATATCTCAGCTGGTGCCTAGACAGATGCCAAGGTCTGCGATAGTCAAGCCGCACTTGAGGCAATGAGTACATTGCTTATTCCGGCAGCCGTTACTCATGGCAACACGATCTATGGATTGGGGATGCTGGAAAGCGGCATGGCCGTAAGCCTTGAGCAATATGTAATTTGCGATGAGATCGCCCAAACAATCCGGGAGAGCATGAAGGGAATCCCAGTCACCGACCAAACCCTTGATCTAGATACGATCCTCAAGGTCGGTGTGGCTGGTAACTACTTGAGCGAGCCATCAACATTACGAAACTTGAAGGAGTTCTGGCTGCCGGAGCTCTTGGACCGCGACTGGCGAAAGGAGTGGGAAGCCAAAGGCTGGAAAACCCTTTTCAAACGCGTCTGCGAGCGGGTGGACGAGATCTTCGCGACTTATGAGCCCGATCCACTGCCACAAGACATTAACGACGAACTCATGACGGTTGCACGGGAAGCCGATAAACGACTGAGCCGAGCAGATATCGCTACTCGACTCAGTCAAGAAGCCTTAACAACCAACATATACTAATTGAGTATGTCGTTGGATCCCTCAGATAAGATACACGTTGGCTAAATGAAGCGTTTAAAAAGGTAGGAAGCCTGCCAAAAAAATCGTGGAAAGCCATCCTTACCTGAGCTGAAAACAAATATTCTTTTAACAAATAAATGAAGTAAACTATACGTATCTACACGCTATGTTACACGCTTCATATGTCTCATCCATTAGTAAGCGCGCGCTTTGAAAACATTAATAAAATCTGTAATGAATAGAAGAGGGGAGGCAAAATGTCGAGATACAAGTCGGGTTATAGGCTAGAGCATCGTCTTCAAAAAATATACACCCAACACGGATGGCTAGCCACAAGGTTCCCTAAGAGCGGGAGACGCCTATATCCAGCAGATGTCTTAGCGTTGAAAAGGATGTATGGAGAAACCCATATTCACCTTATCGAGTGTAAAAATGCGTCTAAAGAAGACAAGGAAAAAAAGGCTATCTACATCCAAGCAAAACAAATCCAGAAACTTGTTGAAACAGCGAAGAAACATCAAGCACGAGCTATGGTCGCTTATAGTTTTCCTCACCAGCATGCACGAATCGTTGAAGCAAATCAGCTAAAATCCTCTGGAGAAATGTTTTATGTAGAACCGGATGATGGAGTGCCAATTAAAAAATTCATTAATCTAAAAGCTAAGCATGCTTAATGAGATTAGCGCACGCAGCGTATGCTAGCACTCGTATGCGCGCCAAATTCTATTCTTTATTGGTTCTTCTTTCAAAGATTATTGATGCAACAATTGTTGGGATAGTTGAAACCAATACCATAATAAGGATTAATTCCTTTAATTGGGGAATCTCGACGCCCATTGTTGTAGGCAGTAGAGCAACAAATGTAGCTGTAAAACCCCTAGCAATCATAGAAGAAATTATTGTTGAATATTTTTTAAAATTAGAATCCGCTAACGCCAATATTCTAGAGCTAATATATCGGCTGATAAACATAAGAAAGAGAATAACGATGCTTAATCCCATCAATGATGGCGTTAATTTGGTCAAGTCAAAGATTATGCCTAAATATACGAAGAAGAAGATCTTAATAAAGAAGGCAAAGTCCACTTGAGTCCTTTTAATCTCTTTTACAACGTCTTTAGTCCGTTTAGACATTTTTTTCAGCGTTTTAGGATACTGCTTGAAGAAACGGGATTCTCCTATTTTATCGAATATGATGGGAAGATTACCTAAGGAGAGACTCAACACAATTATCGCGATCGCGCCATTTCCATTTATGAGTTCGACAAAAGAGTAGAGAAGAAACAAAATCCCAAGGGTAAAGCAATAAATTAATTCTTCGCCTTTATAGAACCACTCTATGACATTTACCCATAATACTGTAAAGAAGATTCCGACAAGGATTGAAATAATTATGGGTTCAAGTACGACTGAAAGAATTCCAATAGTATCTAGCGCTCCTAATTTTATTATCTGAATAATGACTATTGCTGAGGTGACAAGCGTAACATCGTTTATGATGGATTCCATTATTAAAATCTGTTTAATTTCTTCTGGAACACTAAGCCTTACCAGCAAAGAGGTTACTACAATCGTAGTGGATCCAGAACTAACAACGCCAATTAAAAACGCATGTAGGGGCTCCCAACCAATTAGATACATAAAGCCTCCAATAATGATCGTGCTAAATACTAGAACAAGGATTGTGAAAACGATGGCTTTACCGAGTCTTCGAGCCATATCGAATATGTTTATTGATAAACCACTATCTAACAGGACGATAATCAATGTTAATGAAACGACGATAGGCGTATAGGTTATAAACACGCTCTGATCGATAATGCCAAACAGCGGTCCTACCGCTAAACCAATAATGATCATAAAAAGAGCCTCAGGAACCTTTGTGTATCTGAATATTCCGCGTCCAATAAAGCCGACTAAGATGATAAGTCCAAGGAGTAGAATATCATTCAAAGCAAATGTGTCTCCATGATCCATCTGTAAATGTGTTTTTTATCGTTAATTCATTCTAGTTTTAGTATCGTTATATTTTATTTGTGCCTTTAGCTGAAAGGATAAACTGGGATACTATATATGTTAATCTAATCAAATTACCGCGTTTTATATTATTTTTTATATGGGGCAACGTGGGGAAGGCGCTCCTTAAAATCTATTTTGATTTCATTTCTCATCTTTTCTAATGAAGCTGTTCAATCATAATTTCCAAAATCTTCTTGTCCAATCACTAATCTTGTATGCAGTAAAACTATTAACAAGCTTAAGACCAGATGGCTACTTCAGATGTAGCATAGCAATAAAGGCAAAAGAAATAATAGTTTGCTTTTAGAAAATTTTGACGCGATGTCGAAAGTAACTATTGTAAAGGGCGTCCGAGGCCATGAGCCGGTTTTTAAGGCCTTGGATCTGATTAATTATAAAAATTGTCTAAAAGGCGTAGATAGGGTGCTAATTAAAGTTAATTTCATAACGGTAAAAACATGGGAAACTGGCGCTACTACTGATCCTATTGTTGTAGAAGCAATAATAAAAAAGCTTAAAGAGTTGGCGCTTGAGGTATTTGTGGTTGAATCAGATGCTACCATGACCAATGCTGATAAGGCGTTTGAAATCACAGGTATGAGGGAAATGTGTGATCGGAATGATGTTGAATGTATTAATCTGAGATATGTTAAAGAACGAGTAACAATTTTTGTTCCTGACGGTGAAACACTGGAAAAAATCACAATACCACGTATCGTTCATGATTCAGCGATCATCAGTGCCGCAAAACTGAAGACACACATGTCGACGGGCGTTACTTTAGGAATGAAAAACATGTTTGGCCTCTTACCAGACAAATTCAAATCGAAGTATCACATGCGAGGCATAAGTAAAGTTATTGTTGACATAAATTCGGTGCTCAAACCTTCGTTGACGGTCATTGATGGCTTTATCGGCATGGAGGGAAGAGGTCCAGTTAATGGCAAACCTGTTCAAATGGATGTAATAATAGCTGGAGATGATCCCGTTGCAACGGACTCAATTGGTTGCCGGGCTATGGGGATTAATCCTCACGAAATTATACATATTCGTCGAGCATACGAAAAGGCCTTAGGTAACATCAATAATATAGGAGTGATAGGTAGTCGACTCGAAGATATACAACGTGTTTTTAAAAAATGGTCATTATGAAAAAACGACAATTATTAACGGGCACTATCGATTCATAAGTAACAAATGAATGATGCTAACAAATCGAAGAAAAATGTTTTAACATTTAAAAAGTAAATATGGTTTGTTCTATGTTAAGCCAGCGCAAGCTTTTCATGTGCGCGCTAATTTCATGGAAAAAAAAGAGAGAATGTGGCGTGAAATATTTTAAAGACAGGAAGGAAAAAATTGAATTCCCGTTTGTTCAGGCGTTATGGCTTAGTGTTGAGCAGATCAAGAAACGTACTAAGCGGTCAGTTATAGTAATTGTTTCTATTGCGCTGGGAATAGCGCTGTTAACCCACTTAGAAATGACCAATATTATTTTTTTAAGCTATATGAAAAGCACGGGAATAATGATAGAAGCATATCAATTTTGGCTAATTATAGTCTCACTATTCGTCTGTGGAGTAGGCCTGATTAACTCTAACCTGATTACTACTTATGAACGTTACAGGGAAATAGGGATAATGAAGTGTCTAGGAGCCTTAGATCAACATGTGATAAAGCTATTCTTATTAGAAGCCATTATTTTTGGATTAGTCGGAGGCGTATTCGGCTTCTCTGTCGGATCTCTAACAGCCATACTGACAAGCTGTATTCAACTAGGCGTCAACATTCTTTGGCAAATTCCTCTAGGTGTTGTTCTTCAATATTTGGGTTTAACGACTAGCTTATCAATAGTTCTTTGCATAATTTCAACTATATTTCCCGCGTTAAAAGCTGCGAGATATAATCCGGTAGA
>CP070659.1:841304-844576 GCA_020355125.1 Candidatus Bathyarchaeota archaeon
GAATTTCGGATATACGATTTTAGGACAAATTATTGAAACTGTCTCGGGACAGCGCTACCCCGAATTTATTCAACAACGCATCCTTTCCCCATTAGGCATGGACAACACCGTTGTAGATGTCGATGAAACGAATGTAGCAAAGCATGCAACGGGATATAAACCGAGGGTACCCAAGCAAGAAAGAAAACCTTTCGATCATATCCCAGCGAATATTATGAGTTCTGCCACAGGATTAAGCAGCACCGTAGAGGATTTAATCAAATTTTACCAAGCCCATATGTTTGGTAATGATCGTTTATTGCCTGATTATGTTAAACGGGAAATGCAGCGACCCCATTTTGAGCGCCCGGTCTCCGGCGCAGCTAACGCGTCTACTCGGGGATTGGGATTTGCTATCGACAAGATTGGAGCGTATACGCTGGTGGGTCACGGTGGAGGCTATAATGGGTTTGTGACAGATTCTCGGCTGATCCCAGATCAAAAAATCGTGATCGTCGTTCTTTGTAACCCTGGTCCTGCGAATACGTTTCTCAAGGGGATTGTTAACCTTTTTGATAAACTTGAAAAGAATGAGAAAGACTTCCTTGTCAAAGATCCGCAACAGAGACCGGATTTTTCAAGCATTATAGGATTTTATGCTGATGCAGATGAGTGGGAAATTGTCCTCTATAGTCAAATTGGCTCAAAGCTGGTGTCCATTCAGCCTGACTCAGAGAACCCGATGGATTTTTTTAGAAGCTTTGAGCATGATCGTGATTTTAAATTTATCGAGACAAAAGAAAGCCCTATTTATGCAGGAGAATCGTTTGAGTTTGTCGATGATCCTGAAGGCGAAAAAATCTTAATTGAAAGTCATCAAGGAAAAATGTTCCCTTATCAATTCGAATATTAAAATGAAATCTTGAAAAAGCGCTTTGAGGTATTAAATTGCTGATCTTATGTTACAACCTTCTTTTTTTGTGTACGCCCTAAAACTAGCTAATTAGCCTGTGCGAGCGAGTTTGTGGATCTGCGCGAAAGCATATATTTACCGTAGCCCTATTACAGCCATATATTGAAAAGTGAGGCTGGAAGAGGCGACGAGAAAATAACTACTTCAATTGAGTTTGTGAATAAACAGAAGTGGCGTATCCTTTTCGTTCCATGGAAGGACTGTGAAACGGGAATTATGGTGCAATGCGATGCACGGTTTACGTTAGATGAGTTTAAAGAGTTTTATCTTGATCTTTGGAAGGCTATGTTCAAACGCTACGAGAAAACTTTTCCCAACGACGGAAAATCGCTCCACAACGTACATGAATTGGCTGAAATGCTCATGGAGGACGTTGATGAGACGCTCTTTCTCTAGAACCAAACAGGTGAATGACAAGGAGGTGGGGAGATGGATTGGCGGAAACGTGGAGGAAGGTTCGCGGTATCAGACCTTCGATGGGCGATCAAGAAGATACACGACACCATCTTAAAAGTCCACTATTTGCCATTGATGCGGATACCGACCAAGACGGCAGACGTTTATGCCTGTGTTGAGGTGGAACAAAACGTTGCGATCCCTATGCGTGATGGTGTTAAGCTCTACGCCAATATTTATAAACCCAAAGCTGCAGGCACGTTTCCAGTAGTTTTAACACGGTTACCGTATGGTAAAGACGAGTATTACTGTTTTATGCCCGCCATTGGAACCTATTGGGCGAAGAAAGGGTACATCTGTGTGGTTCAGGATGTTAGAGGAAAATGGAACTCTGAAGGCGAATGGTATCCTTTAGTACATGAAGCTGAGGATGGCTATGATACTTTAAACTGGATCGTCAACCAGGCTTGGTGTAACGGGAACATCGGAATGTTTGGCGTGTCGTATTTTGGATATACCCAATGGGCGGTCGCTCCCTTGAATCATCCAAATCTGAAATGCATCGCGCCCGGCACCATAACAACCGACATTTACAAATGGATGTACACCAATGGAGCCTTCCGCATGCAAACCGCTGCCACCTGGATATATTCCATGAATTCGAAGACTCAGAGAAACTATTTTCCCCTGAACTATTGGCATCTCCCACTGATAACGATGGACGATGAGGCTGGAGTCGACTACGACTATTATAACGATGTGATTACACATCAATCCAGACATCGTTTCTGGGATCGCCTAAAAATCGATGAAAAATATCGTCAAATCACGATACCCGTTTTACATTGGGGCGGCTGGTACGACAATTTTGTCAAATTCACCATCGACGACTGGCTACAAGTACGGGAACATGCTCCAGCTCGCCAGAACCAGTGGCTCGTGATTGGACCCATCGATCACGCATGGTCCACCGAGTCTACCCGGAGGATCGGGAAGCTGGATATTGGGGAACACGGATGCCATTGGATCTGGGATTTACACCAGCAGTTTTTCGACTACTGGCTGAAAGGCATCGATAACGGATTTTCCGAGACGCCGAGAGTCAACATATTTGTGCTCGGCGACAATACATGGAGATACGAACACGAGTGGCCCTTGGCTCGAACCCAATACACCCAGTACTATTTTCACAGCAACGGCTCCGCAAACACCGTACACGGAGATGGTGTACTGGATACCGACAAGCCGAAGGATGAGTCCAGCGACCGCTACATCTACGATCCAAACCATCCCATCACGATATCGCTGGAGACTGATTGCTGTAAACTCGCAAAAGAGCTGAAAGACCGAACGTCCGTGGAGCAGAGAACCGACGTGCTTGTTTACACCACATCCGAGCTGGAGGAAGACATGGAAATAACGGGGCCTCTCTCAGTGACCTTGTACGCGGCATCCTCTGCAAGAGACACGGACTTCACTGCAACTTTGGTCGATGTCTTCCCCGATGGATACACCCATATGATCCAGGAAGGAATCGTACGGGCGAGATATCGAAACGCTGATCGCGACGTATCACTCATTGAGCCCGGTAAAATCTATAAGTATGCTATCGATCTCTGGGCAACCAGCTACGTCGCTAAGAAAGGGCATAAAATTAGAGTGGAAATTTCTAGCAGTAACTTCAACCGGTATGATCGAAATCCAAATACAGGGAACGTGTTTGGTATGGATACTGAACTGGTTAAAGCTACGCAAACAATCTATCATGATGCGAACCGGCCTTCTCACATCTCCTTACCAATTATTCCTCGGTAGTTCACACGCTGACTATATACTTATTTGTGTGTCTACTCTATTCAACATAAGCGGGCATGCCATGTGGCTAGCGCGTGCTAACGAAGATTCTTCATAACTATTTAGAACA
>CP070659.1:844676-847759 GCA_020355125.1 Candidatus Bathyarchaeota archaeon
TTCCAGCCAGCTAGCTTTAGCGAGCTTTTACTATTTGTTTAACAATGATGTATAATATTCCGCTCATGGTGGCTGTTGTGGGGAGAGTAATAATCCACGTAAACACTAAGCGTCCAAAAGTGCTTTTATCAATTAAGCCTTGGCCTCGAGCAAATGCTGTTCCAATTATAGCTCCAATGCCGACGATTGATGTTGAGACAGGAAGCCCGTATCCCATATAGAGATATGGAATAGTAACAAATAGATAGACAATAAGCGCGTTAGTGATTTCAGCTGCAAGGCCTGAAAGCGGATCGAGCCGCACTATTTTAAACGCAACGGTTTCTATTACTCTACGTCCCCATGTAAGTCCACCGATGGCTATGCCTATGGCGCCAAACGCTGCTAAGAGTAGCATAGTAGTGTCGTCAGGAAGTCCGAAAACGTCTTGTGTAACAGCAACGTAGACGCCTGTTGCGTTGCCTACATCATTAATGCCAAAGGAGTAAGCGGAGAAACAAAGGGAGGCAATGAGGAGAATAGAAACGATATTTATGAATCGTTCATTGTTCAATAGATTTCGAAACAATCGCGTGACAAGCCTGTAAAGAATGAAAGAGAGGGCCATCGCACAAAGGGGTGAAGTGATCCAAGAGAAAACGATTTGTGTGAGCACAGAATAGTTAAAGAAGCCGTAGAGTACAATCGCATAGCCTATAACGCTCCCAACAACCGTATAGGTCATTGATATCTCTAATCCTCTCCATGTGCAGAACGCTGACCATAATCCTGCAGCTGAAGAGATAGTAATTGCGCCAAGCGGATCGATTCGTGGAATAATGCCCCTTGATATGGTTTCTATGTTCATATATCCTTGACTAATACTGCCAATCGCGGCAAAAATCGAGAAAAGAAGGGTGGCGTTTCTTGGCGAGATCACTCGGGCACCGACAGCGGTGTCACATGGAGTGGCAGCGTCATTCGCCCCCAAATTCCATGCAATAAAAAAGGATAAAGCCCATCCAATTATCAATAAGATGACGCTTTCTTCCACGTACAACACCAGGTTACCGGAGTATGGCTATGCTTCGTATAACGTCAGCAACATCCTCAGAGCGGTCCGCTAACTCTTCCATGTTTTCTATGGCATTCATAAACATGAGCCATGGTCCCAAACTTTTTATGCTGATAACGCGCTCTTTACAGTTCAGAATGCGTTTGAGTAAGCCAAGACGGCGTTCGTCAATCATTTCTTCGAGGACCTCCACATCATTTGCGGCATCGATTGCTTGATCTTTCCTTTCGCGTAGTTTCAGAAACGCAGTCCAAACGCGTTCAACTATTTCAACGCACATGTCAGCGATCTCTTTGAGGTGTGTAGATATTTCTTCAGTAAGGCATTTAGTTGATGCTAAACGAAGTTTTCTTGCTCCAGATTTAGCATTCTCAGCTATATCGTCCGCGGTTAATACGAGACGAATAACCTCTTCTCTATCGATGGGGTGAAGAGGTCCAGTGGATATCTCAGCAAGAATTTGGCGTTTGATTGCGTCTGCGTTTCTTTCACTTTCAAACGTCGTGACGTAGTGTTTTTCTAATTGCTCGAAATCTTCATTACAGAATGAATAGATAACATCCCTCATTCCTTTAACGGTATCAATGATTTTTTCAAAATGGCTTTGACAATGTTCAAAGATTTTCTTCTCCTCACGCCGCGATAGCCAAATTGTTATGTTTGAAGAACTAAACATCTATACATCACAATCCATTTGAATCATACATCATACTTAATTGTTATGCAATTACTTACTTCTTTCGCGCGCGCTAGCTATTATTAAATTTTGAACGTGGTGTTTTTATCCAAACTGGTTTCCGTGTAATCGCTTTTATTATTGCCGAGGTTATGCAAGGAATCCAATGGTAAGTATAAAACGTTGCAATTGCTGTCAATGGAAGCATTTGCCAGAGTGGATATTCGTTTCTTTCTTTCCATAAACCATAGAAGTAAAAGGGTACAAATGAGAAAGCATTTTCCATGATAAAAGCAAAGGGGAATATGTTAGATATACTAAGAAGCCCAAAATAACTCATTCCAGACCAAATCCAACAAAGAGTAACTAGAAGGGGTATGATGATAGTAAATAAATGGATTGACGTATCAAATTTTTTGGTCAAACTTATTTCAGATTTCCAAATCTTGAAACTAAGTACATATTGCTTAAGAGCTTGAAGCGTTCCCCACGACCACCTCTCTCTCTGACGGATTAGACTATGTAAGGTTTCTACGCCTTCTTGATCAACAGCTGTGGATCCCACATAACGCATTTCCCATTTTTTTATGCTGAGTCGTAGGCCTATATCAAGATCTTCGGTTAAAGATTTCACATTCCAATACTCTTTTGTTTGTATTAGGGCAGCGGTGTCGAGAGCGGTGGCTCTTATAAATTGCCCGTTGCCTCCCAAAGCGACGTCTCCTTTAAAAATGGTGCGTGAAAATTGCATGACTATTGAAAAAGATATAAACTCCATATCCTGCAACTTGGCCAAGAATGACTTTCTGCGATTACGTATGCGAACTAAAGTCTGGACGCCACCAACACGCGGATCTCTAAATTCAAAAGAAACTTTTCTAAATATATCTGCTTGAGGATGCCCGTCTGCATCGAAGACTCCAATTATCCAGCGATGTCTGGGTTCAATTTCGAGCCCTCTCCAAGTTAAAAGAAAGTCACTGAAGCCAACATTTAGCGCTGTTCCTTTTCCGTTGCCTCCCTTCATAGGCGAGACATCAATTAACTTCAAATTTGGATGTTCCTTCTGAAAATTTCGAACTACGTCTTCAGTATTATCGGTCGAACCGTCATTGACAACAATCACTTCAAACAATTCAGAAGGATATTGCACTTCGTAAATATGTCTTAATGTTTCTCCAATAACGGATTCTTCATTATGGGCAGGGATGATTATGCTAAAATAGTGAGCTACATCCACACCTTGTTCTTGCTTACCAAAGCCAATGGTGAACAACAATATAGCATTGTAGGCCGTGCACATAATTAAGAAGTAAATCGTTAGAAAAGTAGTGTCTATGACGAGTCCTGGAA
>CP070659.1:847859-854195 GCA_020355125.1 Candidatus Bathyarchaeota archaeon
GTTAATATGAATGATGAAGCTTTGATACCTTATGTTTCTATTTATCTAAATGGAAAAAACCATAGAGTTCCCGCAGATTTGACTATAGTGGATGCTATGGAATACGCAGGGTATAGGCTTCTTAGGGGCGTTGGATGCCACCAATGGATGTGTGGGGCAGGTGTAACATTATATCGGTAAAAGGGAGATTATAAACTAAGAGTGGCGTTAGCTTGTCAAGAACTTGTTAGCGCGCGCGCTAGCCGGTCTAAACGCTGCAAAACGTGTTAAGAAGACCAAGTTAGGTAAAATAACGCTAGAACATATAATGAAATATGAGAAGATGGTTGATAAGGTATCGCCTCGTAAAAAAGCTCCAGTTCTCATTCCAGACTATAGAGGTAAAAATATGCTATTCAAATACAAAAATTTATTTTAAAGCGTATTTCAACAAAGGTTGTTAACTATTGAAATATTTGTTTATTAAAAGCTAGATAAAGGTGAATCTATGATTAAACACGCTTCCTCTATTTCAGATAAAATTAAAGCCCTAGTAAAAAAGAGAAACGCTATTATTTTGGCTCACAACTACCAACGGGGCGAAGTACAGGACATAGCTGATTATGTTGGAGATTCTTTAGGCCTAAGCCAAAACGCAGCCAAGAGTAATGCAGAGGTCATAGTATTTTGTGGAGTACATTTTATGGCTGAAACTGCGTCTATACTTTGCCCAGATAAAATCGTCTTAATGCCCGACTTAAAGGCTGGATGCCCAATGGCTAACATGATTACAGCGAAAAGCCTACGTTCTTTAAAGGATAAACATCCAGAAGCCACTACTGTTTGCTATGTTAATACATCGGCGGAGGTAAAAGCAGAAAGCGACATTTGTTGTACCTCTTCCAATGCAGTTAAGGTAGTGGAGTCTGTAAAAGAATCCGAAGTAATATTCGTCCCAGACAAATATTTAGCTCATTACGTTTCTAGAAAAACTACTAAGAAAATTATTTCATGGAATGGTTTCTGCCCCACTCACGTTAAAATATTACCAGAACATATCGAAAAGCAAAAAATTTTACACCCAAATGCTGAAGTAATGGTTCACCCAGAATGCACGCCACCAGTAATTGATCTTGCCAATAAAGTTCTTTCAACCGGAGGAATGTGTAAATATGCCAAAGAATCGACAGCCAGAGAATTCATCGTGGGCACAGAATCAGGCATCCTACACAGACTTCGAAAGGAGAATCCTAACAAAAAATTCTATCCTATTACAGACTTAGCAATATGTCCAAACATGAAATTAAACACTTTAGAAAAAACATTATGGTCCCTTCAAGACATGAAGCATGAAATCAAGGTCCCCCAAAACATACGCCTTAAAGCTATAAACGCTGTAGATAAAATGTTGGAAATAAGTTAAAAGGATAGCACGCGCGAAATAATTGTTAATAAGCACATAGTTTATACATTCAACGTGTGCGCTAAAATGCTCCTGATTGAAACCCTATATCTACATCGATCATAACTTTATCAAATACTGCCTACTTTTTTATTGCATTTCACTTTAAAGTGTCCAGACTAATTCACCTTTAATGGGCTAGCTTAAAGCCCAAAATTGAATTTTTACATATTCGTTAATTATCGTAAAATGATCTATTTCGTCTGAAAAAGATATGCATAATAACTCATTCAAATAAATGTGTTATAGGCGATGATTTAAATGAAAAATGAGAGGGTAGTATTTCATGGCACTTTAAAACAGCTCTTTGGAAAAGTGGAACGGGGAGATATGATTCCAAAGTTGCAAGCTTCGCATGCTCCTCCCTGCAAATTTTGGACGGCTTTTATGGTTATAAATGGTATTCGTCATACTGTGCCAGTGATTCATGGCCCTACAGGCTGTACGTACTCAGTTGCTAGTGCTTACAAATTGCGAGGTTGCGAATATAGAGGGACTCCTCTTGAGCCTACCACTTGTACATCATTAGAAGAAACTAATATTATATATGGTGGAGAAGGGAAACTTCTTCAAGCTATTAAGGAGGCGGATAGGAAATACCATCCCGATCTTATTGCTGTATTGTCTTGTTGCTGCTCTGGTATCATAGGTGATGATGTTGAAACTATTGCTCGCAAATCTGAAGCTGATATCAATGCAAAAGTGATAGCCATTCGAAGTGAAGGTTTTGGTGGAGATTTTCGTAGCGGTTTTGAAGATGCTTTCAAAGCGATCATAGATCTAATGGAGCCTCCAACGAAAAAAATGGAAAAAACGATCAATATTCTTGGCGCCCGAATAGGCCCTACTTATACAGAGTGGGTTGATGATCTTGATGAGATAAGAAGATTAGTATATGCTATAGGGGGTAAAATTAATGCAATTATTGCTGGTGGATGTACAGTTCAACAAATTCGCAAAGCACGTGAAGTAGAACTTAATGCGTCTTGGTGTTATGATTGGGGACAAAAAATCGGTCAACTTATAGAAGAAAAGTTTGGCGTGCCATATAGCAATACGGGCCAGCCCTATGGCCTAAAGGCTACAGAAGAATGGATCATGGGAGTGGCTCAACCATTAGGCTTGAAAAATAAGGCTGAACAAGTGATTCACAACGAAACTAGGAAAGTGATGGATGATGTAAATTGCATGAGGCAAGCTCTAAGTGGTAAAACTGCGATTATAGAAATAACAGAGTTCCCTGGCCCTATCAGAGCATTGTCGCTAGCCAGGATGGCCGAAGAATTTGGCGCTTATCCCATTATCGTAAATATTCACCCGTACACCATTAAAGAAAGGATGCCTAGCATAAAGTTTCTTTTGGAGCAAGGGCAAAATCCAGAGATAATTCTAACAAAAGGCTTATTCTCGCTTGGCACTTTTCGATCTTCAAGGGATACAGAAGAAGAATTAGAATCCATTGCTTCAAATTATGATAACGCCATTTATCTAGGCAATCCTGAAAGATACCCAAATATTCCTGTGGTAAACTTAACCACCAGAACTGGTTATCCACATTATGGCTATAGAGGTATAAAAAACATGGCAAATCTATTTAGATCGGCTATTAAACATTCAAGTCGCTCGCGTTCTAAATTGTATAAACGTGTGTTATACGGATGATGATCAAAGTGATGAAGGAAACACCATTGATTGTTGCTGAGGATAAATGCCATGATCCCTATCTGAGATGTGCCTTTTATGGAGCAGCTCAAACTGTGATGGGAGTTAGTGGAAGTTGTACATTAGCTCATTCTCCACAAGGATGTTATTTGCTTGCCGAAAGGGCCTTTGAATGGCAGAACGAAGATTATACTAAAACTGAAATTTTATGTACCAAACTTTGTGAAGATGAGATCGTTTTTGGTGGAGAAAACATCTTAACTCGAACTATCTTAGATGCCAGCTCACTAAAGAATCCGATCATGTTCGTGCTTAGTGCCTGTGGACCCGAAATTGTTGGCGATAACATTAGCGCGGTATGTGAAAACGTGAGTGATAAGGTTCACTTTAGACTCTTACCTATTGAGTGTGCTGGTTTTCGGGGAACGCAGTATGATGGAATAGATATTGCTTTAGACTCTATCCTTAAAAATTTCGCATTAGACAAAAGTAAAAAAAGAATTAATTCTGTCTGCATAATAGCTCCCCATGCTAATGCCAATCCAACATGGATGGCTGATTTGACATGGGTAAAGAATGTACTTTTTGAAATAGGTGTCGATGTGATTACTACACTTACCCATCGAACTAGTTTAAACGAGATAGCAGACATCTCAGCAGCAGAAAAATCGATTGTGTTAAGCCACGATGCGGGACAAAAAGCAGCTACTTATCTTGCTAAGGAGTTCGATGTCGAACAAATTTGTCATAACGTCCCGCTTCCAATTGGATTAACTAATACACGGCGCTGGCTTACTGAGTTAGGAAAGACGTTCAACGCTAGACATGTTGTAGAAAACCTAATACCGAAAGGAGAAAATATGGTCGTAGATCAATGTCGACGTAAATGGATTGAACTCTATTCTATTTCTCGTTTGTCTACAGCCATTGTTGCTGACGCTACTGTAGGTATTCCCTTAGTTCGCTTTATCACTGAAGACCTAGAGTTGATTCCGGAACTGGTTTATCTCAGATCTTCTAAAAATGTTGCTGGTGCAATTATTGAGAATGAGCTACAACAATTAGATCTCAAGCCAAAGGTTGTTTATCACACTGACGTTTATCAAACAAGAAAAAGTTTAGTTGAGATAGAGCCAAACATCGTCATTGGAAGCAACATTGAGAAGCATGCCATTGAGGGTTTAAACACCCATTATATTTTTCAACTTATCAGCCCTATACAGCGATTTAGAATGATAAATCGAGAATATTTTGGATACACTGGAATTTTGAATTTACTTGAATCAATTCAAAATGAAGTCTGGGACAAGTATAGGTCAAAAGAAACAAGATACAAAGCTAGGTGGTAAGATGAGACAGATTGCAATTTACGGAAAAGGAGGCATTGGAAAGAGTACTGTATCATCTAACCTATGCATGGCCCTTCGAAAAAGAGGATTAAGAGTCATGCAAGTTGGATGTGATCCAAAAAGAGATTCTACTAGAATTTTAACAGGAGGCCGCCTTATTCCAACTGTATTAGAAACGTATAGAGAAAACCTAAGAAAGGGACGAGACGAATATGCCATAACCCTCAGAGAAATCGTGTATGAAGGTAGCAATGGAGTATATTGTGTTGAATCGGGTGGTCCAGAGCCAGGAATTGGCTGTGCTGGCAGGGGAGTTTTAACAGCTATTCGGATTCTTAGAAACCTTGGCGCCTTTAAAACTTATAATTTAGATGTTGTAATATATGATGTTCTTGGAGACGTAGTTTGTGGAGGATTCGCACAACCAATTCGTCAAGGCTTTGCTAAAGAGATCTACTTGTTATGCTCTGGCGCATTTATGAGCATTTACGCTGCAAATAATATTGCCAAAGGGATTCGCCGCTTAACCCAACGAGGCAATACAGGATTAGGGGGCGTTATATGTAATAGTGCTGGAGATCAGGAGTTAGAAACAAGAGTTCTAACCGACTTTGCCTCAAGGCTTGGGACTAAACTTATACAATTTATACCCCGTAGCCCCGTCATTCAAGTATGTGAGGTTGAAAATAAAACAGTTCTAGAACATTCTCCTGATTCCATTGAAGCCAAAGCTTTCCAAGAACTTGCTAAGAATATATTAAACAATGATGCTCCAATTATTCCAAATCCAATAGAGAACCTAGTTGAGCTTGAATCTATGTACCGAAATCATATTATGAATAGAACTAACAAAACCAATTAAATAGGATTTTCAAAAATGTTAGTCTCAAGCCATCAAGACAAAATCATGACTCAGCACCCGTGCTTTAATGACTCAGCTCATAATCGTATAGGAAGAGTTCATCTTCCCATTGCTCCTCGATGCAATATCCAGTGCAACTTCTGTGTACATAATTTTTGTGCAGCTTTAATTTTTCAACATCCTGGCTGGTCGGCGAAACTAATGTCAGTAACCGAATCGGTCGATCTAATTCGATCGATAACGCGTTTTAAAGGATCCACTGTTTTTGTTGTTGGTATCGCAGGTCCTGGTGACCCTCTTGCTAACAATCAAACCTTTGAGGCATTGGACAGAATCCACAAAGAGCATCCCCATCTTATAAAATGCATGAGCACAAATGGCCTACTTTTAGAAGATAAACTTGAAGACATTATTAATGTTGGGATTAGCGCATTAACCATCACAATTAATGCTGCTGATAAAAAAACTGGAGAGACTATATATTCTTGGATAAATTATAAAGGAATCGTCTATTATGGAGAGGAGGCCGCAAATATATTGTTATCAAAACAGTTGAAGGGAATGAACAAAGCAGCACAAGCAGGACTATCAATTAAAGTGAATACAGTATATATTCCAGGAACAAACGATTTCCAAATGTCAAAACTCGCAAACCTGATCAAGAAAGCTGGCGCAAAAAAAATGAATATTATGCCCCTCATCCCGGCAGGTAACATGATAAACAAGCCTAGACCTTCATGTAGCGAACTTATAAAAGCACGACAAATTTGTGAAAGAATAATTCCCCAATTCAATTACTGCGAACAATGTCGCAGTGACATAATTTATTTTCCCTAGCTACCGCTCTTTGCTTTCAAATGAATTACAAAGTGACAGCCATTATTGTATTAACGAAAGCTAAACAAAAGGAAACTTAGCATAAACGCGTAATTATTGAAGATAGCTAACACTCGCGCTGGTTTTTCAATTCTAAAGAATTCCTACAAAGGATTCTAAAGCAATTGTAGATACGCCTAATTGTA
>CP070659.1:854295-858110 GCA_020355125.1 Candidatus Bathyarchaeota archaeon
TCTAACCTCACGCCAAAAATGTAATGGAAAATAAGATAAATACGTTAAATACTAAGCGCGCGCTTTTCTATTGAATAGCTAGCTAGAGGTCACAGCCCATACTTGCTAACTCTTCTTGTTTTGTATTCTTTTTTGTACTCTGTCCAGAATAATGATTGCAGCTTTCTTATCCAAGGGCTCATTCTCATTTCCGCATTTAGGCGAGTAGATACAGGATGGGCAGCCTTCTTTGCATTCACAGTCTTTTATTAATCGTAATGTCGTTTCAAACACGTGTTCAACTAGTTCATAGAGCTTTTCAGAAATTCCAATTCCACCCTCATATCCATCATAAATGAAAATCGTTGGTCTACCTGTATCAAAGTGTATAAGAGTTGATACACCTCCAATGTCCCATCGGTCGCACATCGCATAAAATGGGGTCATCGCAATCATGGCGTGTTCAATGGCGTGTAATCCTCCTTCGAAGTCTAGGCTTTGATTTTCGATTTCCTTTCTAATCGCTTCAGGTAAGGTAAACCACATTCCTATTGTTGAGAAGCCAAGTGGAGGAAGGTTTAATGCGGATCTTCCTATAACTTCATCGTAGGTCTTGAGGACAAAGTACTGGAAGAACTCTGTTACTTCCACTTCCCCTATTCCAATATCGATTCCAACATGCTTTTCTTCGTGTAGTTTCTTAATTTCTATTTCCACGGTTTTCCTGGGCTCAGTGTAATAGTTAACATCCTCCTGTCTGACCTTGACAGTACTAGTTTCCAAGTTCAAAGCCTCAACGATGTAAGATTCTCCTTGATGAAGGAGCACAGCACCTTGATGGGCTTCGTTATAAGCCTTTGTCAGATCCATCGTTTCGATTATGTCTCCATTACACGTAACAGTCACAATCTTGTTTGAAATATTGTTCAAGTTTACGATACTAACGGGCCTTACTCTTCCTGAGTAAACCCAACCGTTTGGAGTGTTGCGAATCAATATCTGTTTTTCTAAAGCGGCTATGCTTTCCTCAAAAAGAGCTGAAAAATATTTTCTATCCTTCCGAGTAAGAGGTAGTTCAGCGGAGGCGCACATGAGGTGTTCCATAACGATATAGGGGTTTTCCAAATCGATAATTGCATGTTCCTGTGACCTATCAAAGAAATCTTGTGGATGCTTCATGAAGTATTGGTCAAGTGGATTTTGAAATGCCACCAATGTCACTAAGGAATCCGCAGTTGTTCTACCAGCTCGACCAGCTTGTTGCCACGTTGAGATAACAGTTCCAGGATAGCCTGAAATTATTACAGAATCCAGCGAGCCAATATCTATCCCAAGCTCTAACGCGTTTGTAGATGTAACTCCCAACAAGTTTTTGGTTCTCAGCCCTTTTTCGATTACCCTCCTTTCTCCAGGAAGGTAGCCAGCCCGATATGCTGTAATCGCATTTGCTAATCGAGGTGATGTTGCCTTAAGTGATTCTTTGGACCATCTTGTTATAAGCTCTGCCATTTTACGAGAAACGGTGAAGCATAAGGTTTGAAATTTGTTCAAGATATTTTGCACGAATAGATCTTTGGTTTCTTGGTGGGTTGAGCGGCGAATCGTGTATGTTTCGTCGATAAAGGGTGGATTCCAAAAGATAAAAAATTTCTTTCCTCTCGCTGATCCATCATTTGCAACAACCTCAAAGTCCTCTCCTGTCAATTTCTTAGAGTGTTCCTTGGGATTTGCGATAGTAGCCGAGGATAAAATGAGCTGGGGATCAGAGCCATAATGCTGACAAATCCTCAACAGTCGTCTTATCAGCATGGCCACATTCGAGCCAAACACCCCACGATACATGTGAGTTTCATCGATCACAATAATCTTCAGGTTTTGAAAGAACCGTTTCCACTTATAGTGCCAGGGAAGATATTGGTGAATTCCATAGGGGTTACTCAATATAATTCTAGAATGTTTTCGTATACTTGGCCGTTTATGAACAACTGTGTCGCCATCGTAAACGTTGGGAAAAACCGAGATTCCAATCGCTTCTTCCATCTCGTTTAAGACTTGAAGCTGATCATTGGTAAGCGCCTTCGTCGGATAAAGGTAAAGCATTGTGGCTTTATCGTCTTTAATTAACGCTTCAAACACGGGAATGTTGAAAGCAAGAGTCTTGCCAGAAGCTGTCGGAGTAACTATTATGACATTCTTCCCTCTTCGAACTTTATTAATCGCATTGGCTTGGTGAGAATATAAGCGAATACCTTTTTGATCAAGGTAGTGTTGGATTACTTCTTGGAGGGGTTGCTCAAGTTCTGCATAGCAAGCCTTGTGCGGGGGGATCTCTTTAACATATTCTATTTGCTTTTTGTATGATTCTTGCCTTTTCAAGCTTTGAATGAACATTTCGATCATAGGTTCCAAGCCTCGTAAAGCTTCGAAAAAAGGCTGGTCATAGTGATGAGGTCTTGCTTGTTGTGTTCTACAATAGCCACCAATGGTCCCACATTTCCAGTTTTCAGGTAGGTTTCGTAGAATTCTGGAACGAGGGCGCTAGGAATGTCAACATCTCTTTGAACGCCAAGATGTTTTTCTAATGTCCCAAGTTGACAGTCAGGCAACTGGTCACGCCAAGCACGACGAGAAAAATGCAGAAGATCAAAA
This sequence comes from Candidatus Bathyarchaeota archaeon, assembly GCA_020355125.1. Lineage (GTDB taxonomy): Archaea > Thermoproteota > Bathyarchaeia > RBG-16-48-13. Next base: position 856,924 of record CP070659.1, read on the forward strand.
TGAGGATTGTTTAAAGGCCTTACCATGCCATAGAATCCCAGGCGTTCACGTATGAAAGGCACGTCAAATGACCTTCCATTAAAGGTTATTAACGCTGTTTTTTCAGTAAGGTGTGAAATAAATTCCCAAAGCGCACCAGGCTCATCGGCGATATCTCTCAATAAGTATTGGTGTATGTCTATACTATTTTTTTTCGGTTTGGCAACTCCGAGCAGTACAATTGCTCTTCCGAAGAGCCCTAATGTTTCTATGTCAAGTAAGGCGAAATCTTCGTCCCTGCAAAAACTAGCCAAATAATGAACTAAAGGATGAGATTTTGGTAGGCACCTCCACAACCAATTTTGCAAAGATCCGACATCGTTATCCTCGATCAACTCCAAGAACTGGAGGGCTGAACTCCGCCATCGTGGATGTTCCCGTAAATTTTCGATGGTTACATACCCCTGTTGTTTCAACCGCCTTTCCCATATTGGTCCAATGCCATAAACCAGTTTTAAATCCGAAATTATCCGTTTTTTACTTTGTTCATAAGCGACTTTTTTGAAGTGTGAAGAACACACGTCTTGAATACAATAGCATTCACCAAAGTTGTTTGAAACAACCTGTCCTGCAAATGTGTTTTCAAGCTGTTCCCCTTCAAACTCGCGAATCAGCCGTTCTTTCAACTTTACTGCTTGTATATATTCAGGTTCGTCAATCCAATATTCGGAACCTACGCCAATAGGGAGTCTCTGCCTTTCCTCTGGTTTACGTATGACTTCGTATTCGCGGATTCTCGTGGCCTTTTGTTTGAGAATTTCTGACGCTTTGATAAACTTGGCAGAAGGTACTACCTTTTTGTTTTTCCCCATTTTTCACTCCACGCACGCTATTAGATAAAGAATAAGTCATTATCGTACGTATAATTATGTTAGCTAGATGTTTAGTATTTTGCTGAATAGGTTTTGAATAAGAATGGTGAATAGTAAAGCTAGCTAAAATATTGTTTCGAATTTGAGTGGAAAACGAAACTCGGTTATCCCATTATAATCGGTCACAAAAAAACAAGGCGTCCAAGGACGTTGGTATGTAGACCTAAAAACATTTTTGTCAGCAGAGACTGTTGACGCGCGCGCGCGCTACCAAACTTATAACAGAGACACTGCCCCCCCCCCCCCAGTTATACACAAACAAATAATGATAATCAA
>CP070659.1:858210-860997 GCA_020355125.1 Candidatus Bathyarchaeota archaeon
GGTTTACAAATACCTACGAACCAGTTTTGGTTTTCGCAAAAAGTAACCACAACATATATAACAACGCGCGCGCTAGGAGAGTATTTCTCGAAAATGAGATTATATCGTTTTGACCAGCCAACAATCGCTAAATGTTTGACCCTTTGGCGAAAAGCGAAGAACATGAGCCTTCAAAGCATCATAAACAAACTTCCTAAAACCTATAAACATACAGTGGGTCACTGGTTCCGAACCGATTTTGGCGGTTCCATCCCCATTCCAAACGATATCAAACTGCTTAAAAAGATATTAACCATCGACAATGGTTTGTTCAAAATTTTTGAAAGAACAGCATTAAAATTTCAAACCGTCAAAGCATCTATAAAGGGCAAAAACCCAGGAGACTTGATAGAAAATAACGTAATAATAGTTCCTTATCTTAAAAAACTCTTCACTCCTCCACAATAACGCGCGCTATTTTCCATTTATTTACATGCCTGGCCCCATCGCTAGGGTATGGTGAAGTGGAAAAAAGGTAAATGAACAGGGATTAAAAATGTTTAAACTTTATGGAAAAAAGTAATCATTTAGTTTAGTAAACCAAAGTTTAAATCTTGATTTATTGATTGATGAAATGATTAGAATTTAATAGAATAGGAGAATAGCTTATTGATGCTTTCCGAGGCTTTGTCTCTTTATATATTATGTTCGTTAACTATGACAGCGAGCTTAACCGTTCTAGAGTGGCTAAACACTCATTTGGGCCAACCGATATATAGATTTCCGTCCAAAAAAATGTATTATTTAACATTGTTTATGATTACAATCGTATTCACAATCTCCTTTTGGCTATCCTATCCCATATTAAATTGGATCATGAAATGATTCAATCATATGCTTTTCATTACTTTTTCTATATGAAAAAAGAGTAATATATCATGGCCTATTAGTGCATATACTTAACACATGGATAAGAAGAACCCAAGCGTTTTAGAAAACGAATATTCGAGATTTCCAATATATATGAGGAATTCTTAAATGATAAAAGAGGTTTCGTAAAATTGATAGTAATAACACGCAACATTAAGGATCCCGAGCACAATATGATACGATGTAGGTTTAGTGTACGAAGTGGTTAAATGAGTGAAGTGAAATTAAGAAGATTGTATATGCAAAAATTGACCATTTCAAACAAATACCTTAATGATGAAAATTTTTTAAAACCCAAAAACAATCCAAAACTTAAAAGAAAAAAGCCAAAAAAGAAAAGGTCTACTCAAGAAATCGTCAAAATCTATGTAATAGATAATTCAAAAAAGGATACGATTCCTAGTTGGGCTAAATTAGCACATGTAAGTTCGCATCCGAATAATTATTAAGCACGGTCTAATTGCATATCAAACTATATATTCTTAGGCACAATTCACTTGAATTTCGTAGTGCTTCACATTTCTGAGTATTGAAACGGGACTAGTTTATTTCTGAATCCTTTGAACTTGGGATGAAATATATAGTCCATTGCAGTTCCCTTTGCGTCTTTTATTTTCATCCACTGAATAAGGCGTTGAAAGTTTCCTCCTGCTAAACCATCTCCTATAACGGCGTATCCCTGCGCTGTTTCTTTGACTTTCCTGATTCCGCTGAGCCCCTTTATGTTAATAACCGGAGCAAAGTTTATATTCTGTTTTAAATCTTCTTCAATTTTTTTGATTTTAGTTAATCTACCTGATAGAAGAATCTCTTTAGGTGTGGGGACACTAGCTTTCATAGAAAGAACTGCTTTTAACACGCCTTCCATCATAGCGTTATAGGCAATACTACAATTATCGTCAACATTAATTTTTTCAACAAGCTCTTCAGGAGAAGAACAATGACATATCGATGCACAGCCGCCAGAAAAGACGTCTGCTTTTTCCCATTTCTCAACGATCTGGACAAGTTCAGCATCTATACTTGATATTGTTAAAAATCCTGGGCCATTTATTGTTGTTCCACCTATGCCATCTACGATTTTTCCTTGGTTAACGCCTAGAATCGCATTGTATCCAAATCCCATTTCAATATGAATAAATGAAACATCAGAATATGGAATTTGCAGTCTTCGAGCTTGATCTTGGACCCCTAACACGGCTACAGACAGTTTGTCGGCTGTCCCCATGTCCATTTTATTGATTTTTCTATATTTAGGGACAGTTGGTAGGTGAATGACACCAGGAATATAGCAGACGGGCCAGTTTCTTCGTTTCATTTCAATTGCTGATGCAGTCATTGCGTAATAGACTAAGGCTCCGAAATTTTCTTGTTTCAGGGCATTTTCTATGTGTGCCTTATTGGTAAGAAGTATATACTCATAATACCAATCTTCTAACACATGTTCTGGAATATCCTTCAGATATGTTATTTCAACGCCATACCCAGAAGGGCCTGTTATGAGATCAAATGGTTCTGCAGATTCGATTGCCTCAATTAATGTTTCTGGCTTTTGAGCTGCTTTCGCTGTTTCCACAATCTTTTCATAATATACTTTTCCGTCCTCTAATCCACATACATCCATACTTTTTGTCCCAGGATCGATCCCAACTGCTCTTACCATCTAAACCATACTCCAATTAATGAGATAATTTCATAGTAGACTCGCTATTAATATGTTTTTTTTTGAGTGTGGACACTCGTTTAATGCTATAAAGATCTCGTGAATTAGCTGAAACGTATGAAAAGTAAAAACCAATACCGTAATACAAAAGAAGGCGAACAGCCCTCATTTAAATTGCTTATCTGTAATAACAGGTTCTTATACGTCTTTTTGTA
>CP070659.1:861097-865102 GCA_020355125.1 Candidatus Bathyarchaeota archaeon
CCTTTGGATTGCTCGCCTGACTGATTTTGATGAAACATTAACCTAGTGTTACATACCTCCAAATTCTGTCGTCCGAGATATGAGTACGAGGATTTTCTCTTCGAATCGTAGTAACAGCCGGATGAAGGGATAGATGAACGCCATGTTTTCGAACATGACATGAAGGTTCTCGATGTCAGATTTCTCAAGGGAACCTGTGAGAGGGGCAAGAAACAGATAGAGTATGAAGAATATGGCGGAGCCTACTATAAGGCTTAGAATCGGTGGTGAAAGGTTGAGGAGGTATAGGAGGCCGTATGTTATTCCTGAGGTGATCGTGGAACAGAGTAGTGTTCTTCCGGAATGTTTGAAGTTAGGAGTCACCTGGTACTTTTGCTGAAGAACGTGAAGGCTAAACAATTCAGCTACGATGGACGCGACGATATGGCTAAGTATAAATCCTTCTAGCTTCCACATCCAGATGAAGGGGAATGATAGGACGAGTAATACTGCAGAGCCGAGTAAACCCCGTCGAAAGTGGTTTCTAGTATCGCCTTGGCTGCTAAAGAACCTGCTGATGGAAAGATGGCCCGTTCCTACAAGCACCGTCGAAACCACGAGTAATGATACGTATCGGGGGGCATACGGATATCCCGATAAAACTGTATTGACAAATGGTGTTGAAAGGGTCGCCAATGCTACTGTTACGGGAAGCACGATCATCGTCGAATATCGCACTGATTTTCTGAAGGCTTCTCGCGTCCTTTCGGGCTCAGTCTTAAAGTTGAATTTCGAGAACGCTGGATACAGCGTTATTCCAATAGATCCTGTGAGGAGTCCGAGAAGGGTTGAAAATTTAACCGCCACTTGGTAGTTTCCAATCAGTTCATTGGAAATAAACCAAGGCTTCAAGATTCGACGTATTTGCACAACTGCGCCATGGATAAGTCCTTCGGCGTATAGCGGCAGTCCAAATGCAAGCATCGATTTTACATTGTCTCGAACGGTAAACACTTCCATGTTTGCTGTTCTCTGTTCCCGGATCGATGTGATGGTGAATACGAAGCCTACTGATGCAGCAGCCGCTAAACCTAGCACATAGCCGATGATGGCTCCAGTAACTCCTAAGCCGATATAAACTAATATTGGAGAGACGAGCCCTCTCAGTAAAGCTTGGGAAAGATGTACTAGGGTTCTATGACCCATTTTCTCTAAGCCAGCCAACGCTGAAAGCGAGGTTGTTAGTATAGCCTGAGCTAGAATTGCTAGAGAAACAATCCGCACCAAGCCACCGACTTCAGGTCGCCTTAGCAGAGAGATTGCGACCATGTCAGCTGACAGAAAGAGTGCAAAAGATAAGACTCCTCCCACGGTCAACTTAAAGATGAGCCCCGCCCATACGAGTTCTTTGATCTTCCAAGGCTCTCCTTCACTGCGATATTTAGCAGTCCATCGAGTGATAGCCGCACCGACCCCCCAATCCAAAAAGAGGCCAAATAAGCCCAATGGGACCAGTGCGATGGCTTGGAGTCCATATTCTGCTGGACCGAGCAGTGTCGCTACAACAATGCCGCCAGCCGTACTGATCGCTAGGGAGAGGGCTTCCCCGATAAAAGTAATGAAGCTGCCTTTGGCAGAACTGGCTGCCAACTCGCCTAGACGACTCATATTTATCCCTAACATTGGATAATACTTAAAAGTGTAATGGAGCATGCATGTATTCGCATATTTTGATGTAGTTTCAGGAATTCAGTATCGCGCTAATTATTAAACAGTTTCACTCTATTTGCGGGGTATTTCAATAACGTTGCCAATTATCATCGATCGGGAGCGTAATGAAATCGTCAACATACCTTTCAGGATACAGAATTCATGCCAAACCCACGAGTGAAGGAGTCGAACATAGCGCGCGCTAGTCAACGGAAAACGTTCCCTCAAAACCAAGCTACTAATCCGTACAGCACACACTACCCTTATTAAGCGGCATTTCCCTCCTATTAACGAGCCTTATAGCATCATTATTTTAATTACTATTTCCCATTGAGCAGGGAGCAGAGAAGTTATTGACGCCACGAAGAGGACGGTATACTGAATATAGAGGACGGCCAAAGGGTAAATCCAAATCCTATTATACGGATCTCGATTCAATTGCGTTAATCGCATGGAAGCATGATTCGGATCCCGAACGATTGGCGGATGCCTTTTTCGATGCTTTCCAGCACAAAATCGCTCACTACGGAGATTTAACAATCTACTGTCGAGAAGTACATCACGATACGGGCACCTTTCTTGTCGAAAAAGACGGAAAAACCATCTGGCAAGCTCCAATCCATCTTGAAAGTATTCGAAACCCCAGTGTTCGAGCGTATCTAAGAACTATTCCAATACCAGATTATGTAGCCAAGAAAAACTATCCTAAGAATCAGAAGATTGGTGACTTACGATTCGGTATGAAAGGAATCAACGTCATCGCAAAAATCATCGAAATTCCTCCAGCTATAGGCGTTAACACAAGGTGGGGGTCCTCAGCTACGGTTTCGAACGTAAAAATTGCTGACGAAACTGGATCAACACAACTGAGTCTGTGGAACGACCAGATAGGCGTGGTTCACGTCGGAGACGTAATTGAACTGAAAAATTGTTACGTTGCCCGATACGCTGGCGCATTACAGGTTAGATTGGGCCGAAAAGGCACCCTATCCATCATGAACCAGCATTCACAAGAAGAACTGAACCAAATCTAGCTTGCATCTACGATAGCTTAAGGAAATCGGTGTTATTAGCGGCTTTCTTTAGAATTTCAGATAAATAAAACTACCTAGCATCATGACGCGTACGTGCCTAGTTGATTCTTTTCTCGAAATACGAACCTGCGTGACGCACCAGTAGCACGTACTATCGAATCGCTAATTGCTTATTCGGGCATTCGGTATTGATACAGAGGAGCCAGGGACGGCGACGTCCTTTTCTATAAACCTTGACTAGCGGATAGTCACAGTATTTGCATGCTGTTTGGGTAGGCTGGACGATGTTTTTCTGAGGTAAGGGACTCGAAAAGTCGCAGACGCCTTTAAAATATCCTTCGCAACCTGCGAAGCGGAGGTGGGTTTTTTTTGAGTATATAATGCGGAGATGGTTACCACATTGCGGGCATTTTCCAAGAAGGGAACTGGCTTGTTGAGCACGCGTCAAAGCGGCAGCAAGACGCTCTCCAATCTCATTTTCCCGTGTCTTAAACACGGTCAGGATCTCCGTTAACACCTGTTGTGCCTGCTGGATTACCTCTTCTTTTTTCAATTTTCTCTGACGCACGAGGTTCATGTTCTGTTCTGTTTCTCTAGTCAACGCTTCGCTGATGATTTTAGGACAATACGCTTCCAATATTTGAACCACCGTTTCTCCAAGCGGAGTGACTTCGATACGATTCCCCTTCAAGTATCCTCTATCGTACAAGGTTCTCACGATTTGCGCTCGCGTAGCTTTAGTACCTAACTCTTTCGCTTCCAATATCTTGACCAATGAAGCAGGGGTGTATCGAGGCGGAGGCTTGGTCTGCTTCTTTAACAGCTTAACCTCTTTCAGTGTCAGGTAAGCACCCTCAACTAGATGCGGCAGCCTCGTTTCCTTAAATCGGACGTAGGGCTCATAAAATCGATGCCAGTTCCTCTCAACGGTTCGTTGTCCCTGTATCTGGAATGCTTCTTGGTTAACGTGAATGGTTGCTTTCAACGTTTCCAGGACCGCAGGTTCAGCGAATGTGGATAGAAATCTCCGACAGATTAGATCATAAAGCTTGCCCCTTGGGCCTTTTGGCATCCTCGTGGGAGGTTGATGGGTAGGATAGATTGCAATATGGGCGGGATCCCGTTTCTCGCCTTCTCTCGGCCGCAACCTTGTCCTCTGTAACAAATCTGTAGCGAGAGTTCGATAGTCCTTGAGCCGAGTAAGAGCCTTCAATATTTTGTCATAGCCTATTTTTTCGGGTAATTCTTGGCTACTGGTTCGGGGGTAGCTGATCCATCCCTC
>CP070659.1:865202-874039 GCA_020355125.1 Candidatus Bathyarchaeota archaeon
ATCTTCAAAGAGGTTTTTAAGGTTTGTGATAGTCTTTACATAAAAATAAGATTAAATAATTTGCATTTCATCTACGTATTTATTACGGGTGTCAAAATATGTCTCTGATAGATGTAATAATGAGTCGAAGAAGCGTTAGAAGCTATTCGAAGAAGAAGATATCAAAAAAATTTTTGAAGAAGATACTTGAAGCTGGAAGGCAGGCACCTTCAGCAAGCAATGTACAGCCATGGCACTTCATTGTTCTTACTGATAGCGAGATCAAAGCAAAACTATCACAGGGTAGATGGAATACTTTTGTTAAGGATTCTGCGTTTACTATTGTCGGCTGCAGATATATTGGCGATTCCTATGGCCGTAAATGGTCCACCATCGATACAACAATAGCATTACAAAACATGGTTATCGCAGCATGGGCTCTTGGAATAGGTTCATGTTGGATAGGAGACTTCAAACAAAAAGAGGTAAAGGAGCTGCTGAATATTCCAGATGATTGGAGGGTTGTATCCCTAATTAGCTTCGGATACCCTGCCGAATTGCCAGATAACAGTTCAAAGAAACCGTTAACAGAAATAATCGGCTACAACACGTTCTAAACGTAAGCTATACTATAAGCGACATTCAAGACAACTGAGCGATAGTTCACAATTAGCGCGTGTACTAGGATCCATTGTCCACTTTGGGGCCTCTAGGCACTACGGTACAGCTTGGTTAACACGAATTCGGTGTGGCGTAACGCCTCAGCAGCGGTCAAGCGACCGTTAATCGTACGGGTCAGGATTGCCATAATTTTATCAGCTGCTTGATCCAACGTTAGTTCAAGCAGTAGCATATCGGAAATATCCACATCTATATGTTCAGCCATGGTTTCGATAGTAAGCGGGTTAGCACAAATTTTAATTACGGGAATAATCGGATGGCCAATAATGTTACCCTGACCAGTAGTAAAGAAGTGGAGAACTGACCCTGCTGCTGCGCAAAGAGTAACCATTTCTGCTGCAGCGCTGGAAGAGTCCATGAAGTGGAGACCCGCGCATGTGGGAGGCTCTGCGGGTTTTAGGACAGATTGGATCTTATTCTTTCCAATTTTCTGAATGTTACCAAATGCTTTTTCCTCAATAGTGGATAAACCACCTCGAATGTTACCTTTAGTGGGTTGAGAACCCAATAGGTCTGCACCTGTGCTTAGAATGAAGTTTTGATAATCTTGGAATGTTTTAATGAAGGTATCGGCTATCTCTGGTGTAGCTGCCTGTTTAGCAACAAGATCCTCCGCACCTGTAATCTCACTAGTTTCACCAAAGATTGCTGTTGCTCCTGCTTTAATCATTCGTTCTAGTACTCGGCCTATGGCAGGGTTAGATGCCAGACCAAGAGTTGTATCCGATTCACCGCACTTGGCACTCACGATAAGTTCACTCATATCAATCGGCTCGCGCGGGATCTCCGAAGTCCTCTGCACAAACTCCAACGCTTTACGAGAAGCCATTTCAATTGTCTTTAAATCGCCATAACGTTCAATACTAAAGCCAGCGACGGGTTTTCCGGTTTCAGCAATGCCTTCGACTATTCGTTCTGTCCACTCTGGTTCGATTCCGATAACAATGACTCCAGCAATATTAGGATTCCGACCTGTGCCAATGAGGGTGTTGAAAGTTAATTCTAAGTCTTGTCCGAATTGAAGTCGTCCATATGGGTGAGTTAAGGCGATAACATCTCGTATCAAGTATGCCACGCCTCGAGCAGCAGCATTAGAGAGGTCATCAACGGGTATAATGGTTACATAGTTACGGATACCTACGAGACCGTTAGCACGCCGATAGCCAGTTAGCTTTTTTTTAGCTATTTTGACCACCTCGCGCTCTTTATATTATGGATATGTATATGAGCGCCTTTAGGAATGTCTTTGGTTGCCTTGCCAATAACATGTCCATATTTAATCACATCCTTCTCCCTGGCAATAGGATAGATGCTAAACTTATGACCCAATGGAATGTTTTCGATTACCTTTAAAGTCGCCACTTTTATGCCTTTAACTGTCATCACGTTTACCATGTCGCCCTTTGACAGGTTCACAATGGCTACAGCAACATCATCTTCTGCTTCATGCATTAGTGCTTTATGCTGTATCATAAAATAATCTCACTTATTATATTACATTCTACTCACACGTTAACGGTTGAATTAGCGCGCGCGTAGTTTTCTTATCATTTATCGGAGAATTCGTTGATCTCCGATATCCTTTCCTCCTATCGATTTAATTATTTTTGATCCTCGATATTCAATTATTTCTAGGCTGTAAAACGCATTTACGATATGATACATGGTAGGTAGATCCTCCCACGTGGCTTCATAAAATTGGGCTATGCCTTCTCCTCGCCACATTTCAGTTATTACTCTATTAGGATTCGATTGAGGGGTAAACGTCGCATACATTATATCGGCTTTTCCCCATTCTCCAGTCTTGGGGATATATTTAAAATGTAACATGCCAGAGCTTCGTAGGTTCGATAAATACTCATCAATTTCCTTTTGGGTCAATCTTGTCATGTTACAAAACTTTAGGTCCATAAACTTGAAGCCTAACCAACTTGCAATACAGTGGGTATGATCCTGATTAATTCTGGGTTCTGGGAGTTCACAATATATTTTTGAAAAGCCAAGTTCATCACGGCCTGTTAGGATTGGATCCGGAAGATTTTCCCAGAGCACCATGAGGAAATCTCCTTCAATATGATCGTCTTTCCCATGAAAAACCGCGGGAAAGCTAACGCCGAGTGTGTTATATCCTCTTCCGGCTAACCATTCAATCTCTGTAATATATTTTGCTCGTACAGTTACTATTGGTTCTGTCCCCACTTCAAAGTTTTCAGGCAGTAATGCTTCAAGCTGTTGCTTATTAGAGAGAAAGCTAACTTCTCTTGTTGTTGTCTTAGGTGAATTTAGATTAGTGTATTTGCGGCCGCCTACTCCTTGTCGTGGACCTAAACTTGGGCCAAAGTGAGTAGGCATTCGATACATTTTTCCTGGTTGAAACTTATATGGCATCTTTATCTCCATCGAATAGGTCTAATCAATACTAAATAACGATAGGTAAAAAGATTTTATGTAAGGTTGAAAGGTTTAATGTGTGTTAGCGAGTAACTTTTTTGTAAGGCTATTTTTGAATATATATTTCTTTTGTATAGCGAAGAGATTGCGTTGAAAACCGCAGGGTAAATCATATTCAATGGAATGATTGCAGGATCACGAAACTGCTTTGCCACACTTATAACAGAAGCTAGAGTCGGATTGATTCTTTTCTCCACAATTTGGACAGGTAATTGGCTCTTTTTTAATGGTTTTATTTATGCTTTCTTTTACAGTTCCAAATGCTTTTTCCACTTCTTTGGCCGCTGTTGAAAGGGCTTTTTTTACTTCTTTTTCCCAATTCCAGGGATAAGAAACCCCCGCTTCTACACCTTTGCTGCTTTTCACACCGCATTGAAGACAAAAATATGCTGTTTCAGGAAGTTCTTCTCCACAATTTGAGCAAAACATACGATATCACCAATACTAAAAATTTGATAAAGCTAATTTAAATTTTTAACGCGAATATTATTGTACATTAGTTATTGGACGCATTAGCGAAATATATTAGTGCTCGCTAAAAAGGTTGTATTAAACCACCTGTTTATTTTGCGTATAAGATCTATTTCTAATTCTAGCGCGCGCTAGGACTCTTTGATCGTTGTGGAAAGTCTTTTGGAACTGTTGTAAGTAAAAGAAAAATTTAATTTAACCAAACGTTACACCAGTTAATTTCTTAATAAGCTAGCTAGCTTCATAAGATTTAAATATCGCTAACGATATATCAAGCGATATCTCTGGTGATAAAATGACTGAGCGAAGAATGAAGCGATCTTCAGGCGTTCCACGGGGGCTCCTCCAATTCCTTGTGTTAAAATTGCTATCGGAGAAAGCTATGTCAGGTGTAGAGATTGTCGAGTTAATTGAAGAAGATACCCGAGGATTCTGGAAACCCAGTCCTGGATCAATCTATCCATTACTGGCAAGACTACATGATAAAGGTTACACCACTGAGTCATCCACCAGCGATAGCGGACTGAAACGGTATATCCTCACTGATGAAGGCGAACTATTCTTTAAAAAACAGGTCCAGCTTGGACGCAACTTCATGACAAAACTAAATTATCTCGTGCCCATGTTCATTGGCGGATTTCATCTCAATACCCGATATGAACATTTGCGTGTGGCTGATGACGCCGTAAAAAGACTTGCGAAGATATACATCGATGTCCGAACGACAATACGCGACGATTTAACACTGCATGACGCAGAAAAAATCGCTGCAATCATAAATGATTGCGCTGATCAACTGGAGATTTTTGCCCAAAGAATCAAAGAAACGGGCATCACTGAACCAACTAATTAGCTATTGGGGTGTTTGTATGGGATTGAGAGCGGGTGTTATGATCGCGTGGCGGTCGCTATCCAGGCGAAAGATAAAAAACCTGAGTGCGATCCTCGCTATCACCTTAGGCGTCACGTTGCTAGTCGGTATCCAAATAACAACCGATACCTTGGAGAATTCGTTTATAACAAGTCTCCTTCAAAATGAAGGAGAAGTTGACCTCCAACTCGCCAATAGTACTCGAGGCGGGTACCTCACAGCCGCAGACCAAGAATCAATAGCGCTTCTGGTTCCTGACGCTATTGGAATTATGCCTGAGCTGACTATCCAGATTTCAGCACTAGCCGCCAGCCAGTTTGACCCCACTATTGAAGCCGCTGGAATATCTCCAGATTATCCCGAAGCATTTGGAGCCTTCTATGATTGGAAAACTGGTGAACAAATAGACATCAACGCGCTTCTCACCGATAACACAAGCATTCTACTATCGAGCAATCAAGCTGAAAAACTTGGCTTAAACAAAGAAACACGATTGCCGGTACCAGTAACGACCGAATTCACTAACTTCACCATTGCGGTTACGATCAACTTCACCTCAGGCCAACCAATCATCACGCCAATACAGGAGATTGTGCGAGTTGAGTTACAAGTAGTCGGCTTCTATGATTCTAACCGTCCAGGTATTGGCTCCCAATATTCCGGAGCAGTATTCAGTTTACCGCACCTTCAAGACTGGATTAGTCTACAAGATCCTCTGCGAGAAACAGATCTCATAAGTGCCTATCTGATCGCTTTCAAAGCAGACCACTTTATTCAAGAAATAGACGAAGAATATTTACGAACCCAGATCGATTTGCTTGAAGATGCCATTCCTGAAGAAGAAGACCCCCAAACAGGTGACAAAGCAAAAATCTATACCGTTACATCAACTCGATTAAATTTTATTGACCTTGCGGGTTTCTTCATCACCTTAATGAGCACAATGCTGTCCTCCCTAGGATTTCTGATTACATTAACAGGTATTCTACTCATCACGAATGTTCAGTTAATGAGCGTTGAAGACCGCGAATTTCAAACAGGAGTTCTCCGTGCGGTCGGTGCGAATCGGAGAGGCATATTCCAATCGCAAATGATTGAAACCTTATTCCAGGGTTTAATTGGCGGTGTACTAGGATTTATTGGAGGGATGGCTTTTGGTCAAGCGGTCGCTTTATATCTCGTGGGGCTGTTTGGAACAGGTGCACAAAGTGTACAGCCCGTATTTTCACAGGAAGCCATAATATTATCCTTCATCGTGGGGATCATTCTAAGCATCATTACCGGAATTCTTCCTGCTCTACGCGCTTCCCGAGTAAACATAGTCGAAGCTCTGCGTGGCATCAAAGTCAAATTAAAAGCTAAATCTGGCCGTAACCTCACAACCATTGGTGTTTTACTCTCATTCGCAAGTATTATTCTTCTCCTCTACAATGGAATTCTCGAGAAGACTCATCAAGTATTTTGGACGAGTGCAGGATGGGACAGCCTTGAAGAATGGCGCTATCTCATGATGGGCTTTGGGCTCTTCACCGGAGGAATAGGCATTATCTTGTCTCGATTCATGGATCGAGTGAAAGCATTTAATGTAGCGGCGGTTACCCTCTGGGCGATCCCCTCTATCCTATTTGTGGTAGCAATGGGGAAGTGGGTTACCGACATTACTGAATTCTCGATCGAAATCCTGATTCTGGGCATCGCTGAAATCCTGATCGGATCCATACTGTTCATCGCTCTCAACCTACCGATTGTGATGCGTGGCTTAAGACGTATCTTGATCACCATACGAGGAGTTAAAGGCGTAGCCCAAATAGCACCCTCACTAATATCATCCCATATCTCGCGGTCCACTCTTACCTTTGCAATTTTTGCAATCATATTAACCCTTAATGTGGTGGTAGCGACATTAATTCCTACGAGTCTGGGTACTGTCACGAAGATTGAAGAAGACTCTCACGGCATAGATCTTACTATCAAGTTAAGTAAACCTGAGGCAATTCTTCCTGATACTTCCTATTCCAATGAGCTCGCTGCGATTGATAGTCGCATTACAGATGTAATAGGGTTCAAAACCTTTCACCCTCAGCAGGATTTCACCAAGTTCATTGCTCTAAACGATCCCCTGTCTCTTGGGTTTGACCCGAGAACGGATTTACTGCCCATCAGAACCGGAGAATTTAAACCAGAGCAGATTAGGGGGAATGCCTCCGACTCTTCTGATCCCGATTGGCGGTATGCCTTTTACCTAGATGGCTTGCCTGATGGCGTCCGGGAATCACTACATTCTGAGGTCACCGATGAGGAGATATTGGATCTATCCAAGAAAGCGTGGGACCAATTCTTCGACCTTCAATATACCATGGCTGCGTATAATATAACGTCAGACCTACTCGCTGTCCTTTCAGGAGAAACTGATCTTGCGGACATGCAAATCGATCCTGGAGGATCAGATGGTCCTATAACATCTGGTGGAGACTCGTTGAAAGGTGTTACTCCTCTAAAAGATGGTGAGGGAAACATTATACAAAACCCTATAATTTTCACGGATTCATTTTTACTGCCAATTGGGCTGCAACTTTGGATACCAATGAACACCTCAATTATGGGCTTTACCAATTATCAGGCTTTTACTATTGGGGGAAGTCTTGACAGTCAACGAGCTGGAGGGTTCCCCTTAGGGTCAGGCTTACATTTTGGGTCAGGACGCGCGCTCGACGGGTCCGGTTTTGATGATATTCTAGGGACTCTATATTTACCAGAACGTTGGGCAAACCAAACAGATTTTCTTGGAGAAGCAAACGGGCAAACGGCAATATCGAGAAAAAGTGATCAGTATGACGCCTACCTCATTAAAACCACTCTTTCAATTGATGATCCTGAACTTGAGGATATCGCTCAAGCAGTTGAAGACTTCACAAACACAAATGACGAGGGATACAGGCTTCTCGCAGATGACAACTTCTATATGGCAAGTTCCACTCGAACCTATGCGAGAATTGAGACTACTTTGAAATTTACAGATCGCATAACGTCGTTCCTCCAAATCTATGTAACCTTTGGGCTCGTAATTGGAGCAGTCGGGATGGGAGTCATTTCAGTTCGCAATGTGTCTGAAAGAAAACGGGAGATTGGGATGATGAGAGCCATAGGATTTCCCAGACGACAAGTCATTCTCTCGGTTCTCCTCGAATTGGTCGTACTTGGAATAATCGGCTTACTCATCGGGGTCGTTAACGGATTACTCATCAGTACGGGTTTTGCAAACATGCAAAATGCCACCCTCATTATTCCTTGGCGAGATATTGGGTCATATCTTTCCATCATTATACTGATCGCCTTAGGGTCGGGAACACTCCCCGCGATCGCCGCTTCACGAATTCCTCCCGCTGAAGCATTGAGGTATGTGGGATGAAAAACAGTATAGAAACGAATGATAAAGGTTCCCAGAAAATACTCGAAATTAACAATCTACATAAACGTTATAATGAGGGAAAAACAAACGAAGTCCACGCGTTACGAGGCATCGAATTAACCGTGCATAAAGGCGATATGATGGCGATTATGGGACCGTCTGGATGTGGAAAAACAACTCTATTAAACATGATCGGTCACTTGGATCGGCGTTCGGCTGGAGATATCACTATCGATGGTGTGGACACCTTAACTCTATCCGATGGACAGATGACAGCGTTCCGCCGAGACAACATCGGCTTCATCTTTCAGTTATTCAATCTATTTCCTTTCCTCACCGCTGTAGAAAATGTCGAAACTCCCCTTCTACTAACGGGAATGAACGCGGGGCTAGCTCGAGAACAAGCTAAGATGCTGCTACGCGAACTAGGCATGGGCGATCGACTGTATCACCTCCCCACAGAACTCTCAGGAGGTCAACAACAACGCGTCGCCGTAGCACGTGCCTTAATCAACCAACCCGCAATCATCTTAGGCGATGAACCCACCGGTGACTTAGACTCGACAACAAGCGGGAATATCATGGACCTCTTTCGCCGCATCAACAAGATCAATCACCAAACCTTCGTTCTCGTCACTCACAACCGATGGATTGCAGAAAAATGTGATTATATCGTACACATGACCGATGGAAAGATCTCAGGGATCGAAGAAAATCCGTTAATTAGGAGGCAGACAAAGCGATGAAAGCCTATATCTCCGCACTCATCGATGTATCAACTCCTGCAGAAACCTCAAAATTAACTAAAAACCTCATTAAAGACTTCTCTAACACTCTGAAGACACCAACATCAAGTATCAATCTGAAAGAACTTAACGCCTTAATTTTTTTGGCTGCCGACAAGCCTGTAGAAAAACCCTTGAACCCCACGATCCTCGAAGAACTCCAGAACACAATACATCAACGTCTCCAAGA
>CP070659.1:874139-877020 GCA_020355125.1 Candidatus Bathyarchaeota archaeon
ACATAGAGATAATGAAAAGTAACGCTTGCTAACTAGGTGAAAAATATGCAGTTAAACACTGATGATATTAATCGCTTTATTGGTAGGTTCTCACTGGGACGTGACAGTAATCCTCTAAACGTTACGGGGTCGCCTCACTTTCTTAGGATAAAGATTCCAGGAGGCTTGCTAGACACTAAACAATTCCGTCGTATTGCAGAGCTTGCTCGGGGTTATAGTAGGGGCCAAGCTGAGATCACGAATCGGCAAGACATTCAATTACATTGGATTGATGCGAAGGACGCTCTTGACATATTTTCAATCATGGATGAAATGGGCTTCACCACGGATATGTGTGGTCAGGGATTTAGTGGTGCCAGGTATGGTGATGCACGGAATATCGTGTGCTGTCCAGTGTCAGGAATCGATAGGAACGAGCTTTTGAATGGAGCAGCTCTCCTTAAAAAGCTTAGTGACTTCTTTATTGGGAACCCTGATTTCCAAGACATGCCAAGAAAGTTTAAATTCTCTATCTCTGGATGCGGATGTGACTGCACAAGAGCCGTGATCAACGACTTAGCCTTTGTTGCAGTGAAGAAAAACGAAGAGATCGGATATACTCTATTGGCCGGCGGCGGCATTGGCGCCTCCTTACCGGGTCCACAATTGGCTAAACCTATTTACGTCTTTATTAAACCTGAAGACGCGTTTACTACTGCCGTAGCTATAATAGAGATCCATAGAGATTACAGTAGCCGAGAAAGCAAATCTAAAGCCCGCTTCAAGTGGCTCCTACATACGTGGGGGCTTAAAAAGTTTCTTAACACGCTAGAGGAAAAAGTTGGTAAGCGCCCCGAAAAATATGAAGGAGCAGCGTTCATAAAAAATGGTGAACACGAAGGAGTACAATCGCAAAAGCAAAAAGGATATGATTACATCAATGTTCCCCTCATTGGAGGAACGTTCACAAGTGACGAAATGATTTCACTCGCAAATCTAGCAGACGAATACGGCAATGGCAAGTTAAGGCTGACACCTACTCAAAACCTTATTATACCTTATGTAGAGAAGAAGGACACCCTTTTACGTCGATTGGAAGAAAACGGCTTTCAGATGAGAGGATCCAAACTCCGATGGACCAGTATGGGATGTGCTTCAGATTTCTGCGGGAAGACGAAAACACCACATGCCAAAGATCTAACAAAAAAAATTGTCGATGGTTTAGAGAAACAATTTAACATAAAGTGGCTGAACGAGGCGGAATTCCGGATTTATATTAGCGGATGCCCCAACAATTGTTGTGCAAATCTCATAGCAGAGATAGGCTTAGCAGGTAAGCTGGCTAAAGTGAATGGTGATCCGAAACAAACCTATACTCTACTTTTAGGAGGAGGATTTGGGACCAAACTATCATTAGGCCGACGTGTGGAGGTGGATGTTCCAGCAGAGAAAATAAGCTCTAGAATTAAATCCCTTTTAATGAATTATTTCAAGGAAAAAGAAGCGTCAGAAACGTTAAGAGAATTTTGTAACCGATGTACACAAGAAGATTTGAAACATTTTTTGACTTTGCCTGGAGATTGAAATATGACTAATATACAGAGAATTAGCGAAAAGCGTTATTCTCTTGATGTTCGAGGCCAGGTTTGCCCTTATCCAGAACTATTAGTATTAAGAGCCTTACAAAGCCTTTCATCGAATGATATTCTGGAAATCGTTTTAGATAACCCACCTTCTGTACGAGATATTCCAGCTTCGCTAGCGAAGAGAGGATATCAAGAGATCAATGTTTCTCTAATAAGTAAAGGTACGTGGAAGATTATTGTTCCAATCGCGAAACGGCAATAACCAACCTTCACTGTTTGCCTTGAATACAAGAGAGCTCGCATTAATCGCAGTTTTTTCAGCCCTCTGGATCTCGGCACAAATTACTTTGGGCCCTGTTATTGGTCAAATTACTAATGTTCATGGAGTTATACAACGTTTTCTAGGATGGTTTTTAATGCTAATAATGGCGGAATTAACGGAGAAATTTGGCAGAGTCACATTATTGTCGATTATCGCTTCTCTTGTTACACGAATTGTGAGGCGCACAGCTTCCCTTTATCCGTGGGTTCTAGCATCAGGCTATGTATTGGGGGGATTCATTTTCGACCTGCTATTCTTTTTTCCTGTGCTTCCCCTTAGAAACTTAAAAAACGAGTTCAATACAAGGTTTCTTCTAATCGCCTCTTTAGTTTCAGGTTTGTGTGTTCTTGTCCCTTACCTCGCTTTTCAATTTTACTTCTTAGGCTTCCACGTTTTTATTTTGAAGACGCCAGTGTATGTATATGCAATTGTAAAAGGGGTCAGTTTAAACCTGTTAGGTACAATTGTGAGCATGTCTATTATGCCAAGACTCAAGAATGCGATAACTTTTAAGAGGGATTATTGGCCTTACACACGAACTGGCCTCTTTCTTCGCATTAACAACTTTAGAAGATTATCACAAGGCGTCCAAATCGTGTTGATATTAAATACGACGAAAGGTCTCACACATTTTCTAGCTGCTAATGTCGCCTTTTCTATTTCTTAATTTCTACGTCCGGCAAGAAATTTTCCATCACCCAGATTTCAACCCACGATATTTGTGAGGTGAATGCCAGGCGCTGTCCATCGGGATGTAGGCGTAACCCCACTATTGAGCCTGCCGTTTTCCCGAGCTTTTGAGGCTCACCCCCTTCAACAGAAACTTTCCACAACTCAGAGCCCTGGTCTGTTCTCTGGCTGCCAGAAGAAGCAGACACGTTTTTACCAAAAATTATCTCGCGGCTATCAGGAGTCCAAGCCAAGGCCATGCATCCTCCATCAGTTATTTTTACAACTTCTCGAGGTTCTCCACCCTCAACAGGCAGGACCATCA
>CP070659.1:877120-883040 GCA_020355125.1 Candidatus Bathyarchaeota archaeon
GAATACGTAGGTTTCTTTTAGCGAAAAGTTGTTTGCGAAGGGATTCCCACCGATCCTGCAGGTATTTAAAGGGTATCTTTTGGGTGTCAGCGATTCTATGAAGAGGTTGTTTGAGGTAGACGATGTTGTTTTCCGTCTTTTTCCGAGTTGATTCCTCTTCAAAATTTCCGTTTCTCTCTATGTTGAAGACGCTGATGACAAGATCGGCATCCTCTTTTGGCAGAAGCTGTCTTATTTCGTCTTCGGTCCAGAGGTAAAATTCACCCTCATTCCCTTCGACGTCAGCGTCTTCAGCCGAGTAGAATCCTCCCGCTGGGCTAGTCATATCACGTAGTATATAGGTGAATATCTCACATGCTATGTTTTTGTACTCTTCTTTTCCCGTGGCCTGGTAGGTTTCTGTGTAAGCTATTGCTAGCATCGCCTGATCATAGAGCATTTTCTCAAAGTGAGGTACAAGCCATCTGCTATCTGTGGCGTAGCGGTGAAAGCCAAATCCGATATGATCGTAGACACCGCCAAGCCGCATCGAGCCTAAGGATTGTTCCACCATTCGCAGAGCATTCTCCTTTCCAGTACGTTTCCAGTAACGGAGAAGGAAGGTCAGTCGATGAGATGAAGGAAACTTTGGTGCCCCACCAAAGCCTCCGTATCGTTCATCAAAATTATCAGCTAGATCGAGATAAGCCGCGTCTAAAGTTAAGGCGTCCAGTTCCTCCACTCGATCTAGATCAGACTCGACTTCACTCCGCCTGAGAAAAGAGAAGGTTTTTTCAGCAGAACTATACAAGTCTTCTCTCCTCGTTTCCCACAACTCTTGTATCTGTGGGATTAGTTCTTTCATTCCAACACGGCCAAACCTGCTCTCCCGAGGGATGTAGGTGGTTGCAAAGAAGGGGCGTTTATTAGGTAGCAACAAAAGGGTAAGGGGCCATCCACCACTACCTGTCATCATCTGGCAAACCCGCATATAAATCCGATCAATATCTGGTCGCTCTTCCCGATCCACCTTGATGC
Source organism: Candidatus Bathyarchaeota archaeon (assembly GCA_020355125.1). GTDB lineage: Archaea > Thermoproteota > Bathyarchaeia > RBG-16-48-13. Next base: position 878,138 of record CP070659.1, read on the forward strand.
AGACGAAGGTTTCGTTTAGCAATTTGGCTATAGCCGGGTCCTCGAAGGATTCCCGCTCCATCACGTGACACCAGTGACAAGTAGAGTACCCACTAGAGAGAAAAACAGGTTTATCCTTTTTCCTAGCTGTTTCGAAAGCTGAAGAGCCCCAGGGATGCCAATCAACAGGATTGTACGCATGCTGTAGCAAGTAAGGGCTTTTCTCAAATATGAGCCGGTTGGCTGATTTATCTTTCATCTTACATCTTTTTTACCAACGTTAATTAAGGATATATAAACGCACGCTTTAGTCATCTAAAAATATAATGTTATTTAGCGCACGTGTCTCTATAAGCTAATCTAATAAAGGCAAAGTATTATTTTTTGTCTTTTTCACATATTAACTTCGCGCACGAATATCGTATTTCACGTGGGAAGAACAGATCATTAAGCCGAGAGCACGCGCTAAAGAGTTAGTTGAATAATTAGAAGCACATCCTACTAAAATGGAATACATTTGAACCAGAATCTTTATTTTTTTAAAATCGGATTTTTACGGAGTGAATCATTATGGCTCGTGTTCTAGGATTTTTAGGTAGCGCTAGAATAGATGGATACACTGTAAAGGTCTTGAATGAAGCAATTGAAGGAGCTAAAACAATACCTGGCGTTGAAGTAGAACTGATACATCTATTAGATTATCAATTCGGTCCATGTACATCCTGCTATGAATGTATAAGAATGGCTGAACATCTTTGTATTCTACCAGATGATATGGGTAAGAAAGGAAAAGGAAAATTGTGGAGAAAAGTTGAAGAAGCAAATGGCCTAATCCTCGCCGCGCCTGTCCACTGCTGGACTGCTGATGCCTTAACGCACTTATTCGTGGAAAGGCTCTACCCAATGGAGTGGAGTGGAAAGTTGATGGGTATACCAGTGATTACGATCTCTGTCGCTAGTAACCAGGGCTTTCAGATAGTTGCTAATACCATGCTCTGCCAATGGGCTTTCAGTTATGCCATGAAATATGTTGGTGGACTTCCTGTACATACCGCATATCTAGACGATGCACTTCTGAAAGCTAGATATCAAGGTATTAAAATTGGAGAAGCTGCATTAAGAGATGAAAAGGAGGGACGAAACGTACCGACTGATGAAGAGATCTGGCTTTACTACCAGGATAAACCATGGAAGGTTTTTCCACACTACATAGAGAATCTTACAATGGGTACGCGTGACCCTGCTTTCTCGATAATAAAAAAATCATTAGCTCACGGTACATTCAAGAGAAGGGAAGCTATTGAGCTGTTAAAGAAGGCTGATGAAGAGTTTGATAAATTCGCCTTCCACTACAGTTTAGGTAATTACGAGAATGCTATAAAACTTCTAGTAAAAACAAGTGCGTATTGGGCCCACGCAACGTATAAAGAGTTTCTGGAAGAGAAGTTAGTCAAGGCTCCTCTGCCTAAAATCTACCGTCCAATTTTAAAGAAGTAGATAGCTCCTTCAAAGAGATTTTTTATAGTTTATATAGCATTACGTGTGTAGGGATCAGTGTACCAGTCCTACCTTGCCTGCCGCCACTATTTAGCGGAGTGGGAAAGAGATAAATGAATTTGTTGAAATGAACTGCATTTAATAAATAAACTTGATATTATTACTTATAGCTCACGTGATTTGTTGACAGATTTTTTATTCTTAAAGAACAAAATGTATTATTGTTGATGTTTTATGGGGCTTCTAGTAGTTGGCTCAATAGCTTTGGATGATATTAAAACACCCTTTGGCCAAATTGTGAACGCTTTAGGCGGTTCCTCAACATATATAGCCTTAGCTGCCAGCTATTTCACTAAGCCAATACATTTAGTTGGTGTTGTTGGGGATGATTTTAGTAAGCGCCACATAGAAATGTTCAAAAAATATGATATCGATTTAGAAGGTTTACAAATTATTAAAGGGGAAAAAACATTCAGATGGTCTGGAAGATATCATTATGATCTTAACGTTAGAGACACCATTTCTACAAAATTAAATGTTTTCCAAAACTTTGACCCAATTATTCCCGATAAATCGAGAAAAGATCGATTTGTTTTGTTGGGAAATATTGATCCCGTTTTACAATTAAATGTTTTAAAACAGTTAATAAATCCCATGTTCACAATCTGTGACACAATGAATTTTTGGATAGAACGAAAAAGGAATGATTTGTTGAAAGTAATGGAAAAACTGGATGTTTTCATAATAAATGATTCTGAAGCCCGTTTATTGTCAGATGAACCGAATTTGATTAAGTCAGCAAAAATAATCCGGGAAATGGGGCCCAAATATCTAGTGATCAAAAAGGGTGAAAACGGTGCAATATTATTTTCCGATAATGTAGTTTTCTATGCCCCTGCTTATCCGCTTGAAGATGTTCGTGATCCCACAGGTGCTGGTGATAGTTTTGCAGGCGGCTTTGGAGGATATCTACATAAAACACAAGACTTGAGTCTTGAAAATTTAAAAAGAGCAGTTATTTATGGAAGCACAATGGCTTCATTATGTGTTGAAAAGTTCGGTACAAAGGGTATAGAAAATCTTTCTTCATCTCAGATTTATGCCCGATTTCTAGAATTTAAAGAACTTTCACGATTTGAAGACAATACCAGTGGGCTAAAGACCTAGTTTTCTTATTGAATGATAATATTAGCTAGATGCTTCATAGAGGTGTAAAAAGAGTTTCGCTATCTGAGCACGCGTGTTCTTTACGCATACAGCATGCGTTAACACACGTTTGGAAATAGCTAGACCTGAATTAAGTCTTCTATAGATTTTATATAGTATGATAGTGCTTCTTGGCCTTTGTCGGTAATAAAATATCGCCGTTTTGAATCATTACGTTCCTCTTTTTTGATGAAGCCATTGCTGATAAGTAGCTCAAGTGCCTCATTGAGGGTGTTCCAAGATAAGAATGTTTCATACATGATCTGTGTAGGTTTACGCATTCCTCTTTTAATTGCTTCAAGAACACCATAATAGATTTCTAGCTTGGATCGTTTACCCATATTCTCTTCACTGCTACCTTTTCTTATTCCTGTATTATCCATCATGTTGATTCTTATTATTTTTATGAATCATCAAGCTAGATTTAGAGCGCGCGAGCTAGTGTGAGGTGATCTCAAACAATAATGTTAGATCAAAGAGTGTTTAGTACATAAATGGTGGAAGGGAAACCAGATTTACATCATCCAGTTCCTTCGCAAGAAAATTTCTTATATCGTACTCTGATACATCAGCATTCACTGCATCACTTGGATTTGTTATTGGGATTCCTGTCTTATGGAGCACCTTAGCGTCAGCATAATCTATGAATACATATATGTCTCCCCTATTGTAGAATGTTAATCTTAAACCTAAAGGCGGTTTTCTTAAAGGATGGGGTTGAGTCAAGTAGTAGACTGTTGAGGGCTTTAATGAAGTAACAAGAGCTTTAAAATGTTCCCAAGTTTTAATACGATAGACAGTTATAGTAGTCGCCTCTAGCACACACGCTACGATTTTATAAGAAATTTTTAAATAGGTATTCATAAATGAACTTTTCTTTGAAGAGATTGTGTAGATGATTCGGAAAGTAAACCTTGCAAAGATTGAAGGCGAAGGAGACTTCTCCTGTCCCAAATGTGGAGTAAAAATTTCGCCCGAAGATGAAACAGAAAACATATACACTATTCAAGAGTCCATTATTGGAGAAGATGATCATCTCAAAGAATTGATTATTCGATGTAACAAATGCAATAGTACCATTAGCGTTGAAGGTTTTGACGCTCTTTTTGAAGAAGAAAACCAAAGAATAGAAATTTCAAAAGAATTATCCGATTCGATACCTGGCTTTAGAACTTGCCATGACGTTATGATTGATGGCCAATACCTTGGCAAACTTGTTGTTGAATATGCTCAAAAAGAAGATGTGAAAGCTTTTAAACGGCTGAGGAAACTTCATGTTGGTGATGCCTTCAAGTGTCTGATCACCATAAGTGAAAGAGATACAGAGCTTAAAGAAGAAGATATACTCGTAATGGCAAAAGTATTGAGAAGGAAATTTAAAGGGTTAAAAGCGAAAGACACCTATGTTTCTGAGATAAGAGAGGGAAGTAAAAAACTGCTGGGAAAATACTAGTAAATTACATAGCATGTTTGCGCGATAGGCTCGAGATTATGCATTTTTTTGTTAAAAAAAATAAATAACATTGTGTTTTTATACAATATTTTGATAAACTATTGACTTTAAGAGAAGCCTGTGGTGTGTTTGGAGCCTTTAGCTTCATACACGAACCAGTATTTAATTATCTATATTGGGGCCTTATATCCCAAAACCATAGGGGCCATCAATCCCATGGATTTCTTACTCACAGCACAACATTTCACACACATAAAGCCTTGGATTAATTCCAAGGATTAAAAAAAGAAAGATGAAAAAGTGGCTAAAAAGGCATCCACACCATGTCGGAATAGGCAACGTAAGATATGCCACGTCAGGACACATGGATGGCGCCTCCCTCTATAGAGATATAGCGCGCGCGCTGCCCCTATGGAATAGACATGGCAACTTTCGGCGAACTAATAGGCGTGAAGCATGATCCTTCAGAGATCGCAACTATTATTGGCGCTGATAGTGTACAGTATTAGTCGTTTGACGATTTTATTAAAGCAATAAGCTTAAAAGAAACTGAACTATGCCTCGCTTGCATCACCGGTAATTATCCCACCCCTTTAGCACAACGCATTGTAGATGAAAAAAGAAGACAGTACAAAGAAGGCGTTGAAGAAATTGGTAGAATATATGAATGATATAATAGGGGAAAAACTGCTTAGATTGATGGGAGATCAATCTGTCTTGGAAGTCCATTTCTTGCGCCAGTCTTCTCTATTTTCCGACTTGCTATAA
>CP070659.1:883140-888126 GCA_020355125.1 Candidatus Bathyarchaeota archaeon
CCATATGTTCATCTATTTCGAGACGTTTAAGCTAATAGTGTTAAAACGTACAATTTTTCCTCCTTTTATTACTGTACAAGGTGTTAATAGTTGCCGAGCGAGTGTTGAAAGCATTGATGGATCTATTCAATTATTTCGTCATTTTTGCGCGCGCGCTAGCATGAAAGGATGTGATCTATTTTTGGAACGTATATTTTCGTAGAATGAGTTAACGCGTACGCACCCGTGCGAGAGGCATAATTAGGCGGGAAGTCTCTCTATTTCTAAGATGATCCCCTTAGGATCCCCACAGGAGATTTGCGTCTTCGTTTTTGGCCCCGTCTCTTCCCAGGGAAACTCTCCATTCCCTACCAAAATCATGACGTAAGGCAAGATCGCACTGAAAGCACTCAGACACATCCCTTCAGGAGTCATCGCATCATCAACATCTATCACCCACGTATCTCCGATTAGATGGTATCCCCCTTGGCATATACCCTTAACTACTTTCACACTAATCTTACTCACTTTACTCCCCTTTCAGCGACTCTAGAAGCTACCAATCAATTTTAACAAAAAGGTATAAAAAAATATGCATGGATTAAATAAAATTCAAGCTTTCCACCGAGCACGCACGCCTAAAACAATGCGCCTACAAATAAAAGCCTTATATCTTCCATTCACAAATACGTAGGTACATAAGAGTGCGGTGAATGAAAAGAAAATATAACCAATTAATAGATATTTATCGGGGAAAAACACAACTTACATTACATGTATCGCATCTCTTCTGTTCAATTATGTCTACTCGAGCAGCAGATATCTCTTCATTCTTTAGTCATTGTAAAAGCATAGCCTCTCTGCTAATTAAAGAGGGTGTAGCCACCAACGTCACATCCTCGATTCTTAGAAAAAGGCAAATTTTAGGTCTCCCCCCTCTTGAGATTAATAAAACCGATTTTAAAAAAATAGCTGATCTTACTGGATTAACAAAAAAGATAAAGGGAATCTCATGAAAGAATACGCGCTCTTCGTGGGTTGCATGATTTCTTCACGATTTCCACAATTTGAAGCAGCAACAATTAAAGCCTTTAAAAAATTCAAAATAAATCTCCGGCAGATGAAAGACTGGACTTGTTGTCCAGAACCCATATCAATGCAAATATTGAGTTTGAAGAGTTGGTATGCAATTGCTGCTAGAAATATTTGCTTAGCAGAGAACGAGGGGCTTGACATTCTAACTTTGTGTAATGGATGCAATATGACTCTATTCCGCGCTAATAAGGATCTTAGATCAGACGATAGATTGAGAGCCGAAATAAACGAATATCTAAAAACTTTTGGGAAGGAGTTTAAAGGAAAGATTACTGTGAAAAGCATGCTTAGCGTTCTATACAAAGATGTAGGGCTAAAGACGATACATGAGTTGGTTCAAAATCCCCTTTACGGAATTAAGGCTGCCGTACATTATGGATGCCATATTTTTGACGAATTAAAAGAATATGATAATGCGAACGATCCAACATCGCTGAAAAATCTGGTGAAAGCCCTTGGTGCAAATGTGTGTACATATCAATCTGAGATGTTGTGTTGTGGAGGTTATGCCCGTAACATAAATGAAGAGGTTTCCCTCGAAATAGTTGAGGAAAAACTCAACGATTTATCCCGCATCAAAACGGATTGTTTAATACTTGCAGGATGCCCCTACTGTTTCCTTCAATTTGATCTTAACCAAATAATTTTGGAGCATAACCTCAAAAAAAGGTATCGAATACCTATACTATATTATACCCAGTTACTAGGTTTGGCTATGGGATTTAGTGCCGAAGATATGGGACTCCAATATCATAGAGTAAAAGTAGACCGTCTCCTTAAAAAGCTTGAAAGCAGAGAAGCCATAGATTTTAACGTGTAAGGATAATTCTTCCTAAAAAGAAACGTCGCATTAATGTGCAGTGAATCATTTTTATAGTGAATGGATATAATCTAATAAATATAAAAAAATGATCTATTAGGGACGATAAATGGTGAAATGATTGGAAAAGTTACTTTTAATTGATCCAAATAAATGCACGGGTTGCGGAACATGCGAAATCGTTTGTTCTCTGAAACATGTCAAGGAATCTAATCCTATACGCTCAAATATAAATGCTCTTAGATATGAGAAGCAAGGCGACTATTACTACTCGATACCCGTGGTCTGTCAACAATGTGAAACGCCAATGTGTAAAACGGTTTGTCCAGTTGCTGCGATATCTGGACTTAATCCAGATACAGGCGCTTATTTGATTAATGAAGATTCGTGCATTGGTTGTAGACTCTGTCTAATTGCATGCCCAGTAGGTGGCATCCATATCGATGAAAAGACGAACAAAGCTTCAAAATGCGATCTTTGTGATGGTGATCCTCTCTGCTCAAAATTCTGTATACCTGGTGCAATAAGGGCAATTGTCAAAAATAAAGTTGGGTTAGCCAAGAAAAGAGAAGCTGCAGAAAAAATGTCGAAAGCCATTACCCTAATAGCAGGAAGCACATAATTAAAAGGAGTAAAATAGAAAAATGACTTATGGTTGGGCTGGAACAATTCTACATGTAGACTTAACAAAAGAGAAAATCATTAAACAACCATCGACAAAATATACTAAACTATTCGTGGGCCAAAGAGGCGTGAACGCAAAACTCATCTACGATCATTCTCAGACTGGACAAAGCTGTTTCGACCCAGAAACTCCAATAATAATTGGAGCCGGCGCACTCGCAGGAACTGGAGCCATAGGTGCTGCTAAACTAGAGATAACCTCAAGATCTCCCGAACAAGAGGAAGAGGGCTACGCAAACACTGCTTTTGGAAGCTATTTCGCCTCCGAACTCAAGTGGGCTGGATACGACAATATAGTAATCAAGGGTAGAGCGAGTAGACCCATCTATCTCTTCATTGAGAATGATACCATCATAATCAAAGATGCTAAAAATGTTTGGGGAAAAGGTACATTCGACACCAATACGTTGATCAGAGAAGAGCTAGAAGATCCAGACGTTAAGATACTAGCTATTGGGCCTGCTGGGGAAAAACTTGTCCGCTTAGCAACCATTGAACATGAAGAAAGAAGCGGAACAGCCCTGGGGGCAGTCTTTGGGTCTAAAAACTTGAAGGCCGTTGTCGTCCGGGGAACCAAAGGATTGAAAGTCTACGATTCAGAAAAGATCCTCGAAATAGGCGAAAAACTAATCAAAAGAATAGAAAAACGGACAAAAGAACAAGCAGAACGCGCGCGGAAGCGTGAATATATGACCACCTCATGGCCTGTCTATGGAGTATCCGCATATCGCACTTGGTTTGAAACAACGGATATCGGAGAAGTTGGACAATTCGAGGGCTTCGAATGGCCTGATATCCAAAAGACTAGAGGAGAACCTTTTCTTGAAAAACACAAAGTAGCAAGAGCGAGCTGTAGTGGGTGTCCCTACGGAGATATGGCGTGGGTTAAGGTTGAAGGTGTTGGTACTAGCATGTTTAGATGCTATGTGTACTGGCTTCCTTGGATGGTTTGGACGACGGATTGGAACAAAATTTTTGAGTTCACAAATCTGGCAAGCGACTATGGCCTAGATTATCGGGCATTAGGCAAAACAATGGCCTGGCTCATGCAAATGTACGAAAAAGGAATTATCACAGAAAAAGATACTGATGGGCTTCCGATGGAAAAAGGTAACACAGAAACTCTTCTAGCAACGATCCAAAAAGTAGCTAAAAGGGAAGGCTTTGGAGACTCCTTAGCTGAAGGTGCACTACGGTTCGCTAAAAAGCTTGGATCAAAAGCAGAGGAAATGCTAGTCCATAGAAGAGGCATACTACCGAGAAGCGTGGACATGCGAGTAAGCCTTGGGACGGCGTTGGGGCTGGCGGTATGTGCGAGAGGAAGCACGCATAGGAGCAAGTTCGAAAACAAGCTCATCTGGGAGAGATCCATGAAGAATTTAGGGTTAGACGAAGAGCTTAAGGAGGCTTATGCCCGCGCCGAAAAGAATTATGGAAGTCCGCGCGTCATAATCCCATGGGAATATGAAGGAAAAGCACAGTTACTGGTTCACGCAGATAGAGAAGGCGTAATAAATGATATGCTGGGTCTCTGTAATGTAACCATCATCCAAGAATATACGGCTGAGGAACCAGGACAATTCGATCATGTTGGCGTGCTGCCAAAACCTCACTTATTACAGCTGGCTTGGTTCAATGCTGCCACTGGCATGAATGTGGATGAGAAATGGCTGCTTACAACCGCAGATAGAATCATCAACATGGAAAGAGCTTTCCTCGTTAGAGATGGGAGAACAAGGAAGATGGACACGATTCCAGAACTCTTCTTCAGAGAGCCGATTCAAGACGGCCCACGTAAAGGCTTGAAAATAAACAGAACAAAATTTGAAAAGATGAAAAATGAGTACTATGAACTAAGAGGATGGGATATCGAAACCGGCATTCCCACCAAACAGACGCTTGAAAAGCTCGGCCTAAAGGATGTAGCTGACGACCTAGACAAACGTGGAATACTCCCCAAACAGAAAATCAAAAAAACCTAAAGATTTCCCTTTTATCTTTTCTTTATCCTCTATTTGTAGCGCGCGCGCCCTATGCGTATACGAAAAGTTTGCACGCTTTTCCAATTTTTTGGATATGAGTCATCTATCCAATTTTTTGAACAGTAGCGCGTGCGCTAGCTTATAATTTCTTTTCCATAAATACAGCGTAGGATTGATACCATTCTGGAATTTCACTTCCAGAATACTTATCTCTCATTGTAAATCCTGCAGATCGATACATTGATTGAGCCGTGGTCATGAAGTCTGCGGTATCAAGTCGAATGGTTGAGTATCCAAGTTCACTACTCTTATCTATCAGTCTATTTAGGATCGTCTTTCCATATCCTTGTCCACGATGTTCTGGGCGAATATACAGACGTTTGATTTCTCCAATTCCATCCTCTAGCTTTTTCAATGCTCCCATCC
>CP070659.1:888226-891122 GCA_020355125.1 Candidatus Bathyarchaeota archaeon
AATCGAGAGCAGGTATGAGAGGATCATTGTAGCGTGCGCTAGGTTTCGAACCATATCAAAAAGAAAAATATTACTAGCTAGCTAGAACTTTTTGTAGTAACATTTTAGTATTGATTCACCGAGTTTTATATCTTGAAAGAGGGGTTATTAGGGCTCTTCATGAATGATATTCTTTTAGATTTAAGGATTATATGGGGTTAAGAAGGTGAATAATCCACATATCGCTCATATTCTACCTGAAGACAGCGAGCTTGAAAGGCTTGCAACGGGTTTTCAATTTACCGAAGGTCCTGTTTGGAACGCTTCTGGGGGGTTTCTACTGTTTAGCGATATCCGCGCAAACCGTATTTACAAGTGGTCACCAACTAACGGTGTAACAATATTTCGTGAACCAAGTGGAAACTCAAATGGTTTAACATACGATAAGGAGATGCGACTAATTATTTGCGAACACAGCAATCGACGGCTAACAAGAATGGAGAAAGATGACGCTTCCACGGTTTTAATCGAACGGTTTCGCAATAAACGTCTCAACAGTCCAAATGATGTCGTGGTGAAATCTAATGGCATGATCTACTTTACAGATCCTCCATATTGTATAACCCCCGAAGAGCAAGAACTCTCATTTCAAGGAGTCTACTTCATAGACCCCAAGAATAAAAAGGTGATATTGTTGAAGGATGATTTCGATCGTCCAAATGGTATTTCTTTCTCTCCCGATGAGACGGTACTCTACATTGCAGATTCATCGATTAAACGGCGGCACATACGAGCCTTTGATGTGAAATCTGATGGGACAATAAGGAACAATCGGGTTTTTTCAGAAATCCGTTCAGATTTACCAGGTAATCCTGATGGGATGAAGGTAGATATTGAGGGGAATTTGTACGTGGCAGCTGCTGGTGGCTTATGGGTGTTTTCTAAGAATGGAGATCATTTAGGCACCATTAGAACTCCTGAACAACCAGCAAACTGTGCATGGGGTGATACCGATTGGAAAAGTCTTTTTATAACAGCTAGAACCTCAGTCTATCGTATAAAGTTAGGCGTTTCTGGCATCAAAACATCATAGGAACATGCAATTAACCTCCGCGCGCGCCTGTATTAGCTTAAATTTTAATCTTTTTCTTCTTCTTACTAGCGCGCGCGATTTTTGCTAGCTAGTTAAGGTTACTGTATTCTTCGAGCGTATTTTCGAACGAGCGTAAGATACTCTAGGAGGCGTTCAAAGGAAGTTTCAGGTGTTATGGGGGCTCCCGCATCCATCACGAACCTACCATACTCGCGACCAATATCGATCTGTCGTTTGACCTCCTCCTCTAGCTCTTCAGTCGTACTATTCTGTATAGCATTTATGGCGGCTATGTTACCGAAGATGGTGACTTTATCTTGGAGACCCTTCCGTCTTAGAAGGCTTGCCTGCCAAGCCATATCAGTGTCCAAACCCTTCACGCTCTCCTCAAGTTGAATAGCGTCAGGCTCCATATCGAGCATGCTTTCAAGGCCTTCCTGCCATCTCTTTCCTAATCCGGTCGGTGCGTATATGTACTTTATCCCCATCTTCTTCACTGCATTGCAAACTTTCAGGGCAGAGGGTTTAATTATCGCATTATATTGGGTAGGGGATATCATCTCGCCAGTAACCCATTCCCAACCCATTGTGCCGTCTGCGCCAATCTTTGCAATGGCTTTGTACACTTCAATTAGTTGATCTGCATATCTATCAGCGATCTGTAAGAGTAACTCCGGGTTCTTGATCATCATTGTTAGGGTGGTGGCAACGCCCATAAGGTTGACGGTGCTTGTGAAGGGGCTCCTGTCATTACAGGCCGATATAAATTTCTCTTCCCCGAACTTGTCAATAATCGCTTGGATCCAATCGAGTTTACCGGTCTCGATCAATTCCTCAGCTTTCTCCACCGTGATGTACTTCTCTACGTCCTCCTTCTCCGTGATGATGTCGGTCATATCTACGCCGTATCGTCTGAAGAGCACATCCTTAGAAACCCTGTAACTTGAGCCATCTGGTCTGGGCTCCTCTAAAATATACTGCCTGATATGCTCTCTCCTATCCTTGGGCACAAGGTTCACCATGTAGACAGCTCTAGCGGTGGGCGCAACCCTATGGACCTTTCTCCACTCTCTGCTCGGGCATAGGTCCGCGTTCCATATCCAGTCGAGGTCACAGATCTTCTGCTGCTTTTCCTCAACCTCCAATAGCTTAGGAATGTCCCAAGCATTCCTAATCCACCAAGGTTTACCCTCAGCGAAGACCTTCCAGAAATGCCCTCGCCACATGGACAAGCCTGTATTGTTCAACACATTCGGTATCTCGTCCGGACAACCATCCTCAAAGGCTGCTAGCATTCTCTCCTTACCGGTCATCATCCATGATCACCTTCATTTTATCCTTATTAGCGCGCGCGCCTATATTAGCTTAAATTTTTCTCTTCTTCTTCTTACTCCTACCTGTCTCTCTACCTATACTCCTCTCTCTCTACTCCCTACTCTCTTCCTCGCACACATATGCGTGTGCGAGAATAAATCGAAAGAGTTAGTTAGCCACTCTAAAATCACGCTGTTACTCTAGTCTATAAGCGCGCGCGCGTGCGTGTATGTTCGAGCGGATCGCTCGTTTCCACATTGGAAGAGGATTCGGTTCTGTTAACTAGCTAGCACACGCTCTAATTCCACCAGTCGCCTTGTCGCGCGTGGGGCTAATCCGTGGTGATCCATTTTCTCCCATTTCATCGGGTAGTGCAGGGCCTCTTCAAGTTGGCTGAGCATCCGGATAATATCTAACACATAGAGAAAGGAGAGTCGGTGAAGGATGGCATACACGATGAGGCGTTTCTTCTCCTTACCATCAAGCGATAACGCGTAGACCGTGACGAGG
>CP070659.1:891222-895330 GCA_020355125.1 Candidatus Bathyarchaeota archaeon
GTAGGATATTCATTTATTTCTATTTTTGAGTCAACGTCTTTTGCGAGTGGACGAAAAGTTTTGACAACGCTTTCTGAAAATTTAGTTTCTCTTTCTGATTGCCGTTCCTCTAATGTTTTGTTCAATATCTCTTTGGTTATAAATACGGGTTTTTCCGGTGATGCAACAACTTTCTTTAAAGTATCTTCTACGATTTTTTTGACATCTTGGGTTTTAATTAATGTTTTTAAAAATATAAAGGCGTCATTATCTAATTGATAGCCAGAGCTAATGATTAAAGATAGGGCTTGTTCCAATTTCTGAGTAGATATTGAATCTTGTTTTTCCATAATTGTAGACTTTAACCTTAATTATTGCCCATTAATCACGCGCACTTATAAAATCCCTTAAGATTGTTTGTCCAAGTGGAGCAATTGGTTGAGCGTTGGCTCCAAATTTTTTATTTAGATACTTTACGAAATTTTCTTTGAACCCATGAATCGTATATATCTTCTTTGGTTTAGCTTGCTCCACATAATTTAAAAGCTGATTGAAATCCGCATGGTTGCTTAGAGGGAAAGATTTTACATTGCTGTTTATAGAATTATATTTTACTGCCCAGCCCGTTGCATATGCTATAGAATAATTCTTTTCAAGAATCGATTCTTTATTCGTCGGCATCACATATACACATTGTTGGTTTTTAATTAGTTCTTTGCCTTCTTCATGAGTAGATTCTATATATTTTTGTTTTATTCCGTTTTTTACATATGCTTCACAAACTTTTGAAATTGAAGGGTGTGTAATTACCGGGATCGTCGTAAATTCATTTATTACCCTTATGATTTCTTGCGCTTTTCCGGTAGAATATACTTTAAAAACTGGAATTATCTTTTTACGAATATTCCGTATTACCCAATTCACGATTTCAATATATGTTTCTTCCGGGCTGGGAAATGTATAAATGGGAGTGCCATATGTGGTTTCTAATATTAAAACGTCACAATCAATAGGTTTAGCCGCCGTTGTTGTCATCATATCTCTACAATTAATGTCTCCAGTATATCCAATTAATAATTCAGGAGTTTGAATTTCGAATTGAGCTGAGCCTAATACATGTCCAGCATTATGAATCGTTACTTTTATATCGCCAATATTAATTTCTTCATCGTACTTCAAGACTTCACTATCTTTAAGGCGACATATTCCACTATAAGATAAAATATCTTTTGTTTCAGCAGTTATGTGACCTATTGCACCTTTTTTTAAACCAACAATGTGGTCTCCATGAGCATGGGAAATTAAATTAACGACGTAATTATGGCCTTTAATATTTGGATCAAGACGGATAACGTCTTTTTCCGTAACAATTGTAACGCCTCCGTGCCATCCAACTTTTGTCTTGATCATACTAGGTTTAATACTACTTTCTCGGCGTATAGATAAATTTATCCAAATTGGAAATTAGCACATGTGCTGCACTTGGCAAACACACAAGAATCCCGTAATAAATAATCATTGAAGCAATTAAAAAGATCGCGCGCGCTTGACAGCTCATAATTCTATGCTGGGTATTTCATTTTTTAGTTAGTTAAAAGTGACTTAATAAAAAACAATTTTGATAAAATGCTTGTAATTTATATGGCTTAATGAAGAATCTCGATACGCTGTACAAAATTTAAATTAATAAAGAGTTCACTTTTATCTTCTCGACTTATTACTTGAGGTAAAGGATTGGCCAAGGTGGTTCTCATTATTACTGCTTCTGCATTTGAAAGCCATAATCCTGGAGGTTCTTGTGAGATTGTTGCTAATATTCCTTCAAAGCCAAAATTTCTTTCTAATATTATGCGAATGTTTTTCCCAACGTTTTTTTCTAACATTTGAAGAACGGTTTGACTAACTTCTGTTGACATGACAACTTTCGAATAAATATATAAGGAATTCGCGAATAAAGTTTCTCATCAAAAAATATAGTTAAAAAGATCTAAATTTTTAGTATGGGTCCACTTACAGTGCTATAAAATTGGAATGCTGAATAGTTATCTATTAACTTTCAAACGATTTTTGGAAGTCATTAAGGTGATAAATTCCCAAAAAACAGCTTACGTGACAAAAGCGGCGAGTTATTACAAGAAGTTATTTAGCTTTCCAAAATATTGGATTTTAATTGCACTGATATTTACTCTTAATGTTTTTAGTAGCATAATTGTGTTTTTAGTTGTTTTTTCTACTTTTTGGGGAATGATTAGAGGATTTCTGTTTGGTATCCTGGCTTTAAGTTGCCCGATGATCCTAGCAGATATGATTTCAGTTAATTTAATTACAAAAACGGATGTCATTTTTAATTTGAAACGAAGCGCATCATTATCTTTAGTTTTATGTGGATTTATCCAAATAATCTTGTTTTTTGGAGCTGTTTTACAAAAGCTTCTCGCCAACTCTATAATATTATTTTACTCGTCAATATTTAGTGTTTGTATTATTCTTTCTTTTCGATTTTTAGTTTTAGTTATTGTAACTGAGTTAAAATCTTTTAGAGTCATGCTTTCAATAATTCTACAACCTCTTCTTTATTTGTTTTCAATAATGATGTTTTGGAGAATTTGGCATCCAGTAATTATTCTAGCGATGATATTGACGAGCTCTGTTATGTTAATAGCCTCTTTTGTTTTTATCTACTTTGTTAATAAACAGGGTGAGTTGGCTATTGGTATAGGAGCCATCGATCTCTTCAAAGGGTTTTTAGCAAATTGGCTTGAGGATTTAACATATCCCCTCGAAACATATTTTGAAAAAATAGGCTCAATATCCGACGTTTCCATAGCTATCTTAGCTTTCGGAAAAAAAGAAGCAATTAACGCTCTTATGGTAGTTCCCGAAATTCATCCTGGACCCTTTCGTAACTTGGGAAGTAGCAATATTCCATATATGATTCAAAAAACACTTGGAGAAAAATATAACGCAATAACTATGGTTACTAAAGGGATATCTAGTCATGAGCTAGACTTGGCATCCCAACAGCAATGTGAAAAGGTGCTTAAGGAAATTGAAAAGTTAGCGAAATTTTCTGTATTCTCTCCGAAGGCTACAAAAATGATACGTGCTGAAGTTGGATTAGGTAAAGCTACATGCCAAATGTTTGGTGACTTAGCTTTAGTTACGATTACATGCGCTCCAGAAAGCATGGAGGATATTCTCAGCGAAATAAATACGGAAATAATTGATGAAGGGAAAAAAATGGGTGCGCTACACGTTGTAGTTATAGATGCTCATAATAGTATTGGAGGTGCAGAAGAAGTTTTCGATATGTCGGATGAGTTATTGAAAGATTTAAAGATGGCAACACGGATGGCGATAAAAAAAGCTGTAAATGAGTTCAAAGAATCCTTTGAAATTGGTGTTGCTACAGTAACTCCAGTAGAATTTGGTGTAATTCAAGGAATGGGTGAAGGAGGAATAACTGCTCTAGTAGTTGTAGTTGGTAAACAGAGATATGCATATATTACGATTGATGGTAATAACATGATCCGGGGTCTTCGTGAAAAGATTCGTTTTTCTCTGAACGATCTTATTGACGACTGTGAAGTTCTTACAACAGATACGCACTCGGTTAATGCTCTTTCTTCATCAATACGGGGATATTATCCCATAGGTGAAGTCATAAATCATAAAACTTTAATTTCCTATATTCGCAACGTCGTTATGCAAGCTGCGTCTGCAACACAGAAATCTGAAAACTCTTATCGTTTAGAAACAATCAAAAACATTAAATTTATCGGTGAAAGAAGGCTTATTGAGCTTAGCAAACTCGTGGATTCTACCTTTAAGTTCATGATTCGTGCCGCCCCAATAATTTTTATACCAGCCTTTTTATTGTCGATCATTTCTTTTTATATATTATTGTTTTGATGAATACATAACGGTACGATATAACGTACATACTAGAGGAGTCGTAAAGCATGTCTCAGGATCCTCGTGAGGGATTAGTAATAGTTGGAAAAAAGCCGCGAATGAACTATGTTATAGCGTGTTTAAGTCTTTTTCATTCTGATGCTGAAACAGTAAAAATAATTGCAAGAGGTCTGGCTATATGTAAGGCTATCGACACCGTACCCCTCCTTAAAAA
>CP070659.1:895430-898353 GCA_020355125.1 Candidatus Bathyarchaeota archaeon
GTCAGTACCCTAGCCTAAAACTATCGAATTGCGATAGAAATATTTACCTTCCCCCTTTCTCCTTCATCTTCCTGCCCAGCTTCTTAAATTTACCTATAAACTTGTCTTGAGTTATTATTCCTTTCTCGAACAGCAGTTCCCGCAATGCCGCGATCTCAAGCATATTGGAAACGGCTAATTCTTGGACGGTGACGATTTCCTTCGGGTCGAGTGGGCCGTGCTAGTACTTCTTATAATGATAGTTATTACGCATAGATGAGAATTTCTTTACTTATTACCCATAGTTGGGAGAAGTGAAACGAAGCCGTAGATTGTTTGCTATCGGGCCGTGCACGTCTATCCTTTTCTATTTGGGAAACGTCCAAAGGTATGTATCTTTCGGAAATCCAGCGGCTATTGCCCGCTGTTGCAGTTGCTGAGCCTGCTTATGAGTTAGATTGGCACCTATGACAACCGCATGGTATGGATTTTCTCCATACGGCGCGTATACTTCGGCCCTAAAACCTTTCTTTTCCTGAGCGATCTGCTGAACCTGCCTTTCAGCGTCTTCTAATTTCAGGTGCGAACCTACAATTACGTACCATACGTTCTTAGGACTTGAACCAGTTAATCCTCGCCAGATTTGCTGTGTTCGGGTCTCTTCGGGTAGTGAAAAGGTTTTAGGCTCTTCTTTCGGCGTTGTTTGTCCATATGCTAAAGGAGTCGAGATGATAGAACCAGAGGGATTTCCACCAGCTTCAGCGGGGAGCTTAGGCGTTTCGATATTTGCCGCATTGAGTAAGGCAGTAATTAACGCGGGAGCGACTATACCCAGCTCAAAAATTTTAAACGGAGTATTTTCATCCTTATGAAGAAAGGCTACAAGACCTCCCAAGTAGAAAAGGATTATAATTCGTATGACATATCCAAGAGTTGCCCAGAATGTGATCTTCAGTAAGAGAACCTGAAAATCAACAACCAACAAATTCATTATGACAGGGGTAAGCGCCCCTAAACCACCAATAATAATTTTCTTTCGAGTTTCCATAGAAAACACCTCCTTATGCTTAACCCAAAGCGATTTCAGAGCCACACGGGCAAGTATCACCTAAAGTTGGGCTATAAACGAAGTTTTTGTATCCGTTTTAGGCGAAATTCCGACCACAACCCCCCTTTATTCTCCCTCGCCTCCCTCTCATATCGCCTGAAATCTTGCTTTACTTGAAAGGGAACCGAGAACGTTCGAACTCGTAGCCCTGCTTGATTATCTCGGCATTCAGAAAGGCCCCATGTCCCTTCCTGATCTTTCGGCTATCCTGTAGGGTTAGATCCCTTTCCACCTGATATTAACCGCAAATAATTTCGTATTCGGGAAGTAGCTCATGCAATAAATGAAATCTGTGAAAAGCAGCTGCATCGTGAAAATACTTCCAGCTACTCATTTGAAAGCCCTCTTTTTTTTCAAAGCTGGGCTTTTCTTCTTCCTTCTGTATTACGGTAACTGCAGCCCTAAACCACTCTCGATCATCATATGTAAGTTCGATATCGTTATCATTAGGCTCAAAGCCTATCGTTCCTTTTGAAATCGCTTCTTGCCAATTCTTGACTCGATCATCAAGTTCACCCTGGTGGCTGAAAAGTTCGCCTATTTTTTCCAGGATTTTCTGCCATGGTAGGACAGGAGATCCTCTAAATTCCGAAAAGCGTTCTCGGAATCTGGAAAGCACCGTATAACAGTTCTGGGCCGCATCCAAACTACGCTCTTGATTAGATATTTGCAAACTGCGCCCCTTGTAATCTTCATATTTCCACTCACGGTAAGGTTCATCGGGGATTGTCGCCGCCTGAGCATGACCGACTTTTGGAGCCCAACACGCAACCACTTTGCGCTTAATCCCTTCTAAAGCAGATTTTGTGATGTCTTTGCCCTTTATCTTCTTAACATCATTCATATCGTGTCGTATCCCCATAAAGTTCTGGTGCGACCAATTATCTGCATAAGTATGGAGAATGATGCCAAGGCGGTGAAGACTATAAGGTTTTAAATTGGAACCTAAAAATTCCTCCACCATTCTTTGAGCGATGATACTATTTGCCTTAGTAAGCATTCGTTCATAAAAATCTATACCCGAGTTTCCTGGAAGAAAGTGGAAGGGCACCCATATCCTGTAACATGTCTCTTTTCCCACTGCATCAGGATCGAAAAACTTATGGGCGGAAAGGACTTGTTGAAATCTTCCACCATTTCCAAATTCTAGGGCGTGCTCATACTTTGCATCGTCAGTGTGCTGGGATGAATAAGCTATGGTATGGGCATTATCTGGACTGAATCCAGCAGCCCTGGCTATAGCGTATATGGCGTAGAAATGGAAGTCTATCTGCATAGCTATTTTCCTCCTTTTTATTCCTTTTCTGTATATAAAAAAAAAAGAGATTTGACAAATCTGGTTTTACTCGATTATTAATGATCTCGCAGATTACAAAAAACTTCGAGCAATAATACCAATAATTTCAAATACTTAATACAATATAAAACCGTATATTATAATCTGATCTCAGAAATCTTCCTAAATCTTAGATTTCCTCAGAATATCTCTCGTATCCTTCTGATTTTCTAAAATCTGCCTGAAATGTATTTGATCTTATTTTTATAGATTCTTATAAAGTCTCGGGGTGACGGGTTGGAGGCGGAGCTATTTGGCATGGAAAGGGGTTGAGCGAATACTAACTGTATTAGATAGTTTTCCCAGCGCCTGCCTTTATTGATTAGCGTTTCAAATCTTTACCTTTTGGCTTCTCGCCTAAATTGCCTGATTCATCTTGTATTCTTTACCTTACTTAGAGATAAAAGGCAGGCCAAAATGACCTGCCTCCTTCCTGCAAAAATGGTTTGCCAGCTCCGTTTCTTAATCGGTTCCAGCGTAAAAACCATCATTTAAAGACA
>CP070659.1:898453-901223 GCA_020355125.1 Candidatus Bathyarchaeota archaeon
ATAACGCTGCAATTCTCAATGAATTTAATTCATCCATAGGCATCATATCCTTCCCTTTTACATCATCGTTTAGTATATCAAGCTCAGTGATATCTCCTAAAACAAATTGATGATAAAATACTGAAGGGTACTTTTCGCGTAGTGTGGCGTGTTGACGGTAAAGGATACGTTTCAAACTGATATCTGCGAGATACATTACACCTAACGAATGAGATTTTCGTGTATGCGTTGCATTGGGAAATACAAAACGCGTTGAAGGGATTTGATAGAGTCGGTCTAGTCGTTGAAACTCTTGAGAATCAACAATTTCATTTTCAGTTTTTGTTAAATATATGTATTTATAGAGAGGATCACATATTTCACGTTCAAAATATTTGTTCATAAATATCAAGTTAATTAGTTATCTATATTTCTTCAAACCGCATGTTTAATTTACCTATTGTTCATTTCACAATATAGTTGTTGGAAACTAGGCAAGTAAATAAGTAGTTTTTAGCAATATTAAGACTAGCTATCAACCTAGCAAACGCACTAAAAATCTTCCTTAGCGCGCGCTTTTCATCACCCTAATTTACTAGCTTCTCTACAAGAAAATGAGCCATCACTCCTAACAGTGCTAGTCCTAAACCTATTAAGATAGCATCGAGACGTAAGTAAGATGCAAGTAATAAAGACGATAATAATCCGAGGAAGGAGATAATTGGGAAACGGCCTATGTTGAGTGGCATGCGAAATTCACGTTTTATATCTAGTTTCCTATATCGAAGTGCTATCGCAGAAGCATTCACAAAGATGAAAATATAAAATGTTCAAAAGTCCGTGATACTTGCCACTAACCTAATCGGACCAGTCACCACGAAAGCCATCGTACATAGCATCGTCAACAAACCAGCGATCCAGGGGGTTCCACGGTTTTGATGAACCTTCGACAACGACTTCGGTAACGACCCGTCTCTACTCATCCCATAAATCCTTCGCGAACCAACAATTAACCCCACTAACACCGTATTGGATGTAGCAAAGAGCGCAATAATCGACATCATCAACGAGGCTTGATCGCCAAGTACCCTGGATACCGCGAGTGCAAGAGGAGCTTGAGATACAGCGAGATCTTGCCAACTAACTAGGCTAACAACAGCTAAACCTACTAACAGGTAGATGGCAGTGGTTATGATAACTGAATACATCAAAGCTTTCGGCACATTTTTCTTCGGATTCACCACTTCTTCACTAATATTCGCAAGATCTTCAAATCCGATATAGGCAAAAAAGATGAGCGCGGAAGCACTAAGAGTCCCCGTGACACCATAAGGCATTTCCAGATAATCTACCGAAAAATATTTTCCGAAAAATAATGCTAGAAAAACAACAAATAATAAGCCTCCAATCTCAATCATCGAGAAGATCATATTTATTCTCGCAGATTCTTTAATCCCCAAAAAATTAGCTAAAGACATAACAAGAATTAAAGCAAGAGCAACTGGAATTACAGGTACTCCAAACAAAGCAGAAAAGTACCCCCCGAATCCAAGTGAAACAGCAGCCGTTGCAATGATATCCGCAAAAATCTCTATCCAGCCAATATTGAATGCCAATAATCGACTCCTGAAAGCTTGTTTAGCAAAGACATATTCAGCCGCAGACTGAGGAAATAGAGAAATGAGTTCCATATAACTCAAACCAGTAAAGGCACTCACAATAGCTGCAACTACGAACGAGAGCCAAACGGAGTTGCCTGCAAGTCCTGTTGCTTCTCCAACAAGAGCATAAACACCAGCGCCAAGTATTATACCAACTCCATACAATGTTGCTGTAAAGAGGCTGACATTTCGTCTCAAGCGCATAAACTTTAATGTAAGATAATGATATTTGGAACTTACGCTTTCTCTCTTAGCATGATCTCTCTCAGTATGATGTGGTTTATCTATGGTGGAGCGGGATTAGATTCATACTCATTCATACCACGCGCGCTATAGGCGAATCCCCCTCCCCCCAACCCTGAATGGCTCTACAAATATATCCTGTTACCATATCATAATATAGATTCGAGGACATCCTTCGCCAAAGATTAGGGAAATGTCTTTGATGAGTACACGACTAATGATGGAAGAGTATAGAAACATTTGTGATGAGGTGGAAAGAGGGCTAGGAAGTGTAGGAAAATTAAAGATTTTAAAACTCCTTATGCAGAAGTCAGATGAAGTCTTCACAAGATATAGAATAGGGAAGTATGTTTCTATCGACCCTGTATCGATACGAAACGATCTTAAAATCCTCGTCGAAATCGATTGGGTGACAGAGTTCAAAGCCCAACACTTATCTAAATATTCAATAAATCGTGAGAAGAAAAAGGTGAAACACCTCATCGATTTCTTTCGAGAAATAGGATACCTCTGATTTTTCGAAAAAAAGAACACTGAG
This sequence comes from Candidatus Bathyarchaeota archaeon, assembly GCA_020355125.1. Taxonomy (GTDB): domain Archaea; phylum Thermoproteota; class Bathyarchaeia; order RBG-16-48-13. The sequence continues at coordinate 900,875 of CP070659.1, forward strand.
CATGTTCAGACTTTCGGTAGAAAAGCCTCTCTTTAGGAGTGCCGAAAAAAGGGCTTGTATTTTTATCCTCATCAACTACATATGATTTAAAAATAAGTCAGGCGTAGCATGCACTTTTTATGCGCGCGTATACAAAGCATTATTAGTAAACTTCCTAATACTTTATTATACGGGGGGGTAATTTTGAAAATTCGTGATATTATGCGGGAACCAATAACTATTGAAATATCGAGGTCTATTCAGGAAGTCGCAAAGATTATGACAGACAACCGCATCGGATCAGTCATAGTAACTGACGATAAAGGCATAGCAGGAATAGTTACTCAAAGAGACTTTGTGGAAAAATTGC
>CP070659.1:901323-907017 GCA_020355125.1 Candidatus Bathyarchaeota archaeon
AACCTACAAGTTTTGACTAAAAGATAAAATCTATCTACTATAAATAATACTAAATAAACTAGCCAGTTAACTTATGCTTCTTCAGCGCACGCTAAAGAAAAATATGATATCAATGAGCTTTGATAGCCATAGAAAGGTTGCTGTAAATGATACATAGAGTAATAATCAGCTTTAAACCAGAAATCCCTGATACTTTAGGCATACGTGTAAAAAATGCTACTGAAAATTTTCTTAATTTAAAGATAAATTCGATCAGAACCAAGAGAGTCTATACGATAGATGCTGATCTAAGCAGAGATGAGCTAAAACTGATTACAAGCGAACTTTTTGTAGACCCTTTAATTGAACAAATTGATGAGTATAACCAAAAGTTTGATTGGTTAATAGAAGTAGGATATAGACCAGGGGTAACCGATAACGTTGGAAAAACAGCAAAAATCGCTATCAGTCATTTATTGAATAGAAGTTTAAAAGAAGAAGAAGGAGTATACACCTCGATACAATATCTACTTGAAGGTTCTAAATTAACTTATCAAGACGTTGAAAAGATCACAAAGGAGTTTTTAGCAAATGATCTCATAGAGCGTTGGCTTATTCGAAGCTCTAGGGACGTAAAACGGAAGAGAATTGAGATCTTACCCCCTGTGATTAGAGGAGAAGAAAAAATTACAGTCAAGGAATATGATCTCAATGTTAGTGATAACGAATTAATGAAAATAAGCAAAGAAGGCGTTTTAGCTCTTAGTCTCGAAGAGATGAAGGCGATAAAAAAATACTATTCAGGCTTAAAAATAATTGCAGAACGGAGAAAAATGGGTTTAAGCAACAATCCAACTGATGTAGAGCTCGAGACTCTGGCTCAAACTTGGTCAGAACACTGTAAACATAAGATCTTTAACGCTCTAATTCATTACCGTGAAGGTGAATTCGAAGAAGACATAAATAGCCTCTTCAAAACCTACATCAAAAGGGGAACTGAAGAGTTATGTAAAAAGTTTCCTTGGCTATTAAGCGTATTTGTTGACAACGCCGGAGTTATCAGCTTTAACGAAAGATGGAACATCTCTGCAAAAGTTGAAACCCATAATACTCCATCTGCTTTAGAGCCTTACGGAGGAGCCATGACAGGAATTGTTGGAGTAAACAGAGACCCGCTAGGAACAGGCAGAGGCTCAAAGCTCATGTTTAACATGTTTGCTTACTGTTTCGGAAATCTATTTTACAAAGGAAAAATGGCAGCGAACCTATTGCATCCAAATAGAATTAGGCAGGGTGTGCATCAGGGAGTAATAGATGGTGGAAATCAGAGTGGTATTCCTCTCGTAATGGGAAGAGAGATATTTGAAGAAAGATATGGCGAAGCTAAGCCCTTAGTTTATTGTGGACCCTTTGGAATTATGCCTAAAAAAATTAGTGGTGATCTTGCCCATATTAAAAAAATCGAGCCAGAAGACGTAATTGTAATGGTTGGAGGCCGTATTGGGAAAGATGGCATTCATGGAGCTACCTTCTCTTCTGAAGAACTCCATAAGGACTCACCTATCCAAGCGGTTCAAATCGGAGATCCGATAACTCAGAAGAAAATGAGGGATCTTCTTTTAGAGGCACGTAAACTCAATTTATATAAAAGTATAACGGATAATGGAGCGGGTGGTTTAGCCTCTTCTGTAGGAGAAATGGCAATCCTAAGCAATGGTTGCGATATAGATTTAAAAAAGGCTCCATTAAAGTATCAAGGATTACATCCTTGGGAAATTCTTCTCTCAGAAGCTCAAGAAAGGATGACTTTAGGAGTTGACGTAACTAAGATAGATGAGTTTTTAAAACTGGCGGAAAACCGTGATGTTGAAGCCACAATCTTAGGCAGGTTCAGAAACTCTGGTAAATTTCATGTAAAATATGACGATAGAACGGTTGCGTATTTAGATCTAGTGTTTCTTCATTCAGGGGTGCCCCAGAAAAAATTAGTAGCAATATGGGAACATAAACAGCATGAAGAACCTCAATTCCAACAGCCGAAGAACTTATCGAAAATTCTAAACAAGATACTAAGTAGGTTAAATATATGTTCGACTGCGAAAAAGATAAGACAATACGATCATGAAGTTAAAGGTTTAAGTATAATTAAACCCCTAATTGGAAAGGAACACGATGTGCTTAGCGATTCAACCATTTCGATTCTTGAGCATGGATCGACAGAAGGCCTCATCTTCGCCTCGGGCTTAAACCCACATTATTCTGATATTGATACATATCATATGACTGCTTCAGTTATTGATGAAGCGGTTCGAAGAGTGATATCGGTCGGAGGAAAACTACCAAGTTCTGATATCCCTTTTGCTGCTTTAGACAACTTCAGTTGGTGTGATCCTGAGCAATCTGAAAAAACACCGGATGGACACTATAAACTTGCTCAACTAGTTCGAGCATGCAAGGCTCTCTACGATTATTCGAAAGCCTTTGATCTCCCCTTTATTTCGGGAAAAGACAGTATGAAGAATGATGGTGTAGTTTTTGGGACTAAGATATCGATACCACCAACCCTGTTAATTACCGTTATTGCGAAGATGGATGATGTTCGTAAAGCAGTAACCTTGGATTTGAAAAAGCCTGGCGATCTTGTTTATATTATTGGTGAAACGTTTGAGGAACTTGGGGGATCCGAATATTTTAGATTTATAGGAGAGCACAAAAGAGGAAAAGAGTACATCGGTAACACCGTTCCAAAAGTTAATGCAAGAAAGGCAAAAAAAATATACAATCTCATGAGTCAGGCACCTGAAATGGAACTCGTGCACTCGATTACGACTCCTACAAAAGGCGGTTTAGCTATTGCTCTAGCTAAAAGTGCATTTGCTGGTGGTTATGGAATTTATGTACGATTAGACAAAGTTCCATATCATGGAGATAAAAGAGACGATAAAATCCTCTTCTCGGAATCTAACAGCAGGTTTATCGTAACTGTTCCGAAAGATAAGAAGGATTCATTTGAAAGTATTATGCAAGGAATTGCTTTTTCCCATATAGGATTTGTTCTTGAAAAGCCAATATTCTGGGTAAAAGGGGCTGATGGAAGTGATGTTATTAAAACAGCTCTCGATGATTTGAAGAAATCCTGGACAACCACCTTAGAGATGATGTAAATGATTCCTAAAGTAATAATCCCTGTAGGATATGGACTTAACTGTGAAGATGAAACTTCCCACGCTTTTAAAAAGGTGGGCGCTAGAGTCGATAAAATATTTCTGATGGATTTAATTAAAAAGCCAGATCTTCTCGGAAAATATCATATCCTCGCGATGATAGGAGGATTCTCTTTTGGAGACCACATTGCAGCAGGTAAAGTACTAGCAAACATATACAGATTTAAACTAGGAAACGATGTTCAACAATTTATTGATGAAGGAAAACTCATTTTTGGCGAATGCAATGGGTTTCAAACATTGGTGAAGGCAGGTTTTTTACCTAGGTTTGAAAGAAATTATGGAACACAGTATGTTACTTTAACATACAATGATTCAGGAGTTTATGAAGATAGATGGGTTCGACTAAAGGTCAATCCTAAAGCTAAATGTGTATTTACTAAGGGACTTGACGAGATCTATCTACCTGTAAGGCATGGAGAAGGCAAATTTATAGTAGGCAGCAAATCTGATCTACAAAAGTTACAGCAAAGAAACCAGATCGTTCTTCAATATATTGATAATGAAGGGTTAAAGACTATGAACTATCCACATAATCCAAATGGCTCAGTAGAGGCTATTGCCGGCATCTGTGATTCAACAGGCAGAGTTTTTGGGATGATGCCCCATGCGACAGCCTACTTGAGTTCTTACAATCACCCTCATTGGACAAGACTAAAAATTGAAGATAGCATGCCTAATGAGGGAGAAGGGATTCAAATTTTTAGAAACGCTGTAGAATATCTTAAGAAAAATCTTATATGAGGTGAATTTCTTTTTGGGCGCTAGATATTCGGATTTTATTGATTATGGTCGTCTTGACCCTGTCAAAAAAAAAGCTTTAAACATCTTTGCTTCAACCTTACAAAACCCCGAGAGACTTAGTGTTAAAGTTGCTCCTACGGGAGAAACAGCTGCTGTATTGGATTTCATAGGTCATAACTTTATGATTGCATTAAACATTGAATCACTTGGTACGAAAAACCTAATTGCTGACGAGTTATACCGTGAATCGAAGCTCAGAAAATCCAAACAAAGTAACAATCCAGAAAAATATTATCGCTTTCTCGGCCAAGATGCGTTAGCTATGTCGGTAACTGATTTGGTAGCCGTAGGAGCGGATCCCATTATTTATGTTGACGCTATTGCATCAGGAGACTCCAAATGGTTTGATGACGAGAGACGAGTGGAAGCTCTTTTGAATGGTTACAAAGTTGCTGCTGAAAAGGCTGGATGTGCTATTCCTCAAGGGGAAACTCCAACTTTACCAGGGATTATATATCCTGAAACCTTAGAACTTGTAGGCAGCTCTATCGGCATAATAAATCCCAAAGAAAGATTTACTTATGGAAAAAAAGTCATGGAAGGCGACGCCATATATGGCCTGTCAAGCAATGGTATTTGTACTAATGGTGTCTCAAAGGCTCGAGCGATAGTTGAAAAATTGGAAGAACGATATTTTACTGAACTACCAAATGGCAAAACGATTGGAGAAGAACTGTTGACGCCTACACCAATATATGTTAAACCTATACTAGAGATATTTGATTCAGGAGTAGCACTTCATTATATCTCTCCTATTACTGGCCATGCATGGAGGAAGATAGCACGTGCGAGATTTCCTTTTACCTATGAGATCGAATACGTACCTGATCCCCCAATGATTTTTTCAGAGCTTATAAAGCTGGGTAAAACTAGAGGCTTCGATGTTTCTGATTGGGAGAATTATCAAGTTTGGAACATGGGAGTATTTATAGTCTTGATTGGATCAAAAAACGATGAAAACGAGATTATTAGAACTTGTAAGAAACATGGTATTGAAGTTTATAATCTAGGTAAGGTTAAGAAAGGCGAAAGAAAAGTGGTCATAAAGCCTAAAAAGGTAGTTTATAAAGATTAAAAGCACACATCTTGTATTCAAAAAAAATCTTAGGCAGAGGATAAAATTGGATCATGATAAAGTTGTAATAATAATGGGCTCGAGGAGAGATAACGCATTTATAAAACCTCTTTGTTCCGCGCTTAAGAAATTGAAGCTTCCTTTCGAAACAAGAATATCTTCAGCCCATAAAACCCCTCATCGACTCCTTCAGATGTTACAGAATTATGAAAATTCAGGCATTGGAATCGTTTATATAACTGTTGCAGGAAGATCTAATGCTCTTTCGGGTTTTGTTGATGCTAACACGAGATATCCTGTTATCGCCTGTCCCCCTTACAGTGAAAAATTTAGTGGAATGGATATATACTCGTCCTTAAGGATGCCAAGCGGGGTTTCGCCCTTGGTCATTATTAATCCAGAAAACGCAGCATTGGCAGCAGCAAAGATCCTAGCGTTACGTAATTCAGAAATATATGAAAGAATTTTAAACCATCAACAAGATATGAAAAGTAAAATCGAATTGGATGACGATGAATATAATGCTAGAGCCTATAACGGATAGGGTAAAGTGAATAAAATGCGATTAATCAAATCTGGTAAAGTAAAAGACGTATACGAAATAAGTTCGAC
>CP070659.1:907117-919153 GCA_020355125.1 Candidatus Bathyarchaeota archaeon
CATCTTTCCCTGTTCAATAAAAGATAAAAAGGGATCATAGCTCCATTGTTTTAGATCTCCTACAGGCACTGTATCGATGTGGCTATTAAAAACGAGCTGAGGACGATGCCCTGGATTAATCTCTGCAATAATGTTGGGTTTGTCACTATATAAGGCAGCGATATTGGCTTTAATCCCGAATTCTTTATATTTTTTTATTAAAACCTGTGAGGCGGCTTTTGTATTTCCAGGCGAATTTACGCTTTTAGCTTTTACTAGATCTGCGCGCACGCGCTGACTCATCTACCATACCTAATATTTTTTTATTATTTTCATTGAACTGGGTTTCCTATTTTTTAAACTACTGGAGTTCTGAGAAGATCCTGAGAAATAGTCCGCCTTAGAAATTCTCCATCTCCTTTTTTGCCTTGAAATTCTCCATTTTCCCAGATTATTTTTCCTTTAGAGATAGTGATCACGGGATAGCCTTTTACTGTCATTCCTTCATAGGGGTACCAATCCATACTATAAAGGGAGTCCTCGGTTGTTATTGTTTTTTTAAGGTTTGGGTCGAAAATGACAATATCTGCGTCACTGCCTACATTTATAATTCCTTTTTTCGGATACAATCCAAATATTTTGGCGGCATTAGTGCTAGTGATTTCTGATAGCCTGTTTATATTGATACGTTTTTTTCTTACTCCCTCAGAGAATAGGATAGGCAGTCTAAATTCATGGCCAGGAACCCCATTGGGCACCATATCAAAGGAATCTTCACCGAGTTTTTTCATCTCAGCAGTAAATGCAACTTGATCAGAAGAAACTACCGAAACTGTACCGTCAGCTAGCCCTTTCCATAAAGCTTTCTGATCTTCTTCTTGTCGAAGCGGTGGATTGCAAATAAAGTTGATTCCTTTTGACCCCTTCAAATCTTCTATCGTTTTGACTAAATAATGAGTACAAGTCTCAGCGTACATAGGGCGTCCCCTTTTTCTCTCTTCTCTAAACATCTCTACTCCCTCTTTAATGGTGAGATGAAAATTATAATATGGCGCGTTAAGATGGTTTGCCAAGAATATGGCTCTATTTACGGCTTCGGCTTCCGTAATTGGAGGCCTAGTATAAGCATGGTATATCGCTTTTCTATGGCCTTTCCTAAGGGCTTCGTCACGAAGATAGTCGATTATCGCAACGTTTTCCGCGTGAAGGCCTACCAATCCTCCGTGAGCCTTTGTTTCTTCAAATACCTTCAATAGTGTCCCATCATCGACCATTAATCCATCCTTTCTGTATACTAAGAAGAGTTTAAATGATGGCAATCCCAGATCAATTAATTCCTTGAATTGATCAATGGTTTCTGGTGTTAAATCAGTTATGCTTGGATGGAGTGAGTAATCGATCACCACTTCTCCATCTGCTTCTGCTCTACGTTCCTGAACAGCATCGATTGGTAGGCATGCTTTTTTTTGTATCGCAAAATCTATTATCGTAGTTGTGCCACCCAAAGATGTTGCTTTTGAGGCTAAAAAGAAGTCATCGTTTGCTGTAGCTCCCATAAAAACATCTCTAACGTGGACATGGGGATCTATGCATCCAGGTAAAACGAATTTTCCCTCAGCATCGAGACTCTTCACTCCCCTTGGCATTATTGAACTAGAGCCAATTGCAACTATTTTTCCTTGATCGATCGCAATAGATGTCTCGATAGTATCAGAAGGGAAAACAACTTTTCCGTTTTTAATAACGAGTTCAATCATATCAAAATTAAAAATTATAAGATGATATAAAAAAATTTTCAATGATATTGATTATCTATAGTTTAGCTTCATTAATATTAAAAAGAAAAATGAAAAGCGTTTAATTATGAGTAAGAAGGAAAAGAAAAAGCAAAACAAAAATAAGGCGAATAAAGATAGCGAACAGGTTCTCCGTGAAGCAGAGATTATAGCTCGTTGGAGAAAGAAGCCTTTTTATATATCTTAATACGAATGCGTGTGCTTATGTTAACAATCTAATTAATCTAGCTCTTCTTACTTCAACTTGAATTAGATCTCCATTGGACTTTCTTTTTTTGAGCCACGAAAATATTATAAGCGTATAACTCATGGCATAATTGGGTGAAAAAGATGAAAGCACGTGTCATCAAATCCTGTTTAGCGTATCTTTATGGTAGTGGTGCTATAAATGAGATTGGAACATTTTGTAACGATGAACTCTCTCTGACTGGCAAGGCTATTCTAATATCTGACCCTACTGTGTGGACTATTGCTGGGAAACAAATTTCAGAAAATTTAATGCACGCTGGTTTTGAAAAAGTGGAATCCGTATTTGTTAAGGGAGCTTGGAAATCAGAAGTTGATATGATTCGAGAGAAAATTCGAGCCCTTGGAGCTACTGTAGTATTTGGGATTGGGGGAGGAGTTAACATGGACGTTGCAAAGGCTGCTGCGTCAGAAGAAAATATTAACATAATTACCGTTCCTACAATTTTTGCCACTGAAGCACAGACGATGGCTTTAGCTGTATTTCGAGACGGGTATAGGCCAAACATAAGGCCAATCCTTGGTTGTGTTGTAGATACTGATATCATTAAGCAGGCTCCATGGCGATTCCAAGCAGCGGGCTATAGCGACTTTATGGGAAAAACATCTGGCATCGCTGACTGGGAACTTGCTTGTTCACGCAAAAAAGAATTTACTCAAAATTTTTCTGGCATATTTGGATATGAGTTAGCAAAATTACAATTAAGACTGTTACATAAATATGCTGTAGCGGTAAAAAATAAGGAAGAAAAAGCATTCGATCTCTTCTTGCAAGTATTTATGATTGATGGTGAGATAAATCAATTATGTAAACCTGGATGGAACTGGGGAACTGAGCACGCTGTAGCTAGAGGACTTGAAGACTGTGTTGACGTATTGCATGGAGAAGCGGTAGGTATAAGCACCATTTTGATGACATGTTGGCAAGGAGGAGATTGGAAAAACGTAAAAAAAACTTTGGAAACCGTAGGAGCGAAAGTGACAGCAAAACAACTCGGAGTAAGCGACGACAAAATAATCAATGCGTTAACAGATGCGACCTCTTGGGTCAAACAGCGGCCTAATTATTACACCATCTTACATGAAAAACCATTAACAGATAAAACAGCTCAATTTTTAGCAGAAATGACAGAGGTTATTTAAGCATAGTACACACGTAGGTCAACACATGCACTTGTCACACCATAATAGTTATATTGTGCACAGACACATCAGTGAGTCTACTAGGTGAGGAGATTTTAAAAGGTGTCGTTAACTCCTAGTAATTTTCTATTGCTCGTGTTAACGATTTGGTTATTTATTTATGTTATCAGTCGATTGCTCCCCCTTAAGAAATATGGAGTAGAAGTCAGCCCAATAATGCTGATGATTAGGACTAAAAAGCTCAACGAACTTTTTAAAAAACTAGCTACTAGATCTCCGAAATCCTGGCGTGTATTCGCAGATATTAGTATAATTGTTGCAATTGGAGAAATGTTTTTGGCTTATTACATTCTGGCTGATAATCTTTATAGCTTTCTTTTTATGCCCCAACAAGCCCAGCCAGTTAAACCCGTTCTACCAGGCATTACTATTAATCTTCGATGGCTACCATATTTTATAATATCTGCCAGTTTAGCCTTCACAATTCACGAATTAGCGCATGGAATAATTGTTACTTTAGAAAAAATAGCAATAAAATCTTCTGGAATAATCTTATCGCCCCTCACATTTGGAGGATTCGTTGAACAAGATGAAGAAAATTTTAACAACGCAGGATTAAGATCAAAGTTGAGAATCATTTCTGTCGGCTCTCTAACCAATTTGGCAGCGGGTCTTCTAGCGTTACTTCTCTTAAATAGTCTTTTCATACCTGCTTCAGGAGTGATTGTAATGGGCGTAACAGATGAAGGAGCGGCATCCAAGGCAGGAATACTGCCATGGGATGTCATTAAATCAATAAACAATGTGCGCATCAATAATTTGTATGAATTAAATCTCCATAAGACATCAATAAAACCCGGTGACTATCTTGCGATAGAAATACAGCGTGGTGGAGAAAAACTTGTTTTTGATGTAATTACTGATATCAGTCCATTCAATTCAAGCCAAGGGATTATAGGCGTAGAAGGCCTAACAAGCTATTACCCTATAAGGATTAATGAATCCTTGGTACAATTCTCTTATCACTTGAACATACTCTTAAATTGGATTTCCTTTCTAATGGTAAATTTAAGCATTTTCAATATGATGGTTCTTTATCCTCTAGACGGAGAGGCTTATGTTTATAATATACTGAAGGAGAAAATAAAAAATGAGTCACTATTAAAAAGAGTACGAGTCACCATTAGTGTATTCTCCTTATTCCTCATTATCCTCAATATTGGCTTCACCCTTTTTCGATTTGGATTGATCCAAATATAATGTAGACTAGCGCGCGCGCTAACATCGATAGAGAAGGAATTAAGCCGTAAAGTTATTTACAAGATTTCAACTCAGTATAATAAAGAGGTGACAATTTGACTAAATTGAACGAAATATATGTTTGTAATATCTGTGGTAATAAAATTAAAGTAATGGAAGCAGGTTTTGGTATCCTTGTTTGCTGTGGACAAAATATGAAACTTGTCTAGAACACGTTAAGATTTTTGAGGGATGGTTTTGATAAAGCCTGGTTTTTTTGATACGATCAATTACTCTATCTGCTGTGCCGTAAATAAACATCTTGGGAAGAAAGCAAAGGCTTTCTTCCGCGAAGTTGGGGAATACCATTTGGATGAAGCTATAAAACATGGTTTCATCACAATTGAGAGCAGTGATAAACCCCTTGATGTCCTTATTAAAATCGCAAGATACTTGGAATCAGCGGGATATATGAAAACAATTTCTATAAACAAGCTAAGTGAGAAAGAAGCCTCTATTCAAATGCAAGGTGTATCGGTAACTCAATCGTCAGCAAGATTGCTTAAAGAAAATAAAGAGCCTTCCCACTATATGACCAATATTATGTTCGCTGCTCTATCTAGATTAGGAGTTAAAGCCGATCTTCAAGATCTGAACTATGACGTAACTAATGCATGCTTTAATGAGTATTGGAGAATCATTGACGAAAATTAGGTATCTTTTAATATGCCACGTATGCTAGAGTTATTTTAGATCTTTATCGAAGTTAAAATCGTAAATACTACCAAGTTTAAGGGTTGAGTTACTGGAATGTAATACTTTGCTTTAGGACATCAGTATTAATTTGTCCTGCTGTGAAAAAACTGCCCGTATTTATATTATTTATTGTGATTACAGCTGGGGCGAAAAGAGCTGGATCAATCTTATAGAAATCGTATCCCGCTTTTTTAAATATCTCAGAGAAAGGTTTTCCGTAATCCTTCGAATTCCATGAAGGGACAAGCTCGACTAATTTTTTAAGTTCTTTATCCTTCTCCTCTTTAACTGTGAAATGTACAACGCCTCCATAGAGAATCATATCATTCGTTCTTCCCATGGCTTCGATGAATGTAGGATGTACTGGTGAAATGGGGGCATAGCCAATTCCATTAACCGCATTATTCGGGTTAAAACCTACCTCCATAAGTTTGTGTAGTCCTGTTTCAACGATTCTGCCAGAAACTTGGATAGATCCTGCAAGACAGGATGTGGGCACAAGAAAAACAAATAGCTTATTGGATTCAACATTGCATTCGTTAGAAATGTATTGTAAGACTTCGATTGATGGCTTTTTAGCGGTTTCAAGAACAATTATAGCGTTATCCGAAAAATCCCTGTAATCAATTCGTTTATACAATTCTTTTGGCTTCAAAGCTAATGCCCGGGCTGGACCGGAACCTATAGCCTGATATTTATGTACTTTTATTCTCCATCCAGCAAATTGAGATCCAAGGGTTGCGATAGATGGAAGATCAGTATAAACCTGTATTGATGGGAGTTCAAGATCATTATATTTTATCATTGATATGTTTGTACTACCATATCCTCCCAAACATATTTCAGTTAGTATCTTTCCAGCTTGGTAACTTCCTTTTGCCTTTATCCCGGCATCGAATATTTTTATTCCTTGGCTTTCTTCAATAATTAAGCCGTATTTTTCAGGGTTATCTATTATTTTGTTAATAATTGGCATTGTATTATTGTTTACACTATAATGGCTATTCATTCTATTTGCCTCTTCGTTTAATTCTCCATGAGTGAGGTGCGATTTACTGAGACTATCACAGGAATTTTTCATACTGTTTTAGATGAGGATTATGGGTTTGAGAAATGTAGAGTTTTCCTCTCCCGTTATCAGCGACATCGCCAATAAAAGTATAAAAGGGTCCCGCAATTTCTTCCCCACTAATTTTAGTTTTCTTCACAATGTTGTCAACTGTAAATGTTGGGAGAATAGATGGAATTTTCCCTGATACTACAATTTTTCCTTGAAGCATCTGTGCTCCAAGTCGGCCTTCCGAGTTACCCTGAATGAAGATGGTTCCTTTGTTCATATGAATGCCAGCATATATACCGACATTTCCATCGACGTTTATTACGCCTCCTCTCATAAAGCATCCTATTTCGTTTCCAGCATTTCCATGAACTATGATTTTTCCACCTTTCATTCCTTTGGTGCTTCCTCGGTATGCAGCACCTGCATAATCACCAATATCTCCTTTGACTTCAATTATCCCATTGCGCATCATGGATCCTACCCATGAATCAGCATCACCATTTACGATAATTGTGCCTCCTTTCATCTCTTCGCCCAGTCGGCTACCTACATCCCCATCAATAACGATTTTTCCCCTCGACATTTTAGCGCCTATTCGTCTTATTTTCCGCAAATCTCCTGTAAAATGGATTGTGTCATCTATTGTGTTTGCTTCTTTACTGATTTTAAAAAGCGTCTCAAGATGTACGTTACGGTTTCCTTCCCAGATTCGAAAAGATCTTATCTCGTCAATCGACTTCTTAATAATGGCGTCTGGAATAAGGCATCCAAGGTCAATAGGGACTTTGAATTCCTGTCGAGGTGTTAACGTAAGCATAGTTTAGATCTCCGCTTCGACTGTGATTGGAGTAGATAATGCTAAATAGTTTTCAGCGACGGGATAGTTATCGAATTCAACGGTCCAATAGTCTTTAAATTTTTTCTTTAGGTCTGATGTAATCTCGCGTGGTGGGGATTTAAACTTAACATTAATCCAGTAGGTTTTGCCTATATTCGATTTCACTATCTTGCCCTTTTGAGAAACAATTTCGCCATTTTTTATAGTGTAAGCCGCATGTTTGAAGGCTTTTATAACGGATTTATATTCTTTAGAAGGGTCTACTTGTTTAGGATTCACATTGTAGACTGCTATATCAGCATCTGCTCCAATACCAAGGTGTCCCTTTTGTTTCAAACCTAACGCCTTTGCTGTTCCAGCCCTTGATGCTATGGCAATTTCATAAAAACTATATTCTCTTTCTATGCTTGGTAAAAGACTTTTTCGAACCGCTAATCTATTCATTTTTTTCATTGTTTTTTCCCTAGCATTTTTACTCATCAACCATGCGATAATTCTAGGATATGTTATAAATGGAGCAGCATTAGGATGATCGGTTGTTAAGAATACCTTCCAAGGACTTTTTATTAAAAGTGAAAGCTCAAGTCCTATAGACCATTGTGTGGCGTGAACATAATTTTTTCGTTTGTATCTAAATGGTACGATTCCACCAGTTGTTTCAGTTTCTACATCATGATTGACCCATTTATTTCCCGTGAGACGGTAAAGACCAAATTGGAAAGGACCATCCGCAGTCATTGTTGTAGTATCTGTAAAAACGACTTGCGCGGTATCGATTGTTACATGTCTGTGGCGATTAACATATTTTGATATTTTTTCTGCCCCAGAAGACATAGTATACCAATCTTTGCCTTTGAAAGCGCCAAACATTACATGTGTAATATGCATCACAGGCTTCTTGTCATACGCGAGGTCTTCTACACATTTCATCGTTTTCAGAGTGGTTCTATAATTGCCGGGAACTCCTAAATTGGTAGTGTGTAGGTGAATTGTATGGGGTAAATTCAGAAGCTTATTAACTTTACATAATCCGCGAATAATTTCCCTTGGTGTAATGTCAAAATTTGGGACAGTATCATCGATATCTCTGACGTTGCGACCAAAACCCCAAGACTCTGGACCTCCAGGATTTACCAGTTTAATAGCATATCCCTTTGTAGCAGCCATCATCCAAGCTACATGAAACGCACAATCTTCAACCAAGCCATTCTTTAGATACTCTAAAACAAACCACCAGTCTCCGAGAAGAGGATAAGCACCTTTGTCGATGATCGGTATATCGTTAAGTTCTTCGTGAGTATGCCGAGCTTCAAGAGGTGGCATTGAAGGATTCATAACGGTCGTGTATCCCATTCGCGTATATCGATAGCCAGTTGTGAATGTTGAAGGTATAGAGCGACCGACTCCTGACCGGGTGATATTGCTTTTCACTTCAACATCTTTAAAATGGTCTTCAGGCCTAAGCAGGCGTCCCGTATTTACTTCAGATCCTGCAATATGTGCATGAATATCCACTCCTCCAGGCATCACGATCATGCCAGAAATATCTATTGTTTTTGAATCTTTATCAGTTTTCTCAACGATTTTACCATCTTTAATGATGATATCCATCTTTTCTCCATTTATCTGATTTAAGGGATCATAAACTAGTCCATTTTTAAGTACAAGCTTCATATCATTTCCTTCCTCATTCTTCGGACTTCTAATAGTATCTTCTCTAACGCTTCTTTATCCGAAGGCAATCCTTTCGGAGGGTTCACGACCTTTTTTAAAGGGAGTGGAACGTGATCCATTCTGTAAGCGGTTCCTTCGGTTTCAATACCCACATATGTCGTTGGGATTACAACGTCTGCCATTACAGAAGTTGGAGTTTCCACTGGATCAATTACAATTAGAGGATTTTTTATAAGGTTTGAAGTTGCTTCCTTTGGAAAATTGGAAACCGGATCGGACGCTATGACAAGCCCCGCATCGGTTTCGTCTCGACGCAGAATGTCCACTACAGATGTCTCACCAGGATTATACCTTGGATAGCCTTGGGAGAAATCAACAGCAAAAGGATATCCCGTTTGCCACGTCGAAACTGTATTAGATCCCGTAACGTTAAAGTGGCCCCTCATAGGCATGATGAGGAATTTTGTTCGCTGATTTAAATCCCGTACTAAGGAGATGGCGGCATCAATATTTCGATGTTTACCCTTACTCATTGTTAAACCGACTCCAAAGAAAATAACGCCAAGACTGCAGTTAATCAAAGCATCTGCAATATCTTCAAGGATTTCAACTGGAACACCAGCAACTTCATTCACCTCCAGCTCTTCATGTTTAATAAGCATACGAAAAGCTTCAATAAGCTCATAGTCTTTATTCGGTTCAACTTGAAGGAAATAGTCAGCCATGTCTGCAGAACGTGTTCTTCGAACATCAATCACCATCATCTTTCTGCCTTTTCTAAAGAATTTGTAAGGTAACGATTCGTTTTTCGGCAGAACTTCCTCTTTGATTCCAGGAGTAAGCTTTAAGATTCGAGACAATCTCTTATCGGTTTGATGAATATTTGTTCGTGTTACATACCCATACCAATCAGCGTCTTGAAATCTGCCTTTAGTAAAATTTGTATATCGTTCGAGATGGCGAGGATGGGCATCCCACGGATTACTTCCCCAGTAAATGACTAAATCTGCTCTATGTCTGAGCTGTCCCAAAGTGCAAGAAGAAATTCCGACATCGTGAATACTAATTATTGAGGGGCCATGACAAACTGTTGAGGTATTATCAAGAACGCCTCCCACTTCTTCAGCTAATTACACTCCTTTTCTGATGGCTTCACAACTAGTCGAGCTCCAACCATATAGAATCGGATATTTTGCATTTAATAGAATCTCTGCGCTTTTATGTATAGCCTTCTCTAGTGTTGTCGCAACTAATTTATCCTTCTCTCTTATCATCGGGGTTTTTGTTCGATGCTTATAATAATCCAGCAATTTTGCCGCTCCAATTGCACAGGCATTTTTCACCTCGACAATTACATTATTCTCAACAAGGACCTCAATATCGTCGCAGAGTGATCCACATACGGGGCACAACACGCTTGTCACAATGGTCATAATTTTACTTTCCTATAACATTTTTTCAGAAGTTCTCGCAATGTCAAAACATTGCCTCTCGTTGATTCAATTGTTACCGGTATTCCTTTATACGATGGCATACCGGTTCCATCTGTTTTAGACTCTATCACAAGATTTGCCCATGCGCCATAGGGCATAAAAACACTCTTTGGATGTGGTGCTCTCAAAGATTCAACTGCTCGAACAACAACTGAACCAAATTTAGTTGTAATCTTTATGTTATCATTTGCTTTTATACCTAATTCTTCCAAATCGTTGGGATCGATTTCACATATTGCAACACTTTTAAAATAGTCTTCAGACATCTTTCCATACTCTTTTCCAACACCTTGGTAAATAGTTCTACCTGTAAGCAAAGTAAATGTCTGTTTCTTAGACGTTTGACTTTCCAACATCCTCTTCTACTCCTATCTCTATTCCAATTTCCATAGCTTTTATATCTATCTTATAAAAGTTGTAGATATTTTTTACAATATTCCCATTGTCGCATTTTCTATTTCAGAAACTAACTCCTGATAATATAGCATTCATTAGTTTCCTATTTCTTAGTTTTAGAGAAGGATCGATTAACATTTTTATCCTTTTCCCTTTTTCCCTACGTTACCATACAAATTGGGTCAGTGCATGATAGCCAGCTATCTGCTTCCATGGGGTATTTCAGATAATCGATTTTACTGCGCCAATAGCAACACAATATTCCCCGTTAGAAGGGATACAAACATCTATCTGAAAAATTTTCATCAAATTTCTTATTAATTCAGCTATTTTGATACTTTGTATTATTTTTCCGACTAGTACAATATCTTTCTCAAGATGATAGGCCTTCGTGGCCATGACCGTAATGACGCCTATAACTTCAGCAACCATGTTGAAAATGGCAGCTGCCACATCGTTTTTATCTGTATCTGCATTAAGCTTTTTAAAGTTCGAAGCTGTAGCGTTTGGTGGAAGTATTCCAATGGGTCCACCTATTAACTCTGCCACCGTCAAATCAACGTTACTCGCTACCCCTCTATTCGCCATTTCTTCAATTTTTTCAAACTTTTTTATGCCCAGCATCCGTCTTGATAATCCTTCAATTATTCCTCCGCCAACACCCGTTCCCCCAATATGTTCAATCCTTCCTCCTTTATCCAATGCAATAACCAAAGCTGTTCCCGTGCCCATGCTTACGATTAGTGCTTGAGGCTTTCCTGATAATTCTAATCCGCCTAACCCGAGGGCTAGTATTTCATCGACTCTTATTACTGGTAATTCAAGAAGAGTATTTCCAATTAATCGAGCACCGCCACCTGATATAGCTATCTTTCTTACGTCTTCACATCTTCTATCTGCAGCTAGAAGAACCATTTTTAAAGCTCGTATAGCTGACTTAGAAATATTTTTAGTTTGTACAGAGGTGAACCCTATAATCTGTGATTTCTCTACAGCAACCGCTTTTGTTTTGCTAGCACCAATATCAATACCTACAATCAGTTGCTCCATAAAGTAGCCTCAATAATTAATAGGAGTTTCTTTCGTTGTATTAAGATTGTTGTCACAAAATGTGCGCGCTATGAATACTTTAGAAAATCAGATTGATTATGACTCTTTGCATAGAATTAAGGTACGCACACTATATAATTAAAAATTCTGTGTAGAATTTTCATTAACAATAACCTACAATATCGTTCGCAAATACGGATCGTTTTCCATATCACCGACATGTGTTAAAACGGGGCTGAGTGTGTTGGTTTTGTTGCTTCTTTCATGATGTAAAGTCATTAATCTATATACTTGAATAGTTCTGGTTATCCTTGTGCGACCAGCTCTTGACCCATGTACTCGTACATGAGATCCTGGTTTTGACAC
>CP070659.1:919253-924603 GCA_020355125.1 Candidatus Bathyarchaeota archaeon
GCAAACACCATTGACATTGCAAGATGGTTCCTTTACACAGTAATTATGATGAACCGAGGCATCGTTCCTAGTGCTTTGGGTCCAGATGAGCAATGGACCATTTCTGTACAACACACAAAGGAAGACATAAAGAAACACTTGGAAGTTTTCAAAGAAATCGCAGGACATGTAAGAACGCTAGATCTAGAAATGCCACTGGTTGAAGCTATCTAAATTCTCTGTTAGCGCGCGCTACTCAAAAAGGGCTCTGTGGATTATTTTACCCCATTCATACGTCTTACAGTTCTGAATGCTACAAAGAGACCACTCAATGCTCCAACAAACAGACACGTGAAAGTAAATGAAATCGGGCTAGAATCATATTTTAAAATGATTTGAATATCAATAAACACGCCAAGAAACATAAATCCTACAGCAAACAACAACAATAAACTAAGAAATATCATAGCTTCACGCACATTTTCGCCCTGCACTTTATTTGTTCTCCTTTGGCTTACCTCTATTTCTATTTGTTAGCACGCGCACATCTCGGAGAGCATATATATGTATATATTTCATATATCTAGCTGTCGCTGAACCAAAACACTTATAAGTAATTGGTTGATGAGGGGGTCTGTGACCATTATGTCTCAATCTAGTTCATGGAAACTGTATTTGATGGTCGCTGCAATCATATGCTTGGTGGTTGGATTCGGTATTGGTTGGGTGGCGAGGCCACCAGTGGAGATCATTCCGGCGGGTTATGTTTCGTCAGCAGAGTACGAAGAGGCGCTTCAGGCGCGCGCGTATCCCTTGCCAGAGATGCCATACTCAAACTACACGGGTAAGCTCCGCGTCTACACTTGGACAGGGCTCGGTCGTGAAGATCCGATGTGGTGGGACGAAGGTCCGTGGGGGTTCAGTAAAATCTACCCAAACGTGGATATTGAATGGCTTTATTTTGAGGATGAGCCCCATGCTCTATCAGTGTTGGAGTTGGATCCAGATTACGCAGATGTTATAGAGGTTTGTGGAGGCCAATTCAAATTGCACGACTACGATTTAATCGAGCCTATAGACCCCACGATGGTGCCGCTTATCTCTGAATTTTTCCCCTTATGGGAAACTTTCGACGCATTCTATGAGGGTGACGAACTCTATACGGTCCCATTTGAATTTGGATATACGTCGCTCACATACAGGATTGACATGTTTGAGGACATGGGAATTTCGGAGGCGCTTTGGAACGATACCGCCCTTTTGTTTTCAGACATACCCGCACTGGACGGACAGATTTGGATGTATGATTCTGTAATCGAGATTATGGATTTAGCGGCCTCCCACGTAGGATACGATCTAACCGTCGAGGACATGATTGAATGGACCTCGAATGAAACGATGTTCGATGAAGTTAAGGATGCGCTGTGGGGATTCAAACCCAAAATTGATCAGTTCTATATAGGCGTCGAAGAAGCGTACTCGGCATTGATGGCAGGCGAATGCGCGGCGGTTATTGGGTGGTGCGATATGTACGCTGTCGTGAAATCTGGTCCGGATGGGGAGTTCGGTACGGCCGACGACCTTGACGTCGGATTCTCGTTCTTTTCACCTATGCTTTCATGGGGATCGGGCTACACTATAAATAAGGGTTTAAAGGAAAGAGATCCAGAACTCTACGCGGTAGCTCACGCGTTCATCAATGCGGCTGTAGCTAGGGAAGCCCAAGCCAATAAAATCATGGAGTGGTATACCGGAGCCCCAAATAGATATGCCTACGACATAGTTGAGGAGGAATTCCCCGAATTCATACCCGTCATAGAGGAAATGCGTCTCGACGATCCGATCTTCTTCGCAGAAGAAAGCGCATATTGGATAGAACCTCCCACTGATACAATAGACAAATGGGAAGAGTTCTGGCTCGAGTTCCAACTATGAAGCTGACTAGCCCACGCTGACCCACATTTCCCTTCTTTTTTTTAATTGATCGAAGAAATAAAGGAGACTTTATATAGTGCGAAGCGAGTGAAGGCGCTTGCTTAATTTTTTATCTGATTTAGTGTGACGCTACACTTTGTTAGCCGCGTCCGCGCGGGGGTGGCGCTGGGAGGCGGGGCCTGACGGCTCTGATGAGGAAAAGGCACGCGAACACCAATGCAATGAGGACCATGAAACTTGAGAGGGCCATTGCCATGGGCAACCCTTCCCAACGCCTAAGTCGGCCAAATACAAACATCGGAACCGTTTGGTCGCTTCCTCCTAAGAAGGTGGCGATAACGGCATCCTCCAACGAAACGGTAAACGTCAAGAACATTGAAACGTAGATTCCGGGTTTGATGAGGGGGAATGTGATTTTTCGAAAAGTTGTGAATCCGGTCGCTCCCAAATCCTGGGCAGCCTCTTCTAAGGAGCGATCGAATCCGATCAGCCTCGCCATGAGCACCAAACTAGAATAAGGTAAGGCTACAAGGATGTGCCCGATCGCGAGGGTGAAGAGAGAAAGCTCTAGACCAAGTTCAACTCGAAGGAGCGAGAATAGACTTATTCCAATTAATAAATAGGGAACGGCGATTGGCACCAACAGTGCGGACAACAAAACATTCTGACCTCGGAACACGCGGCGAACAAGAGGGAAGGCCACGCCGAGACCCATCAAAGTCGCTACCACAGCTACGGTAACCGCGACTACGAAAGAATTTTTAACCGTGGTGAGAGCCACCGGATCGGCAAAGAATGTTTCCCACCACCTCAACGTGAAGCCCCTCCATGGGAACCCTGCTGAAAACGAATCGTTGAAGGAGAACACAAGTAACAATAGAAGGGGAAGAAAAATAACAAGCATGAAGAGGTAGAAATAGATTGTGATTCCTTTCCCTCGACGCATTTTACAAGCTCTCCATGAGGCTTCTTAAAC
Organism: Candidatus Bathyarchaeota archaeon; assembly: GCA_020355125.1. Lineage (GTDB taxonomy): Archaea > Thermoproteota > Bathyarchaeia > RBG-16-48-13. Next base: position 922,144 of record CP070659.1, read on the forward strand.
CAGCTTTACGAATCAGAACTATGGAGGCGATTAACGCGATGATCAGCAAGAGAAAGGACATCGCTGAGCCAAATGGCCAGTTATGCATTCTCTTAAAAGTAGCCTCGATTGCCGAACCAATCATAGCCCCCGAGGTCCCACCCGCGAGGATGGGCGCTACGAATTCACCTAAGGTGGGGATAAACACAAAAAAAGTTGCCACTAGGAGCCCCGGTATGCTCAAAGGCAGAGTTATCTTCCTGAAGTTTTCCAAGGGACTCGCACCCAGATCTGCCCCGGCTTCTAAGAGGCTTCTATCGATTTTCTCCAACGAAACGAAGATGGGGAGAACCAGCCACGGCGCCCAACTAAAAATCAACACAAATATGACAGTTATCCAATTACCCCATAATCTCATAGGCTCTGAAATCAATCCAGCCCCCATAAGCACGGTATTTAACAGACAAGTGTACCCGATTACCAGCCTCCACCCAAATATTAGAACGACCCAGGAAACCAGGAAAGGCGTCATGATCACGTTAAGTAACACGTATTTGTATTTTCCCCCATGCATGGAGATGTAATAAGCCGCTGGATAGGCTAAGGCTATCGCCCCCAGTGTTACCGCGGCAGCCATCCCAAGCGATTTTAATAGTAACCTGAAGTACAGGCCTTCTGCCCTCACGAAAATATCCAGGTAGTTCTGAAGGGTCCACGTCGGAATTAGTTCAAAACGAACCATGGTCCAAAAGCTGTAGATAAGCATCACGGATAAAGGTAAGACGAGAAAAACCCCAAGCCAGAAGACTGCGGGAAATAGTCGCCAGTAATATCCCAGAGGTTTCATTTTTTTGAAAATGCTGAGCACCCGTTCCCTCATGGTGGTACCGTCTTTCAATTCGGGTTTCCCTCCATGGGTTACATCATCATGTTAACGTCCCTTTTATTCCAACCAACCTTCACTTTCGCCCCAGGTTTGAAGATATCTTTCGCGCCAGAGCTTAGCACTACAACCGTAATCAAAGATCCGTTCTCCAATAAAACCCGGTAGGTAGTGACCCGGCCTTGGTAATAGGTTTCTTTCACTTCCCCGTCAAATATGTTGTCTAAGCCTTTTAACTTTCTTCCGATAGAGATTTTCTCGGGCTTGGCACAGATTAGAACTGAGTGTTTATCGGAGGTTTGAGGTCCGGGTTCGGCAATGATTCGCCCGAGACCATCAACTTCAACAACGCCGTCCGCACAACTTCCCTCGAACAGGTTGCTTCGCCCAATGAAATCTGCTATAAATCGGGATTTGGGCTGTTCATAAATCTTCATGGGTGTTCCGATCTGCAGGACTCTCCCATCCTTCATAACCGCGATTCTGTCAGACATCGTGAGGGCTTCTCCTTGGTCATGGGTGACGTAAATGAAGGTGGTGCCAACCTCACGCTGAATCCTCTTCAGCTCAACAACCATTTCCTCTCTAAGTTTTAAGTCCAAGGGGCCTAAAGGCTCGTCTAAAAGCAACACTGTGGGCTCATTTACTAAGGCTCTCACAATAGCAATTCTCTGCTGTTCACCACCACTTAATTGTTTAATCTTCCTCTTTTCATAGCCTGAAAGTCTTACGAGATTCAGCATTTCTTTAACCTTTCTTTGAATCTCATCTTTGGGTAACTTCTTTATTTTCAAGCCAAATGATATGTTATCATAAACATTCAGGTGGGGGAATAAAGCTAAATTTTGAAATATAAGGTTCGTAGGTCTCTTGAACGGAGGTACATCCGTCATCAGTTCTCCTCCAATATACACTTCTCCTTCAGTTGGTTTCTCGAAGCCCGAGATCATTCTAAGTGTAGTGGTTTTTCCGCATCCTGAAGGTCCCAAAAGGGAAAAAAATTCACACTTTCCTACCCATAAGGAAACATCATCAACTGCAACAACATCTCCAAATTTCTTGGTTACGTTTTTCAACTCCACATCTATTTTCACGGTGAGACAAACCACCTTTGTATCGTCATTGATGATACATATATTGTATAAATAAACATAGCGGATTCACAGTATATATAAGATGCGCGCGCGTGTACCAGAAATGTTCCTTTGTTCCAACTAATAGCTGCATCCTATGAATTATACTGAGAATTCTTGATCGATAAACGTCCCATAACTACCTTTGCAGTTCGCGAGGAGGAACTGGTGAGTACAAGTGCACGCTCTCATTAGCTTGAAGGGATTATTACCCCGTCTTCTTTGTTCCAACCTATTTGAACACTGCGCGCGCACCGAAAATGAGAAAGAGGAATTGGTAGTTAATTATTTGTGCAACACGGCAGGTTTTGCGAAAGCAAACACCAAAAAATTTATAAAGTTAAAAGACAAACCGTGCTTTTATTATGAGGTTTTTATTATGAGACAAAAAGTTATCTTGACACATCTTGTTACAGCGATTCTAGTGGGACTCGTAGTCGGCGCAGGGGTATGGGTTTTAGCACC
>CP070659.1:924703-935308 GCA_020355125.1 Candidatus Bathyarchaeota archaeon
GTGATTTTTTGTCCATACGCTCGATGTTTGATAACCTCTGAGGCGATGTCTAACCCTACTTTCTCGATCACGCCTAGAATATTCCTCTTCTCTGGAGGCGCAGTGGGGCCTACGACAAAATCTGGGCTGCCTAGAAAATAGAAATGTAAGATATGGTCGTAGATGTAGTATCCACAATACATGAGTTCTCTGAGTTTTTTCGCCGGGGTGGGGGGGTCTACATTGAACGCATTGTCGAGTGCTTTCGTTGAGGCGAAGTGGTGAGCGACTGGGCAAACACCGCAGATTCGAGTAGTGATGATGGGGAGATCTTCAGCTCTCCTGCCCTCACAAAACTTTTCGAATCCCCTCAACTCTGGGACTTGAAAATAGGCGTTGTTGACTTCGCCTTGATCATCCAGAAATATGGAGATTTTACCATGGCCTTCCAGCCTGGTTATGGGATCGATAGTAATTTTCTTCATAGTTATTTCCTCCTCCTTCTATCCAAGATAGATGCGGGTAATGAAAACTTGTAAAAGGATCCTATGGGATCAACAATCTGATCTATTACCTTGTCATCGACTATAATCGAAGAGACTGCACTAATCATGGCAGAGCCCTGCTCAGGTACCTCTGGACCCGGGCCTTGACAGCCGGTGCATGGCATGTTCGCCGATAAACACTGTGCCGTACATCCTGCTCGGGTTGCGGGTCCCATACATACCACTCCCTGATCCCAGAAGCAGGTTTCTCCATCATCGTCAATTTCATAGATCCTGTTTATTTTTGATAATTTTTTGTCCTCCTTTGTGCGGGGACATTCGTCGCAAATGGCTTTGCTAGGTCCTATCACACTTCCTTTTGGCGGAAGCTCGTTTTTAGCTATTGTTTCAACGGCTTGCAGGATCATTTCGGGTTGTGGGGGACATCCAGGTAAATAATAATCGACGTCGACTGTTTGATCAAGGGTTTTTAACGCATCATGAAACTTTGGAAGGGTTAAATCTCCTTCTGCTACTTTCAACGACGTGGTTGGAAAGGTTTTTTCTGGGTTCTCTGTAGAAGGAGTTTCTATATACGCTCGTTCAAAGATGGTCTTTCGATCCCATAGATTCGCTAAGCCAATAACGCAGCCTTCATGGGCGCAAGATCCAAAGGCGACAAGAGTTTTGGTTTTTTTCCGTAATAATTTAGCGAGGTGTTCATTTTCTTCGTTTCGAATTGCACCATTGAAAAAAGTAACGTCTATACTCTTATCTGGCATTGCTTCTACATCCTTATACTTGATATCGATGGCCACCGGCCAAAACACGATATCAGCTAAACCGACGACATCTAAGATTTTTGCATCAATGTCAAGGACAGCGATCTCGCATCCGCCACAACTTGCAGCCCAATAAAAGGCAAATTTCAACTTTTCCATATAATTCTCATCTCGAACTTCAAATTACTTTAATCTTCTGCTGCGCCATTTAAAATTTACGGAACGAAAACACGCGCGCTAAATATATACCTTAGCATTGCATACATATATTCAGCACACGCAAGTGTCGAATTTGACATAATCTAATATGAGTAACCTGTCACGGCTATATCGCACGCGCTAGGAGACCTTGAACTGTTATCGAGCCTTTTCTGGGTGAAAAACTCAAAGCTTAAGTTGAAGGAAACCAACAGTTTAAAAAAACCATTTCAGAAACGTAGCAGGTTCAAGTAGAGGAGAACGGTCGTTGCGTGCAAAAATCTTGGTTCAGGGCATCGTCCAAGGCGTGGGCTTTCGACCCTTCATATATCGAATCGCAATAGCCAACCGGCTGGTTGGCCATGTGCGGAACCGAGGTGACGCAGGAGTAGAAATTGTTGTCGAGGGGAAGAATGATGATGTTAAGCACTTCATCGCTGATTTAAAAAGGAAAAAACCTCCCTTATCCAACATCTATAGCCTCGACATTAGCTACACGCAAGACCAAGATGGCTTCGCCCAATTCTCCATCATAAAAAGCTTTGACGGAGGCGACCTATCTGGATCAATTATCCCGTATGATGTTTCCCTCTGCGATGAATGCGTACGAGAACTTCGTGATCCAGAGGATCGTCGATACAACTATTTCTTCATAACCTGCACGGACTGCGGACCACGATACACGATCATTGAGCGACTTCCCTACGACCGATCGAATACAACGATGCACGAGTTTCCACTATGCGACAAATGTACGAAGGAATATGCAAATCCCGTTGACCGTCGGTTCCACGCCCAGACGATCGCTTGTCAACAATGTGGACCTCAAGTATTCCTTGCCACTAACGATGGACAGCCTATGAACATCACTGATCCGATTCGGGAAGCTGGTCGACTTATTGGAGCAGGCTACGTGGTTGCCATTAAAGGAAATGGCGGGTTCCACCTAGCCGCCTCCACCATGCGTTCTCAACCGTTGATGAGACTGCGAAACGTGAAACACCGAGCTCAAAAACCTTTCGCCGTCATGGCTCGCAACCTATTGGCGGTGAAATCCTTTGCACACGTCAGTAAGGCGGAAGCGCAGCTACTTACATCCAGTATCCGACCCATCGTCTTGTTAAACAAGAAGCGCGATTATGGGCTATCTGAACAGATTTCCCCAAAATTACATAATGTTGGTGTCATGCTTCCCTATACCGGACTCCACTATATGCTTTTTGACCAGGTCCAAGAGCCCGCTTTCGTGATGACAAGCGCCAACGCGCCCAGCGAGCCCATCGTCACAGACAATCATGAAGCATTACACAAGCTGGGAAATCTGGTTGACTTCTTTCTATTCCATGATCGAAAGATTGCCCAACGATGCGACGATTCGGTACTCCGAGTACATAAAAGTCGAACAAGTATCATCCGGCGATCTCGAGGATATGCGCCGTCCCCCATCTATCTTCGAACCCCAACAAAGCATTCCACTCTAGGTTTAGGCGCGGAAGAGAACGTCAATGCATGCATCCTTCTGAGGGATAAAGCCTTCATCTCTCAATATATAGGCGATGTGGAACAACTTGCCACACTAACTTTTCTCGAAGAAACCACACAACATCTGATGAGACTAACAAACGGTCAGATAGCTGCAGTGGCCTGTGATTTACATCCCCAGTTTATAACGAAGAAGTTAGCTCAAGAGTTTGGGCACACCTATAAATGCCCTGTGATTCCGGTCCAGCATCACTATGCCCATATCCTATCTTTGATGGGGGAGAGAGGTTTGGATACGATGGTGGGAATAGCCTGCGATGGAGTGGGGTATGGATCAGACGGAACGATCTGGGGCGGGGAAATTCTTCACTGTACCATGGATGGCTTTACCCGGCTGGGGCATCTCCAAGAACATCCCATGATTGGCGGTGATTTAGCTACTAAATACCCCCTACGAATGACTGTTGGCATCCTCCGTAATGCTCCAGACATCGAGGATTGGATCCTATCAAAAGCGCATGCTTTCCCTTATAGAGAACGGGAAGTTGAACTGGTTCTGAAGCAGATGGAGGGACGTCGAGTAGCCTTGACCAGTAGCTGTGGGCGAGTCTTAGATGCTGTTTCTGCCTTGTTAGGCCTCTGCTATGAACGGACCTATGAAGGGGAACCAGCGATGAAACTTGAGTCCGCTGCGATACAAGGAAAAGATGTTTTGCGGTTAACCCCTCGCATTGAACACGATGTCGTAGATACGACGTATCTGGTCTATGAAATATTCAAGAATCGGCAAAAATATTCTCCAGCGGACTTGGCGTGTTCGGCTGAAACTTACATTGCAGAAAGTTTAGCCGAATTAGCTGTCTACAAAGCTAACGAAATCGGTGCGGCTGCGATTGGATTCTCAGGCGGCGTTGCCTACAACGAACACATCACGGCAACGATAAGGAGGGCTATAGAACAGAAGGGATTACACTTCTTGGTTCACGACCAAGTGCCGCCAGGGGATGGTGGAATCTCCTTCGGACAAGCCCTTGCAGCGAGCCATGTTCTCACAAACGAGGGTTTATAAGGCTAAACTAGTTCTAATAGTGGAACTGAGGGTTATGTGTCTCGCGATTCCGGCTAAGGTTTTAGAGAAAGATGGCGATAATGCGTTTGTGGACTTTGGAGATGGGACGACGCGAACAGTAAACGCCACCTTAGTGGATGTGAACATTGGAGAGTACGTTATTGTTCACGCTGGATTTGCCATCGAAGTTTTAGATGAAGCGGAAGCTAAGGAAACCCTGCGGTTGTGGGGCGAATTACTAACCCAATACGAGTGAATAGATGCTTATGACTAGTAGATGGTGAGGTGTGTGTCGCGTATTATCGAAGCAGAAGAAGGCGAGACTTACGACATAGAGCTCGCTGAAGATCTCCTAAAAGCGAACCGCGATCTTGCACGGGAAAATTGGGCGTTGCTGAAAAAACATGGGATCCAAGCTATAGACGTGATGGGATCTGTGGGTACAGGGAAGACGTCTCTTATTGAGCAAATTGTTCAAAAGTTGAGGGGAAAATACCGGATAGCCGCGATTGCAGGGGATTTAACCACGACGATCGATGCTGACCTCATCGCGAGCCATGGTGCTGCCGTCATTCAGATCAATACCGGAAAAGAATGCCACTTAGACGCGAATTTAGTGAGAAAAGCTCTGCAAAAGATCGATTTACGCAAGGTTGACCTCATATTCATTGAGAATGTAGGAAACCTGATTTGTCCTGCAGAGTTCCCACTCGGCTCCGATAAACGGATCGTGGTGATAAGTTTGACTGAAGGACCCCATCTGGTGATCAAACATCCCTTCATCTTTATGGAAGCTGACATAGTGGTGATCAATAAAATGGATGTGGCTGATGCGTTAGGGGTGAACGTGGATAAACTGGTGAGCGACGTCCATCGTGTCAACTCGAACGCGAGGGTAGTAAAGGTCAGCTGTAAGATGGGAACCGGTATCCTAGACGTTATTAATGCTTTAGACTTAAAATAGGGGTTTTTAATCTCCGAGATGCATATCATGCATGAATTCTCTGTAATTATCTCGTGCTAATGGTGGAGCAGGTGGTGTACTGATGTCGATGTTCCGGTTTAGAGATCGGGAGACGGCAAATAAGATATTGAAACGGCTGAAGAGCATGAACTTGAATATCCGTCTCATGCATGTGTGCGGCACCCACCAAGATACCCTTGTCCGGTATGGTCTTGATCCACTGTTTAAAAGCTGTGGAATAACGATACGTCAAGGCCCAGGCTGCCCTGTCTGCGTAACAACCGTAAGGGAATACGAGGAGGCCATCACTCTAGCCAAGCGGGGGATCACTATCACCACTTTTGGAGACGCTTCCCGAGTTCCCGGACAACTAAGCAGCTTGCTTGATCTTCGGGCAAAAGGCTACAATGTTCGCATCGTATACAGCATTCAAGATGCTGTTAAAATGGCAGAGAAGACGGGGAAAAAGGTTGTTTTTTTAGGTGTTGGTTTTGAGACAACAGCGCCAAGTACTGCAGTGATGGTACTAAAAGGGCTGCCAGACAACTTTTCCATCCTTAGCTGTCATCGATATATCCCACCGGCTTTAAAGGTATTGCTTGAGATGGGCGAATTTAAGCTTCATGGCTTGATTGAACCGGGGCATGTAAGTACAATCATTGGGGTTAAACCCTACGAAGGGCTCTCGAGGCGACACCACATACCCCAAGTTATAGCAGGGTTTGAGCCGCTGGATCTACTTATGGCTGTTTATATGTTGGCGCAGCAAATCAAGAAAGGGGTAGCTGAAGTGCACAATGAGTATTCGCGGGTGGTCCGATACGAGGGAAATCGTAGGGCTTTAACCGCTTTAAACACGGTTTTCACCCCATCCAATGTGGAGTGGCGGGGCTTTCCGATCATTCATGGATCGGGAATGAAGATGAAGGGCGAGTTCAGCCAGTTTGATGCAAGGCTAGTATATGAGGACAAGCTTCGCGATCTCCACGAACTATTTAACGAACCTCAGGGATGTAGATGCGGGGAAATTTTGCGAGGTCTTGTCGATTCAGCTGATTGCCCTCTCTTCGGCTTAAGTTGTACCCCGACACATCCGATTGGGCCTTGCATGGTTTCGGTGGAGGGATCCTGTAACATTGAGTATAAATATGGGCTGCAGAAGGAGCATACATTCCGAAGTTAATCTATGACCAACAAATGGAACTGGAAACCCTATTCTCCTTAAGGTTCAGAAAGCCAGAAAACGGACAACAAGACATGGTAGCTTACAGCGTACACGAATTACCTTGGCAATGTCAACTTGACAATTTTCAATACATAGGAAACCGGTGAAACAGGTTATCGAGCGCGTGACTTTTACAGGAATATCACAACAAACCCTCACTGAAATCTCAATAAAATGACAATGAAATAACAAAGTGTGAAAAACAGACCTTCCTACACCCTGTTTACCATAAATCACAGTACAGTAACAGCTTTTTGATAATTGTTCAGTAATCAATTTAATGTATTGGTGATAATTGATTAGCTATTTTAATAGCGATTTGTTATTTTTTCCATCTTCCTAATCAATTATTGTATGCGCGAACGCGGATTGCAATTCAGAGAAGTTACGATCATCCCTTTGAACTCTTGTCGATCAATCCTTGATCAACATATTCTTGGAACAGGATCCCCTACTGGGGGGGCGAGGATTCTTCTTCCACCTACTTCTGTTTCAATAATGACTCCTCTCGATTCGTTTGTTGCTTCTCCAATTATTTCAGCATCTTTGCCTTCCTTCGTCTTTTTGAGAGCCTTTAATACATCGTCTGCTTTCTGGGGCACTACGGCGATCGCAATCTTTCCTTCATTTCCTATCTCTAAAGGATCTATGCCTAACATTTCACAGGCTGCCTTAACTCCGACACGAATGGGAATCTTCTCTTCATAGATAGTGATTCCAACCTTCGACTTTTCGCTCCATTCGTTAAGCGTGTTCGCCAAACCTCCACGCGTGGGATCCTTCATCTTAACGATACCACCGACGTTTAAAAGATGGCTTATGACGTTGTTTAACGGTGTAATGTCAGAACTGATCTCGCTGCCGAAGTCATAGCCTTCTCGAAAGGATAGGAGGGCGACGCCGTGATCTCCGATGGTGCCAGAGACTATTATCTTATCTCCTTCCCTCAGATTGGAGTCGAGGAGCCAACGGGCTTTAAAGGGTCTATATCTTTTTACCACCGCAATATTTCTGTCAAGGAGTTCAGTACGTTTTCCTATGCCCGACGTGTTCACTACGAACTTTTCAAGGGTTCCTTTCTCCATCACCTTGGTGTCGCCCGTTATGATGTGTACTCCAGCTTCTCGACATGTTTCAGCCATACTTTTCACAATTTTCTCAAAATCGGATATAGGGAATCCTTCTTCGATGATACAGCCACTTGTGAGGGCGAGGGGTTTCGCACCCATTACAGCGATATCGTTGACGGTCCCTGCAACAGCTAACCGACCGATGTCTCCGCCTGGGAAAAAGAGTGGTTTAACAGTGTGTGAATCAGATTTTAACACTATATCATCGATCACTGCTGAATCGTCTAATGCCTCCAGTGGCACTTCTGCTTCACTGCCTCCCAGATTTTTTACAATCACCCTTTCGATCAAGTCCTGCATTATTGTCCCTCCGGCGCCATGAGCCATTGTGATTCTTTCCATTTAGTCCCACCAAATTATTTGACTAGTGATATTAACACGAGTTAGCAGGGGGTTTTGAATAAAGGTTTAGTTCACAACAGATTGGATCTTTTTAGTGATAGTTCTTCTCGTTAAATCAAGTTCATGGGTCAATCCTTCCCCGAAGCTGGTATCTTTTGGCTGAATTAACAGCATGGCAACCTGAGCTTGGGTCATTTTTATAAGGTACTCACAGAATATCTGGATTGGTAAGGCATGGGTTGAGATTGCCGTTTTTGATCCCGTTAAGGATTTAACCAGCTTCACCGAGCCAGGACTGAGGTTTAATAGCGCTGCATCAATGATGAGGATGTTCGTTGGCTGAAACTCGATGATCGGTTCGATAAAGCTTTCAGGTACTGTTTCACTCTTTATTAACAAGACGGTCTCCGAAACGTTTCCTTCTAATCCGCTAACAATTTCAACACCAATGTTATCATCCCGTCGAATCGGGTTTCCAATACCCACAATAACAATCCTTTGCGATTTAGACAACCACTGTTCTAACTCATTTAGTGCACGTATGCGCTTCGAGATCACGTGTCTATACGATCCAGTTCTTTTCAACGCTAACACTGAAACCGTCTAATACGAGCTATTCTGTCCTCTAAACAATTGAGGATTTCGTTAAAGTTTATATATTTACTCTTAATAATGAATTTTTTTTATTTCTCAATCGTGGGTGCACGCGCTTCGCTTGAAAAAGGGGTGGAAATAATTAAGTGTGCAAATAGGCATAATCTTACCTTGATTCTTCTAAGATTTCTGGGGTTAATATATGCGATTTGAAGATTTGTTAAGTACTTATGGTTCTACTCTTTCCATGATAAGATCGAAACTAGATACTTCTCTATCTCTAGCTGATCCTAAAAATCTTTACATGGCTGCAAGACGCCTTTTCTCAAATGGGAAATTATTTCGCCCTTTTTTAACGTTGATAGCTTGCGAAGCTGTTGGAGGAAATATCAACGATGCGATAGATGTGGCAGCTGGTATCGAATTATTACATGTTTCATCATTAATACATGATGACATTTTAGATGGCGCTGTCTTAAGAAGAGGTAAAAAAACAGTTCATCTTGTTTGGGGAACTGAAATGGCGATTATAGCTGGAGATCTTCTAATAGGTAAAGCCATGGAACTAATAACTCGTGTCAACTGTCCCGAGGTACATAAAATAATTGCACAAGCATCAATTGAAACATGTGAAGGCGAAATATTGGAGATGGAACTGAATAATAGTTTTGAATCGATCCCCTTTAAACAATATCAAGAAATGATTAAGAAGAAATCTGCGTCTTTAATCAAGACCGCCGTTGAGTCAGGCGCACTAATTGGAGGCGCACCAAGGAAAGTTGTTAGGGCTCTGTCGAAATACGGTGAATTGATCGGAGTCAGTTATCAAATCCGAGACGACGTTTTAGATATTATTTCCCATGAATCGGTACTAGGAAAACCAGTTAAAAGTGATTTTGTTAATAAAAGACCGAATGCTGTGCTTTTAAGAATGTTTGGAGGCCTTACAGAGAAAAAAAGCATAGTCCAGGTTCAAGATATGGCTAAAAACATTGCCGAAAAAGCCAAGGAAACAATTGAAACAATAGATATTCCGCAACAATGGAAACTGAAGATGGAACTATTAGCTGATTATGTATATCAGCGGAATTCCTAATATTTAAATAACCCAAATATGAAGTGAATAAGCTAATAGAACACAGGGGATTCGTATGGACAAATCATCTTTACGAGAGGAACTCGTTAAAATTGTGGGAGAAAAAAACTACACGGACGATGAGCTTGATATTTTAAGCTATTCCAGCGATATGGGCGCGTTACCTGAAGAAATATTAGAGTTATACGGCTTCAAGAAAGCCGAATATATCGTGTTGCCACAAACAACAGAACACGTTGCAGCTATCGTAGAGTTAGCGAATAAAACAGGTATCCCACTAACTCTGCGGGGAGGGGCTTCTACGGGCTATGGAGGCAGCGTACCGGTAAGTGGCGGAGTAATTCTCGATTTAACCGCAATGAAGAAGGTCATTGAGTTAAACGAAAAGGATAAAACGGTTACAGTCCAGTGTGGGATGACCTGTAAAGAATTGTTAAATTTCTTGTCAAAAAAAGGGTATCATCAGGGGATATATCCTTCAAGCGCTTATACCGCTACTATTGGCGGCTTCATTAGCATGGGAGGCTCTGCGGGCATTGGTGCTCCGAAATATGGGTCCATTGCAAAACAAGTTATTGGACTTAAAGTAGTGTTGGCGAATGGTAAAACCGTCGATACTGAAAATGAAAATCTTCCTGACGTAGAGCGCCAAAACGATGTTTCTAAACTTTTCATAGGCTCAGAAGGTATTTTTGGTATTATAACCGAAGCGAAACTTCGCATATATCCCGAGGAAAAGGGCTTCGTTGCCTGTACTGTTGCATTTAACGATCTAGATAGTGCCTTGAAATCTACAAGTGAAACATTACACAAAAAGGTGGTGCCTCATACTTTACACGTGATGGACAGTGCTTTCCTTAAGAATTTGAAGAAGGCTGGTGTTGAGTCCCCGGACGTGGATGCTATGATCCTAACTGCGTTTGAAGGTCCAACAAACGCGGATGTAGATCGTGATAAAACTGCTTTTATTAAGATTTGTCGGAATAATGGAGGAAAAGAACTTGGCTCGGATGTAGCCGACAGAGAATGGGCACATAGATATAAAATAGAGCTGCTTTTTAAGAGGCTGGGTCCCACAATGATTCCTCTAGAAGTTTTATCCTCGGTCGAAGACGCATCTAAAATAATCAAGTCGTGGAAAAAAACCGCAAATGATAAGAAAGTTGATTTGAGCATTTTTGCCATTTTGGGCGACGAACAACAATTCTTATTGATGCCAATGGCTTTAGTAAATGAGCTTAATAAAGGACAATTTGTGA
>CP070659.1:935408-949926 GCA_020355125.1 Candidatus Bathyarchaeota archaeon
AAATTCGTTTCCTTCTACTGGTTCGTTTTATTCTGGGTGGAACGGGGAGTCTCAAAATCACAATTTTATTCTTGAATAGGGTTACTAAATGCTCAATTTCTTTTTCTCTTTGGAGAATGACAACCATGTTTGGCGAAACGGCTTCTATCTTTTTCTCTTTGAGGTCCCTTGCATGCCTGCCATATATCATTCCCGTTGTATTTATTAGAATTGTTTTAACACTGAGGTTTAGAGCCTCGTCAACCATTTTCTTCGTTCCATAGATCATGGCGGGAAAATGGCCTACTGGACTTTTGTCACCAATAAAAAATCCTGATAACAGTGGAACATCAGTAAGTGTAGGTAGAGGCGCATCGACAACGCATAGACCTATCACTCCTGGAGGACCAACGTCTGACTGTCCGATATCAGCGTCAACAACGGCAGTTTTCCATCCTTGGGAACTGAGTTTATTAGCCGTATACAAGGCTAAACTGCTCTTACCTGTATCTTCATCTCCAAGAATCATAACAACCTTACGTTTTTGATTCAATAAGTGATTCACAAGATTATCCCATTCTTGAGGAATCAACCGTTCTTTAACTCTCGTATATTTACTTGATGATCCGAGAAATAACTTAAGCTCAGAGTTTGAAATTGCTTGAAGGGGATAGGTTTTACCATAAACAACTACCAACTTCTCTCCTACGCTGTAGGACTTTCCGAATAAGTTAACTGTCCCTTGAGATATGTCAATCCTAGCTGGACCCTCAACCAACAGGCCTTCACCATTGGATAAACGAATGATTTCCATCGCCTATTCCACTATTCCATTTTTCCCAGAAAAATAGTAGGGGAGTTCAGACGATAAGTGAAAGAAATTCAGTGTTGGATTAGCGTAAGCGCGCGCGTTCAAAGATTTTTTTTCATCCATTTTACAATTTTCTTGATCACTTTTTGTCTTTTTCTCGTGAATCTATGATCTGTATTTTCTACTATGTACAGTTCTTTAGGCTCCTTCGCTTTATTGTAGAGAAGTTTACTGTGTCTTACATCTACCCATGCATCAGAATCTCCATGGACGATCAATAGAGGTTTAGGAGAAATTGTATCAACATAATTAATAGGATTATAATCCCTTTCTCTTATCTTTCTCTCTTCTTTTATTATTTCAGGAGTTAGACCGTTAACAAAATGATAGTATGGCTCGAGAGTCGGCGTGTCAGCACGTTTATATTTAGACGTATCACCTACGCCCGATGCGCTCACGATCGCCTTTATCCTCGGATCTCTTGCTGCAGTAATTATAGCGACCCAAGAACCCATACTGTGGCCAAAGATAGCTAACTTGCTCTTTAACACGTCTTCCCTAGATTCAAGATAGTCTAATGCCGCACTTGCGTCGTCCAAAGCACCGAAGAAGCTAAAAGATCCATCACTTCCACAGGTTCCTCTATAATGAATAATCAAGGATAAAAAACCGTTTTCACGAAAACCTTCAGCTATATCATAATGCTTATCTATTCCTGGGAATCCATGACAAAGAAGAATTGCAGGCCATGGTTTAGGCGTATCAGGCTCAAAGAGTATTGCAAGACATTTTTCTCCATGGCTTCTAAAAATAATGCCTGTTACAGGATCTATAAGTTTTTTTCCCAAAATATCACCTTGTAAACATATCTAATTCTTTTCTCTTATTTTTGTTAGTGAAGAAAGCTATTGATTTAGCGTGCGCTATTCTCCTGTAATCGGCATGAGGTTTATTATAATGGCTTTCGGTACTCGACAAAGCTCAAATATGAAGGAGTTCCAGGTATTAAACAATATTAGTAAATTCGCAGCGCTCTAATTTTCTAACTTACTTTTGGCTCTGTTTCGATATATCGTTGTTAGCTAAAGATAGATGCAATAGTGATTTAGCAGAAGGTTTAAGAAATCTAATACGATAAGGGATAAGAGTGTATGAAAGAGGTAACGTTGATGACAGCCTTTGAATATGAGTTGAGACCACTTGATAGGGGATACAACAACAGGTCGTTATACATAAATCTCACTAACAATCGGATTATGAGCCGAGAGATCAAAAAGGAAATAAAAGAACTATTTATTGGTGGACGAGGGCTCAATCTCTGGCTGCTCTGGAATGCATTACCGAAAGATCGGATTATTGAATGGGATGATCCTCAGAACGAGATATGTATCGCAAGTGGTCCTTTGGGTGGAATTCCCACGTATCCAGGAAGCGGTAAGAGTATAGTGGTTACTATTTCTCCACTAACAGGATCAGTGATAGATTCTAATGTTGGAGGATACTTCGGGTCTTTTCTCAAATTTTCTGGATGGGACGCGATGGAGATACAGGGTAAAGCAAAGAAAGATATTATCATTTTTATTGATGGTGATGCAGGAAAAGTGTTTCTAGAAGCAGCTGGATCACTTCCTTCAGAGTCCCATGCGCTTAGCGAGTATTTAACTGACAAATATGGTGGAGAAAATAGGAAGAGTATCTCAGTAGTTTCTTCTGGTCTAGGAGCTGAACATACAAGATTTGGCTGTTTAAACTTTACATGGTATGATGCACGACGAAAAACTGTCAGATATAAGCAAGCAGGAAGAGGCGGAACGGGTACGGTGTTTCGAAGTAAGAAAATAAAGGCTATTGTAGTCAAATATTCAGGAGCCATTAGCCCCAAAAGCAATAATCCTGCGGATTTAGAACTTGTTAAAAAGGTTGGACGAGACTTTAGCAAGGAAATTGTATCGTTAGATCCAAAACAGAATCAGATGAGAATAGTAGGAACCCCATATTTGATCTCGATCATGAATGAATTTGATCTTCTTCCCGTCAATAATTTTCAATTCGGAAGTCACCCAGATAGCGATAAGCTTAGTGGTGAAGTATTCCGGAATAAATTCGACCGTGGGTATGATGGCTGCTGGATGGGCTGTGTCATGGCTTGTAGCCACGGTGTTAAGGAATTTACCCTCAAGACGGGCCCCTATAAAGGTCAGAACGTGTGGGTGGATGGCCCTGAATACGAAACCATCGCTGGCTTAGGTAGTAATTGTGGAATCTTCGATCCGGATGATGTGATTGAAGCCAATTTTTACTGCGATACCTACGGTTTGGATACAATTTCAACAGGGACAGCACTAGCTTTTGTGATGGAGTGTTACGAGATGGGTTTAATTGATAAAAAGATAACTGAAGATCTTGAACTCCATTTTGGAAATATGGAAGCAGCATTAAGACTTATCCATCAATTGGCTAAAGGGGAAGGATTTGGCTGGATTGTTGGTCAAGGGATTCGCAGGATGAAACAGATTTTTGCAAACAGGTATGGAGCAGATTCAAAAATATTGAAGGATATTGGAATGGAGGCGAAGGGTTTAGAATATTCTGAATATGTTACTAAAGAATCTTTAGCACAGCAAGGCGGATATGGGCTTGCGTTAAAGGGTCCCCAACACGATGAAGCGTGGTTAATTTTTTTAGATATGGTACATAATATGATGCCGACTTTTAAACAGAAAGCCGATGCACTCCACTGGGTCCCGATGTTTAGAACCTGGTTTAGTTTAGTTGGTTTATGTAAACTTCCTTGGAATGATGTTACTCCCCCTAATAATGAAAAAACTCCAGAGCCAGCTAAATTAATTTCACATGTGGAGAATTACACAAGATTGTTCTATGGAGTAACTGGTAAGAAGGTAGAGCCAAACGATCTCGTCTTAATGAGCGAAAAAGTTTACAATTTCCAGCGTGTTTTTAATCTGAGAATGGGTTTTGGCACTCGCCAATATGATGAGATACCCTATCGCTCGATTGGACCCGTCAGAAAGGAGGAATATCAAAGCCGTGAAGATCGCTATGATACAATATTGAACGAAAAGATAGGGTATAACCTCAAGAATTTATCGATAGATGAAAAAATAGCAGCGTTAAGGAAATATCGTGTGGCAGAGTACAACAGACTCCAGGATGCTGTGTATAAAAGAAGGGGTTGGAACTCCAATGGTGTCCCAACTATCCAAAAGATTCAGCATCTAGGAATAAACTTTCCTGAAGTAATTGAACTTTTAAATAAAAACCAATAGTATTAACTGTAACAACATGTTTTGTAAATGATTGAGAGGCATATGTTTTGAATAAACCATGGAAAGTGGCACTTATTGGAGCGGGTAATGCTGGTGAAGCTATCATCTCAGGGCTCTTGAAGTCTAATGTTTATACGTCCAAAGATATTCAAGTCGCGGAAATTAATGATGATCGTCGAAAATACATTTCACAGACTTATCAGGTAACATGTTTCAAAAATAGTAGAGACATCCTGTCTTTTAGCGATATCGTGATTATTGCTGTTAAACCAATAAATATAATGCAAGTTCTTCAAGATATCAATTCCTTTGTGAAAACTAGGAAAGTCGTGCTCTCTATCGTAGCAGGCATTCCTATTGCATTCATTAAAAAACACTTGTCACAAGTTTTTCCAATTATCAGAGGAATGCCTAATCTAGCATGTTCAGTAGGAGAAGCCATGATTACAATCACACCTGCTGAAAATGTAATTGAACACGAACTCAAAATAGCTACTGACGTGCTTGAGTTGTTAGGTCAAGTAATGATTTTAGAAGAAAAATATCTCAACCTAGCAACCGCCTTAAATGGCAGTGGACCCGCCTACATCTTTTTAATAATTGAGGCGTTGGCTGATGCTGGAGTTAGAGTTGGATTACCAAAAGACATTTCAATAATGCTAGCGGCTCAAACTACTTTGGGTGCTGCAAAAATGGTTGTAGATACTGGTGAACATCCTGCGAAGCTAAAAGATAAGGTAGCGACACCAGGCGGTACCACAGTTGAAGGCCTTCTAAAGCTAGAAGATGGAAAGCTAAGAGCGGTTATAATATCAGCTGTTACTGAGGCAACGCAAAAAGCCAGAGCGTTAATACCAACTTGACATCACTAATCTCTCCTCTTTCTTTACCTTTAGCTAGCGCGCGCGAATTATTAAGTAGTAGACTCAAGCATTCGAAGTGCATGCACTAGCTTGAATGAGGTTTTTTAAGGCCTTCTAATATTTTGGTGGCTCGATCAAACGATATAGGTCCCTTAAGCAGTTCGCTTAAGACTTGGTTTTCATATTTTCCTGCGTCTATTTGTTTTACGATTTGTTTTGCATGCAATCGCATATGGCCCTTTTGTATTCCTTCTGTTGCGAGCGCTCTAACTGCACCAAAATTTTGTGCTAACCCAACAGATGCTAATACTCTTGCGAACGTATCCGCAGTTTTAACGCCTAATATTTTTTTTGCGAGATCTGGTTTTGGGTCTTTTATACCGCCAACTACGCCAACAGCCATAGGAAGCTCTATCTCTACAACTAAATAGTCTCCTTCCTTTCTACAAACTGTTAAGGATGTGTAACGTCCGCGTCTTGTAGCATATGAATGGGCACCGGCTTCCACAGCTCTAAAGTCTTGGCCAGTAGCTAACAAAACAGCGTCGATTCCATTCATTATGCCCTTATTGTGTGTAGTTGCTCGATACACATCATTGGACGCAAATTCGTAAGCACTTAGGATTCTATTAGCGACTTCTTCACCACTAAACCCCTCTTTTGAGAGCTTTGCTATAGGAAATCTGGCCTTTGCTTTTGCGATCCTCTTATCGGCTAGATTTGAAACGATTCTAAGATTAGTTTGATAGCCTGTTATTTCTTCTATTTCAGAGCTTATAGATTCTGTCATAGTATTCACCGCGTTAGCCCCCATTATGTCCTTAACATCAATCACTAAATGAATAATTACCATCCACCCTCGCTGTGTTTTTATCGTTGGACGAAATTCAATATCCCTCGCGCCGCCTCCGACGCTTACAAGTTTTTGATCTTGTTTATTTGCCATTGCTAACAGGGTGTCTTTTACGCTGGATATTTTTATTATCACTTTCTCAGGATCTTCTACATTAATGAGCTGAATTTGTCCATACATAATTGATCCCGAATATTCGGTTTCAAATCCGCCACTTTCTCTCGCTAAATTTGCAGCATAAGATGCTGCAGCAACAACAGAGGGCTCTTCAATAGCCATGGGCACAAAATAATCTTTATCATCTATCAGGAAATTTGGTGCAATCCTCAAAGGAAAATAAGAAAATTTTCCTATAACATTCTCTCCCCATCTATCTGCGTATAATTCAAGTTCATCTAACGAAGAAAAATCAGACAATAGTAAAGTGATATCCTCATCATGGAGAATACTGAATTTTTTCAATATTTCTATTCTTTCTTTGGCTGATAACTTATGAAAACCAGGCTGTTTCGAAGATAGCTTCATAACCAGAATATTTTATAAAATCTGTTTAAAGTGCTTTTCCCTATAAGAATATTCGAATACGAAAGTAAAAATCTATGAAGACACCACGCTTGCTTAAACGTTCCTCTTAGTGTTCATGCATGTCTACTCTTATTTGTAAGCGCGCACGACAGTTAATCGCATATACTTTTCCCACCTGGGATAACCCTGTCGTGTCCCTTCTGGGAATATTCGTTTTAAGCATCGGTGGCATTGTTACAGTTTCAGGTCGAGCACAATTGGCAAAGTACGGATCAGGAATTTTACGCATTAAAAACGATCACAAACTAATTACCACTGGAGTATTTAGATACATACGCCATCCCATCTATGCAGGTGGCTTTCTGGGAGTCATTGGCTTGTATCTCTCTTTTCGAAGCATACTCATACTAACAAGTATATCTCTTATCCATTTCTTCGTGATCAGATATCGATTGCTTTTCGAAGAACAATTACTACTCCAAGAATTCGGTGATCACTACAAGAACTATATGAAGAGAACGAAACGACTCATTCCATTCATATATTGAATAGCGAGCTCCATTTTTTTCAGAGCTTTCGCAGTGGTTCCTTAATTATTATGAGCAAATTAAATCACACACGCTTGATCTATCTCTCAAAGTGGTTTTGGACGTTGGCTCAAGCCCCAGCTCGTGACTACAGGTCAGGGCTATACCTTCTCCCCAAGGGAGCCAATGCTTTATCCACCACTTTGGCCATTGCTCCATCAATAAATCAATATGAGAGCTTATATAGAATAGCCTTGCTTTTTTCTTCTTTTTTCTTTTCCTATTTAATCGTTCTATTTTCTATTATATATCAGGACGGCTTCGGATCGGCTACTGGGTGAAATACTGCTTATCTCTGCGAAAATATTCGTGTGTACGGTCATCCCTTTACATACATTCTTTATCGGCGATTTTTAGGACTTCCCCTAACACCCGTATGCCTTCATCGATCTGTTCCATATCAGCTATGAGTGGAGGGGCAATGATCAGGGTATTTATCACGTTAACGATATATACTCCCTTCTCAATGGATGCGGCACTGATCTTCTTTAACGTATTTGGTAGGAACTTCTGACTGCGGGTCACAAAGGGTTCTTTCGTTGTTTGGTTCTTGACTAATTCGACTCCCCAGAAAAATCCTTTTCCTCTGACTTCACCGATGGATTTATGCTCCTCTTTGAGCTCGTGCAATCTTTTACCTAGTGTAACGCCCACTTGTTTGACATGTTCAATCAGATTGTTATCGATGTATTCTTGGATAGCTGTAAGAGCAACAGCGCAACATAGCGCGTGGGTTGAGTAGGTATGACCATGACAGAAAAGGTTGCCCTCTTCATCAAAAAAATCGGCGATTTTCTTTTTTACAATCGTTGCGCCTAAAGGGATGAATGCGCCTGTCAATCCTTTCGCCATTGACATAATATCGGGTACGACATTCCAATGCTCAATACAAAACCATGTACCTGTCCTACCAAAACCCGTCATCACCTCATCGTCAATGAGCAAGAGTTCTCTCTCATCACATATTTCTCTGAGTCTAGGGATGTATTCTTTCGGGGGAACTAGGATGCCGTTTGATCCAACAATTGGCTCCACAACAATTCCTGCTATGTTCTGCTTGCCTTCCATTTTAATGATTTCATCGATGTATTCTGCGCAGCTTATGTCGCAGTTTGGATACTCTTTTCCGAGGGGGCAGCGATAGCAATAGCAATCGGGAGCACGGATGATCCCTGGAATTCCAACGGCATAATGGGTTCGTGGATCGCCAGTCAAGGATATGGCGCCTGACGTTGCGCCATGATACGATCGATATCTCGAAATGAGCTTTGTTTTACCAGTATACATACGTGCTATCTTTATGGCAGCTTCATTTGCCTCTGCTCCTCCCAATGAAAAAAACGTTTTCTGCAAGTCGCCTGGAGTTATGGCAGCGAGTTTTTCTCCTAATTTTGCAGCAGGTATTGTCGCAAAACTAGGAGCGATATAACATAATTTATTCGCTTGCTTTGATAAGGTATTTATAACCTTTGGACTTTTATGTCCTAGATTGGAGCACATTAATTGGGAAGAAAAATCGAGGTATTTTTTTCCATTGATGTCCGTAAAGTAGCAGCCGGCTGCCTCTTCAATTAGTAGAGGATTCCACGAACGCTGCTGCCTCCACGTGCCGAAGACATATTTTTTTTCAAGAGCCACATAATCTGTATTTTTGTTCAATTCAAACACTTATCTTATTATTTTAACGTGTACACTTATTTTAAACATTAGTCCTCTTAAATTGGCAAAAATTTGCTCTACTCTCATATCGCTAAATTTAGACATAAGCGTACATGCTTTATTTTATTATTCCACGTTTTTCTGCGTAGATACGTGCAAGAGGTTTATGACTTATTTGAGTTTTATTAATCTTGAGAATGGATAAATATGTTTTTAGGCTACTTGCCGCTAAGTCTAGATTGGATCCTTCGACTTCTACTTCACCATACCAGCCCAGGTTCTTAATATGCTCATGATTTGTTATTAATTGTGGGTTTTGAATTTCATAAAGCTTGCATTGCCGTTTCTCTATTCGAAACCATGGCTTGAATCCCAAATCGTTGAGAATACTTTGACATGTCTGGAAGGAGTTTTGCACGAGTTGGATTTTGCTTTTTGGATAGATTGCCCGCTTGAAAAGTAGCCCGTTATGAGAGAGTATCTCGATTTTAGTAAAGAGTATTTCGCACTGAATTTGCTCGTTGCCCTTTTTCTTCCATTGTCTTAGCCGTAACGTCTGTGTTAGAGGGTCCCATGGAGTGGTCATTAATGGCTGATAGTAGTGATCAGTGAATTCATATGAATACTGTACTGTTGCATTTAGAGTTTTAAGTTTATTCATAAATTCATGAATGTTGGGGATCCTAAATCGTACTTCACATTCAAACTTCGTCAAATTTCTCACTCTATATACAGTTCATAATATTATTCATCTTCTGATATTGTTTTTCTATATTGTGTGCTTGTCATTAGTTAGTTAACGGGTCTATGTTGAAGGCATCTTGGAGGTATTTAATAGACTATTCCTTGCTTAATTATAATTGGTAATACGCTGCAATATCTTTCATAAATATGGATTGTGTCCCATATAACCGACGGATGTTAAAATGAAGATGAGTGCTTTTTCATTTTTGTAGTGTTGATGTTGCAAACTCCTTAATCACCTATTAGGATAGTTTTAGTTATCCTCGTGTGACTTGCTCTGCACGCGTAAATCCCATGCATGTCTCACCTCTTAATAAGAGAGACCAAAAACTTGTAATCTTACGGGTGGTGTGGTACAAGTCTACGGGGATTCACTGTTAAAAGAAAATCAAGCTAACTACCTGTGTGCGAGTCAATAAATAAGTTAAAGCAACTACTTATACAAACTAATAAATCAGAGTGGCGTCGAGATAGATACCCTATGAAAAAAACAAACACAATAACAGTTAGGATTACCGGTTCAACGGAAGATATTAAGCACGCAACAAAGATTCTTGAAGAAAGCTTTAAGATCAAAGCTAAGTCAAAGCTGAAACGCAGTCAACATGGTTCAAACCATCACATGCTTCTAGATCTATACATTCAAAAGAGAGGTTAGCGAGCGCGCGGATTAATCTAAACAGGGTTCTCTACAATAAATCATTTTAATTGTTATGTCTCCAAATCTTTGCTTTTATAAACAATTCGGCCATCAATTATCGTCATTACAACCTTTATGTCTTTGATTCTATCAACTGGTATGTCAAGGGGATCCTCAGATATCACTATGAGGTCTGCTAACTTACCACTCTCAATAGATCCTTTTATCTTCTCCTCAAAGCCAGCATACGCAGAGTCTATGGTGTAACATCGAATCGCATCCATCACCGAGATTCTCTGATCGGAGTTGAGAATTGATCCATTAAAGCTCTCCCTCTTTATGGCGCACCATATTCCCCAAAAAGGATTAGTTCCTTCAGGCTGTGTGCCTGTAGCATCGGAGCTAAAGGGAAGCTTGAATCCCATATTAAGAAGCATTTTAAATGGGAAAAGGCCGTTTTTCACTCTTTTTCCATAAAAGTGTTCCATTAGGAATCCAAAAGCATGTAAGAATTGGGGATTTACGACTGGGATAGCACCGAGTTCCTTCATTCTTTTCATTCTTTCAGGCGTTGCAAAGTAGTTTCCAGCATGCTCTAATCTGTGTCGATGATTTCTATTAGGGGCTTCATAGATGGTAGCTTCTATAGCATTCATTACCATGTCTTGTGCTTTCTCGCCAGTCGTATGTGAAAGTATTTGTAATCCTGCTTGGTGAGCTTTTACATATAGTTCAGTTAATTCTTCTTGACTAAAATTCAATAATCCAAAGTCATAGACGTCGTGTGGATAGGGTTGATATAAGGAGGCCTTTGGCCCGGTGATACCGCCATCGATCATTAATTTGATACCTCCAAATTTCAACCATTCGTTGCCAAGTTCTCTTTGAAAACCATAGTTTATTAATGGGTCGACATCGCCACCAAAGCTTGGCATATAGAAATATATACGTATCCTCAGAGGTAGCTCATTATTCATCATCCAGTCTTGGAATATTTTAAACTCATCGGGTCCTGCTAAGTCATGGATAGAAGTTATGCCTTGTTGCACAAAGTCGGTTTTTAACACATGCCACAATGCCGTTTTACTCTCTTCTTTTGAAAATCTAAAGGGAATCAGGGCTCCAGCTTCTCGTATAATCCCTATAGGCTCATCAGTAGCGGGATCCTTCTCAATTAAAGCCACACGCCCAGCCAGCTTAATCTCCTTCGGTGTTTCCTTAGTTATGCCTATCATTTTCAAGGCAATACTATTCACAAGGGCTATATGCATGCCCGAAAATAATGCTACAGGATTATCGGGAGCAACTTTATCAAGTTCGTTCTTGGTTGGATACCTCTTCTCCCGATATTTATGATCTAAGTGGAAACTGCCTCGACCGATTATCCATTCACCTTTTAACGCTTCTGATGATTTCTTCTTTAAAAGATCTAGAAGCTCTTCTACGGATGTTAACGGTGGAACATGAATCTGTAAGCAATATTTGAGACTCGTTGAGTATTTTTCAGCATGTACATGTGAGTCAATAAATCCTGGAAGAACCGTTTTACCCTTTACATCAACTATGTGGGTTCTTTCACCAACAAGTTTTTTAATTATCTTTGAGGTTCCAACCTTGAGGATTAAATTATTTTTAATTGCTACGGCTTCAGTAATGGTATTTTTCGCATCAACTGTAATCACTTTACCATTCAATAACACCATATCAGCGTTATCAACAATATTTTTCATAGTTTCCACCATTATTATTCATGTTTAATAATATTCTACCCTTCCATAAAATCTTAACTATACTACTTATTGAGGTGGCTTGCGCGCGCTCAAAGCTTGATATTACCCATTTGTATAATCCATATGAAAGTGTTTTGAAACGAAAACCTTTGTCCCTAGCCAACGTCTAGTGAAGTTACAGAGAGATAAATGAACCAACACATGTACAAATATAAAAGGTTATAGTAAACTGTATTTTTATGATAATGTAATAGCTAGGGTAGTAAGGTGACTTTCGAGTTTGTCGATTGTTTATGGTCCTGTTCCTTCTTGGCGTTTTGGACGATCGCTTGGAATAGACGTTATTACGCCACCAAAGAAGTGCACTTTCGACTGTGTCTACTGTCAACTTGGACGAAAAAAAATGCATGTCTTAGGACCTGAAGAGTTGAATCAGCCTCTTGTTGATGTTGAAAGAGTGCTTAAAGATTTGGAAGTGGTTTTAAAGCGTATAGATTTGAATACTGTAGATATTGTCACTTTTTCTGGTACAGGTGAACCAACCCTAAATCTTGAGCTAGATAAAATTGCTAAGGAGGTTAAAAGGAGAATAAAGGACCTACCCTTAGCTATTCTTACTAACGCCTCATTGTTTCATCGAGGTGACGTTAGAAGAAACCTGAATAAGTTCGATTTTGTCGTAGCAAAATTGGATGCGGGGGACAACGATACTTTTAGATCAATAAATAGACCCGCAGATGACCAGATGGATATATTCACTATAGTAGATTCGATCAAACGGGTGAAGAAAGAGGTTCGAGGGATTATGGCTCTGGAAGTGATGCTTCTATCATCTAAAGACGGTGCAATCACAAATGTTGATGCTAAATCGCGTAAAAGGCTTTTAGACGCAATACTTGAGGTAAATCCAGATATTATTCAGGTCGCAGTTCCTTATAGACCCCCGTCAGAAAATAGTGTTAGGTCACCTTCTTGGAAGAAAATAAAGCTGATCTCTAAAGAGCTTACTAATATTTTCAGTGAAGATAGGCTTTGGATTTATGGTATGCATGATAAAAGAGGTAAGCAAGTAACATGGCTCAAACACGAATCATTGGAGAGAGAAGCTTTTAATCTGTTAAAAAGAAGACCTTGTCGCATTGTCGATGTTTCAGAAGGTCTCGGAATTACTTTTTCTGAAGCAAGAGCTCTTCTTATAAATCTAGAGAAGAAAAAATTCGTTGCTGCAGAGAAATCGAGGGGAGAGAAATATTACTCTCCTCGTTTATCGCATTAAATCATCTTTTACTGTAATGCGTGCACGTTATTTTAGTATAGGATACGTCTTGTCGCTTTTCATATTTTTTGGTTATGTTGGCTAGTCCATGTTTTTATTTTTTTTATGGGTGAAATCGATCTTAATCGCTTTACGATTTTAGGTATGATGTTGAGAATATAGTCTATGTCTGCTTGTGTATTCTTTTTTCCTAGGGATAGTCTTAAACTCCCATGGAGTTCTTCTGGTTTTATTCCTAATGCAGAAAGAACATGGCTAGGCTTTCCTGTGGCGGAGGAGCAAGCAGAGCCGGTAGATGCTGCTATTCCCTCTTTATCAAGTAAGAGGAGTAGTGATTCGCCTTCTATGTATGAAAACCGAAAATTTGCTATGTTTGGTAGATTTTTCTTCGGATGGCCGTTGAGATAGGTGTCTTCGATGTTTAATATTTCCTTCACTAGGTGGTTTTTTAGCTTTCTCAATCTCGTAGCTTCTGGTCCCATTTCCTTCTTTCTAAGTTCTACCGCTTTAGCAAAGCCTACGATGCCTGGAACGTTTTCTGTGCTGGATCTAAGGCCAAATTCGTGTCCTCCTCCATGTAGTAATGGGTCAATTTCGACGCCTTTGCGAACGTAGAGGGCACCTACTCCTTTTGGTCCATAAATTTTATGGGCGTTGATAGTCATTAGGTCTATGTTCATCTTCTTTACGTTTATTGGTATTTTACCGAAGCTTTGGGCTGCGTCTGTATGGAAGAGGGCATTATGTTCATGGCATAAGTTACCGATTTCTTTTAGGGGCTGGATTGTGCCGATTTCATTGTTAGCGTGTATTATTGAAACCAAGGAAACGCTTTTTCTTAATGCCTTTTTCAGTTCTTCCAACTTTAATAACCCATATTTGTCGACGGGTATAGTAGTTACTCTATAGCCTTGTTGTTCCAGCCAAATGGCTGTGTTTAACACACAGTCGTGCTCTATAGAAGAAATTGCTATTGAGGCTTTCTCCTTTCCTTGTTTGAAAGCGTGGCCTTTTAATGCGGTATTGTTAGCTTCAGTAGCGCTACCGGTAAAAATCAGTTCTTCTGGTTCCGCAGTGAGTAATTCGGCTACGATTTTCCTGGATTTTGCAATAGCTTGTTTTGCCTCTATGCCATAACTATGAATTGAAGAGGCGTTTCCATACATTTCTGTAAAGTAGGGCTTCATAGCCTTAAAGACTTTAGGATCTAGGGGGGTGGTGGCGGCATAATCCACATATAATTTTCTCATCATTACTATCGCTTTTATTACACTTATCAACAGTTTATATAATCATCTTTTTTTTGCGCGTGCGAATTTGATTCGCTTAAATATTTAGTCTTTGTTACCTATTTACGAGATGTCTGACACTAGTGCGCACGCTAAATCCCTGCTTCATGTCTCACGGTCTTCCATGACACTGATGCATGCACTTATAATATTGGTTTTAATCGTAGCACCTAGGCTGTCGGCTAATGTGATTTATGCTTCTAGCCAAGAAGAACTAATATATGATGATGGAACACAGGAGGGAGAGGCCTATGGTGATGTAAATGATCAGTTTG
>CP070659.1:950026-955535 GCA_020355125.1 Candidatus Bathyarchaeota archaeon
CTGTCTAGGCACCCGCAATTCGGCTCGGACAACGATAGTACTGGGCGAGCTCTTGTGCAGCTGCATTCAGCAACGCCATCTCAGGATTTCCAACCGGATAAAATCCCTTGCGTACATCGATTATTGACGAGGAGCAGCCCATTTGCGCTGCTATCCCCTTCCAGCCCGCGTCGTAGGCAACGATTTGCGAGAACACTTCAAAGCTCAGCATTTCCGCGTTATGTACGACCATGGTACCGGCGAGGGACATGGGCGCCATCGAGCCAGACGTCGCCATCCCTATCGTCTCATTGTTTAATCCATTTTCGGCAGCGACCAGCGCGCGCGCTTGTGTCGAGACCGGGGCCCGGCCACACTAAGGGGCTTGTCGGACAGACACCGCCTGCAACAATCGGAGTTTTTCTTAACCGCTCAATACCATCAGCTAGGGTGGCACCAAGTTCAATCGCAATCTTTTGAGTTTCTCGATCATTGCCTCGGATTCTCATGGTTTTCTTCGGATTGGTCAGACAGTTACAATTAACGACGGCGGCGTGAAGGTTTGATGTGTCTGGATGGATGTCACGTGCCGTCACTCCAGTGGTTGGACGATCGACGCTATCTAATGCGTTTCCTACGATTGATACTAGTTCTACATCTTTCAGCGTGGATGGACGGGCAGCTCCATTTCGATCTGTTATGAAGGTTCCTTGTCCAAACGTTTGCAGGTATACTTGTCGCTTAGGTATCTTTTTGAGGGATCGATTATAATAGGGGTATTCAGGGAGGGCCTTTTTCATGAACTCGTTGACGACCGCTTCGGGAAACGTGGCGGTCATATCTTTCCGGTCGATGGTGCAGCCGTACTTTTCGAGATAGTTTAATGCCTTTGTGTTGAAGAACTGGGCGCCAATCGTTTCCAACACCTTGATCGATGCCGCATGAATGCGATCAAGATCGTTCCGTGACAGAATCTGCAACCTCATTTTGCCTATGTTTTTCACCTCCTCCTGCCCTAATTGTGTAAAAATATGCAGCACTCAGAACATAAACCTCTGGTCTCTACAAAACGTTCGTAAACAAGGTAATTATCTAGCGAGCGTCTTATAATAAGAAGAACTGTCGGTTTCCAGGATCTCAAGAATAATTTGTTCTGTCTTCTCCCCTACACCCTTAATTGTAGTCAGTTTGTCCTTCATTGTTGAGAGGGGTTGATTGAGCTTTGAAATCGCATACGCAGCATAGCCAAAGGAGGAACGCTTTCCCTCTAGCTGCAGGAAGTAATCAAGATGTTCCAACAGGACGATCACCAGATCGTTTTCCCACAAGATGTCTTGGTACAACGCTGGCGGGATCCGTCGAGGGATCTTATACGTTCTCGCTGCCTGGTTGAACACAGCATTTATCGAGCGATGATACTCGCTTATAGCATGGCCCCATGCATCATCCCTGTAGATCTCGGAGTATTTAGGAGCCAGTTCGGGATAGTATGTTTTGAGTACGGTGTCGAAATAGGCTTTCTGTCGTCCCTCTTTCAGTGTCATGCTACCAAAAATTACGAAGTCAACGTCGATTTCCTGCGCGGTTTGTAACGTTTCCGTAATCATTTCTGGTGTATCGGTTATGAAGGGGATGACGGGAAGCAGGAACATACCACATGCGATGCCTGCATCCTTGAACCGCGTCATGGTGTTCAGCCGTTCGCTTGGAGGTGGGACATGGGGTTCAAAGCGGGAACTGATCTCATCATTGACGGACGAGAAACTGAAACTAACTATCGCTCCCGGTTGTCGATTATTCTCCTTGATGAGGTCGAGGTCTCGTTCAACCAGTGTTGATTTGGTGAGAATATGGACAGGCCATTTGTAGTCGGTTAAGAGCTGGAGCGTTCGCCGGGCGAGCTTATACGTCTGTTCAGCTGGTTGATAGCTGTCGCCGACGCCACCTCCCAGCATGATGTAGCTGGGCTTCAGCTTGACCCGTCGCCGGTTGGGATCGAGTTCTCCTGCGAGCACCTCGACCGCGTTCCTTTTTACAGTTACGTGTTCGCCAAAGGTTCCGTTAACGCGATAGCGTTCCGACCGACCATCGCAATAGATGCAGTTATGGGCACATCCACGGTACAGGTTCAGTCCATACCGGGAGATAAACCAGGAATCAATTTTCTTGTGTTTAAGGAGGATTGATCTTGCCTTAGTTTCTCGAATAATCACGTCACAAGTATCCCTTCTTCCCTATCCACATTACTGTCA
Source organism: Candidatus Bathyarchaeota archaeon (assembly GCA_020355125.1). Classification (GTDB taxonomy): domain Archaea; phylum Thermoproteota; class Bathyarchaeia; order RBG-16-48-13. The sequence goes on from CP070659.1 coordinate 952,258, forward strand.
CGTCTAAAAGTTTCATCCCATATAATGGTTGTTTTCCCTAGCGAGCTTCTGCTGGTGTTGTGATTAGTATAGCATGACTAGCCCCTTTTGTCCAGGGGTTATCCGCCGGCCATTAAAGGCATAAAGATGATTCGTTTCAGATCGGGGTCAAACGTGAAGATGTGTTTCCACCCTCCACCATGAGCCTCCCCGATAGGGAGCAATCCTTTTTTTCGATACTGTTCAAACAGCTTCTTGGCTAGGAGCAGTTTCTCACCGTTTTCCTGATTCCACGTCAGCTTGTGCTCGATGTTACCTGATTTGGTTAAGAGTTGGAGCTCACCCATCGCCATTCATCCAATGCATCACGTTGTGGAATATACCCCTATTACGGCGTCTTTTATACCCTTCCTTTTATGAAGCCCCATAGCCAAGGCGTGCACAATTCAATCCGTGCATGCATAATCGATATTAGCTGCTTTCAACTATATGATAGGGCGGTGTATGTTTATGACAAACGGATTTAATGGAACAATATTTCGAGTCAACCTCAGTAGTTCCCGAGTTTCGAAAGAACATCCTGATCCCGTGTTCTATCGACGTTACTTGGGCGGATGGGGGTTTATCGCCTACTATCTTCTCAACGAAACCAAGCCACACATCGATCCCCTCGGCCCCGATAACAAGTTGATCATCGCCCCCGGCGTTTTAACGGGTGCTCCGATCGCGTGTAGTGGACGTGGGGCGATAGGTGCGAAATCACCGTTGACAGGAGGATTTGGCGCCGCGGAAGGAGGTGGCTTTTTCTGTGCCGAGTTGAAGCATGCAGGATGTGACGGCATCATCGTCGAAGGCCAGTCGAAGCGTCCTATCTATTTGTGGATCCATGATGGCGCTCTTGATATCTGCCCTGCGGATGCGCTATGGGGCCTTGATACAGGCGACACCCTTGATCGGATCAGAGAGGAACAGGAGAGCCCCCGTGCCCGAGCAGCGATGATTGGCGGTGCGGGTGAAAAGCTCGCGCGAATCGCCTGTATCATGGATGGAGAAAAAGATGCCTATGGACGGAACGGGATGGGTGCTGTCATGGGGAGTAAGCGACTGAAAGCCGTCGCAGCGCGAGGCACGTTAGGCATCCAAGTCGCTGACCGTGAGAAGTTACGATACTATGCGCGAAAATTAGCCAACGACTTGAAGGAAACCCCCAGTCAACTCCACCTCTGGGGAACCGGCGGCGATCTGACGTCATCAGTCGAGTCAGGAAACTTGCCCACACGCAATTTCCGGGATGGTGAGTTTCCCAGTCCGAAACGGATCTCCTCCATGTACTGGAAGGAGCACGGCGAATTGATCGGTATGGAAGGCTGTTATGCGTGTACGATCCGGTGTAAGAAGGTAGTCAAGATCAGTGAACCATGGGAAGTCGATCCCCGATACGGCGGTCCCGAATACGAAACCGAGGCTGCTCTTGGCAGCAACTGTGGGATCGAGGATGAGAAAGCGCTCTTCAAGGGCAATGAACTGTGCAATCGATACGGCCTCGATACGATCCAGACCGGTGCAGCCATCGCGTTTGCGATGGAGTGTTACGAGAACGGCCTACTCTCGTCAAGCGATACAGGTGGTCTCGATCTTCGGTTTGGCAATGGCGAAGCGATGGTTGCGATGGTGAAGCTGATTGGCACGCGGGAGGGTCTCGGCGACCTCTTAGCCGACGGCGTCAAACGGGCGGCGGCAACGATTGGGAAAGGGGCTGACCAGTATGCGGTTCACGTGAAGGGCCAAGAGGTGCCCATGCATGAACCCCGCTTAAAGCGGGCGCTAGGTGTCGGATACGCCGTGTCACCAACGGGCGCAGACCACGTCCATAACTTCCATGATACGGCCATCACCAGTGAAGATAGTCTTGGAATATTTCGCAGCTTAGGATTGCTCGAGCCGTTACCGTTAGAAGATCTCGGTCCCCGAAAAGTTCAAGCCTTGTTCTATCGCCAACACTTCGTCACGATGTTGAATTCCATCGGGTTCTGCTGGTTTTACTGTTTCCAACCCAACGTCACCACGTTTGAAGTGACAGATATTACTCGTGCTGTAACAGGTTGGGATACCACGACCTATGAGCTCATGACAGCAGGCAAACGAATGCTCACGATGGCCCGTATGTACAACCTTCGAGAGGGTTTCACTGCCCAAGATGATTGGCTCCCACCTCGATTCTTCCATGCGACTACATCAGGACCCTTGAAGGATACGCCGGTCGATCCCGATCAACTTCGAACAGCGATCCACACGTACTATGAAATGATGGGATGGGACAAAGAAACGGGCGTTCCGTCAACCACCACGCTACACCAATTAGACATCGGCTGGACCACCAAGCATCTCCCCTAATCCCCCCTCTCACATTTCGTACGTTGATTAAATCATCCGTCTTATCGACTTATCCTTGAAGCTGCTGCAGATGGATCTGGGTTCTTCCCTCTTCCAGTCTGTAGATATATGCCTCCATCGCGTTAATGTTGGCTGTCTATGTTTTGTTCAGTCTTGTCTGCCTGCGTCCGCTAGTTGTCTGTTACGTCTGCAGCTGTCTGCACTGTCTGACGTGTCTTTCCCTCAGTTGCACATGTTTTACACTATTTTTATACAGTAGCGTCCAGTAAACTAAGGGATTTAAAGGCTTTGCTGAAGCATCGTTTTCGCTGGAAACAATCGAACGCGCCAGACACTGTCGGACACAAGCAAACACGTCAGAGACGTCATTAACGTGTGCAAGGCTTATCAGTATAGCGACAACGAAGCTCACGCGAATGGTAAAATGTAAATGAGGAATAACATTAGCGCACGCGCTATTAGCCAGAGTTATGCTCGAGCGAGTTCGCTAGGCGATCACTATAAATCTATTTTTGTATTATATCCAATTATGTTGGAGTGTGAATAGATAAGTTGACTTCAAAACTTACGAGTAAGAATGTGCATTCTGCAGATATGATTCTTGTTAACGGGAATATCTTAACGGTTGATGCTGCGTTCTCTCGGGCTCAAGCGGTCGCGATTAAAGATGGACGCATCCTCACCGTCGGAACAACGAGGAACGTGAAGGCCCTCGCCGGAACGGCTACGAAGGTGATTGACCTCCACGGCCAGACTGCGCTCCCCGGATTTATTGACGCCCACTGCCATATGTGGAGCTTCGGTATCCAACTTTCCCAACTCAACTGCCGATCCCCCCCAATCACATCCATCCACGAAATCGTAGACAAGGTTAGAGCCCAAGCGGACCAAACGCCCTCTGGCCA
>CP070659.1:955635-958692 GCA_020355125.1 Candidatus Bathyarchaeota archaeon
GAGGGGGGTCCCGTATCGTGTTCAGTGCGAAACAACTTTGTTATTCGTCGGTGACGGCGCTTTTTCGCTAGAGTTTCTGAACACCATTTACCATGGCCCACTTGGATATGAGACTTTGGTGGGTCTGGTATCGGTGATCCATGAGGATAAAATTGCACCAGTCATCCCTGTATCTGATCCCCCGGCCCATAGCCTGATTAGCCGCCCTGAAGGCGTCTATGACGTACCACTTCTCTCCAAGCCCTTTTATCTTACCGTTGAAGTAACGGATCTGGGCTTTGACCACTGGATCGCTGTAGTCGGCATAGGGCACTCCTATCAAGAAGATGCCCCTCGCCTCTTCGTAGGGAAAGTTCGAACCCTCTGCGTTTCGTCCCCGGAAGACGCCGCAGAGCACGGCTCCTCTAGATTTTTTAGCTGCGCTCTTGTAGTCCTCAACAATTTTTCTGTTCTCTGCAGCATTGGCGCCTTCAACGAAAACAGGTTTTTCTTCAAAAAGATGCTGGCCATCGGCCTCTTTTATCAGCCTCATCCTTCTCCAAGAACGTAGAGCGTCGAACATCAGTTTTCGCTGGGGGAAGAAGATTAAAACTCCATTCGGGATTTTGGTGATTAGGCTCGAAACTCTTTCCCCGATGCGACGGGTCATCTCTTCACCTCTCTCCGTGAAGCGTGTTGTGACTTGGGAGTCAATGATAGTGCGCACGTTTTCCGGATTTGCTATCGCGGAGTAGCTACGTGTCTCTGCTGTATCGAGTCCTAGGATCTCGGTAAAAAGTTCGAGGGGAGAAAGGGTTCCTGACATGATCAACGACCCGTAAGCTTCCGTCACTACGGGTTTTAACGCCAAACTAGGGTCCAGGCATCGGTATTCAATAAGGTTGTATCCACGGACAGATTTCCGATAGACGGCTACATAGCTCTCTGCAGGGTAGGTATCCACGTGCCGGAGAAAGTTGAGTAGGCCGTTCAAGAAGCATACGGGGTAGTCCCCTCTATCCATTTTATGGCTCCGGATGTCCTCTACGATGTCCGAGTAGCTGGCTGCGAAGGCTAATAATGACTCTGCGCTTAAGACTTGTTTCAGAGCTTCACGAAGTTTTGGGCCTGGTTCGGTGACTGGATGTTCTGCGACCCGTTTCTCCAGATAAATAGCCAAGTCGTCGATGAATGCTGGGAAAACGTTTACGGCTTCCAACTCTCGCTTTGCAGCGGTTAAGGTTCGCTCTGAAAGAACGTCGCTCATGGCGTCTTGGCTGATCTGGTCCGCGTTATGAGCCTCGTCGAAGACAAGAATCCGATTAGTGAGTTCCAGTTTGATAAGAGAGCGGATGTGCTCATTGAAAACATATTGGTAGGGGGCTACGATCACTGTGCATCTTTCAGCGACCTTCCTCGCGAGGAAGTAAGGACAAATTCGCCTTGCTCTTCCTTGTCTCCGAAGTCTCCTTATAGAGAGGACGAAGGGAAGATTACTGGATAGCTTGACCTCGGTTGTGTAAGGGCACTTACCCGTTTCCTTCAGCAATCGACAAGCTTCCATGGCCTCCAAGGTAGAGAGGGTTCTACATGTTTCGTTCAAGCATAGATGTTGTCTGCTGGCAAGATTCACAGCTGAAAAACGCCTTCCAGAGCTCTTGTTTATGCGTTCCACTTCGCGAAGGACTTGGCGCACTTGTTCATGGGTTCTTGTGGCGTAGATAATCTTGCGGTTCATGGGAAAAATGCTTGCTAGGCTACAAACCGTCTTTCCAAAGCCGTTGCAAGCCTCAGCAACTATGATCCCCCCTTTACCCAATACTTCCTTGACATCCTTCATGAATTCCAGTTGTTGATGGTAAGGCTTGTATGGGAACAGGGACCGTTCCTTACTGGATGTTGTCTGTCTCTTTAGTGATAGCCTCTTTCTTTTATAGTAGTGGGAGAGGATAGCCTTTGGTTCTTGTAGGGTTGTTGAGTCGCCCTCTGTGTAGTCGCAGTGAGGGCAGCGATAAGTCAATGCATCAGGTTCTACTTGTATTAGAACGAGTCGCCTTCCACAGTTGATGCAGAACCTCATTTCGTATCCCAAACCAGTTTTACAATATAATATGTGTGCGTAGGCACATTGGCTAAAATATGTATTATTTTCGTATTTCTCATAATATTTCCAAATTTTCTATTAAACATTAAATAGCTAACTAGCTTTATTAACGCACGCTAAAATTTGATTTGAGTAACGACTATTGGGTTCTATCAATATATCAAAGCAAAATATTAAGGCATCCATTAGAATATGTAATTATGACCCACAACAAACTTCAGTGGGGTATCAAAGCTAATCTCGGTCAGTTTATCCTACAGGTTCTATTGGTCTTTTTCGTGGGGATGACTGTGGGGCGAGAGAGAAATATTGTTCCAATTCTAGCGAAAGAGGAGTTTGGTATAGTCTCTTTTACAGTCCTCTAATCGTTTGTAATCAGTTTCGGTTTTGTCAAAGCGTTGCTTAACCTCTTTAGCGGTGTCTGGGCGGATCGCTGGGGGAGGAAAAAGCTTTTAGTGTCGGGATGGATTGCTGCATTACCTGTCCCTTTATTGATTATATGGGCACAAAGCTGGGCTTGGGTAGCTATTGCGAACGTCTTTCTAGGCGTTAACCAAGGGCTCACGTGGACGATGACACAAACTTCGAAACTTGATATAGCTAGTGAAGGAGAGCAGGGATTTGCTGCGGGCGTTAATGAGTGGAGTGGCTATTTGGGAGTAGCAGTTGCAACCGTGGTGACGGGATACCTCGCTACCATTTTTGGTATTAGGCCAGTCCCTTTTTACTTTGGGTTAATAATTGTCTTCATCGCACTGATGATATCCGTGAGTTTTGTGAAGGAAACGCAACTATACGCCCATCGCACTTCTGATTTATCTGAAATATCGATGAGGCGAGGCATTATTGATGTTCTGAAGGAGGTTTCATGGAGGAATCGATCACTATTCGTCTGTTCTCAGGCTGGCCTCGTGGAGAAGTTTGTCGATGTGATGGTGTGGGTCGCCTTTCCCCTCTTCTTTCAGTCACTAAGC
>CP070659.1:958792-961842 GCA_020355125.1 Candidatus Bathyarchaeota archaeon
AAAATAGTTAAGGGATACTGAAAGCTTTGAAAACGTTGCATAGTTTTCCGTATAGTTATATGAAGAAAACACAATCGCGACTATAGAGAGGACTATAAGCATGAGAAAACTAAGCTTGACTAGATTTACGTCTTTCATCTATTAGGCGCCCATACTTTACCGATAAATTTATTATTATTTCTAAGTAGCTATATTTTTGTATCGAAAGGAAGGAATGTACTCTGTCATCGACTCTCTTTGAAGGTATTAAAGGTTTTTGGAGAGAGTTTAGAAAAACCAAGCAAGGCATCTTTGGTCTCGTTATCCTAATGTTTTTCCTATTGATGGCTATAGTTGCCCCCATTATTTACCCGACATATCCAACGCGGTTGAATCGAGTCGCCCCAAACTATTGTGCTCCTATCTGGATGAAATCCTTTGATCCTGACGATCCACCTACCCAACAGATGCTGCCCAATCCATTCTTCGACACCGAGCAGGGATGGCTCTCCGTTTCAAATAGCGACGCCATTGAAATTAGCCATCAAGCCGACAAGGGATACCTCATAATTGAATATAGAGACGAGGATCCGTTAGTCGCCTATGGGGCATCAGAGATTTCGATAGAGTCGTCATTTGAGTGGAAATGGAAAAAGAGACCTAAAGCCGCCGAGTATTTCATCGTGTTGAAATATGAGTATGAGGGTGATTTTTCTGATTGGAACCTGCGCCCATCTTTTGAAATAATATCCGCTTTCGGTCGTTTAAGTGATCAATATTATAAACCTTACCCGAAAACTTGGACATCTACCACGGTTAAACTTGATGTTTTTGAAGAATATCTCATTTTTGAAGGCCTTAGTGAAGCTGGTGAGGGCCAGGTCACGGTCAAATATAACCTCCGCATATCCGACTATACACCATCTCTAACTGGCGTTATCAGGGTGTGGATCGATGCGATCGGCGTGAGAACATATTCCCATTATTACGGACCCTTAGGCTCAAGTGATAGTGGGGTTGACGTTCTCAGTCAAATTATGTGGGGCACCCAAATCTCAATACTTATCGGCATCCTGTCAACTGCAATCGCGGTTGGATTTGGTCTTCTCGCTGGGCTCGCCGCGGGATATTATGGTGGTAAGATTGATGAATTATTGATGCGCATTGTGGATTTTTTACTTATTATGCCAGGTCTTCCCCTAATGATGGTGCTTGCTGCTATCGTTGGCGCCAGCTTCTGGGTAATTATTTTTGTCATAGCTTTTTTTGGCTGGACGACTACCGCTCGAATAATACGATCCCAGGTGTTAATTGAGAAGGAAAAAGCTTATGTTGAAGCCGCGAAGGCGGTGGGAGCGTCAGATGTATATGTGATCTTTAAGCATGTGCTCCCCAATGTTCTTTCTCTGATCTTTGTTGAGTTAGCGACAGGTGTCGCAAGTGCGATGGTGATTGAAGCTAACTTGAGCTTCCTAGGATTAGGCGACCCTACCCATATTAGTTGGGGGAGAATGTTGAATTTTGCATGGATCTCGGGAGGCATAAGCACTGGTGCTTGGTGGTACGTTCTGTTTCCAGGATTGTGTATCGCCTTTTTATCGATGGCATTTATATATATAGGATATGTTGTGGATCGGGTGTTAAATCCAAAGTTGAGAGTACTGTGAGAGGGGTCATATGGCTTTACTCGAGATTAAAAATCTTAAGACGTATTATTTCACCTCTAAAGGACCTGTTAAGGCAGTTGATGACGTTACGCTCAATATTCGACAGGGCGAAATCATGGGGTTAGTCGGCGAGTCGGGCTGTGGAAAAAGTACGTTGGGCTACTCGATCATAAATCTTATTCCGCCACCAGGTAAAATTGTGGGGGGCAACATTTACTTTCACAAGGAAGATCTTACGCAAAAAAACGAGGAAGACTTGCGGAAGCAGATTCGATGGAAACGTATTTCGATGGTCTTTCAAGGAGCAATGAACGCCCTCAACCCAGTAATGAAGGTGGGTGAACAAATAGCCGAAGCCCTTTACCTACACGAAAATGCGCCAAAACAGAAGGCAATGGAACGCGTAGAAGACCTGTTCAGCATGGTTGGTTTAGAAGCATCACGAATGGACAATTATCCTTTTGAATTTAGTGGCGGCATGAAGCAGCGAGCCATGATCGCGATGGCCCTCGTATGCAACCCTGAATTTATGATAGCTGATGAGCCTACAACCGCTCTCGATGTCACCATCCAAGCCCAAATGATTGACCTGTTACGATCCTTAGCAGAAAAATTGAATTTATCGCTTTTAATCGTCTCACATGATTTGTCTGTAATCGCGGAGTCATGTAACGCAGTAGCCATCATGTACGCTGGAAAAATCGTTGAATCGGGAGATATCGTTAGCTTGTTTAAGAAACCCCTCCATCCATATACGCAGGGCTTAATGGATTCGATACCATCCATGGAAGAAGCGATAAAAAAAGAATTGGTTTCGATTCCCGGCGCTCCACCCAACCTTCTAAATCCTCCTTCAGGCTGTCGATTCCATACGAGGTGCCCCCACGTAATGGATATTTGCCGCAGAGAAGAACCCCCCTATCTCGAAGCCGCAAAACACCACCACGTCGCCTGCTACCTCGTCAAAAAAACGTAAATGAAAAATCATGAAGTTGTTGCTCTAAGATGAAAAACAATGAGAAAGTGCTTGAAGCGAAATCCCTTGTCAAATGGTTTCCGTTATCAAGAGGCTTCTTTACCACATTACGTTCAGGGAAAGAAGTTTGGGTTAGAGCTGTTGACGATATAAACTTCAGTGTTTATAAGAAAGACATTTTCGTACTTGCAGGCGAAAGTGGCTGTGGAAAAACGACGACTGGAAAAACTGCCATAAGGCTTCTCGAGCCTACAAGTGGAAAAGTCTACTATAAAGGAAACGACCTCTTTGCCCTCAAAGAAAGAGACTTAAAAACCTATCGCAAAAGGATGCAGATCATTTTTCAAGACCCTTACGAATCCTTGAATCCTCGACTAAACATATACGACACCATTGCTGAACCTCTGAAAATCAACAAAGTGTTTAAT
>CP070659.1:961942-967826 GCA_020355125.1 Candidatus Bathyarchaeota archaeon
ATGGGCGGACTACGGAAACTGCGTGGCGAAAAGGGGGAAATCAAGCGGATGTATATCCGTCCCGCTTACAGAGGACGTGGTTATGGGAAACTGCTGCTCAATACATTATTAGAAGCAGGTAGAGCGTTTGGATGTGCCTCCTTCTTGCTTGAAACTTCGACGTTCATGATGGTGGCTCGACATCTTTACAAATCTGTAGGGTTCGTTGAACGAGACGAATACCCAGAAAGTGAGACACCATCCATATTGCGGCAATACCAGATCTACATGGAGAAGAAAGATTAGCGTATACTAGCGCGCGCTACTAGCTAGCTGGAACCAGTACGATCCAATGCGATGGTACGCCATGTTTCCTGGATAGTGGCAGGCATCTCACGTTGCACACTCACGGGTTTCTGGATGAGCGTCAAGGCACCGATTGGACAGGTGGAGACGCAGAGCCCGCATCCGATACAGCGATCAAGATTCTGTACGACGTGATCGTCCTTAACTGTGAAGACTTGCATTTGGCATCGATTTACACAGATATGACAGTCCGTACACAGTTCCGGATCAAACGTAGCAATGAAATTGCTTGCTGCCGCGTCAGCGGGTTTCGGTTCGAGTTGTAGTCCCCGCAAAATGCCGCAGCAACAGCCACAGCAGCAACAAATGGCTGCTACGAACTTGGAATTTGTAGGGTTCAGTACGAGATTCGCCTTATCCGCTTGAGCCAGTAACTCGAATACTTCTGATCGGTTAATCGTTCGTCCCCGACCGGTCCGAACATAAAAATCGGCAAAATCGCCAAACATCAAACATGCCTCTTCTGGCGCATCACACCCGTCCCTCCTCATCCGAGCCTCTCGTCGACAAATACAGGGTGCTACCGCAAACCGATCATGAGCGTTCACTAATTCTTCGATTTGATCATAGGGGAGGGCTTCGAGGGGAGATTCAATGCTCAGCATGATGGGGATCGTTCGCATTTGGGGAATGCTCTTCTTTGAGGGCTGGGATCGTGGTTTTCGCGTTTCATAAAAGTCGTCGAGATACTGCAGAAACTCGTTATTCATGCGGTTGACCTGAAACTCATAGATCCCAACGACCCAAGGCGCTGCTTGATAGTGAATGGGGCCCTCTGCAGATTGTACCGAAAAGATAAGCCCCTTCTCCGCCATCTCATTGAGCCGCTGCGCGGTTTCTACCACTGGATGCTGTGCACGCTCCGCGATAACCTCAACAGGTTCAGCATTGAGCGTTAAATGCGTGGCCAACTCAGCCTCTTCTAGCGTAAATAACCGACGCAATAACCGGAGATCCGCTCCAGAATCACTGGTCCCAAACCCACCGGGAAGTCGATCAAGGTGCTCCGCTAATTTCTGATAACGCTTCTCAGACGTTTTATCCATAGCACATCTAAATATTCTTTAGATTTAATAAAATAATGGGCATAGCGCGGGCTTTTCATATACAATCAGCTAGCTACCTATTACTCGATTGATATTTTCTACCTGTAACCAATCAACGCGTGCTCGCGAAGTAGAGAACATCGTTTCCGTACACTCGTCCATAAGGAAGCTTCCTGCCTGTTGCACCTCGTATGATCATTGTTTTCCTTCCAACCAGCAACGCATCCAACTCTTTTACCTTTGCATCAACATACACAACATGATCCATACCGGTCACCAAATAATCAATATTTCAAACTTGATTATTTAATCTAGCAAGCAACCTTGGAAACTTTTTATACCCTTCAGAACGAACAATACCAAGTATACGAGCCAAATTGATTATGGGGGCACAACACTGTTGAAGATAAACGAAATAAAGCCAAGAATGAATAATGTAGAAACCGCAGGTAAGATCATAGCGAAATCTGAACCACGAAGAGTCGATACACGGTATGGACCCCGTTCTGTTGCAGATGTAAAACTGGAGGATGACACGGGCACGATAAACCTTTCCTTGTGGGAACAGCAGATCGATCTCGCGAATGTTGGCGACATCGTGAGCATCAAAGGCGCTTATGTTACTGAATACCGAAATGAGATACAATTGAATATTCCTCGTTCGGGTACGATTGAAGTAGTGATCAAAGACTCAAATAAACAAGATATCCTTGAACTGTGAAACGAGCTAGCTGGCTAACTGCGCGCGCCTAAACTCAAAAAAATTATTAAAAGAGCAGAGACTTCCTTATACTCTAGATGGTTTTTTTGACATGTAGCGCGCGCGTAGCCAGATTATGGTATCGCGCGTGGAACATCTTCACCAAGTAGCATGTGCGTTATCGCATAATTTTGTCGTGGAACAGTTGTAGCGGATCTTTGATAGATGGGCTTCCATGGACTTGGATCACCATTCTTTTAACATTGCATTCTTCCATTTCCCTCATTTTGTCTATTACGTCATTGACATAGCCAATGAACGAGTTCTGTAAAATCTGTTCCTTTGTGCGGTCCTCGTTTTGCCGCTTGGCTTGTTGAATCTTTTGATCGACGATTGCGTCTAATTCGTCTTGGGTTTTAATGAGGGTAATGTCGTTGAATGTAGAGATTTCAAATTGCTCTGGGTCCCGATTATATTTCTCAAGTTGTGACGTAATGAAGCGGATTCGTGTTTTTAAGATAGATATGCTTGAGTCGGGAAGATTTATACCATCGGCGTCACGACATGCGATGGTAGTCAGTCGCTTCTTTGATGCACCAATGACGATAGGTGGCCATGGTTGTTGAATCGGTTTTGGAAAATTTTTACAGTTTTTGAGGATCCAGAACTGGCCGTGAAAATTGGTTACTGTTTCGGTGAACAATTTCTTGAAGATAATGAGGGATTCCTCTAACTCGTCTACTCGCTGCTTGGCGGATGGAAAAGGGTAGCCATAGGCTTCGTACTCTTCTTTGTACCAGCCGGCGCCCACCCAACACAACGCACGACCATCGGAAATGTGGTCAATGGACGATATGATTTTCGCGGTGAGGGCAGGATTACGATACGAGTTGGCTAACACGATATGGCCAATCTTCACTTGTTGCGTCATGGCTGCAATAGCGCTCATAAGGGCTATGGCTTCCAGATACGGCTGTTTCCGTTCAGGGTCAAACCCAATTAAGTGATCATTGACATGGACCGAGTCAAACCCATATCGTTCGGCTCTGACTGCAAGATCGCGGATCGCTGGATACTTATATGCTGCGCGAATATAATAGCCATATTTCATACCAAGGGTTGCGTCCGTATTCCTTATAATACTTACTTATTTGCGTCATAAGCGCGCGAGTCTATGCGTCTGTGTGGTAATTCATCAGGTAAATATATTCCTTTGATAGGCGCTAACAATATATGAGCATCTTGTCTGGTAGGGAGATGATGTGTTGCGTAAAGCAGAAAACCAGGGTTTCGACACTAAGCAGCTACCTCGAGAATACGTGTTGGCACCTGACAAGTCCGAAATTCGACCCCTTCTAACTATGAAGCGGGGTAGTATGGTACACTGTACACTTCAACCGTATGCAACCTCGTTGGCTGTTCGCCATAAAAGCGTTGAGGAGATCTGGTATTTCCTTCAAGGTCGTGGTGAAGTCTGGCGTAAACTCCGAGGCCGAGAGGAGGTTGTCAGTGTCGGACCGAATGTATGTGTTACCATCCCAACAGGGACTCATTTTCAATTCCGGTGTAAAGGAGATGAACCATTACGTTTTATTATTGTAACAATGCCGCCTTGGCCAGGTGAAGACGAAGCCGTTATAGTTGAGGGATATTGGAGCGTTTAAACTGATGTTAGCATGCTCTCTCCAAGCGTGCGCGTGTAGAGGAAGACTTTAGATTACGCGCGTACTGAATAGTTGTTCTCTCATTTTTCAACATATAGTACATGCGCAAGACCTCCTTTATCTGGAGTGAAACTATTTAATAGGTCAAAACACAAGGTCTTTACGTAGTTAATACGAGTTTGAATCTCAATGTCTGAGTATGAGGTCTCTAACGCTGCGCGCGCAATGTATCTGTTCGCTGATATCCCGCAGCGTCTCCATGATTTCTTAGTGGTGAGTAGAAACCAGTGGAAGGCCAGAGCGGAGTTAGAAAAGGAGCAGTTCAAGCGGCTCAAAGCGATGGTTTCATTCGCCTACAACAGTATTCCTTACTACCACAAACGCTTTCGTGCCGCTAACATCAAGCCTTGCGACCTTAAGACCTATGACGATATGCAGAAGATCCCCATCACCACGAAGCAGGATATCCAAAAACACTATCAAGATCTCCTTTTCTCGAAAGCCTATCCAAAAGGTGGCAAAGTTCAACGGACCTCGGGGTCAACAGGGATGCCGCTGCGAGTCGTGTTGGATCGACGGACAAAGATCTATGTCGAAGCACTAAAACAATACGTCTATAAGGTATATGGCTTGCAACTACGCGACAAACTGGTTATAGTAGTAGGAGAAAAAATCTTAAGATCTAAGCTTGGGCCACTTAACTCGCTTCTCTTCCGCCATAACTTAAATTGTGTCCCTTTGAATCACAGTCGACGCACGGCAATCGAATATTCGCAAGCATTGGCTGAAGTGTTAAGAGCCCTTAGCCCTGATGCTCTCTCATCGATGCCTTGGGTGCTCCATGATCTATGTAAAGTAGATACCTCAGGCATAACGCCAAGGTTCACCTTTTCTCGTCAACAGGTCCTCACAGACGATGTGAGACGCGTCATTGAGCAGGTGCTGGAAACCGAAGTGTTGGATACATATGGTTCTACTGAATTTGAGGTTTTAGGTTTCGAGTGTCCAGAACACACGGGAATGCACATTCTCACTGATGCGGTTTACGTCGAATACTTGAAGAACGGAGAACCCGTAGCTCCAAAAGAATCCGGAGAAGTTGTGGTAACTGGGCTCAGTAATCGGGCGATGCCATTGATCCGATACAAGCTCGGCGACATCGCCGAGGTAAGCGATGAACGCTGCCCCTGTGGCAGAGGCTGGCCCCTCATAAAAAGCATCCTTGGACGATCTAACGAAAACCTCATTCTACCTAGTGGCACCATTTTAGATCCCCACCGAATAAACCACTGGTTAGCTGAGACGACGAAGAAAAATATTTGGTGTTTTTCTCAATATCAAATTGTCCAAGAGAAACCGGATCATATTGTCTTACGATTTGTGAAGGGACGAGAGTTTAACCCCAAAGCTGTCGAAGAGATTCGACACCGGGCTCAACAGAACTGTAGATGCGAAGACATCGCTATTACTACCGAAATCGTCGATGATATCATACAAGATCGACCGGGAAAACGAAGAATAATAATCCCATACAACCACTCGCGTACGCAGAATTAAGGACCTTTACTGCTCAGCGCGCACGCTTGAAAATTTATTAAATTATATTTTTTTAAACGTACTTGGATTAGGGATGAAGGCAAAATTTGTATATGTCGGGATACGGGTTACGGATCTGCAAAAATCCATCGAGTTCTACACCAAACTCCTTGGCATGAAAGTGACAAACAGACGGAAATTTGTACATTGGGATGGAGAAATTGTCAATCTCGAATCTGAAAATGGTAACGTCTACCTCGAACTCAACTATTATGAACCAGGCAGCCGCTTTGATACCGAGTACCTTGTAGGAGAAGGGCTCGATCACCTAGCCTTCACCGTGGAGAACCTCGATCAAACTTTGGAAGAAGCCCGATCTTTAGGATATCCGATCGTACTAGAATTGAAAGACGAATCATTCAACATTCAGGGCAATCGATGGGCTTATGTGGAGGATCCTAACGGAATCTGGATCGAACTCTTCACCCCGAGTAGCGCGGACGCCCTTTACTAGACATTCTATACCCGCGCGTTAGCGATGATGCTTACTGGAAGACCGGTCATCGCCATCGTTCCTGTTATCGTACCATATC
>CP070659.1:967926-973547 GCA_020355125.1 Candidatus Bathyarchaeota archaeon
ACTACGAAAGAATGTTAGGGCTATTTCACCGGTACTCGCAGTACTCATGATGATTGTCATCGCCGTCGCCGGATCCCTCGTCACCTACGCTTGGGTGATGGGGTACCTCAGCTTTACCACTGCTAAAGCCGGCCGCGCTATCCAGATCCAGAGCATCGCCAACCACGAGAACGGCGTCGACCTTGTCGTCTACGTTCAGAACGTGGGTGAGGGCGTTGTCTCCTTGGATAGTACCGGCGCTGCGCTGGTCTACGTGAACGGAGGACTCCTCCCTTGCACGATTGATCCTGCTGATGGGCTCCTCGGAGAAGGCCAAACCGCCACCATCGTGGTGCCTGGAGCAGCGGGTGCTCCTGGTGAGAAGGTGGTGGTTCGGGTGGTGGCACTCGACGGCACCTTCATGGAAGCCGAGACGTATCCTGGCGAGAGCACAGGCGGAGGCGGAATAATCATTCCGACAGTGACACAAGTCTCGTCAACCGACACAGGCTTCAGTGGTGTCCAAGCAGGAGACCTGCTCGTCGTGATGCCCAACACTCGGATTGGAAGTTGGACGGGTGATGCACTCACATGCACCGCTACTGGCTATACTACTTTAGAGGTTGCAGCCTATAGGGACGATGATACGGATCGTCGTGCCGTCGCCATCTTAATTAAAGTGGCTGATGGATCAGAGACTGGTACTGTAAGCTGTTCCTGGAGTTCTGGCGCTTCCACATATACTACGATCTACCAGGTTTACAGAGGAGCAACTACTTGGACATACAATAGCGAATCTGGCGAGGCCAGCAATGGCGGAGGTTCATTTAGCACCAGCATACCTACTATTTCGGGGCTAGCTCCTAGTACTACTGCTAATGTCCTGTCAATCGGTGCATTGGTAGTCCGTGACAATCCGGGCACTGTAACTATGACCAACCTCGGCTCCCAAGATAGCTCCGTCTCTGGCAACTGTTATACTTTCACGGAGTTCAACTACGGCGATGCAGTTACGACAACCGATATGAGCTGGACGACAGCACGATTAGCTACCGGAATACTTCTCCAGATCGAATGCACCGGATAAACACTACCACGTATCTCAGTGGAAACAAAGCGATACAGCACAGGCAAAAACCCCTAACCTCCCTTTTTTTTATAATTACACTATTACATGGAGAATACGAATACAGTGGGAAGAAAACGTATGATACTTCATGAGGAATTACGATTAATAATTCATTCACACCGAACCGCATCACTGTCGTGCGCGCAAAATGTGGAGTTTGGTTCGATGTGTTACAGTATTTGGATGTGTGATAAGCAGAATGATAGAATGGGCAGGTCATAGGATATGAGTAGAGAGCGATCGAAAACAGAAGAAGAACGATTCAAGCGCATATATGAGCCCATCATTGGCAAACTAAATGGAGCCCCAAGGGAATGGGTAAAACTATTCGCCTTTCAGGAAGGATATCCCGACCTGCGCGGATACTGGAAACATATACGCTCAAGGGATTGGGATTTTTATGATATATGGAACGAAGTCCATCCCCTTATTGAGAGTAGGAATCGAGTAGAAGATAAGCCTATACCAGATCGGTTAACAATTGAGGAATATCCTCTCATCAAGCCGCATGTTTATGCTAAAATTGTGCAGGATCTCAGTAGGGGATCCTTGACCTATATTCAAGTAGAACCCGAATTAAACGATGAAGAAAAACTTCAATTAGACCGCTTAAAGGAGATAATGATTGAAGTTGTTGACGTTCATCTGAAAGAGATCGAGACAAAGGAAGCCGCTACGGCCTATCTTCGAAACAAATCAATAGAGATACTAAATAACTACGGTTTCCAAGCAGATAAATCGACACAGGAGAAACTTCTATATTATTTAGTTAGGGATCATCTTGGCTTCGGAAAAATCGACCCTCTAATGCATGACCCATTGATTGAGGATATTTCATGCGATGGCGTTAACATCCATCTCTATGTTTGGCATCGAAAATACGAATACGTCCCCACAAACATCTACTTTCAAAACGCTAAAGAACTCAACTCTTACGCATTGAGACTGGCGTACATGTGTGGCCGCCACATCTCCATCGCACAGCCTATACTAGACGCGTCCCTGCCTGATGGGAGCCGCATTCACCTTACATATGGAACCGAAATCACGAGAAGAGGCTCAACCTTCACTATTCGAAGATTTAAAGAGGACCCCCTAACGATCATTGATATTATTAATTTAGAAACGCTTACCTCAGAGATAGCGGCCTTCTTCTGGTACGCCGTAGAAAACCGTGTTTCAATCATTGTTGCAGGCGGAATCGCTTCAGGGAAAACCACGTTACTCAACTGTCTCAGCATGTTCATCAAACCAGATTTCAAAATAGTGTCAATTGAGGATACCCCTGAGTTAAATCTCCCCCACGAAAATTGGATTCCCACAACCACAAGAACCCACTTTGGCCTTGAAACCGAAACCGCTGACATCACACTCTTCGATTTACTTAAGGCCGCATTAAGGCAGAGGCCAGACTATATCATTGTAGGAGAGGTACGAGGAGACGAAGCTTACACTCTTTTCCAAGCTATAAGCACAGGCCATTTAGGAATGTCAACTATCCACGCTGAGTCCATAGAAACAGTAGTATATCGGCTTGAATCAGAACCAATGAATATCCCGAGAACCCTAATCTCTGGAATAGACTTACTCACCGTTCAAAGAAGGTTTATACATGGTGATAAGCCGACTAGAAAAACCTTAGTTACATCAGAAATTGTGGGCTTGGATCCGCGGTCAAGAGAACTCTTAACTAATAAAGTTTACGAGTGGAACTCAGCAGAGAACACGTTCGACTTCTCTGGGAGAAGCTACATCGTGGAGAGAATTGCTGAACGGAGAGGCATAAGTATTGCTGAGGCTTATGAAGATGTTCAACGACGACGGAAGATTCTTGATTGGATGTGTAAACAAAACATCAGAAACTATCGACAAGTCTCAGAAGTCGTAAGAAAATACTATGAAAACCCAGAAAAAACCTATTTGGAAGCGATTAAAGGTGAATAACCGCTTACCCCGCCTCTTTCTCACACTATCAGGGATAGTTCATCCTAAGATCCTTGCAAAATTTGGGACACTCAAGAAGAACTTAGCAAAAGCTGGCATTAAAACATACTTTAAAATCTATATGAAAATGACAGCATTTACCTTGCTGCTTATGGCTGCCATAACCTTCACCATTTCTTTTCCATTGCTTCTACACTCAAACATTACGATTATACACGCTCTCGCCTTCTCCATACTCACCAGCCTCTCAGCAGGAAGCATATCGATAGGCATCTGGTATTTGTATCCAATATTGGTAGCCTCATCAAGAAAAAGGAACATCGAAGTAAACCTTCCTCTCATCGCAAACTTTATGGCCGTCTTAGCTAGCGCCGGAATGCCCCCGGAAGGCATCTTTACGGCGTTAGCTGAGGTCGGAGAAGAATTCAGCATCAGCAAAGAGGTGGCTGGAATCATTAGAGATATCAAACTAATGGGTCTAGACCTCCATACAGCTCTAAAAAAAGCCTCTGAACGATCTCCATCAAATAAATTTGCAGCAATGATAGATGGAGTAGTCACAACCATACATATGGGTGGAGATCTAGCTAGTTATCTTCGTGAACAAGCCAACAAATATAAGCGTGAGCGGATGCTTAGTCTACGGCAATTTCTCGACAATTTAAGTGTTATCGCTGAAGCCTATGTCACATTCCTAGTAGCAGCACCTTTAATGCTAATAGTGATGCTATCTGTGCTATCTTTTATTGGAACTGAAGTCACCCTCATCAATCTTGATCCTAGAATTCTCCTTAACATACTAGCTACCATAATACTTCCAATCGGGATAAGCATGCTGATCCTAGCAGTGGAATTTCTTAGTCCAAAGCGGTGATTAGAATGAGAAGAATATCGAAAAGGAAACGAGTTATAACCGCTGGTGTTTCAATAGCATTCTCAATAGGACTCGTCATGTTTCTCTACTTCTTTTCACCACATAGAGTCGGCATCTTCTTTAATGAGATCGTCTTTCTCTGCGTTCTTATAGCTATAACTCCATCAGCAATTCTCGACTATCTAAATCAGAGATGGATTGAATCCATCGAGGATCAAATGCCTTTACTAGTAAGAGGCATCTCAGAATCCCAAGAGACGGGCATCAACATCATTGAGGCGTTAGAGAATGTTATAGAAAATAAACTAGTCCGCGGTCCTCTCGCAGAGGAGGTTCAAAAAGTAACTGTACAAATGTCTTGGGGCTTATCGTTTGAAGAGGCTCTCCGAAGATTTAGGAATAGAATTGGCTCGCCTATTGTAAACAGATTCTGTGCTTTAGTGTTAGAAGCCAGCCGCTCAGGCGGCCGAATCAGAAAAGTGTTCGCAGCGACCTCTGGCTTTATGCAGGAAATTAGAGAAATGGATAGAGAGACATCGTCCCAAATGAGACCTTATATCATTATCATTTATGCTGCCTTCTTTGTTTTCGTCTTTACCTCAATCATCCTTGTGACATCTTTCTTTCAGCCGCTTGAAGGGACTCCTCAAATGCTTAGCCCAGTGGTTTTGCCAAGTGTTGGAGAATACAAGGATTTTTTCTATCGAACTATGGTGATATCAGGACTTATGGGTGGCTTAATGGCGGGAAAAATAAGTGGTCTTCGGGCTTTGGGAGGATTAAAGCACTCAATAAGCCAATTGGTTATAGGTTACATAGTCTTTTTCGTAATGATTCCCCCTAATTGGATGGTGGTGTAATGAAGTTGTTAAGGAGTCGAAGAGCTGTTTCCCCGGTTTTAACAACAGTCATTATGATTCTAGTGGTTATTGGCGGAATGAGTGTTGCTTTTGCCTACTTCACGGGTTATGTTAAGGATTTCCAGATTGGGCGTGGAAGTTCGATAATGGAGTTAATTTGTATGGAAGATGTGTGGTTCCAAGATGAGCAGACAATTCGGATCGCCATCTACAACTATGGAAAAGTAGAGGTCAAAATCGTTTCACTCTATATCGATAATATTTTAGTAGCTTTTCAGGCTGATAATAGTTCTGAGAATTTCATAGAGATACCGATCAAAGGACATGGTGTAATTATCGTAGACCACTCTTTAATCGAAAACACTGGCTACCGCTTTAAATTGGTCACCGATCGTGGCTCTATTTTTGAGGAACAGCATATTTCGCCGTCTGTATGGTGAGAGAAAGATGAGGAAACTTTGGCATAATAAGAGCGGAACTGCAGAGATCATTGGAACAGTATTCTTTCTCCTAATTCTCTTGTTTTTTTTCTCCAACGTGTTTCTATGGTACAATGGAGTCTCCAGAGAGATGAACGTAGTTATGGGAGAAAAAATAAATTCACTAGTTCGACTTGAAACCACCTCCGACATCCCTGGACAAGACGCGTTGAAGGTATCAACGCTTGGTGGACGAGACGTTCAGTTATTGCGTGTATGGATTATCGAGGTCGATAGCAACAATCATACTTATATTGATTTCGAAGAGGAACTACAAGGGGAGGTATGGGTAGCTGCTGGTTCATATTTATACGTTGTTTTAGGGAATCAGACTCAGCGCATCGATATGAATAAGA
>CP070659.1:973647-982373 GCA_020355125.1 Candidatus Bathyarchaeota archaeon
AATATGCTTGCTGTGTCCGCAGCCGTCCTCGACTACGGTTCCTTTCGGATAAGCAATCCTTCTGTAACTTTGGGAGGATTTGCTGGCGGTCCCGAATCAGCCCCTATCGTTTCAGTTGCCTCGTTCATCTCCGCAATCTTAGCTTATAGAGGCCAAATATTTTTTTGGAGGAACATTCCCCATTAAGACGAGCGCATATCCTTTACCAATAAACAAATGGCCTTGTTCTCTTGTAATACAAGCCTTATCAATGAATACCAACATGATTGTAGCGGGAGTTATTGGAAGCATATGTGCAGAACCATGTACCGAAGACTACCTTTATGAATTGATGTATAAAACCCTAATCCATCTCCCAAGTGGCTCCTCATTCATAATGGCGACAAGACCATTTACACCACGTCGTCTAAACCTTACCACACCCCTAGAAGTTAAGTGGGCCTATGAATGTGTCAAAGCTGTTTTGAAGATGAATAGAAAAAAGGCGAATAGCATGGCGAAAAAAGTTCTGAAAAAGTTTGAGGATGAGCTTGAAAATCCCCTTCCAGGAAAATCATTAACAGAGTGCTATGATGTGAGAGCGAGGAAGCCAAATCAAGAATATCTTGATCTTTACTATAAAGTAATAAGTGATCTAGAGGATATGGGTTTCGAGTTCAAATCTTAAAAACCGTCTGAATAAAACTAGAAATATATATCTCGTAAGATATACTCTCTTAAAAAGTCATGGTTAAAGGCTCGCTTGGCATTTATCAATGTTAAAATATAATGTAGAAAATTGAATTTAGGGCGATCAATATGCAAGAGATTTCATATTCAGATTTTAAAAAATTAAAAATGTGTGTTGGGAGAGTAGTCTCAGCAACAAGGAGTCCTCGGACATCAAAACTCTACAAAATCGAAGTTAATATTGGAGGCCAAATTATCCAAATCGTATCTGGCTTAGCAGAATATTACACAGCAAAAGAGCTTGTGGATAAACAAATCATTGTTCTTACAAATCTCAAACCAACTAAATTTTCAGGTGAAGTATCGGAGGGCATGTTGCTATGCGCAGAAGATGAAGAAAAAGGAATATGTGTCCTCCTAAAACCAGAAAGAGAAGTCCCCGAAGGTACACAGATAACTTAGCTCTAGCTTCGTTTTTCCCCATTACACGGATGCTAACTGCTATATCTTATGAACAGTTTTTCCATAACTTTCCCAAGACACAATATCCTTAAGCTTCTTCCTCGGTCTTATTGTGTGTAGAATCTTAGCCCAAAAATCCCTTTTTTCACGAATATATCCCAAAGATAATAACGCAACAATTTCAAAGTTTTCTGGTATACTAACCATTGTGCGTATCTCTTCTTCATCAAACATGCCTATCCAGCACGTTCCAAGATGATAAGCCGTCGCAGCTAACACAATGTGTTCCAACGCAATTGAAGTATCTACCGCATACCAACGTGAAGACGCTTGTTTATCTCCACAAGCAATGATGACTACAGGCGATTGGGATAAAAATTTCCCATATATGCATCCTTGGGCTATTTTCTCACGCTTTTGTTTATCTTGCACTACAATAAAATGCCATGGCTGTATATTGCCTGCAGACGGCGCCAATCTTGCTGCGTTAACAATTTTATGGATCATTTCATCTGGAATGGGCGTTCGCAGATAGTGTCTACTAGACTTTCGGTTCTCAAAAACTCTAAATATGTCCAAAACTGTCATCTACCATAATTCATCAAGTTACCATAAACTTTCCCCTATTCCAGCTATAAATTTAAGCAAAAAGGCTTGTGCGTTATAACGATATTTATCTATTGGTGGTTAGCTCTATATCAGAGCTAGTGCATTTGCACATTATAAGGATTTGTTCTTAAAGCATTACACGTTAGTAGCTAAGACACACGCTATTCGTATTGAATTGGCGTTATTCATATTTTTTATCCTAGTGGAGACTGCTGAGATCCCGAATTCTTTGTGCAATTTGGATCAATTCATTGTTAGAAAAACGTGGCCTTTGTCGCATTATCGCGTGTATGGGTCCGCCTCTATCGTTTCTATATCTAGGAATTATATGTACGTGTGCATGTGGGATTTCCTGACCGCTTTCAGGCCCATTGTTCACGGCTACAGTGCATGCAGGAGATTCCACGGCATTAGGAATTGTGTTAAGGAGTATATATACTGTTTTAAAAAGAGCTTTCGCATCCACCCAATCAAGATCTTCAAGTTTTACACAATGCGTTTTAGGAATAACTAACGTATGTCCTCTTGACAAAGGAACTGTGTCCAGAAATGCTATCGTTTTCTCGTCCTCAAACACCACATAAGCGGGAGTTTTACCCTTTACAATCCTACAAAAGATACAACTATCCAGTACCATTGCCGTACGCCCTCTATTTCGGGCTTAATAGGAGGCATCCGCTTCCATGAAACAAATCGATTCGTCGACGATATTGGCTATAATACCACACACGCTATACACTTCAAACGTTATTTTTCCTTGAGAATGATAAACCTAGATTCCTTTCCAGCACTTATGTATTCTCCACAAAGTCCTTTGATAATAGAAGCTATTGCCGCGAACTTTTCGCGTCCCAAGTAACCTTTGAGCTTTACAGTTATTTTATCTGTTTCTTCCCTTATTTCAATATCTTCACGATATTCTTCGAGCGCGGATTCAATGGATTCAAGGATGTGTTTTACAGGTGCCGGAGCGAAGAGGGGTTTCTCCTCAACTGATATAGAGGGCTTTACAGTGATTACGATGTCAATGCCATTAACTGAAATAATCGCTCCATCATCCCGCGCAACCACTTTCACTTTCTGATTCAACTACTCACCTCTCTAAAACACTTAAAGCCTATTCACATATATCTATCTTTTTTTATCGATCTTATGCAATATTTCTCCGCTATTCGTTATTATCCATATTTCCCAGAACTCCCGTATTTCTGGATAATTTATTCTGCAAAAGGATACAGTTGGAATCGTAAGAATAGGACGAATCACCTGTTTTTCATTCAGTTTAGTCTGAAGCATCAAACTCGCTCTAATCTTAGAGATCTTTTCTATTACCCGCCGTTTTCTAGGATTTGTTTCACATTCAACTAACGCTATTTTGAAACAATTATCATGAGACATGATTCCTAATAGATCAGGTTTATAAGAATTCCACCACAATCGCTCTAAGGGCGATTCGATAGGCTCAATAAAGAGAGCATAACCCTCTTTTTCAAGCTCTTTAAACACTGTTCTCTTTAAAAGACTATGAAGTTGCCCTTCCATCTCTAGTTCTCTCTAAAACTAGGTCAAAACTGAATGTATAAACAAAGGGCATTTAACGTATCATATATGCTCGAAGGGAGAGAGGGGGTTCATATATTATGTCAAAAACAAATTCGTTACTGAGAAAAAAAGCTCATTTCATCTATCTAAACTTATTATGGGGCGCCCCCCTCTCCCCCTCTCCGTGAATGATGCTATATATACTTCTTTCACCTACTTTTCATCGGCGATGGATATATCCAGTTGATCCGCTCAACAAACACATCTCTTCGATTGCTAACATATTATGAGTACTCATTTGCCAATCATCGCCTAAAAATTCAAAAAATAAATTAAAGAGAAAATAAAGGTGTTCCAAAGTGGATGAATCAGTTGTCGACGTAGGTTTGGAAAATATTAAAGGGGTTGGACCTAAAACACGGGAGAAGCTTGTTGAAGGTGGCATCGACTCTACACTGGGATTAGCCGTAGCTCTTCCCAGCGAAGTTAAAGGAATTCTCGGTGGTGAAGAGGAGAAAGCCAGTAAACTAATCCTCTATGCACGACAGCATCTTGAGAAACAGGGGCTTCTTGAAAAAGAGTTTATTACCGCAAGAGAAGTGTTTCAGAAACGTAAAGCGATGAAGCGTATCACTACGGGCTCACAAAATCTTGATAACCTGTTACTAGGCGGTGTAGAAACCCAGGGCATAACCGAGTTTTTTGGAGATTATGGAAGTGGCAAAACCCAGATATGTCACACCCTCTGCATTACGTGTCAGCTTCCCCCAGAACAGGGAGGCTTAGGCGGAGGTGCCATATACATTGACACTGAAGGAACCTTCAGACCAGAAAGGCTCTTTCAAATCGCAGAGGCAAAGGAATTAGATCCCGAAGAAGTTTTAGAGAAGATCCTGCTATGTAAAGTCTATAATAGCAGTCACCTTGAATTAGTTATCAGAGGTTTAAGCAAATTTGTCGAGAAGTATAACGCAAAACTTGTCATCGTAGACAGCGTAATAAGTCTCCACAGAGCTGAGTTTATTGGAAGGGGAACGCTGGCAAATAGACAGCAACGGTTGAATAATCTCATTCACAAACTCCTAAGACTAGCTGAAATCTATAACATTGCTGTAGTCGTTACTAATCAGGTGCAGTCAAAGCCAGACACCTTCTTCGGAGATCCTACGCGGCCCGCAGGTGGAAACGTGATCGCACATGCATGCACCTATCGCATATACCTTAAGAAGAGTGGCCAATACAGATCAGCCACCATAGTTGACAGCCCCTGCCACCCCTATAGCACTACACGATTTCAGATCACAGAGAACGGTATAGAAGATATCTCCACTTAACTGACTGAGGCCGTTTTTAGAATTACTCTGCCAGCGTTAAGGCTGTCGCCATGGCCCAATTTAAAACGGATCATCGTTTTAAGTTGCAAGACGCGTACTTCGCCTATAACATTTTAAAGGCGGGCTGAATTGCAGATCGTAATGAAAACCGCAGCAGATGTATTGAGGGAAGAAAACAGTAAACTGAAACTAACAACTGGAAATGCCGACCTCGATTCACTAATAGACGGAATTAAACAAGGCCAAATCTACTTATTCTACTCAAACGATCAAAAGGCCTTAGATCTCTTGATTCATAAAGTTCTAGTAAACTGTGTTTTACCCCTTGAGAAGGGAGGATTCAACTCAAAAGCACTCTACTTCAACACTTGCAACTATCATCGTGGAAAAACGATACTCAATCCTTCTAAATTGGCGATGATAGCCAAATGTGCTGGCATCGACCCTAGTATCGTATTCCAAAACATCTACTCTGTCTCTGCCTTCAATGAGATGCAGCAATCCACAGCCGCAAAGAAAGTGGTTGAATTCATAAAAAAAGACAAGGACATTAATCTGATTGCTGTACACAACCTCACCAGATTCATAGAAACATCAAAGCAGCCACGTAATGCTCGCCAAGTTTTGAAGCAGATTGTCGGATCGTTGAAAAACGCTGCGTCAGAGAACAACGCTGCATTGGTTCTCAGTTGCAGTGCCCTAACAACACGTTTAGGACGCATCCCTAAACCGATGGGTGGAGCCTATCTTCGACACGAAGCAAACATCGTAGTCCTATTCAATAGTTTAAGAAGAAAAGCGCGGCCTTTCTTTAAAGCCACGCTTGTCAAACATCCCTGCAAAAAAACGCCTCGATCTCTCCTTCTCCATGTTCCTAAAGGAGGTGTAACCCTTATGGGCAAAATAACACCCAGTTTTCGACAACAATTTCATCAACTAATTAACAATTTGAAGAAAAGTAGCGGCTTTCAAAACACTCTGATAAATCTTGAACACAAGACAGCTTTTGACTTATTATTGGAGGAGGCGTGGTCAGCTGAGAGCGCTGCCATGGCTCAGTCTGGAATTCCGTGCATCATGGATATAACGAATCTCATGGCCAATGTTCATAATAAGAAATGCAATGAAGAACTTAAAAGAAAACTTGCGGAGTTAGAGCGGATTTTACACGATTTTAAGAAGAGACAAAAAACGTAGAGACGAATCATTTTGAAAAAGAACGATGTATCTAATCCAAAAATGTATCTACCTAGAAAGCGATGTCGAAACCCATGGAATAGAAAATGTGAAAACATCGATATAGTAGTTTACATCCGATATAAAAGCGAGCAAAAACCGATATGTAAGTTGTGTTGGAAAGAGATTGCTAACAATAGATATGAATGGGAACTAGAGTAGCGCGCTCGCTAATAGATATGTTCCCAATCGTTTTGGTTTAAATGAAAAATGAATGAACAAAACGCCCCAATAAAATAAGTAATCACATTAACCACCAGTACTTCTTTTGGATCAGCATTCAGAAGAATCCCAAAACTAATGGTGATAGGAAACGTTAAGAAAATAATCCAATCAAAAATTAACAAAGATTTATCAGAAACTATCCTAACATCCTCCCTCTTTTGGGTGGAGTATCCGTGCATATGAAATTATTTATGTCAACTTATTTAAAGAGTTGTTTATCGTGTGGAACGCTAACGTGCAGTGATTTATAAATAGCGTAACCGATTATTGATAAACATCTCAGTAGTTGAAAAACTATAATAAGCGCTCTCTTGTAACCATAATCGAATCTTATTCTACTCTAACGTAATCTAATTAAAAAAAGATATTTATGATGACGCCTGCCATGAAAACGACTGGAGTAAGAAAGATGCCGAATATGTTCAGTTTAAGGTATACTAGTTTCCTATCTTTCCAAATATCTTGAGAAATCACGTTCCTTAATATCCAAATCGTTAATAAAGCCATGATGGGCAAGGTATAGATCGAGGTTACTTCTATCCAAGCAAGTATTAGAAAGCATACAAACGAAACAAGGCTTAAAGCAATCACTAAATTCCTTGTGGCATTGACACCATATACATTGGGATATGTACGATCATTCGCGCTTTGATCAAGCATCATATCGGGAACATCTTTATTCACTATCATTGCAAAGGTTGCATAGAACATAATGAGTGATACTACTATCCAGAGAGGAATAGTCAAAGTTGGAGAAAGAACAAGGTAGGGGAATAGAAATGTTAACGGAAGAGATAGGGATGCGTCGAGGAACCATCCAAATGGATGGCTTTTCATTCTTAACGGTTTAAAATTATAAGCCAATGCTATAATGTTATAGATTACAACCGCTAGGATCCAAAGGAGACCTAATGGAATAGCTATTAATAATGAAACAGCCACATAAAAAAAAGAGATCAATATCGCTTCACTTTTATTCAAAATCTTATTTGTAAAAGGATTTTCGCTCTTGGTCATAGGATGAAGTTGATCTTGTACTGCGTCAGTATAAAAATTGGCTGCATTAACAAAGAAGAGAACAGAACATACGGAAACACACATCAAAGCTATCTTAGTATAGTCGAAGTTACCCGCCAATAACGCAGCAGATACAATGGTTGCAATATATATGTGAGTAGTATAAATCCTGGTCATTAATATGATAGCTTTTATTTTCTGAGAAATAGATGCCATTATCGAAATCTACCTTGTAAGACCAATAATATATGTGCTAATGAAATATTTTTTGCGTTGAAAAAATCAAAAAATCAATATCTGTAAGTATATATTTAACACAAAACCAAACAATAATCCAGTTTTAAATATTGAAAGTATTACAAAGAAATACTTAAGCGAAGTAAGAAATGGATCAAAGTTTTCATAGCATACACACTTACACAAGCACTATGAGCGCTTGTACACTAGTGTCCTCAAAGAGATAACAAGGCATTTGTTTTAGATATTAAGCGTCCGTGCGCTACAAAGCTAGTTAGCCTGCTTTATTGGGTTTCCATTTACCTAGGATAGTGCCTTTTTTACCCTTTTTTGTAGAACGCTGTCTTACTTGATAATATTGTCCTCTGATCTTGATTCGCTTTCTGGGTTTATTCTTACTCATACACATCGATTAAAAAAGTCTAATTTTATACCTTAAGGTTTTTAGGAGGTTAATATTAGTATTTTAAATTCGTATTTTCAAATCCATTTAATAGATAGGATGAAACGCAAGCACGCGCGCTAATTTATGAGCAGTAACACGCTTTTACATGTTGCCTCCAAATCTATACTTCCTGTTGATAATTACTAAATACTATAAACCTAGAAATCTGGTTCAGGAATAAAATTTGAAACCAACAAAGACTATTTTACTTGAATTGCCATCGTATCAATATAAAAAATTGAACGAGATCAAAGACGATTTCCTTTTTACTTGGAATGAATTTATTGGAGAATTTTGTTTAGACATATTACAAGCTTTGTTTTTAGGCATTGTTGGACATGAAGCATCCATACAATATGATACCGACGAAGCATTAAAAAAAGTCCTTGATATCTATTGCAAAGAAATTAAGAAAAGATATGAAAAAGGGCTCCTTAACTCCTAAATTTTGTATTTTTGGTTAAATCGAATCGTGACTCTTGTAAGTAACAGTTTAAGCAGTGTTATTTGTCCCATCTATTTCGATCCAGCTGAATTTTTTTTGGAGAGCTTTCGAGTAATATCGCTTCCAGTCGTAGTCAACTAGTTTTCCCCAGTTGAAATAGATTCGTGGATCGATGTAACTCTTTAATGAAGTTGTTAGATTATAGTCACGAGTCTCTTTTTGAGTCTTTATTTTGTATTTCAGCTTTTCCATCGCCACTTTATCACGGTGTTTCCTATGTTCTAACTTCTGTCTTTGCTTCTTTTTCCATTCTTTGTGTTGTATCTTCAGTTTTTTCATATATTGGTTTTGCCGGGCTATTGCTTTACGCTTAAGGCTGATGCGTTTCTTCAGGGAATGTACTGGTTTACCTTGTTGTTCCTTATCTGCGAATTGCTGTAGATAAGTCTCTAGCATTTCTTTCATTGCATTCTTACTTTCCTTTTTCTTCTTTAACTTCTCTTTA
>CP070659.1:982473-987881 GCA_020355125.1 Candidatus Bathyarchaeota archaeon
AGGGCCTCTCTATATCCTGTATCGGAAGGGTTATCTTTAGTCCCCAAGGTCATCAAAACTTTGCCATCAGCCGTAAATTTAGTTACAGTATGGGTTTTATCATCTGTACAATAGATTGAGCCGTCAGGCCCAAAGCAACTGCCATGAGCCCGCTTAAAACATCCTTTCCCCCACGTTGTTAATAAAGTGCCGAAGCGATCAAACACCATAATTGGGTGTTCACTCCGGTTGAGGATATATACCCTATCCTGAGTATCGATAGCTAGGCTACCGACATCTAAAAACGATCCTTCCTCTGGAAGATGTGCCCACTCGTCGACTAGCTGATAAGTGTATTTTCCAGCACCATATAACATTATACCATATACTCCTTTTCCCACGCTACACTATGAATGAGCCTATGTTGGTTATTTATCTTATTCTTCATTTATTGCGAGCGCTGAAAAGGCTTTACGAATATACCTAGCGCGCGCGCTTAGGTCTTTGTTTTTAACAGGCATCAAGCTATCTATTGAACGCGTTTTTGCATGCCATGGTTTTATTCAAAGGTGAATGCTGAGGGACAGAGATGATTAATTACGCATGCTCTACATGTTGGTTTTCTAGCCTTACAGAGGGTTCTTCCATGAGCTATCATTAAGTTGGATAATTCAAACCATTGATCATGAGGAAAGAGATTCATTAAATCTCTTTCTATCTTATCTCTGTCTTTTTCCTTGGAGAATCCGAGTCTTTTAGAGAGCCTCAACACATGTGTGTCTACTATAACGCCCTCATGTATATCAAACGCGTTGGAGAGCACCAGATTAGCTGTTTTGCGAGCGACTCCTGGAAGCTGGGTCATCTCCTCCATAGTACGTGGTATTTTAGAATCGAAGTCATCTACCATTTTTTGTAATGCTGATTTGATGAATTTGGCTTTATTACGATAAAAACCTGTGGGTTTAATGATATTTTGCAGCTCTTCAATATCTGCATTAGCATATTCTAATGCAGTTTTGTATTTTTCAAAAAGAATTTCAGTTACTTTGTTAACTCTTTCGTCGGTACATTGAGCAGAAAGAATCGCAGAGACCAGAAGTTCCAAGGCATTGTTGAAGTGCAATGCTGTTCCTTCAATGCCTGTATATTCCTGCTTCAATATTTTTACAATCCTTTGCGATCTATTCTTATTACTCATACTTCATCTATCCATAGCTAATTTTTTTCTCTGCAAGTATCATTTTCTCGCACGACCATTGTTACCATTGCTACCATTGCTTCCATCTACTTTCTATGTTACCACACAGCGCGCCTGCTCTGATCAATTAATTATACACTGTATAGTATGTATTTAGCATGCGCGCTATAATGTTCTTCACGTCTCTATTCTCTAAATAAATGATGTTTGAAAGCACAGGTCGTATCAATAGAAGTCCGCTAGCGCGCGGTTTCTGTTAATAATTTTTTTCTATCTGAAGCTTAATAAAGCTATTATATCTAAACACTGAATGAGAAGTATATGTTTTCTCTTAGGGCTTTATCTCCCTCTTTGACTAGGATAACCACTGCAGCTGCGATTGGTGCAGCCTTACATATTGGTCAGGGAAATAAAACTATTGTAGACCAAAAGGCTGTAGAATTTTCTAGAACGATGTTGAATCAAACTGAGGTTGATGGTGAGGTTATTGTCTGTGAAGGTCCAAAAGATCATGCTCCAGCCTTCAGTAGGAGAGAGAAGGTTGGAACTGGTTCAGGACCTCGAGTTGAGTTCGTAATAGATCCTGTTGATGGAACGACTGCTGTTTCAAAGGGGCAAAAGGATGCAATCTCGGCATTAGCCTGTGCACCTGTTGGTAAATTACAGGTTTTGCCTGATGATGGTTACTATTATAAGGTGGCTACTAACTATGCATCAAAGGGTAAACTCTCCTTAGACATGTCTATTGAGGAAATAGTTCAAGAGGTTTCGACGGCAAAGGATAAACGAATAGAAAACCTCACCGCGATTATGCTTGATCGAGAACGCCACGAAGGAATCTTGAAGAGGCTTAGGAATCTAGGCGTACGGATCATTTTAATTCCTGATGGGGATATAGCTGCTGCTGTGGCTACCTGCCTCCCAGAGTCAGGTATTGACCTTTTGTTAGGTGCTGGAGCAGGACCGGAAGCTACTATAGCAGCAACAGCTATCAAATGTCTTAGAGGAACTATGCTTGTCAAGGTGTGGCGTGACAAGAAAGATGACCCAGGGAGGCTCAAACGATTAGGGGAGGAAGTAGAGGTGGATAAAACTTACACAGAGGATGAGCTAGCACAAGGAGATTACCTGGTTTTCACTGCGTCAGGAGTGACGAAAGGAGAATTGCTAGATGGTGTTACATTTATATCAAATGGAGCTGTTGTTGAGTCTCTATGTACACGTTTACCAAGTGGAACTATAGAAAAGTCGAGGACTACTGTCTATTTTGTTGGGCATCCTGTCTATGAAGGTTTTGGAATTAATATTGGATAGCGCGCGTTAAGCACTTATAATTGCGCGTGTAGCTAACTAGTATGATGGGCTAACTCTACTTATTAAGGAATATTGTGTGCAATACGATTTATCAATCTCTCTTCTTTATGTCGCTCTTAGGGCGATATGACGTGCTTAAAACGTAATGAATTACTGCTTTCTTTAGCGATATATGAAAAACTGACGTACTTCAAACTTTTTCCTTAAAGAATCCCCTTTCTTAAGCATATTACGTTCTTACAGCGTCATCTGAGAGACTGCTGAAAAAAAATAGGCAAAATCCTGCGTAAACGAAAACCTTTTAATTACTTTTCTTATAGAGACACATGGGGTCAAGATGGGTCTCAAAGATGTCGCTGCATTAGTTACTAATGATCCGAAAACCCAACACAATATTGTACTGCTCTTGACGGTAATCGAAAAAAAAGAAGTAACGTTGGAACAAATTCTTGCGATCACTGAATTCAAAGAGCGTTATCTTCGTTTCCTTATCACAAAATTGCGTTCCATCAGACTGCTCATGGGCGAAAAGCGTAACAACCGATATTTTTATTATATAAGCTATGACAGTTTCACCACCTATCTCAAAACGAAATATTCCGACGCGATCTACAATCTAGTCAGACGAAACTAAGCATGCGCACTCCGGTTGAGATTATCATCGTGTGCGCTAGCAATCAAATGCGAACGTTATATTTCTGGCTTCTCGGGTTCGTGAATAAATTGAATAGTTAAAATCAAACAAAGAATGATAGCCACTGTAAGAATTATCCAAGGGTATTTTGGGTTACTTTCATATATATAGCCCACGATAAGCATTCCTACTGACATAGGAATAAACAAGATTACGCCTGTAGCCCAAGTTCCACTCCAAGAGATAGCGCCTCCTCCATGCCCTAAGATGGAAAGCAAACGACCTCTCCTTTCTCTTGGAATAAGATTTGCCTTAACTGTGGAGAAAGCCGGCCAGAGTATAGCGTTCGCACACGTTAGAGTCAAAAGTGTAAGAATAATTTCTATAAAGGTTCTACAAAAAATGAAAAAGAAAGTCGGGAAGATGGAAAGAAATAATGCAAGTATTATAAGGCGTCTCGCTCCATATCTATCTACAAGATGGCCCATAGGGATTGATAAACCAATTTGCACCTGTCCTAGAACAAGGATCAGAACACCCCACGAGCTTGCTTTTAATCCAAGAATACTAGTTGCATAAATGATCCAGAAAGGCCCTGCTATACTTACGAAGAAGGTAATCACGATACTTACTATAGCGATAGCTCGCAAAGAATTAGGCATCCATTTAATTGAATCCAACACACTTTTGTATGAAGCCTTTAAAAGGAAAGGAATGTTTTTTAGAGAAATACGTGACTCGGCTTTCTCCAGTGTCTCCGTTAACAACCTTATCCTGATCGTGGCTACAACTAAACCAATGATCAAACTGATAGTCCAACAGATGGGCATTGCAACTCTCACTCCCGTAAATCCTCCGCCATAAATATCAATCAAATATCCCGAAATATACGGTGCGATAAACCCGGTTATGCTAGGTAAAGCCATTGCTGTTGCGAAGCCGATTCCCCTTTTGCCAGGAGGTAGTGAATCAGCCATTATTGCTTGTAACACAGGATAATGAATTGCTATCATTTGCCAGAGAAATAGGCCAATAATCATAATAATCCAGTTGTTCGCAAAGATAAAGAATACAAATATGAACGATTCAAGATAGGTCATAATACCTACTAGTTTTACCCTCCCACTGTGATCTGATATATATCCACCGATAGGGAAAGTGGGAAACCCCGCTAATACACCAACAGAATACACAAATCCAACTATTATAGGAGAGCCTCCTAGGGCCATCACATATAGTGAGAAGTATGGCCAAACCAATCCATACACCCCAAATCTACTTAGAATATCGGCAACTATCAAAACGAGGGTATTGCCTTGAATAAATCCAAAAATTGAACGTAGCTTATTCATAGATGTCTACAGTTATTTACTCTGTTCAGACCATTTCTATTTAATATTTTTGAAAGCATGGTATACTATAAATATATACTCTCATAAACCGATTTAGTTAGCGCACGCGCCTATTCGAAACCGAAAACTGAAACGCGTACATCACAAGCTCCTATTTCTCACCATAATGTTACAATGTGAATCCTGCTTTGGCTTTGGAGATATTGTAGCCTATTACGAGCATTAATGGAAGAACAATGAAAGCGTCACAAAACAAACTTATCCACATAATATAATCGGGATGGAGATTCCATATCACTCCTCCGACTATCGGAGCGATGACGCCAACAATGCCATTTGCAAGCATGCTGACTCCAGACCATCGCCCCCTTACCTCTAAAGGAACCACTTCTTGTGTGAAAGCTGACCAACCAATAAACATAACCATATTCAGACTTTGCAGGGAACTAGCGATGATCAAGTATTCTGGGTGTGTTTGCGGTGTGAAAATTGTGAGTATAAGCCCCATCCACCAAAAGATGCGAGTAAAATAAGCCAATCTTCTTCTGCCCACTCTCTCTGCTAAATATCCTGCCGGTATTGAAAAGAATATGGTTATAGCCGTTGCGACTGTTCCTCTTAATCCTAAGATAAATTGATTCGCTCCTTTTACATCAACCAGGTATATTCCCATAAATGGTATTCTTATCTGCCACGCGAACCTCACAAAACATTGTCTGAGAATAAGTAACAAAAGTACAGGTGACTCTCGAAATATGCTGATGAAGTGGCTTACAATTCCAACTTCATGCTTCGTTCTAGTAAATGTGACATCTTGTAACTGGGTTGCTAGGAGTGCGAAGACAAAAATGCCCAGTATAAATTGAATGAGGAAGAGGGGTCGTATACCATCAGCTGAGTCCAAACCGCCAAAATAAGTGACGATAAG
>CP070659.1:987981-990751 GCA_020355125.1 Candidatus Bathyarchaeota archaeon
GATACAGGACTCTTCGATAGAGGAGTATATGAAGAAAGAGTTAAATCAATACCCCTTGGAAGAAACGGCATTCCTGAGGATGTCGCATATTTAGTCCTATTCCTTTCATCCGACGAGTCATCATACTTGACGGGCAGTGACATAGTTATTGATGGTGGTAACATGCGGCAAGAATTGAGAAGAGTTCCTCCAATGGAGCCCTTTCCAATATTCACCCCTTAATCTATTTCTCTCGTCTGCCTTCGTAAGCATGGCTCCCATAGTGCTTAAAAAGTATGAACTCCCCCCTCATTTTCCCTTTATTTTGTTCACTCAAGCTCCCGATAATGGATCTGTTATTAGAGTTTACATCCCTTTTTCGTTAATCCGTTGTAAAAAATTTGATGAATCGTTTCCGAACTTCTTAAACACAAAGTTCAAGCCTACTACTATTGCACTAAATTAGCTCGCTAAAAAATACAAGGGCTAATGAGCGAACAAGTCGGCTAAAGTGTAAAGATGTTTTTAATCCTAACGAATAAGTTTGAGAAGATAATTTTTCATGGATCTACATTTGTTCTAAGGCGTCTATTCCGAGAAGATTTAACGCGTTTCTTATGGTGATCCTTACCGCGTTAACGAGATTCAATCTAGCATTTCTAAGTTCAATAGTTTCTGCACGTAGTACTGGAACATTTGCATAGAATGAATTGAATTTTGCAGCAAGGGTGTTTGCGAATTCTGCAATTGAATATGGCGAAAGGTTTTCTGTAGCTTCAACAAAGACTTCTGGAAACATAGCGATTCGCTTAACTAACTCGTGTTCTATAGGTTCCTTGAGGCAACTATAATTCGTTTTTTCATTCATTTTTTCAGTTTTTTTAAGGATATTACAAGCCCTCGCATGAGCGTATTGGATAAAAGGAGCACTGTTCATTTCAAAGTTGAGAACCTTGTCCCAAGTGAAAATCACTTGTTTCATAGGCGAAACACTGATCAGCGCATATTTCACAGCGCCGATTCCTACCGCTTCTGAAATAGTAATCTTCAAGTCTTCAGACAGGTTTTTTGATCTCTGCTCCACTTCTTCTCTAGCTCTATGAATAGATTCGGCTATAATTTTGTCGAAGGTGATGTATCTTCCCCGTCGTTTCGACATTTTATAGCGTGGTAACTTTACAAGCGCGTAAGCATAGTGGGTTATATTTTTCACTCTTTCGGGCGTAGTTAGTAGACTTAGAATTATACGTAGCTGAAGTTGTGCAAGAGATTGTTCAACACCTATTACGTTAATAACGCTATCTGCTTGACTCAGTTTCCAAAGACTATAGGCTAAATCCCTTGTTGTATAAAGAGTTGTACCATCGGAACGCATTATAGTCAGAGGAGGGATTTCGTGCTCTTTAGCTATCCCGAAAGCGTTCTTGAGTCCCTTGTCATTGGCAATTTTATCTACATCAACTACCAAGGCACCTTTTTTCCAATAGGAATAAGGTGATTTGCCAAGTTTCTTTACTATTTCTGACACTGAATTATTCCAAATAAAGTGGCTTTCCCAGTCCCAAGAATCCCATTTTATGCCCGCCCTTTTATAGGTTTCCCTGAAACCCTCTAGACAAAGTTCCACTACTCTCCTGATCACTTTTTTAGACTCGGCCTCATTTCTTTCATATGAGCGCATTAGATTTGAAATGCTGTCTCCAAGCGTTTCATCAATTTTTATTCGTTCTAGAAGGTAATCAAAAAGAATTTGGTCTTTATTTTGAAGCTCAGCCGCCACCGATATCCAGTCGTCAAGCTGTGCCTGCGTGACGTTAATTTCCTTATCAGGTTTATCCCGCTTTTTAAAGTTCGCTATTCTTTCTTTTAGTGTTTGAATCTCAACGATGCAATTTGTCATAGCATAAAGTAGACCAATCCAGTGATCTACTTTACCGTGAGGTTTTGGGTCATCGAATAATCCATAACCATAAGCAAGCACCGCAATTTGTCGACCAACATCGTCTATATAAAAGTGGGTTCTAACGGCGTGTCCTCTAGCTACGAGTATATGATACAATGTGTCGCCTATAACAGAGTTTCTTGCTGTTCCTATATGAATAGGGCCTGCTGGATTTACACTGGTATGTTCAACAATAAGCTTCTGAGGAGATTCTGTTTTAACATATCCATAGGACGTGTTAAGAATTTTTGCAGATTCTAAGGTCAGGAATGAAAATTCAGGATAGTCCGCATAAAAATTGATATATCCTCCACCTGCAACACATACGTATTTAACCAACTTTTGTTTTGAGAGATATGTTTCAACCACAATCGTCTCAGCCAACGCTTTAGTCACTTCCTTTAATAGTTTATCAAGGTCAAAGCAGATAGAAGACGTTAGATCTCCGAAACTGTGCGAAGGCGGGATGTGTAAAATAAGGTGCACTGTCCTCTTTGGAAAAACTTTCTTAATACCACGCATCAAGGTATCCTCGCATGCTTTTTGAAGAGCTCTAAAAGGATTGACTGAAGGCAACTTCATTAACGAATTTCTCCTCATATATGACACATATTGTAGCATTCTACTTTTATTACATATATGATACTATATATCCGAATTTTTAGTATTTTGTTATCTCTATAAAAATGCGAACTCTGCTTACCTTACAACCTAAAAATATTCGGATGGTGAAATTCTTTTACCATGCTGCGTTTGATTTGTAGGCTTTTAGGGGAGTCGGCGGGGTACTGATTTATTAGAGTCAAGATAGCTAGCTATACTATCACGCGCTGATAGCCGCTTTAAATC